>DAOUJY010000142.1:0-5135 GCA_034421995.1 Dehalococcoidia bacterium | reverse complement strand
AAGGCGTGGTCGCGGCCCATCACGCCGTCGTTGTAGCCGTCGGCGGGGATGGCGCCCACCCCGTCGCCGGGGTACTTGCGCTCGATGATGTAGCCGGTGACGTCGTCGGCGTTCATGGCCGGCGCTTCCCAGGACACCTTGACCTTGGAAGTGGGCATGTCCGCGGACTTCGCGGCCATGACCATCTGCGGGACGCTGGGGATGGCCATGTTGGTGGCGGGGTAGGTTACCGGGTAGGTCATGGGACCCGTGCCCTCGCCGCTCTTGGCCTTGACCCGGTACTGGCGCATCTCGCCGGCGGCCAGGCCGCTGACCGGCGTGGTGTCGCCGATGGAGGTGCGCGGCGGAGTGCCGGTGTCGATCATTTTCCAGTCGGTGTCCCAGGCGGTCCAGTCGGCGGCGGCGTTGGCCTTGGTCCGGCGCTCGATGACGTAGCCGGTGACCACGTCGCCGGCGGGGTCGTCGGGAGCGTTCCAGAGAATATCGACGCCCAGCCGCGCCGCCTCGTTGATGTTGGCGTCCCGGGCCGCCTGCGCCGTCAGGTCCACCGGCACGGCGGGCGTGCCGGCCTTGGCCGAGGTGCCTTTCTTCGGCCGGGCCAGACTCTGCTGAGTTAGACTAAGCCCGTCATCCTTGACCACCTGGTTGATGGCGAAGACCCGGAACCACCGGTCGGTCCCGGCGGTCAGCTTGCCCAGGGTGAACATGGTGTTGTCGGCGCCCATGATATCCCGGACGCAGACCACGCCAGCCCCCAAAGCAGGACAGTCGTCATCAGGATGGGTTGCCATTACAGTTGACGTATCCGCCGGCCAGCTGGCGTCGGATCCGATTTCGACGCGATAGCCGGTGATGGGATGGCCGCCCTCAACCGCCGGCTTGTCCCATGCCACCGTGATCATGGTGGGATCGTCCGAGGACGTCCGCAATGCCGTCACCACGCCCGGCACCGTAGCCGCCTTGGTCATGCCGGTAATGGCCGCCGGAGCAGCGTAGCGGCCGCTTTTAATCGGGAACACGCGGTACTCGTACTCGGTGCCCGGCTTCAGGCCATGGTGGCGATACGTCCCTTCGGAATAGCCGGTATTCTTCTGCAACGGCATCCACCGAAACTCATTCACGCTCTGCTCAGCGGTTCCAGTGTCGACAGGCGCGCCTGCCTCCCGGTAGTCGATCACGTAGCCGACGCCGGGCTCCTTCTTCCAGCTGAGATCGATCTGCCGCAGGTGCTTTCCCGTCGTCGCCTCAAGCTCCGCTACTGCGGGGGGAGGGGGAGGGCCCTGAGTCGCGCCTCCAACAGTCGTTATCGTCTGCGTGTTGGACCATTTGCCTTCCTTCACGTTGCCTTCGTCGCCTTGCGCTGTTGTGCTTTGAAAGCGAACCCGCACGATTGTAATCGCGTCGGGCTGTACGGTACAGGAATCGCACTGGGGGCCGGCGCCCGTAGGGTTGTCAAGGCCGTCAATGCCCAGATTGTGGAAGCCACCGGTGTCGGCAAAGTTACCGTCTCCAATCTTGGTATCGACATCCCATCCACTGATGGGCGCTCCGCCGTCGTCTTCCGGCCAGGTAAGCCAAAAGTCCGTAGAAGGCGTTTGGGAAACGACGGTGTCCCTCGTAATGCGCAGGATCGGCGCGCTGGGCTGGCCCGCCTGGGCAGTTCGCGGCTGGGGGTTCGGCTGGGACGGCACGGTGGACCACCCCATGCTGTTGACCGCGTACACCTGGTAATGACGAGCGTGGTTGTGCGGCAGGCTCTTGTGCATGAACTCGACCTTGCCGGCTCCCGTGGGAGCCCGGACGACGATGACGCCCTCAGCGTCTGCTGCATTTTCAGCCGGGAGGGTGGTGGGCGTCGTGGTAGCCTGGCAATCGGTGCCATCGGTAGCAGCAGGATCATTTTCTGTCGGCGTTGCCGCGGTGGGCAGAGTTGCCTCGGCCGGTATAGTTGCGCCGTCGGGCCAGGTGGCGATGCAGTACCGGACGACGCTGGCCCCGCCGTTGTCGGTGGGGGGATACCAGGACAGGTTGACCTGGTTCGGCCCCATGGCCGCGGCGGTCAGCATCCGCACCGGGCCCGGCTTGACCGCCATGCCCGTGGTGGCCATGTTGTCGGCGCCAAGGTCGGAGGAGGGGCCGGAACCGGCCGAGTTCACCGCAAAGACCCGGTAGTGGTATTCCGTATTGGGCTTCAGCCCCATGGTGTCGGCGTAGCTGAGGCTGCCGGTGTGCATCTGCTCCAGGCGCATCCAGGCGACGCCCTCCATGGACCGGTCGATGCGGTAGTAGGCGACCGCGCCGCCGTCGTCGGGGGCCTTCCACTTGACGTTGATGGTATCCCGGCCGTCGGCGGTGGCGGTGACGCCGGTGACGATGCCGGGGAGGTCGACGTGGTCGGCCCGGGCCGGGTCGGGGGCCAGGGCCATGAAGAGGGCCAGGGCGCCGACGACGGCGAAGGCCGCCATCAGGGGCGCTGCCCAAATCAGTTTTTTCGTTTTTCTACTCATTTGACAAAATCTCCTTGTGAGATTGCCATCTGCGTTCTGGTTGTTGGTTGGCGCGCCCGGGGCCAGTGGCGGGGCGGCTTTGGTCAGGTGCTGTGGGGGTATCACCTCCTTGCGTTGAAGCCGGCCACGGGGGCCGGCCGGGTGGATTTCCAGACTTGGCGTGCCATTTTAGCGGGGTGGATATTACGGGAGTATTACAAGAAAGGGCCGGATTTGGGCGATTTTTTGGGGAAGTTACGGACGGGGCGGGCCCGGGGTGGGCCGGGTTGGTTGGTGGGGCGGAGCGCCGCGTGGCGTGGCCGCGGGTAGGGGCGACCGGCCGGTCGCCCCTACGGGTTCCGGCGCGGGCGGTATAATGGAGGGACGAACTGCGGGTTATGCGGAGGTGGATTCTATGGAAACGGCGATGGCGGCATTGGGGCTGTTCATGATGGCGGTGGGGCTGCTGCTGCTGCTGGGCAGCTTCGGCGGTCTGATGTACTATATCTATCAGCGCGGCCGGGAGAGCCCCGCCCCCAACGCCGCTGCGCCGGCCGAACCGGAGGCGAACCGGCAATGAGCCAGCGCGCGCTGCCCATCATAGTATTGGTAATGCTGTTCGCCCTGGCGCTGATGAGCGGCGGCGTCCTGGTGTGGATGTCGGCGATAACCGGACCGGAGCCGACGCCGGTGCAGCAGCAGTTGTCGAACGTGGCGGACTGGACCATCAAAGGCACGGTGGGGGCGCTGTTGGGGTTCGCCGGCGGGGTCAGCACGGCGCGGCGGAACGGGCGGTGACGGCAGACGGCAGACGGCATGGATCTACCGGATGGACGGACGGGATGTTGGATTGGGGCGGGCGACGGCCGGCGGTATAATGGAGAGACGAACCCCACCGTCATTCCGCCCCCTCCCCGTCATTCCGGCGAAAGCCGGAATCCAGTGCCGCCCCCCACCGTCATTCCGGCGAAAGCCGGAATCCAGCGCCGCAAATCGTCAGTTTCGTCCCCGATGCGTTCACCACACACCCCTGGACTCCGGCTTCCGCCGGAGCGACGGTAGGACTGGACTCCGGCTTCCCCACCGTCATTCCGCCCCCACTCCGTCATTCCGGCCCCACTCCGTCATTCCGCCCCCACTCCGTCATTCCGGCCCTCCCCACCGTCATTCCGGCCCTCCACCGTCATTCCGGCGAAAGCCGGAATCCAGCGCCGCCCCCCACCGTCATTCCGGCGAAAGCCGGAATCCAGTAATCCGGCTCAGGCAAGGTCCCGGTACAGGTCTCGCCAGGCCGGATTGCTCTTCTCAATCAGCGCAAGTTTCCAGGCCCGTTTCCATTCCTTGATCGCCTTCTCCCGGACGATTGCGCTTTCCATCGTTTCGTGGCTTTCGTACCAGACCAGAGTATGAACGCCGTAGCGGCTGGTGAACCCGGCAACCGCATTATTCTTATGCTGCCAGACCCGCTGCGGCAGGTTGGAAGTAACGCCAACGTACAACGTCCCATTGCGCCGGCTGGCCAGGATATAGACGCAGGGTTGCTTCATGGTGGAGCGTCCTGGATTCCGGCTTTCGCCGGAAAGCCGTCAGCAAGGTTCACTCACTACTGATCTCTGTGAGCATACTCTCGAGGCGGAAAATAAGCCGGATCACCAGAGCAATCGTAGCGGTTTGTGCCAGGGTGATGAAGCCCAATAAGGAATACACGACGTAGGGGTTCAGGGTGACCGCGGATTCGCCCATGGCGCGCCTCGGTTCGGTTCGGCTCGGTTCGGCTCGGCTCGGTGATGGTGGCGGGCAGTATAACACCGCGGCGGCGACGCTTGCCCCCGGCGGCGAATGGGGGTAATATACCCCCTGCTGCCATACACGCCGGATGGCGTCCGGGCGGAGGGTCCGGCGTCATTGCTGGTAACAACAGTCGGCGGCTTGGCTGGCGCTGGGAGACCGAACCGCAAGCAAGGTCGCCGACCATCAGGAGGAGGTAACAAACGGATATGTTCGACAAGGATTCGCTGGACCGGCTGTTTGAAGAGCTGCGCGACGAGTTCGAGCTGGAAACCGACTGGGAAGACATCCAGCACGACGCCCACCTGGCGGTCGCCTACGCTGACGCCGGCGTTCTGGATGACCAGTTGGGAAGCCTGGACTCCCGCATCGTGGACATCGTGCAGCGGCACAACCCAGGCTAGGCTGCGCCGCCGCCGCCAACCAGGACCAACCAATGCCCCCGCCGGCCAGACCCGGCGGGGGTTTTTCACGGAATGTCATTGCGAGGCGCGCAGCGCCGTGGCAATCTCGCCGACCGAAGCGGCGTCCCTGGCCCCAACGGGATTGCCACGCTGCGCTCGCAATGACAGGGTGGGCACGCCTTTTACTTGTCATTGCAAGGCGCGCCCCTTACCTGTCATTGCGAGGCGCGCAGCGCCGTGGCAATCTCGCCGCCCGAAGCAGCATCCCTCGCCCCAACGGGATTGCCGCGCTGCGCTCGCAATGACAGAGGTGGGCGCGCCCCTTACCTGTCATTGCAAGGCGCGCCCCTTACCTGTCATTGCAAGGCGCGCCCCTTACCTGTCATTGCGAGGCGCGCAGCGCCGTGGCAATCTCGCCGACCGAAGCGGCGTTCCTTGCCCCAACGGGATTGCCACG
>DAOUJY010000141.1:0-3548 GCA_034421995.1 Dehalococcoidia bacterium | reverse complement strand
CGTGGTGGCGAACACCCGCCAGCCCTTCCCGTCCCGCTTGAACCGGTAGCTGACGGCCTGGCCCAACTCACTGGCTCTCGCCGCCTTCTCGCCATGCTCACGCCGGTAACGGGTGTAATCGGCGTTGCTCTCCAACGCCGCCAGCACCTGCTCGTGACCGTGGTTGAAGTGAACCCCCTTGATGGTCAGGTACTTGCCGTGTTGAGCCACCAAACTGTCCGGCATCCGCAGCCGCAGGGTCAGCGTGCCGTCATCAGCAACCGTGGCCACGCACAACTGGCAACCACCGGTCTCATCCCGGCTGCCCAGCACGAAGAACTCATTGCTGCGCGCGTACCGCCAGTCCGCCAGCCATGCCTGATGGCTACCGTAGCCGTTCTCACCAAGGTGGTACTGTCTGTGCCACAGGCGCTTCGACCCGAAGCACAGCCGCACTCGCCCCTGCTCAATATCGTCTTCCAACGCCGCCAGCTTGGATTGCAGGTTCGCCAGACGGCGACGCTTCTCATGGACCTGCTGCCAACGCCCATGCTCGGCAGCACCGGCAATCTGGCGCTCCGCCCGAGCAATCTGACGGCCCAGGTTATCCACCCGCAGCTTCTGCTGCTCCTTGACCGACGCAACCTTCCCCTCCAGCGACACCTGCACCCCGTTGAACATCCGCGCCGGTATCCCGTACCGCTTCAGGTACTCGCTCTTCAGCGACGTCGCGGCCTTGCCCGCCGCCACCGCGGCAAACAGCTTCCGCTCCACACGACCGTAGAGCGCGGCATAGGCCGACAACGCCGCGTCGCCTTCGGAACGGTCCATGCCGACGTAATCGCGGATCCGAGTGTGATAGGTCGCCGGCCGCGCTTGACCCGACGAGCCCGACTGTTCCCGCAACCCACTGTGTCCCTCTGGGTTTACCATGACTACATGGTACCAGCGCCACGATTTACGCGCTGCACAGCCCGGCAACGACGACGCGGACTGACTATGAACAACCAAAAACCACCATCACCTACCAAACCTCCAACAGTTTCCAACCCCCGAGTGACCCGCCTGGCACAACGGCAGAAACGGAACGAGCCAACAGGACCGCGATACTCCAAATTCCCGCGAAAGCAGCGCACGGGCGCAGGTCGGCCAATACTCGAGTAGCGAAATCACCTCACATAGAGGTAATCTCCTGCGCCTTCACTTATGACTTCGTCGGGGTCGGCGTCGCCTACCAGGCGACATGAGGCGTATCCGTCTCCCGGCCCCATATCCAGATGGCTGCTGGGAGGTCTCGGAATCCCCGTGGAGGGATCATGCGTCAATTATCCGGCGCCTATTCGTCTCATCACCAGTCGGTCGTGTCCGGCGGGTCGGTGCTGTCCCGTCATAGCCCGAGTTCTGCGGCTGCATCGGCCAGGACTTTGGCCCAGCGACGAAGGCGTTCCTCATTGCCGGAGACGGCGCCCTCGTCGTCCAAGTCTTGTTGTCCCCTCTCGTCACCATAGCAGTATTGGGCCGGCTGGCCCGGCCGGGTTTCGATCTCCAGGGTAAGGCCTCCCAGGAGCCAGGTTGCCATGGCACCGCCGTCCCAGTTCGGGGTGATGTTCGGCGCCAGGGCGTGTTCGGGCAGGACATCGAGGAGGATTAGCAGCAGTTCCGCCACAGCGGCGGCATCCAGAGGCTGCGGATTTTCTGATGTCCAGTCGGGATCATCCCAGGGCAGGCCACAGAGCTCGATGATGGTTCCCTCGAACCATTCACCTGGAATCCTTCCGGCCTCCGGTTCGACGTGGGTTGCGTCAAGAGTGGAGGTGCGTGATCGTGAGATGAAGGCTTTCAGCAGTTTGGGAAGCCACCGCAAGGGGACGTACCCGGTTGGTTCCTGACCAATGGCGGAGTTTGCGACCATATGCCTGCTCCTGCAAGGGGAAATTATGCGGGGCCGCCTTGCACTGTTGGGGCGGCGGCGCGGCACAGGCCGCGTCTTCAGGAATGGCTGACGATAGGTTTGTAACTAAAAGCAACCATTTTTACAACGGTCACCCGAGCTGTCGAGCGGCCGGTCACCGTCGTTCTGCATGCGGCTCCGTTCGGCGATGCCAACCACGAAAATCGTCGGCTTATTGGATGATTTGCGAGGCCGTAACGCCACAGTCAGAGTAGCGAAATTTCCTCGTCCATAACCATAACCGCCACGTTGGGCGAACCAAAAGAGCCGGAGGCCTGCCCGAGGACAGACGCCCGGCGAAACGGGCGGATCACACCCGCCAGTTGGCGCGGTTACGGGGCCGGCGCCGGACTGCCGCCGGCCATCTGCTCGGCGTCGTCGATGTACTCGCTGGTCTGCCGGATCCGCCTCGGTACGTCTTCGTCGCAGATCCCATCGTAGAAGCACATGCCGTGGAGGACCTGACTGCAGGTGAAGTATCGCCCGACGAGATTTTCCACCTCGTCGTAATTCCTAGCCAAGGCCAGCAGCTCCGACGTGGTACGGGAACTCGTCTCGGGCTCAGCACCGGTGCGGTACAGAATTAGCGCGTCGGTGGCCCGCTTCGTCGCACACCAGGCATTCTCGGCCGCGTCGCGCACGTCGCCATCGGCCAGTTGTTCCAGCGCCGACCGGTGCATCTCCCGAGCGTCGGCGAACAGCGCATTGATCCGATCCATCGTCGCTACCATGACAGCCTCTTCCACAAGAGTAGCACGTAGAGGACCAGGTTCAATGCCGACCCTGAGAAACTGAGGCGATTCCGCTACTCAGATGGGTGAACGAAATCGTCAAATAGGTAACGCTTTTCGTAATACATCCTGCCGAGCAATTCGTGGCTTCACGAGCGGCGACACAAGGTTCTGGGGTAATCCAAATGAGTAACAACGGTTACAGAGCCAGCCTGAGCTGGGTGTTGACCGCTGTTCTCGGCTTGGTTCTCCCTTCATCCGGGGCAGTTTCACCGGCGATGGCATCATCGCCGGCCAGCGCTCCCCCGTCCAGGAGCATTACATCCTCGCCTACCGCGAGTAGCGCAAGTTTACCCAGATTGCGAGCTGCATTCTCGTTGCGGTCGTGAATGACGCCGCAACTGGGACAGGACCACATCGGTTCCCGGCCCAGCGCTGCGTTCACCACGCCGCACGCCGAGCAGGTCTTGCTGCTGGGATACCACTGGTCAGCCTCGATGATCTCGGTGCCGTACCAGTCCGCCTTGTAGCGGACCCGGCCCAGCAGACCGGACATTCCGGCATCGGAGAGAGCCTTCGACTGCAATCCCGCCCTGATCATGCCGGCGACGTTCAGGCTCTCTATACCGAGGGTGTGGTACTTGCGCACCAGCGTGCGACTGACATGATGGTGGGCGTTGTTCCTGAGACCGATAATGCGGCGCTGGGTGGCGTCGATGCGCCGTTGTGCTTCCCACCAGCCGCGGCTGCCCGGCGTACGGCGAGCCTGGGCCTGCTGCCACCGGCGCAGTCTCCCCAGGGCGCTCTCCAGCGCCTTCGGGTTCTCGTAATGCACGCCGTCGCTGTCCACCGCCAGAGGGTTGATGCCCACGTCAACGCCGCCCACC
>DAOUJY010000140.1:0-24144 GCA_034421995.1 Dehalococcoidia bacterium | reverse complement strand
GCCGATGCGTGGTGGAAACGGTGAGCAGCATATCTTCAATGGTACGGCACGCCGCGACCGGCGCACAAGGTACTTAACCCGTAACATGCCGGCCTGACGGTCGAGCCCGAGTTGCTGCCCACATCTCACGCCCTGGGTGGGCCCACATCCCGCTCACCGGCGAATACCGGTGACCAAAGCGCCGATAGTGGACTTAGCGTACGATTCTGCCCCCTACTGGAGTCAACCCGCAAAAGCCGAGTCAATGACCGCGTAAATTCACACACACGTGGTATCTTGTAAGCGAGGGATCATGTCCACCCAGAAGTACCGCGAAGACAGTCACCATCTCTTGGCCCAAGCCAGGGCCGAACTCGCCAGCGGTGACGTCCGCCAGGCCTCCGAGAAGGGCTGGGGCGCTGCTGCGCAGATACTCAAGGCCATCGCCGAAGATCGCGGCTGGGACCATGGCAAGCATCGCCACCTGTCCCGTGTGGCCAGCCGTCTCCGTTCCGAGTTGGGCGACGGCGACGTCTTCACGTTTTACATGGTGGCCGACTCGCTCCACGGCAATTTCTACGAGGACGAGTATGCCGCTGCCGACGTGGCCGAGGCCCTGGAAAGATCGACCTGCTGATCAGCAAGCTGGAGCTGCTAGCCGGCGTATAGGTAGACCCACCATGCCGAAGCGCGGCTCCGGTCCGGTACAGTACTTATAATTTCTCGGCGCCGGTGGCCGGCGGACACCGGGATCTGCTGGTCAAAAGATTGCGTGGACAACAAGGTCCACTCTCCAGGAAATACTGCCTCCTGCGTGCGAGTCAAACCGGCTTTCTCAGCGACTATTCGACGAAGCGGAAGGACAGCAATCGTCGCCACTGTTTATTCCGGACCGACGCCGAGATCCGCCGGCGAGATCTGAAAAGATACGTTGCCCCGGCCAGAACAGTCAGCAGGATGCTCAACAACACCATCGGCCATTCAGTCCCGACGATGACCAGAGCTATGCAGACCAGCACGTAGGCCGTAGCCGAACCCAGGACCACGTTGCGAAATATGATCATGACCAGGGCGACGGGAACGAGGCAGACGGCGGTGACCACGGGAAACAGGCCCAGCGACACGCCCAGCAGCACCGCCGCGCCCTGGCCGCCTCTAAATTGCAGCCACACCGGCCAGTTGTGTCCTATCAAAACCAGAGGAGCGGTGGCGAATATGGTCCATGTCGGAGCGCCGACAAGGGTCGGGACCAGGACGGCCAGCGCGCCCTTGCCGACGTCCACGGCCAGGACGGCCAGGCCGCCCGTAATCCCAAGGCGGTGGTAGGTGTTGAGCGTTCCCGCGTTGCGGCTTCCCGTTTGCCGCACATCCTCGCCGGTCTTGAAACGCACCAGCAGGTAGGACGGTGACACTGACCCCACCAGATATGCGGCCACCGCCAGCGTTATTCCGATTACGGTTTCCATTTGCCCTCCAGTTGAGCGCCAGCCTGGTTGGAAAACTTTTCACGGCCCTCCTTGACGGTATGGCTTTACGAGTTACACCCGACGACCCGGCGCCCCTTACCTTCGTAAATTCGCCTTTCCTAGATATTGAGGTGCTTCATCCCGGCTGCTACTACTGCCCTGTGTGGCACAACCGGCGCTGAGCGCTGGGATCATCCTGGTCTTCGGTTTTGGCTTTCCGGAAGCTAATTCCTACCGATGGACTCCAGCGGGGCTCCGGAGAATATCTTCGTCCAGCCGGTTTGCGTGTTCAGGGGCGAGGGTTTGATGCCGCCGATCGGTTGCCCATTTGCCCGGCAATGCTGGGTGAAGGTTTCGTGGGCGCCCGGTCCCAGCCGAAACACCCTGACGCCAGCCAGCTGCCCCAGGTCCCGACAATAGCGATAGTGGTAGTTGAGCTGCAAAGCATCCTCGACACAGGTCCCCAGGGACTGGAGTTCCAAGTCTGTGGCCGACCGCGATTCCACGAACAGGACGTAGGAGGGATCACCGAGCGCTTCATCGAAGGCCATCATCACAAATTCTGCGGACAGATCGCATTCTGCGAGCCCAGAGTCCAGAACCTGCTGAACGTGCTCCTCGTTCAGTTTTTCGCCGAACCGGTCGGATACGTGAGATTCCTTCCGGGCGAAACTGAGGAGAGGGCAGGACCCCTCATGACCGACGACGTCGACCAAATCTCCCATCTGGTAGCGATACAGGCCGCCTCCGGTCGTGATGACCACCGAGTAGCGTTCTCCCTCCCGCAACTCGTGGGCGAGAAAGGTATTGTCCCCCTGCACCTCGCCATGGGGCAGGAACTCGAAGAAATGCGACCCTACGGCCAGCAGCCCGCCGGGCTGTCCATGGCCGGGAATGGACACGACGCCCTCCGTGGCGACCAGGCCCTTGGCCTGGATAGTTGAGTTGGGAAAAGCGGCCGCCAAAGCGGGCACGTACGGGGCGGCGTTGCCATCCGCCCAGCAGCTGATCAGACGCAGATTGGGCCACAGCTTGGCGGAGGAGGAAACCTCCAGATCCATGGCCGAGGAGAGATGTCTCCTGATCTCTCGTGCCCTGCCGGGATCCGGCCGCAACCGCACCTGCAGGCGGTCCAGCAGTGCAGCGGAAACAGGCGTGGGGGGCGTTATCCGGCCGGCTTCGATGTCGCTGGCCAGTTGGTCGGCCCATTCTGACAGGGGTTTCAGCAGCAGGGTCAGAAAACTGGGGTGCCAGACCGACAGGACCGACAGGCTGCGACACCGAAGGAGGAACAGCAGCGTGACGTAACGGAAGGCGTTCATGTCCTCGATGAAGCGGAGGTTCGTGGGAACGGCCAGCGCAGCCTGGACCAGCTTTCTGCCGATGACGCCGAGGTACTCGCTGTCGTCCTCAAATCCTATGGGGACGGCCGACCCGCTGCATTCGGAAGACCGGCTGACGGGGCTGATGGACCAGTACGATTTTCCTGAGAGCAGACGCGGGTCCCGTCGGAACAGGTCAACCACCCAGGGGGCTATGGCTCGGCGGAATTCGGCCTTCAAGGACTTGGTGTAAGGGATGAGCTTGGTCGGGCCCGTGGAGCCGCTGGTGGGCTCGAGCAGAAAGACCGGATCGCTGGTGAGCACTCCCTGCTCCCCCCGCATGATCTTGGATATGTCCGATTGGTAATCGTCGTAGGTTGATAGCGGCACGCGACGCCGGTAGTCGTCGGTGGAAAGCACCGCGTCGAACGCCCAGCGCCGGCCGAACTCGGTGCCGGCGTTCCTGCGGATCAGGCCCGTGAGCAGCTTGCTCTGCGCTTCCCGTACATCCTGTTTTGCGCGCCGGAATGCCAGCGCATCGTCCATGAGGGACAGGCACCAGAGGCCGTTGGCGGCCGCAGCGCTGACGGAACGGTGACGGAAGCGCCGGTGCATTCCCAGCCTGCCGGGACGCCTATCTCTGGATGGAGAGCTATTCTTCATGGGTATCCGGTCTCCCTACCGCGGTTTCGGCGTTCCTGAGAAAACGGCGCCCCGCGGCCGTCAGGTTCGATGGAGCAAGCTGGGCAATGCAGACCAGTTCGTCGCCCCTGGAATGGCCCGGATTGGCGTGGGCAAAGAAGGCGACGTGGGGATCCCTCAGCCGGACCCGATCTATCTCGGCAACTCCGGGCCGCAAGGGAGCGGGTTCGGCGAACTGCACCACACCCGCTTCCCGGTGGTACTCCGCGCCGAACTTGATCGCGGCCAATACGTCGCGCAGGAGTTGCATGCCGGCGGGAGTGGCGGCATCGTACCTGGGGAAAAACTCTCGGCAGAACAGGGGAAGAAAGCGGTAGGTCTTGTAACCGGAGCTGATGAGAAGCCAGAACGTGGGCGTGGGCAGGGATCTTTCCGCCAGACCCAGCATGTGATCCCCCATCACGCGGTGCAGCGCCTGCTGTCCCCAGTGTTCGCGGGCGACGATGGTATCGCCCGAAAACAGGGCCGAAACCCTTTGGGAATTCACCATAGCCTCAAAGCGCATCAGAGTGGAGAACCCCACTATCTGTCCACCTTGGGGATCGTGTATCACGCAGGCCCAGGTCTTCTCCGCCAGGTCTTCCTCGAAGCGGTTCCTGGTGACCTCGGCGAAGTAGCGGTTCATCAAAGAATACATCTGGTCCCGCTCTCTTTCCGTCAGGTCCTCCACCAGCCGCACGCTTCCCGTGGGTCGGTTCTTTGCCGACTTGCCGACAATGCGTACTGGCGCTGGCGTTCCGATTTCAGAGCGTGGCGATTTCAATGTGGGGTAGCCGGCCGTCGAGTTTCGCATGAAATTCTCCCGCTTCATCGAAGCAAACTGTGAACAGATTGGAAGGGTAGGAAATGTGGGGATACGACTTGGCTGCTGCCAGAAGGGGGTCGCGGCTGTCAAGGCCGACCAACAGGTAGGCGTAGCCACGGGCGGCCGCTTCGTTATAGAGGCGCCGGAGTATGGCGGCGAACACCTCCGGGCGGTTGCCCTCGGTGCAAATGAAACTGGCGTACACGTAATGGACAGCCTCCCCGATGGCGGGGAGAGGCTGACCTCCGGCAATGCGCGAAATGGCGTTGTAAAAGGGCCGCCCGAATCTCAACCCCCGGGAATAGCGACGCACAACCGTCTGCTTGTATGCCGACTGGTCCCAGAGCGCGGCGACGCCCACCAGCTTGCCGTTCCTGCGAGCGAGAAAGAAGTCGTTCAGATCGAAACCGGGCGTCGTCGTTCCCGCCTGGAAATCGGCCACTTCATACGCGGGGAAAAACTGCTTTCGCCTGCCCTCGGCATTGAGGAAGTCAACGATCTCTTCCAGACAGTCGGGGGAGCCTCTCTCGATCACGTACGGGGACGGCTCCGCCGGCCGCGGCCTTCTCAAAATGATGGCGATGGTGTCCAGCCGGCCGATTTCTCGGTAGGTGGGGTGGTGGTCCCGGGGACGCTCCACCAGTATCCCGCGCGCCACGTCGTTGTTCGCGATGATGGTGGTGATGTAGCCCGACACTCGCCCGTCGCCATGCAGTTCCCGGGCGAACTTCATCCCGAATGCCACCAGCCATCGTCCCCTGAATTGACGGTCCACTCTCAGTTGGCTGAGATATCCGACCTCTTCGCGCATTCCGTTGACATACATCGGCCGCGTTGACCGGCACGCCAGGCCGGCGATCCGGCCCGATGGGTTGTGGCGAGCCACGCCCACCTGCCAGAAGCGCCCCATGGCGTTGCAGCCGAGGAAATAGTCGGGCTCCCGTTCGTAGGTGACCACAACGTCTCCGGGCACCGGGTTCTCGGCGAGCAACCGCCGGATCGCCGGGTCGTCCTCCCTGGTGGCCAGTTCAATGCTGAAGTCTTTCACCGGCGATAACCCTCATGTTGCAATTCGCGGGACGGAACGCGTTCGACGTCCCGGGGAATTGGTTCCTTGACCTTGACCAGCGTTCCCGAAAAGGACTCGTCGCCCAGGGGATAGTTTTCCCGTTGACTGACCTCCCGGCGCATCAGGAAATTGACGATGAAGTAGTGCCACAGGAATGACCCCCGGGTATTGACCTTGAAGTCGAGGCTGCGCCTGAGTATGGATGACAGGCTGTAAAAGCTGGCCCTGGCCTCCAGACATCCCTTGCGCGCTTCCTCTGCGGTCATCCCCGTGGGGACGAAGGGCATCATCCCGTATCGATATTCCGGGTCCAGCCACCAGCGGTCGTAGAGCAGCCTGCCCTCGTGCTGGAGCTGGCGGTAGAGCGGGGTGCCGGGAAACGGGGTGACGTGGTTGAACGACACCATGAAGAAGTTCTTGTCCCTGGCGAACGAAACGTTCCGTTCAAAGGTGTCGATGCCCTCGCCGTCGTAGCCCATCATGAAGGTGATGTAGAGCCTGATCCCGTATTTGCGGAGATTGGCGAAGGCGACGTCGAAGCCGCCGTTCATCAGGTTGAAGGTCTTGCTCATGCGCTTGAGCGTGTCGGGGTTCAGGGATTCCAGCCCTACCAGCAGACCCTGGCATCCGCTTTCTTTGGCGAGCCGCAGGAACTCCTCGTCGTGGGCCGCGTGAATGCTCGCCTGGCTCACCCACTTGATCTTCAGGGGCGCCAGTTGACGCATCAGGTCCTTGGCCCGGTCAATGTGAGACGTGAAGTTGTCGTCCACGAAGAAGATGAACGGCTTGTCCATCTGCCGTATCTCGTCAACGATGTCTTCCGCCGGCCTCCTGGTCTGGGTGCTGCTGAAAAACGACTGTATGGCGCAGAACTCGCAGCGCAGGTGGCATCCCCGGCCCGCCTCGACCAGGCCGATGGGAAGGTACTTCTTGCCCTGAAATATCGTGCGGTCCGGCCTGATGCCGTCGAGGGCGGGCCGGGCGTCGCTCCGGTATACCCGTTGCATGCGGCCGCTCCGGAAGTCGGAAACCAGCCGGGGCCACAGGTTTTCAGCCTCTCCGACGACCACTGCCTCGGCGTATTCGCACACCTCATCGGTGGCCAGGGTGGCGTGGAAACCTCCCATGACGACGGGTATGCCACGACGGCGGTACTCGGTCGCTATCTGGTAGGCCCTCTTGGCCGTGTACGTTTCGACGCTGACGGCCACCAGGTCGGTGGGCTCGTCATAGGGTATGGGCTCCATCCGGTCGTCGTAGAACTTGATCTCGACATCACCGGGGGTTAGCGAGGTTAGCATCGCGGGCGCCAGGGGTTCCATCTGCCACCCCCGGATGTACGGTTCGCCGATGCGCCGGCCGATGCAGGGGTGTATGAGGGTGATTCTCATGCCGCAATCGCTCCTTTTCCGACCATCCAGTCGCAGTTGTAGTACGTGTGCAGGTTGTTGGCGTAGAAGCGGTATCCCAGGTTGGCCGCCAGGGAGACCGGGAGCTGGATCCGCGAACCCAGCAATCTCTTGGCGATGGACCGGTATCGGTAGGTATGCTTCCAGGCCCACTCGGTCCTTGACAGCAGTTCTTCGGGACTGAGATTTCGAGGCTGGTACACGACGTGCTGGCCGTCGTACAGGCTCCAATCCCTGGTCAGAATGCGGCCTTCCCGCTCCAGCTTCGAATACAGGGGAGTCCCGGGGAACGGCGTCAGGATGGCGTACCTGGGCAGGTCGATGTTGGCGTCATTGACGAATTCAACGGTCTGCTCGAATAAATGGGCGGTGTCGTGGTCGAACCCGAACACGAAGCAGCCCATGACGCCGACGCCGCGCTCGTGCAGCTTTTTCACCACCAGGTGGTAATCATTCCTCATGTTGAAGGACTTCCGCGTTTCGTCCAGCGAACCCTGGACCAGTGACTCGAACCCCAGCAGCAGGGCCCGGCATCCGCTCCGGACGGCCAGATCCAGCAACTCGTCGTCCCTGGCGATGATGGTGGTGGCGAGCCCGGCCCACTTCACTCCCAGGGAAGCCATGGCGGTGAAGAGTTCCTTGGCGTAGTCGATGTCGGCGATGAGGTTCAGATCGAGGAATATGAGCCGACGCGCCCCCATCTGGCGAATGTCCTCGACCACCTCTCCCACCGGTTTCTGCAGCGGGCTTCCCCAGGCGGAGGGGACGACGCAGAACTGGCAGCGGTGGATGCACCCCCTGGTGGCTTCGATCGTGTTGGTCGTGGTGTATTGCCGCCGGGGGAGCAGGTCTCTCCTGGGAAAGGGAAGATCGGCCAGACTCAGATCCGCTCCCTGGTCGTAGCGGGGTTTCATCTCCCCGCTGACGAAGTCCCTCAGCAGCTGCGGCCACGACCCCTCGGCATAGCCGACCACCACGGAATCGGCGTGAGCGGCGGCTTCCTGGGGCATGAGGGTGGGATGCACGCCGCCCAGCACCACGGGGGTACCCCTGGCCCGAAGGCGGTCCGCCAACTCGTAGGCGCGCGGGGCCGTGCCGGTGATGACGCTGATGCCGACCAGATCGGCGTCCAGGTCTGGAGAGATGTCGGTGATCCCTTCGTCCACCAGCGTTACCTCGCTGTCGATGTCCGGAGGCACCAGTGACGCCAGGGTCGTCAGCGTGAGAGGTGCGTAGCGCATCGACTTCTTCCAGATTCCGGTCCGGTGCCTGTAGAGCGGACCCCGGGGCGAGACCAGCGCGATTTTGAGATTTGGCGCCGGCACGTTATCTTCAGCAATGGAATGATGACCGGTGCGGCAATACCGCAGTCGTCCGCGGCTCCGTGTGACGGTTGGGGTGTTCAACTTCTGCCTCCTTGTGACCAAACGGGATGAAATGCAACATCGCCGCCAATGTTAGGTTTTCGCACATGACGATGATATTTCTAACAATCCCACATATATGACGAAGTCATAACAGTTTCCTCACAGCGTGCTTTTGAACAATCGGGGAATCGCCTCGCTGCTCCGATGGCTAAACCCGCTGGGAGCGTGGGACGGCCGGGGCTGTGGGGTTCAAAGGCTGGCTTACTGCACGCCCATGTCGCAGCTGCG
The DNA here is from genome assembly GCA_034421995.1 of Dehalococcoidia bacterium. Classification (GTDB taxonomy): domain Bacteria; phylum Chloroflexota; class Dehalococcoidia; order Lucifugimonadales; family UBA3495; genus Bin87. Next base: position 15,737 of record DAOUJY010000140.1, on the reverse strand, counting down.
CCCCGATCTCGTGCATGTACCCCAGGATTTCCCGCTGGGACTGCCAGAACCCCGTTTCGTGATAGGCGATGCCCCGCTCCTCACAGAACGCTTTCACCACCTCTCGGGCATCCTTGAGCCGGTTGCGGGGCATATTGGGGAACAGGTGATGCTCAATCTGGCGGTTCAGTCCTCCATACGCCATGTCCATCAGCGGGATGGAGTGAATGTTGCGGCTGGTGAGCACCTGCTGTCGCATGTAGTCCAGCCGCATCCCGGCGTCCAGTACCGGCATTCCCTTGTGGTTGGGGGCAAATACCAACCCCATGTACAGCCCAGCCAACGCACGATGCACGGCGATGAAAATCACGGCGTGCCAGGCCGGCATGAACAGGAACGGAACGGCGAAATACAGGCCCAGGCCGGCTGTAACCGCCGCGACTTCGGCCACCGGGTAGCGCAACCGTCGACGGCGGAGCAGATAGCCGATGCCCTTGCCCACCAATACGAACGAAGTGAGCGAGTGCACCGGATACAGGAAGAAAGCCTGGTATTTGACGATGAATCGGACCAGACCACGGCTGTGCAGCGCGCCTTCTTCGGTGAAGGCGTAGATCGGAATGTTGATGTCGTCGTCCAGTTCGAGCTGATTCGGATTTCGGTGGTGGGCGTTGTGCTTCTCCAGCCACCAGCTGGGGGTGATCCCCGTCACGAATCCGGCAAGTATCAGGACTAGGTCGTTGTACCGCGCGGAACGGAAAATCTGGCGGTGGCCGGCGTCATGCCCGATGAAATTGAACTGCATGAACACCACAGCCATGAAGGCCGCTGTTATCAATCGGACCCACAGCTGGTCCGCCAGGATGATGACTGTGGCGCCCAACGCCAGGGCCGCCAGGGCCGCGAGGATGTTGAGCGCGTAGTACCCATACTGCCGGTCCAGCAGGCCTTTCTCGGCCACCCTCCTGCGGAGTTCCAGGTACTCCCTGTTTCCCGGGTTGAGGGCCGAGTCCTCAAGGGCCTTTGCCAGAAGCGCCCGGTTGGCCACCGACCTCGAGGCTGTTTCAGTGCCTGACTGAGTGGTCATTGGAGTCTCCTTTCAGCAGCGCAGGAAGTCCGGCGAGTTATGCCGCTGGTAAAATGGCTCGGCCTGCTGGGCTGGAAGTATTGCGCTACGCTCTCTGACGTATCCATAACGATACGAACCAGAACGTTACATCTGTATGACAATTGCTCTGGCGGACCGTATAATCCGAGACTGCAACAATCGACGGTTCGCAGGAGGGTTGGCTTCAAATGCCGGGGCTGAGCGTCCAGTCCCATGCGAGAGGAACACCAAGGTTGAAAATGGGAAATCCACCGAGATTGGAAACAACGGCGGTGAGGGAACGTTTGACCAAGTTGAGCGAGGCCAGCCGGCGCATCAACGAGAGCCTGGATTTCCACGACGTGCTGCGGGATGTGGTGGACAGCGCTCGCGACCTCACGCACGCTCGGTACGGCGGCATCACGGTCATCGACGACGCCGGGATGTTTGAGGAATTCGTCACCTCCGGCCTTACGCCAGAGGAACACCAGGTACTGGCGCAGCTTCCGGAGAGCGCTCCCTTGTTCAGGCATCTGAACGAGGTGGACGAAACGCTCTGGATTGACGACCTGACCGGTTACATCCGGTCCATGGGTATTGCGCCGTGGCGACCTCCGGTAGCGGTCAAGTCGCTGTTGGTCGCGCCGATCCGCAACGGGGGCATCAGGATTGGCTCCATCTACCTGACCAATGGGGAGGAAAGCAGGGAGTTCGCCCACGAGGACGAGGAGTCGCTGGTGATGTTTGCGTCCCAAGCCGCCCTGGTCATTGCCAATGCCCGCAGGTACCGGGAGGAACAGCGGGCCCGGGCTGACCTGGAGGCCCTGGTCAACACCTCGCCGGTGGGCGTCGTGGTCTTCGACGCCGCGACCGGAGCCCCGGTCTCGTACAATCGGGAGACACTGCGAATCATCGAAGGCCTGCGGGACCCGGGCGGTCCACCCGAACAGATCATGGAGATACTGCGCCTGCGCCGGATGGACGGAAGTGAGGTCTCCTTGGAGGCTTCCCCGCTGGCGGAGAGGTTGAGCAGCGGCCGGCCGATCCGCGCCGAGGAGATCCTGATAGAAGTGCCCGACGGGAGGTCCGTCACCACCCTGGTCAACGCCACGCCCCTTTACTCCGACGACGGCGCCGAGATGCAGTCTGTGGTAGTCACTCTCCAAGACATGACGCCCCTGGAGGAACTGGAGCGGCTGCGTGCTGAATTCCTCGCCATGGTGAGCCACGAACTGCGTTCGCCTCTTACCTCGATAAAAGGATCAGCCGCCACCCTGCTCGACGATACCGCCAACCTGAATCCGGCCGAGGTGAACCAGTTCCACCGGATCATCAACGACCAGGCGGACCGGATGCGCCGCATGATCACCGACCTGCTGGACGTGGCGCACATCGAGACCGGAACGCTTTCGGTAAACCCCGAACCATCCGGGGTGGCGGACCTGATCGACCAGGCCAAGACCTCTTTCGTAAGTGCGGGCGGTGGCAACGACCTTCAGATCAATCTCCCTCCCGATATGCCATTGGTCATGGCCGACCGCCAGCGCGTTACGCAGGTCTTCAGCAATCTGCTGTCCAATGCCTCCAGGTATTCGAGGGATTCCTCAACCGTCAGGGTTGCGGCGGAACTGCAGGACCTGCATGTCGCCTTCTCCGTAACGGACGAGGGCCTGGGCGTGTCGTCCGAACGGTTGCCCCATCTGTTTCGCAAGTACGTCCGGATCGAGGGCGACGCCGGTGGGCGGGAGACAACCGGCTCCGGCCTGGGCCTGGCGATCTGCAAGGGCATCGTGGAGGCCCACGGCGGCCGGGTATGGGCTGAGAGCGAAGGTCCAGGCCGCGGGGCAAGATTTACCTTTACGCTGCCGGTTGCGGAACAAGGCGACTCAGGTCGGCAATCCAGACCCGATCGTCATAAGGGTCTCCAGCATCAGGGAGCGGACGAACACGCTCGTATCCTGGCGGTGGACGACGACCCCCAAACATTGCGGCAGGTCCGCGACGTCCTCACCAGGGCCGGTTATGAGCCCGTCGTCACGGCCGATCCGCAGGAAGCGGTACGACTGATGGCATCAGAGCGGCCCCAACTTGTGCTCCTCGACCTGGTGTTTCCCGATACGGACGGCATCGAACTCATGCAAGACATCCTCGACATCTCGGAGGTGCCCGTGATCTTCCTTACCGCATACGGAAGGGACCTGAATATCGAGCGCGCTTTCAACCAGGGTGCCGCCGATTACATGGCAAAGCCCTTCTCGCCCACCGAGTTGACCGCAAGAATCAGGGCGGCCCTTCGCAAGCAGGTCGGACCGGACCACGACGAGCCAACGGAGCCCTTTGAGATGGGAAACCTATACATCGATTACTCCCGACGCCGTATCCAAGTGGACGGGCTGGAGGTCCATCTGACTCCAATTGAATACGATCTGCTCCGAGTGCTCTCCCTGAACGCCGGCCGCGCTTTGAGCCACGACCAGTTATTGCGGAGGGTCTGGAAAGTGACCACGGCGGGAGACCCGCAGGTGGTTCGCACCCACATACGCCGGCTGAGACGCAAGCTGGGTGATGAAGCCGACAGCGCCGCGTATATCCTGACCGAACCGGGCGTAGGATACCGTATGGCAGAGTTGAGATGAGCCGGCACGGATCACACCTGATGTCGACCGGGCTCCATCCCTAACTCGGCAGCTATGAAACGGAGACGCCTCAGCAGATCTGCTCGTCCCCGGCGTCTCCGAGCATCGCCCCTTGTGGTCACCGCCTGCGGGCCGTCCGTTCCGGCGGAGCGGATGACGTCGTCGCCACGCCCATGATGTGTCGAGAAATTTGGTCACGAATAGCGACGGCGACAATGTCCGACAGTGGCAACGTTCGACGGCACCCCAAGGTTTTCATGAACAAAGCCAAGAGTGACGTCGATTTGTCAGGAATCTCAGCATTGCAGCAGACGACATATGGCAGAGCTACCGTGGCACCTTGAAACAGCATCAGATTCTGGGAGCGCCACCGGAAGTTTGTGCATGTGCGCGGCTAAAACCGGCCTTGCACAAAATTGAGGTTCTGGTACGAGCGCCAAACATCCCGAACAAAAACGTTCTGCGAGTGGCCCATGACCGACGCCAAGTCGATGATGCCCGCCGCGCGAAAACCAGCCAAGGAGTTTTCGACCATGGACCAAGAAACCGAATACCTCCTCCCGCCATCCATCTTCCACTCCATGCGCGAGGCACAGGAACTGGCCAACACGCTCGAACAGAACCTGGCAACCCGGCACCCGGAGGCTGCCAGCATCAGCGGCGTGGCCGTCGAAACCTTCTCCGAATTGCTGAACAACGCCGCCGAGCACGGCATGAGCGACGATGGCGCCCACTGCCACATCCGCGTGACGCCGCACCGCATGGGCAACTGCCTAGACATGGTCGTCGCTGACTCGGGACCGGGCATCAGAGCCACCCTGGGCAAAAACCCCAACCTGCCGGCCACCCAGTCCGACCAAGAAGCCATCGCCATCGCCATCCAGGAACTCACCTCGGGAACCGGTAGGCCAACCCGCGGCATCGGGCTATGGATCACCGTAACCGAGATGCGCCGGCCAAGTCGCAAGCTCCAGATCCACTCGGGTAACGGACTCCTCACCATGTACGGCGCCACCGAACCTCAGATAACGGAGACGGAATTCCGACCGGGAACCATGGTCCGCGCCACCATCCCGTTCTGAGGGTATTCCAAATGAGAAACAATGGTTACAGAGCCAGCCTGAGCTGGGTGTCCACCGCTGTTCTCGGCTTGGTTCCCCCTTCATCCGGGGCAGTTTCACCGGCTCATAACGGAACGGTCAGAAGACCACGGTCACACTGGTCCCCAGGGTTTCGGCCCGCCAGTGCGGGGTGTAGTAAGAATAGGCTTGTGAGGTCACTGGCTGGGCGCGGACCGGGTACCGGGCCCTGGCGTCGAATCGCAGTTCCAACTCCTCGCCGGGAGACAGGTCTTCCAGATACAGGATCACCTTGCGGCCGGCGACTTCGTAGCGCTTGACCCGCGCATAGTCATTCACCAGCATCTCAACAGTCTCGGTTACGGGGGCGAAACCCGTCGGGATCGCCACGTCCAGCACCACCATTCCGGCGTCCGGTGCGGAGCCAAGCACTTCAGGGGGCGTGAAGGCGAAACGGGCGGTCACTTCGATCAGGTCGTCGACCGCCACGTGGTCGGCGCTGTACTCAACGTCGATCTGGAACATTTCCACATCCGGCCGGTGCACCTCCGGCATATTGAAACTTTGCACCATCTGGGCCACCACCCGGCCGGAGCCGGCGGCGCTGATCTGCAAGTCGGCCACGTCGGGCAACTCCACTATCTGCACCACGTCGGCGTTTTCCGCGTCGATGGCAAGGTGCTTGCTCCAGTCGCCGGCGGCGAGGTCAACGGTCATGTCAACATCAAACCTGGCCCCGGCCGCGTATTCAATCAGCGCCTGCAGGCCCACCACCGTATCCTGCGTGGAGCCGTAGCCACCGAAGGCATTGCGCTGGGACACCAGCCAGCGGGCGGCGTTGCCGGCGTTGATGGCATCCCCGCGTTCCAGCAGGGCTAGCAGCGCGTACCCGGTGGTTTCCACAGACGCCGGGCCGCTCCAGTGCAACCGTTCGTCGGAGGCGACTGCCGAATCCAGCAACGCCCGGTGAGCATCGCCGGCGCGGGGGCTGCCGGCCAGTTCCAGGGCGTAGGCGACGATGGCCATGGTGTAGGCATCGTCAATATCATCCAGCCGGCTCTCCAGATACGCGATGGACGCGGCCAACGCGCGGTCGTAGCCGGCCTCGTGCAGGGCGATGGCGACGTAGGCGGTGAGCGCGGTATTACCCTGCAGGCCGCCCAGCAATTCCTGATGGTGCACGAACCCGACGGGTTCAAAGGAACCGCCGCTGCGTTGGTGGCCAAGTATCCAGTCGGCGGCGTCCCGCAGGACAACCTCGTCGATATAGATGAGCCCGTTGGCCTGGGCGAATGATTTGAGCACGAAAGCGGTGAGCCACAGGCTGCCCTCGTCATCCGATTCTCCAAAGGCGGAAAAACTGCCGTCGCTGCGTTGGTAGGTCAGCTCCCGCTGGTAGCCGGTGGTCATCAGATGTTCGGCTTTCGCCATTACCTCCGGCTTCAACTGGCCCGTGGCGTCCAGGTAACGGGCGACGTATATGTTGGGCGCGAACAGGACCATATTCTGCTCGCCGCAGCCGTAGGGCATTTGCAGCAGGTTGTCCAGCCCGTTCAGCGTCTGCGCCAGGTAGCTGCCGGTGAGGGCGACATAGGCGCGGTCGGAGCCTGGAATGGCGTCCGGTGGAGCGGTGAGGTCAAAGTCGATCCGGTCGCCCGGCCCGAGAATGGCATTGTCCACGACTTCCTGCTCCACGCCCTCCGGCTCCACCAGCAGGTTTCTGATAACGGCGTCAGCCGCTTCCCGGCTGCGGGCCGTTACCTGGATGGGCAAGCCGCCCAATTCCGTCAGCCCGATGTCAAACTCAACCCCGCCCACCTCGTTGGGAGCAACCGTCACCGTTTGGGTCGGGTTGTCCAACAGCGCAAAATCCCCAGACTCTTCAATCTCCACTTGGAATTCCTGGGGCGTGTCCAGGTAGTTGTACAGGGCGACCTTGACCGGAAACTCCTCGCCGCGAATGGCGGAATAGGGCAGGTCAACCTGCACAAAGAAGGGCTGGAACACGGTCAGCTCGGCGTTGGCGATGCCCAGGCCGTGCTCCGGCGAGACGCCGACAGCACGCAGGTTCCAGGTGGTGATGCTGTCGGGCGCGGTTGCCGGCAGGGTGGCGTTGCCGGCCGCATCGGTTATCACGTCGGCCCACAGCCAGGTTTCGGGGAAGAACTGCCGCACCCGCTGCACTTCGGCCAGACCGTCGGCAGCCTCAGCTGCCACCGAAGCGCTGGCCGGGGCCGCCGCTTCCTGGTACGCCGCCGGCGCTTCTTCGGAGCCGCCGCAGGCAACCAGTCCGCCCGTCGCCGCTACGATGGCGACCAGGAACAGGCCGGTGAAAACAGCCCTGGCTAATCTTACGATGCCGAACACTATCAATCCGATCATGCCCAGCACGAACGCGACGACAATAAACGCAATGAAGCCGACTACCGCAAGCAGTTGCCAATCCCCGCCTCGCGATGGCTCCGGGCGTGGCCGGTGGAATTCCATTCCGGCGGACAGCGCCTTGTCGCTCATCGTCATTAGCCCGGCGGAGCGGAACGCCTCGGCGGTCCCCCGCGTCTCCACCCGGTCCGGCAGCCACTCCAGGTGAATCTCGGCCTGGGGTTGGGCGTACAGCCGCTCCAGTTCCGCAAAAACCTGCTGCAGGTTGAGGCGGTTTTCCGCCAGGACGAACACCGAGCGGTCCACCGCCGCCAACCCGACTTTCGCCGGCCCCATTGTCTGCACGCTGATGTCCACCGCGTCGCCGGGCCGCACTTCATCGCTGCTGAACTCGACCTCCAGCGACATGGGATAGCTGGCCGACGCGCTGAAGGGAATATGGTCGGCGGCCACCTCGTTGTCGGACAGTATCTGATAGACCAGCAACCGCGCCGTCGGCGTCATGGCCGGCGTCACCTCAAAAGCGATGTCCGGCGTCCAGGCTATGTCGGAGAAAATGACCCCGTTGTGCCCGATTACCTCGTAGTAAAACTGCCGGGCCTCGGTGGTGGAATTGACCCGGAACGTGGCCAGCGCTCCTACCGACAGCGCCGCGTCGCCGGTCTGCGTCACGTGGATAAAGTTGCCCGACGGTGAGTGGCCGGCCTCCATGGCCAACGTGGCGGCCGCGTCCGGCGACGCGGCGGTCACGGTTAGCGCCACCGCCTGGCTGGGCGGAACCAGTTCCAGCAGAGCGCCGCCGCCGCCGCTAGCCAGGTCGTGGGATTCCTCGGAGACGGTTTCAAACTCCCCGTCAACGTACCGGACGGTTACGTTGACATCGGCGGCCACGGGCCGCTGGTCGGGCGTCTCTGACACCACCAGCAGCGACAGGGGCAGCCCAGGCTTGAAAATCCGGCTCTCCGGTATCAGCTGCAGGTTCACCGGAGCTTCGGCGACGGTCAGGAGCTTGGTGGCGCGCTCCTCGTAGCCGGTGGCCGGCTCTCGCACGGTGATGTCCAGCTGCACGTTGCCCTGCCCGCCGGCGCCCGGCACGCCGGCCACGTAGCCAGCCGCCGGCAGCTCAAAAGACGCCGCGCCGTCGATCTCCCCCTCAAAGCGGGCGTACTCTTCCCAGGTTCCCACGTACCGGGAGGCGACGATTTCCAGCTCGCCGCGCACCGGCTTGCCGAAACTGTACTCGGCGGACACGGTTCCGGCGATTGGATCATCGACCAACACCCACTCCTTGGGCAGGTCAACGCTGATTTCGTACTTGGGCAGCACGTATTCGTCAACGCGGACGTCCAGCTGGGCGGATTGTTCCCCGGAGTTGGCGGTTATTTTCCAGACGCCCAGGTTGGGTTCCGTAGATAGCGGCAGGCCGGCCTCGGCCATGCCGAACTCGTCGGCATTGACCGTCCGTTTGTACACCTTGATGCCCTTGGCGTCCCGGATCTCCAGCGTCATCGAGCCAGGAAGCGGTTTCAGGTCGGCGTCCAGCCGCAGGGCGCGGATGCGGATGCGCTGGCCGGGCTTGTAGATGGGCTTGTCGGTCTCCAAGAACAGCAGCTCGGCGGGTTCCTTTACCAACACCATGGCCGTGTCGGTAAAGGCCGGGCCGTCGGCATCGCCGCCACCCTCAATGTGGAGAGTATAGTCGATAGCGCGGTGGCCGGCGGGCATCGTTGGCACAGGCAGGGGTATGGCGCCGGCGCCCGCCACTGACGCGCTGGCCTCCGCCACCGGGCTATCTCCCTTCAGCAGGGTCAGCCGCACGTCGCCACGGGCCGGTTCCGCGCCGTCAAACAGGGAAACCGACACGTTTTCCGTCCGTCCGGCGTGCAGGACTGCGGGAACCGCCGCCAGGTAGCCGTCCACGATCTCTGAGTATGCCCCCGGTTCCGGCGCTGACGTAGCCGGCTTCGGCGCGGTCGGCGTGATCTCCGACGGGATGGTGCAGGCCGCCGCCACCGCGGCGAAGATTATGGTGGCCAGGGCCGCGTAGAGCAGATTGAGGTTCATCTCAGCGTCCTTTGTTGCCGAAACACCGGCACTTGCGACCGGGTCGCGCATCGTTTCATCTGCCAACTCGGCCGTTAGCTGCCGGGGGCGTCGGCCTCGAGACCGGCCGCTTGAACCGCCAGGCTGGTGAAATCGGATACGGCAGTCGAATCCGGGAGGAGCAGCTGTACGCGGCGGGCCTCTCCCGACACGGCCTGGAGGCTGCCCTCGCGAGCCCAATAGCTCCCGCGCAGGACCTCGGCGAATTCGGCCACCACCGCCGACAGTTGGAACGTAGGGGTGGTCTCTTCAAAGGTCGCAGCCAGATCGCTGCGCTGGAACTCCTGGTTGATTTCGACCACCTCGTTGAATCCGACGTCCTCGTAGCGCATGTAGACCGTCCCGATGACGCCTTCGGCGCCTTCGCGGAGTTTGAGCTCATAGAGCGCGGTGACGCTGTGTCCGGCGCCGATCTCACCCGCGTCCACCGTGTCATCTCGGAAGTCGTCATCGGCCACGTCCCGGTTCTCGTAGCCCAGCAGCCGATAGCGGCTGACGACCTCGGGGTTGAACTCGACCTGCACCTTGGCGTCCCTGGCAATGACCTGGAGGGTTCCAGTGAGGTCGTCGACGAAGATGCGGCGAGCCTCCGAGAGAGTGTCGACGTAGTAGTAGGAGCCGTCGCCGTCGTTGGCCAACTGCTCCATCAGGATGTCGTTGTAGTTGCCCATGCCGAAACCGACGGTGGTGAGGGTCACGCCCTGGTCAACGTATCCCTGGACCTGACGCAGTAGCGATTCGTGACCGGTGTTGCCCACGTTGCCGACGCCGTCGGAGAGCACCATGACGCGGGTGATGCGATCGGATTGCACTTCGCCCACCGCCAGCTTGTAGGCGACCTTCAGGCCGTCCTCAACGTATGTGGAGCCGCCGGGCTGCAGGGAGTCGATGGCCTGCAGGATCTTGCCCCGCTCTCGGCCTTCAGTGGCTTCGAGCAGCACGGAGCCGCGGTCGCCATAGGTCACGATGACAACTTTGTCGTCGGAGCGGAGTTCATCCACCAGCAGCCGCAGCGATTGCTTCACGAGTCCCAGCCGGTCCTCGCGCGCCATGGAGCCGGAAACGTCGATGGTGAACACCAGCGTCGCATCCTGCCTCTCCTCCTCGGTGAGTTCCTTCCCCTGCAATCCGACGCGCATCAGCCAGTGATTGCCGTTGCCGAACGGGGACGGCGAACCGTCCATGTGAATCGCGAAGGCGTCGTCGGTGGGCGCCGAGTAGCCCTGATCGAAGTAATTGACGAACTCCTCCACCCGTATGGAGTTCTGGTCGGGCAGGTGCCCATCGTCCAGGAATCTGCGCGCAATGGTGTATGACGCGGTGTCCACGTCGATGGCGAAGGTGGACAGGTGGTCGTCCTCCGTATCTATGAACGGGTTGACGCCGTAGTGCTGGAAGAAGGTGAGGTCGTAGGGCTTATCGTTGACGGTGGCCGAGCCGCCGACGTTGTTGAAGCCCTCGGCCTGCGAGGGCTCCGAGGCCGGCATCGCAGCCTGCTGCTGCGCGGGTGCGCTGGAGGGATACGCGGCCGCGGGTACGGCCGTAGCAGCTGCGGCCGCCGGGGCCGCTAGGGCAGCCGGAGCGGAGGACTCCTCGCTGCCGCCGCAGGCCGTTACGGCCAGCGACAGCAGCAACAGCATTGGCAGGGGAACAATTGCCTTGGACATTATTCGGTTCATCTCATCGCCTCCTTGAATTTGGGTGTGGCGACGTCAAGGTTAGGCGTTCACCGGTTGTACACTGAACGACAGATGTGTAACACTCGGCTCATTTTGTGCGACAGGATTGTATCTTTTGCCAGATTTCGGCCAACTCCTCACCTCCCACATCAGCCGGTCGGGCATTAACGATTCTAACCTGGCCCGGCGTATCGGGGTGAGCCGCGCGACCCTGATTCGCTGGAAGGAGGGCCTCACCGCCAGGCCGCGCTACCGCGAGGATGTGCTCCGTTGTGCCGAGGAGCTGAGGCTCACGCCGGAGGAAAGGGACGAGCTGTTGATCGCGGCGGATTTCGACCCGGAAGCGCCGGCGGTCGAGGCTCCGCCCCCAGAACCCGCCGATGCGCCGTCTCCCGCGCCGCCGGATGTTGTTGATTCGCCGCCGGCTCCTGGGCGCAGACGCTGGAGTTTCTGGATCGCTGCGTCGGCCGCAGCGGTGGCGGTGATGGTCGCGATCGCGGTGACGCTGGCGTTGGTCGATCTTTCCGATGAGCCCAACCGCCCCGTGGAGCCGACCGGGGCGGCGCCGATTGATTCCTCCGGAGAGCCTGACCATCCCGTGGCCGGAGCCGGAGAAGCGCTGATCGTGATCGCGCCGTTCGCCAACTACACGGCCGGGCAGCTGGAGTTCAACATCCGTGGCCGCCTCGGGGACAGTATAAGCCGCGAGATCGCCGCCGCCGGACTTGAAGGGATCAGGATCGACGATTGGACGGAAACCGTCCCGGGGCACCGGGCGGCATTGTCGGCCGCAAAGCAGTCGGGCGCATCGATCGTGATCTGGGGAGAATACGACAGCGGCAGGGTGCTGGCCCACCTGACCTCAACCCCCACCGAGAGCGAGTCCCTCGGTCCCCAGGTTGTGGAAATCGCCACATCGCCGTCCGAGTTGCCCACGACCATCAACATCGACCTGACGGCGGAAGTGCGCTCAGTGGCGCTGCTGACCCTGAGCGAGGTGTACCTGCAACGGGCTGAGTATGAACCGGCCAAGACCGTGCTGTACCAGGCGCTGGAGCATCCACCTGCGGACCAGGCCGCTCTGGCCAACCTGCACTACCGCCTGGGTCAGGCCTATCTGGGCGGGGAGTACGCGGATCTGGACGAGGCCGTCTGGCGGTTCACCGAGGTGCTGTCGGTGCAGCCACGGTCCGCCGATACCTACGGCAGTCGGGGTCTGGCGTACCTGGAACGCGGGCGGCCGGGCGACAAGGATCTCGCCATCGCCGACCTTACGAGGGCGTCGGCGTTGGCTCCCCACCTGCCGGCCCCGTACTTCAACCGGGCCACGGCCTACATCGCGAGGGGCCGGCCCGGCGACCTCGACCGGGCGCTGGACGATATGGACCGCGCCATCGACGCCGGCGTGGAAGGCCCGGGCGTGCTGGTGAACCGGGCGACGGTGTACCTGGAACGGGGTCGCGAGGGGGACCTTGACCTCGCCTTCGAGGACTTGAAACGCGCGATCGACATAGACCCGGAGTTGGCAACGGCATGGGTGAACCGGGGTAAGGCCCTGTTGCAGAGGGGTGAAGACGGAGACGTTGAACAGGCCATGGCCGATTTCGCCAAAGCCATAGACCTGGCGCCCGACAATCCGCTTGGGTATTACAACCGAGCGCTGGTGCACTCGGAAGCACAAGAATGGGAGCCCTCCAACTCTGATCTGAGGGCAGCGCTGGAAAGGGACCCCCGTAATCAGGTGATCAACAACGCGCTGTGTTGGCAACTTGGCGTACAGCGTCGGCCGGAGGAGGCGCTGCCTTTCTGCAACATGGCTCTGGAGCGAGAGCCGGAGGGTCCGGCGCGGGACAGTCGAGGGCTGGTCTACGGCGTGATGGGTTCAGCGGACGAGGCTGTGATGGACTTCAGGGTATTTCTGAACTGGGTGGATGCCTCGGAGAAACCGACCTGCCGTTCCCACTACCGGCCCAGCCGAGAGGCGTGGATCCGAACCCTACAGTCGGGTAACAACCCATTTGACGACGACACGCTCCGGAAATTGCGGTTGCGCACGGCTTCTCCTGGAAGCGACCCCTGCTGATACATTTCCAAGGATTGCAACCGCAGAGTTGCACTCACAGATGGTTGAAATCGCACGCCGGTTCTTCAGCGCACTCGTTGGGTTCTCGAGGAGCGCGTCGACATGCCGGGAACGCGTGGGCCGCCGGCAAAGACCGGCAGCCTCGCAATCCCACCGCTGGGCCTTTATCCGGCCAATATCCACAGGTTGCAACGGCGTGATCAAGCCATCAATCCCGACCGTAACGGGCATCGTGCGCCTTTCTCAGACGAACTCCTGGCTAACTCGGAGCCCGATCTAGTCGCAGGGGAATCGGCGGTAGAAAACCATCACAATGAACCTAAGATCGGTCGGGAACTCACCCGACGGCGAGTGGTCATCTGGAAGGCGGTACGGCAGGCCAGGGATTAGAGCCCATTCTTACTCGCAATCTCACGCCAACTCAGCCTTCACCGTAATACCGTCCGGAAACACGTCTGCTCCTTGATCCAACTGAGCGATCGCCCCATCAACCGTGGCGCTCTATGTCACCGAACCGACCATCCCGGTCGGACTGACATAATCGCTGGACAGCGACATGACGACGACCTGACGACCTGGCTGTGCCGCCCGTAAGCGGACACGCAGCCTTGCTTCGCGCAACCTCCATTACGGCAAGCCGTTCCCATGGCAGGATGCCTCAGGGTACAATTGTACCCAGCAGCATTGCGGGGGTTCGCCATGGCCGACAACCACTTCCACGTCTGGCACTACAGGAGAGACCCCGACGGGGTCATCAGGTCCATGGAACGGCGCCCGGAACGCTATGAAAAGCGCCGCGCCGCCAACCGCGCCCTGGAAATGTTCCGCCGCAGGCACTGCATCGCCGGCCAGGTCCTCCAGTGCGTTGACGGCGCCTTCTGCCAGCCTCCGCCCGACTGGGTGGTCCAGGGCTACACCCTGGGCGGCGCCGTGGAGGTGGGCACGGAGTACTTCATCGACCGGACGCCGTCCATCCGGCCGTCGCGCAAGATGGAACTGGGGATGGAGAACCTGGCGGACTACGTCCAGGAGAACCCCGACCTCGTGGTGCGACGGCCACGCGACGGCCTGTAAGAGACAGCGGCCGGCGTTCTGACTGGTTGCCAGTTGTCCGCTGAAATCGGACGACTGCGGTCATCGGGAGCCGGAGGGGCGATATGGCGCATCATCCGGCGTGGCGGCGCTCCCAACGTGGTAGCATGTGGTCACATTGTGTTTGTCCAGAGAATCATCCCACGGCGGATAACATGACCACCTACAGCATCAGAGAGGCCAAGGCCCACCTCAGCGAGATCCTCCGGGACCTGGGCCAGGGCGACGAGGTGATCATCACGCGCCGGGGACGGCCCTGCGGCCGTCTGACCGCGGTGGAACCCGTCGCCGGCGAGCCCTCCCTGTCCACGCTGCGGGGCGCCCTCTCCCAATTGCCCGACGCCCAATACCAGGACTTCCTGGACATCAAGGGCATCTGGGAGACCGGTGGGAGGCTGACCGACGGATCAACCAACAACGCCGATGGTTAGCCGGACCCGGTTCGTCGCCGACACCCACGCCCTCTGGTGGTACTTCCGATCACCGGAGCGCCTCAGCGTCGCCGCCAGCGCCGTCTTCCGGCTGGCGGAGACGGGCAACGCCACGGTGGTGGTTCCCGCCATCGTGGTGGCCGAGTTCTACTACCTGTCGGTGAAGTTGGGCAGCCCTCTGGGAGCGTCGGCGCTCCTGGAAGCGCTGGACTCGGTGGACGGGATAGAGCTGTCCGATCTGGGCCGGGCGCAGCTGGAGAGATTGGACCGGTTTCCCGAGATCCCGGAGATGCACGACCGGCTGATCGCCGCGGAGGCGGACGCGCTGGGCGCGGCGGTGGTGACCCGCGATGAGGCGCTGGCGACGTCGGAGCGGGTGCCGACCGTCTGGTGACCGTTCCGGCTGCGCTGCCGCGACCGTTATTTTCCACAGTGGGAGCCACGGCCATGGAAAGAACCTGGAGGGCACGATGACCGCCGACCAGATGCGCCGCTTTGCCCAGTGGCGGGACGGTCTCACGCTGGACATAGTGGAGAAATCGATTCCGGCCATCGCCGCCGACCTGGCCGACTGGTACTGCCGCAATCACACGCCCGCGCTGGACCCGGCGTCGTTCCCAGAGGCGTTGCGCGCCGCCTTGCTCCGGCGCATCTGCGCCTGGTGCGGCGAACGGATTCCCGCCGGCCACGCCTTCGACGCCCGCGCCGGTGATCTGAAAGCCTGCGGGCCGGCGTGCTGCGACCGCATCAACGAAGCCAATGGTGTCTGACTCGCCTCTGCAATCATGAACATTCACGACGAGATCACCATCCCCGGCCAGGAGGCCCGCTACGGCGACGTGCCCGGCTGGCTGACCGACAGCGCGGTGTGGCCCGCGGTGAAGGCCCAGACTGCTGGCGGCCAGCTCTACCTCCACCAGGCCATGGGGCTGGAGCTGCTGGGTCAGGGCCACAACCTGGTGATCAGCACCGGCACCGCCAGCGGCAAGTCCCTGGTCTTCCAGGCGCCCACCCTACACCACCTGGCCGCCAACCCCAACGCCACGGCCGTCGCCATCTACCCCATCAAGGCCCTGGCCCGGGACCAGGTGATCCGCTGGCAGAGCATGGCCGAGGCCGCCGGCCTGGACCCGGGCGGCATCACCCGCATCGACGGCGACGTGCGCGACCTCACCGAGCGTCGGCA
>DAOUJY010000139.1:0-56427 GCA_034421995.1 Dehalococcoidia bacterium | reverse complement strand
GGTGATAAAATCGGAGATGTTCATGGGGTTCCTCGCTGCGGAGTGTTCTCAACTCGCAGCATAGGGGAACCTCGTGGCATTTTCAAAATCGTCTCAAACTAGCACCAAAGGTTCATAGCGACGGGCAGTTCCGTTTTCAGAAACTGGTACTGAATGTCCTCAGTCAAAGAGTGGAAGTCCTTCCTTCCCCAAGGGCAAGGTTGATCCTTCAGGAAGTTGGGAAAGCGGGCTTGCACATCGTCCGCAATGGGATCAAAGAGCGCATAAGCACCTTCTGCAAATTCGTAAAGGGCTGTGATGCGCTGCTGACCATCAATGATTTCCAAGTCTTCCCGCTGCATCCCCGCAACAGATTTTTTTTATGTGATGTAGGTAAATGACCGGCAACGGGTATCCGCGCAGCACAGAGTCAATCAGTTTCTTCTTCTGTAGTGCTGACCAAACCTCCCCGCGCTGATATTCGGGATTGGCTCTGATCATCCCGTTTCGTCGCAATTCGACAAGAGACTCAACTGAGTAGTATTTCAATGTGCTGTCCATAAGCTTCCTCTTGATTTTTCTGCAAGGTCGCGATTATCTAGTGCCGGAAACCGGTATCAAACCCCCGCGCGTTGGGGTTGATTAGCAAATCCGGCCGGCCGCCCCACCGCCTGAGGAAGCGCCCGAAGTTCTTCCGGCTCAGCTCGTCGCGCTGGTTCTCCTCCAGCTCCTCCCATTGCCGGTGCTCGTGCCTCACCAGCGGCATCCCACTGTCGCACACCACCCGGTAACCGGCATTCTTGAACTGGAAGCAGTAGTCAATGTCCAAGTTCCGGTAGAACCGGAAACTCTCGTGCATCAACCCCACCGCCGGTAGATCGGCCCTCCGGAAAGCCATGCAGTAAGCCTGCATCGCATCCGCGTCGCCCCGGTCCACTTCCTCGTGGAAATGCTGCATATCGTCGGTGGTCAACCCGTAGGGACCGAACACCCCGATGCTGTGGTCCGAAAGGTGTTCCGCAATCGGAGACAATATATCGCCCACCACCTCCGTTGAGGCGTCCATGACCACCACGTACCGCCCCCGGGCCTGCTTCAACCCGATGTTCTTGCCGGCCGCGTCGCCCACCACGTGGTCGCAGTGGATAACCCGCAGGTTGGCGTACTCGTCCTGGGCTGCTTCAAGATAATCCCCCGTCCCGTCGGTGGAGCCATTGTCCACCACGAGGACCTCAACCGATGCGCCACCCGAATGACGCAATATCGCCTCGACGCAGCGACGCACATCGTCAACATAGTCATAGGCGTTGATCACGAAGGAAAATTCGTAGAGATCCGGTTCGTCCAACAACGACGGAACTTCCCGAGACGCGGAAACCGACGACCACTTGGCTTCCTGCAATTCCAACGGGGTCTGAGGGCGAACCCGCGTGGCGATCCCGGTATCTTCCACCACCATGCCGCTGGCTACGACTTCTTCCCGCATCAGGTCCGCGTCGGTGTAGGCGGCCTGCTCCCGCAGCGCCGCCCTCCGAGCGATGGCTTCGCTGTTGGCGGAACCGATCTCGTACCGCTCCGGCACCTGGCTCAAATCGAGTCCGAACACGCGGTCGAAGTCCAGCATGAGCTCCAGTTTGTCCGAAGGCGGCAATTCGGAGCGAACCATGTCCCAGGTAACCGCCATCGCCGTCGGCAGGTCCAGGTCGCTATGCACCGCATCCCAGAACTTGCCCCGCCAGGTCTCACCGTCGCTGGTCAGAGCGTGGTGTCCGGATCCGTTGCCAGCCATGCTGCGCCACACCCAGATGCGGTTCCGCAATCCTGTCAACGCCTTCTCCGCCGCCCGCAGCGACGTGAACGTGAAGTTCATCCGGTGCCGGTAGCGCACCGTCATACAGAGGTAACGGAACGCCAGCGGGTCAAATCCCCTGGACGCAAGGTCTTCAATGAGGAAAACGTTGCCCGCCGATTTGGCCATCTTGGCTCCATCCGCCAGCAGGTGCTGCCCATGCACCCAGTAGTTCACGTGCTGCCCGCCAAAGGCCCCTTCGCTCTGGGCGATCTCGTCCTCGTGATGCGGGAACACATTGTCCACCCCGCCCGTGTGGATGTCGAATCGTTCGCCCAGGTACTTGTGCGCCATGGCCGAGCATTCAATGTGCCAGCCGGGGAACCCCTCGCCCCATGGGCTGTCCCACTTCACGTCCCGTCCCGGTTCAGCGGCCTTCCACAGCGTGAAATCACGGGGGTCGCGCTTCAGCGGGTCGGCTTCCGCTCGCACCCCTTCCAGCAGGTCGCCGCCGAAGTTCCGCGACAGCTTGCCGTACTCGGGATAACTGTTCACGTCAAAATAGATGTTCCCTCCGGCTTCGTAGGCCCCGCCGTTGTTCATCAGCGTCCCGACCATATCCAGCATTTCGGGAATGTGGTGCGACGCCCAGGGGAAAACATGGGCCGGCAGAATGTTGACTCGCTCTTCGTCCTGCCAGAACACGTCAGCGTAGAATTCGCCGATCTCCTGGAGGGATTTGCCTTCGGCCAGCGCGGCCATGATCATCTTGTCGCCGCCGGCTTCCGCCAACTCCTGCCGCATGTGCCCCACGTCGGTGATGTTCTTGATGTGGTACACCTCGTTCCCATCGGCTATCAGAATCCGGCGTATCCAGTCCGCCATCAGATAGGTGCGGAGGTTTCCAATATGGGCATACCGGTACACCGTCGGCCCGCACGTGTACATCGACACTTTTCCAGGCGTGATGGGACGAATTTCCTCGACGTTCTTCGTCAGGGTGTTATAAATGCGCAACATGCCGCTACCTCCCGCAGGAGCAGATGGCGCAAGTTTAGCACGGTGGCAAACCCTTTGCATCCACGACGCAATACCGGGTTCCTGCGGATGCCCACAACGCGGTAGGGGCGAATAATCATTCGCCCCTACGTGACCTGCGCCGATTCTGGAGACGGTAGCGCCTTACGGATGTGGCGCAACCGCTGCGCCGGAGGCTTTCAACGCCTCAATCGCCGCTGGTGAATATCCAGCCTCCGCGAGGATCTCATCGGTGTGTTGGCCGAAATATGGCGCCGGAGGACCCAGCCGGGGCGGCGTAGCCGACAGTCGTGCCGTCGTGCCCGAGTGGTCCACGCTGCCCCAAACCATGTGGTCCCGGGTCTGGATGAACCCCGCATTCCTCACCACCGGGTCGTTCCGGTAATCTTCCATGGTCAGGTTCGGCGTGACTGATACGCCGCGAGGGCGCAACCGCTGCATCCAGCGTTCGATGGTGTCGCCGGCTATCGCCGTCGCAACCCTGTCCGCATCAGCGTCTCCTGGGTCGATACCCATTTCCGACAACATCGCGTCAAAACTCGCGTCGTCCGGGCAATGCACGTACAGCCACCCGTCTGCGGCCTGGTACAGTCGCGAACGGTCGGAGTAGCCACGGGCGTCCAGACCCTCGATATCCGATCGCTGGTATCCCTCGTAGTCAAGGAAATAGGGCGATTGCAGTATTCCCGCGGTCAGCGCCAACCCGCTGTCCACGGATTGCCCCTTGCCCGTCCGGTTTCTCTCGTGCAGGGCCAGCGCCACCGCATAAGCTCCCATCAGGCCGGTGCCATAGTCGTTCACCGCGTATGGAGCCAGCATAGGCTTGCCGTCCCGTCCGCCGCGCCGCACCTGCATCCCGCTGGTGCCTTGCGCCAGCTGCTCCCAGCCGGCCCTCTCCGACCAGGGCCCGTCGTATCCAAACGCGTTCAGCGACGCGTAAACGATATCGGGTTTCACCTTCCTCACTGCTTCGTATCCAAGTCCCAGCCGCTCCACCGCCGATTTGCGGTTGTTTTCCACTATCACGTCGGCGTTCTCCACCAACTTCCAGAAAACGTCGCGCCCCTCGTCGGTTTTGAGGTTGAGCATGATGCTGCGCTTGCCCCGGTTCACGTCAATGTATCCCACCGGATCCAATGTGCGCGTCGGGTCGTCGATCTTGATAACGTCCGCGCCGAACTCGCCCAACGTCCGCCCGCAGGTCGGCCCGGCGAGAATGATGCACAGGTCCAGCACCCTAACCCCTTGCAGAGCCGACATGATGTTGCCGTTGCTCGAAGCCGGCCGCGCCGGCACGGATTCCAGCTCCGCCAGCACTTCCTCAGTATGCTCACCCAGCCGTGGCGCAGAGCCCTGTATTCGCCCCGGCGTCCCGCGCAGCCGCACCTGCACCCCCGGTTGTTTCATGCGTCCACGTTCAGCGTCTTCAACCTCCTCCACCATCCTGCTGGACACCGCGTGCTCGTGGACCAGCCATTCGTCCACCGTCTTGCACACCGTACACGCGCCCCCCTGGGCGTTGATGTCCGCCTCCCACTGCCAGGCCGTGCGCTCCTTGAACATCTCCGCGAACCGCTCTTGCCACATCGCCAGGGTGTCCGCATCCACCGGCCGGCCGAACAACGACGCCACCTCGTCAATCCATTCGGTGCGCCCCGCCGCCGTCAGCGTCTGCCGCGCAAACCGCTCGAACATCCCGTGGTGGTACACCCACCGTCCGTCGGCGCACTCATACGGATGCGACATCACCGCCCGGGGAAAGTCGAACTGGTCAACGTATTCGTAGTTGTTGAACTTGATGATTCGGCTGCCCATGGCGGTGAACATCGCCGAATGCAACGGCACTTCGATGCGCTGGCCTTTCCCCGTCTTGTCCCGCGCGTTAATCGCCATCGCCACCGAGACCGATCCCAACAACGCCGAAAACGTGCTGGCGATGGGTAGCGGGGTGAACAACGGCTCACCGCCGCTTTCGCCGGTTTCGGGATAGAAACCCGTCTCCGCGCTGATGACCGGATCCCAACCCGGCTCGTTTCGGCTGGGATGTTCCTCGCCATAGCCCGGCAGCGAACAGTAAATCAGACCGGGATGGTCAACCGACAGGTCGCCATAGCCGATACCCAGCCGTTCCGCCACTCCGGGCCGAAAATTCTCTATAACCACATCAGCATGGGCTGCCAACCGGCGCGCATTCTCCTTGCCGGCGTCAGTTTTCAAATCCAGCGCAACCGACCGCTTGCCCCGGTTCCACGTGGCAAAAGCCGGCTCCGACCGCGCGGGATCTCCGCTGGGCCGTTCCACCTTTATGACGTGCGCCCCCTGATCGGCCAGCAGCATTCCCAGCATCGGCCCGGGCACGTATTGTCCGAACTCCACCACGTGAATGTCGCGCAACGCGCCCGATGTGCCGTTCGTCGTCATGATTTTTACTCCTGCGTTGGATACTCTCCGTTGAGGCTGGGCGGTGGCTCGTCAAATGGCGAGCCGTTCGCTTCGGCCTGCCGTCGTCGCTCAAGCCATTGCAGCCAGCGCTCCTGCTGCTCCTGCCGGCCTTCTTCCCGGCCTTCCGTACGACCTTCTTTGATCCCTTCTTGCCGGCCCTCTTGTCGGCCCTCTTGTCGGCCTGCTTCGAGGCCCTGTTCGAGCGCCCTCTCACGGGTCCGCTGCCGATACCATGCTCCAAACACCATGTCAATCGCCTCCGTCAAAATGTACGCGGCTGGCAACGCAAAGCCGATGTTCGGCGCGCCAGCTGTGATTATCCCAACCGCCTGCGCATCCCATGTTTGGCCGCCATGGTCGGTAAAGACGTTGTAACTGGTTATGGTCGTCAGTATAAGCCAAATCGTGGTGAAGATGCCGGAAAACCAGCGTATCAGCCTGGTCGGTATGTTGAGGATACCGGTACGCTCATTTCGTCGGTCGCGGTCGTCGTTTAGCGTCGTCATTTTTCCTGCCTATGGCGTGACCGAACGCTAGGATGCTCCGGAAAACCGGGCGGGATCGCACCCATCTAAGCTTATGTCAGTGCTGCCGTTGGCGATCACCTCCGCAACCCCCTTCCCCATGGCCGGCCCCAGCAGGATTCCTTTCTTCTGTCCGCCCGTGGAGATGTACACGTTCTCCCAACCCGGCGCCTGACCTATGATGGGCAGCCAGTCCGGCGTGACCGGACGCAGGCACGCAGTATGCAGTACCTCCTCCGCATCGGCCAGGGAGGGCATCAGCCGCACCGCTCGCTGCATGATGCTTGCCCGAGCCTCTTCGGTCAGCGACAGGTCGAACCCAACGTCTTCTTCAGTGGAACCGCACCAGATCAGGCCGTCCGTCTTGTCATACATGGAGCTCCCGCCGCCAATCAGTTCGTAGGTCAAACCGGGCCCGTTGGGTTTCACCCGGATGATTTGCCCCTTCAAAGGGTCAACGGGAATAGCGATGTCCAACCACTGCTCAGCGGTACGGCACCACGGGCCGGCGGCAATCAACAACGCGCCACACGGTATCTCACCATCGCTGGTAACCACCGCCTCCACGCCCCCCTCGCCCACGCGCAATCCCACCGCGCTCGCCGTTACGATTCGAGCCCCTCGTTTCTCGGCGGCGGCGGCCAGCGCCTGGGTAAATTCCATCCCGTCCAGAGCGCCGTTGCCCACGGCCCGGACGCCGGCAATCACTTCGCCGGTCAATCGCGGCTCCAGGGCCAAAACGTCCTCCCGTTCCAGCCACTCCGCCGAAAAGCCGGGTTCCGGCGCGTTGTTGAAAATCCGCACTGTTTCCCGCAGTTCTTCAAGTTCCCCTTCATCCAGCGCAACTTTGAGTATGGAAGTAATCCGCCCGTGGTAGCCAATCCCGGTCTCAGCCGGCAGCGACTCCCATAGCTCCCGGTGCAATCGAAACGACTGCAACGCCATCGGCTGCAGCGGCTCAGGCCAACCGTGCCCTTCCAGAGGGTTCAGTCCGCCCGCGTTGTACCCCGATGCCGCTTGCGCGACGCCGTCCTTCTCTATGATGGTCGCCTTCACCCCGTTTTCGGCCAAATAGAAAGCAGCAGCGCAACCTGCCGCACCCCCGCCGATGATTACGACATCTGCAACTTGATCGCTCATTCTTCTGTTCCTGCCTGCCCTTAACGGCCAGTGTAAAATTGCGATAGGATATAATCCTCGGAGGGAATAGTCTATGCCAATCTACGAGTACCGTTGCGCGTCCTGTGGCAACGAGTTCGAGTCCATCCGTCCCGTGTCCCGCGCCGACGATCCTATCGATTGCAAATCCTGTGGCCAGCCGGCCACGCGACAGATTTCCAACTTTTCGTTCAAGTCGGACACCTTTACTTCGCCCAAGCTTCGCAACCGCCCTGGCGAAACTTTCCGCGGCAGTCAACCCGACAGCGAAGCGAGCGAGACCGGCGCCGGCCAACCGGCGAATTAAGGTTGACCCGCCCGCGCTTCGTTGCAGGCTATACAGGTGCAGGCCGCCCGCAACGCTCGGTAGGTGTAGATCCCGGTGTAGTGCGCGTCACTCCAAAGGAATTGCAGCGCGTACTGTCCCACCGCCATCTGATCCAGCGCCCGCACATCCTGGGGCACGCTGTCCGGGTCCAGCAGCGCGCGCCCCGTCATCTCTTCCACGCAAGAGGCGCATGGGCAGCGCAGCCGCAGCATCCGGTGCGGGTAGATGCCTCGGTGCCCATCGTCCCAGTTGATGATGATCGCGTTGCCCGAAATGTCAACGTCCAACGGCTTGATGGTGTCATACGTCGCCATAATAGCTACCCCGCGGATCCGGGCGCTTGCACTTCCGCCAAGCGCGCCGGCCTGGGCATCTCATCAGGATCGGTGGGTATCTCAATGATGCTGGGCCCATCCGCTGCAAGCGCCTGGGCCAAAGCATCGGCAATGTCTTCGGGCCGGTCAACATAAAACCCGGTCCCGCCGAACAGCTCGGCGTACTTGTCGAACCGGGGGTTCACCGTATCCGCCCCTACGTATCGCTCGTTGAAAGCGTACTTCTGATAAGCCTTCTCCGAACCCCAGCAGTCGTTGTTCATCACCACCGAGATGTTTTTCAGTCCGTAACGCACCGCGGTTTCAAACTCCTGAGCGTTGAACAGGAAGCCTCCGTCTCCGTTGAAGTTCACCACGGGCCGGTCCGGAGCCGCGAAATTGGCCCCGATGGAGGCCGGGAAGCTGAACCCCAAGCCGCCCAGGTCCAACGCCATGATCAGGCTGCGCGGTTGGTAATAATTCAGCCGGTCCTGCCCGAAATTCGGCGCCAACCCGGCATCCAGCGCTATGATGACGTCCCGAGGCATCACCTTCCTCAACTCGGCGTACACCCGCTGCGGCTTGATGTAGTCGCCGGTCAGGTCGGCCTCCGCTGCCAGACGTGTCGCCCGCGCGGCGTTCCACGCCGCCACGCGGCTAGCCCATTCCGGATCCGGCCGCAACTCCGCCTCCGCCACAATTCCGTTGATCTCTTCCACCACCGCGCCCACGTCGCCTTCCACGCCAACTGCTAT
The DNA here is from genome assembly GCA_034421995.1 of Dehalococcoidia bacterium. Classification (GTDB taxonomy): domain Bacteria; phylum Chloroflexota; class Dehalococcoidia; order Lucifugimonadales; family UBA3495; genus Bin87. Next base: position 48,100 of record DAOUJY010000139.1, on the reverse strand, counting down.
GGGATAGATCCGACCGATCTCCTTGGGGTCAATCTCAATGTGCACGATCCGAGCATCGGCGGGAATGAAGCGGTGGTCGAAGAACGTCGTTGACTGCCCCAACCGCGTCCCGGCAGCCACGATCACGTCCGCGTTGCGTATCGCGTCAATGGCTTCCTGCGCGCCCAGCCGGCCCAGGTGCCCCAGATAGTTGGGATGATCGTTGGGAACCGCATCAGCCCGTCCGTAGGACGTGACAATGGGAGCGCCCGTAAGTTCAGCAAGCCGGGCCACCTCAGCGTCCGCCAGGCTCCATTCCACGCCGCCGCCGGCCAGTATCACCGGCCGCCGTGCGTCCAATATCTGGGCCGCCGCCGCCGCCACTTGCGCCCGATCACCCCGCGAACGCCCTTGGCCCGTCCGGTAGGCCGTCGGAGCCATCAGGTCCACGTCAACCTCAGCCCCCGGCAGCAGGTCCCTCGGTATGTCCACCAAAACCGGCCCCATCTTGCCCGACGTCGCAATACGGAACGCCTGCCGCAAGGCATCGGGCAGTCGCTCAATCTTGTTGATGGAAAAACTGGCCTTGGTGATCGGCTCGAACAGCGCCACCTGGTCAAACTCCTGCGTAGAGTCCAGATGCTGATGGTCCCGCGACGCCGACGGCGCCAGCACCACCACCGGCGAGTGCGCCACGTAGGCCGACCCTATCCCATAGGTAAGGTTAAGGACGCCCGGCCCGTTGGTCACCAGGCACACCGATGGCGCGCCGGCAATACGGCTGTACCCGTCGGCCATCAGCGCCGCCCCCTGCTCGTGCCGTACCCCCACGAACTCCATGTCGTCCCGGTCATACAAAGGATCCAACACGTCCAGGAAAGACGAGCCGACAATACCAAAAATCTTGCTCACCCTTTCCTGCCGCAGCAGTTCGATAACCGCCTCCCCTGCCTTCATTCGTTCCGCCATGTAAACGCGCTCCTTGTTGTTCCCAAGTCATCGGGAAGTTTATCACGTCCACCTATCGACAGTTACCGTTGCCGGGCATCCGACAACGGCGACGGCTACGTGTGCTATGCTCACTCAACATCGCGCGTCTCAGCCGGCGGATTCCGCGAGGAGACGCCCAGTCCAGCGGGTGTAACTACGATCCACTGCGCCGGGCGCTGGAAAGTAACATCAAGACTCAAACAGTGCGTTCAGCGGCCGGGGAGGTGAACAAGGCCTGGTTTCTCACCACGCTGTTGTTCGCCGTTTTCGGTACGCAGAACGCGGTCATGATAGTCCCGCCGTTGCTGGTGGACATCGCGACCGATCTGAATACCACGGTGCCGGTGGCCGGACAGTTGGCGACTGTCACCGCCGCCGCATGGGCAGCGTCGCACCTTACCATCGGCCCACTGTCGGACTCGTTCGGACGTCGCCCGGTGGCCCTGGCCGGTCTTACGCTGGTTACTGGTTCCGTTTTGGCGTCAGCTTTCGCGCCCAACTTCACCACCCTTCTCGTCCTGCGCGTCTTGACCGGGCTGGGCGGCGGGACGATACCGGCCACCTCCGTTGGCGTGGTATCGGACGTAATTTCGCCGGCCCGGCGAGCCAAGGCCGTCAGCGCGATCATCGCCATCAACGGGGCGGCGTTCGCGGTAGCCGCGCCCATCGCCGCCGTCCTGGCCGACTGGCGCGGCTGGCAATTCGCCTTCCTGGCCGCCGGCGTGTTCGTGGCGGTGGGTTTCCTGGCCAGTATAATCTGGTACCCCCTCGACCGGACGGACCGGGTCCGCAACTTGGCGTTTTTCTCAAGGTATTTGGCGCTGTTGTCAGTCCGTTATTTCCGCGTGGCGGTGGCCGTCGGCGTCACCCAACGGACCGCCTTCTGGGGCGTGAGCGCATATCTGGCGGCCTATTTGATCGAAACCTTTGGGGTGAGCGAGGCATTTGTTGCTCTGCCTATGGGAATTTATGGCGCCGGGCAGGTGATCGGAAGCTACGCCGCCGCCTACGTCGCCAACCGGAAGGAGCGTGCGCTGCTCATGGCCGTCACGTCGGTCGCCGGCGGGGTGTTTGCCATGCTCTGCTTCTCCTTCGATTTGGGCCTATGGACGACGGTGGCGGTGGCAACCGCCGCGACCACTTTGATCAGCGTCACCATGCCGGCGATGCTCGCCGCCAGCACGGAGTATTCGGGAGATTCCAAGTCCACCGGCGCCAGCCTGATGGGTTTCAGCAACCAGACCGGCGGGGCCTTGGGCGCAGCCATCGGCGGCGCGCTGCTGGCCACGACGGGTTACGCGGGCATCGGCTACCTGTTCCTGGGCGTTACCATCGCCAGCGCGCTCATGATGCCCCTGTTCGGCCGCCAATTCGGCGAAAGCGCCGGCACGGACAAATAGGCGCGTTTTCGTCCCGTGCGCTCAGTAGTTTCTAGAGTCGGCTGGTACTTCTGCCGCGCAGTCGTAATCCCTGATATCGCAGCAATCCAGAAACCTTCCGTTAGAGCAGACGTGACACAGGAATGACGAGCCGACAATACTAAAAATCTAGCTTACCCCTTCCTGCCGCAGCAGTTCGATAACCGCCTCCCCGGCCTTCATTCGTTAGGCCATGGCTCCTCGCTCCTTGTTGAGGGTAAATCGTGCGGCAGTGTACCATACGGATGCCTGCGTTCCGCTGGTGTCTTCGCAAATCACTGCAATTCTACTGGCAAATTAGAGAGGTCAATCAAGATGCTGGAATCCGATTTCAGGAACTACTTGCGCAATGTGCGCAGTCATAAAGAAAAAACGATTAGCAACCGCCTCTCCAATTGCAGGCGAGTAGAGCAATATGAAGGCGATTTGGACAAGCATTTTGACGCTGACCAGTGCCAAAATCTGCTTTGGCGGTTAGCGTACTCCACCGATGACCAAGACAGAAAAAGGCCACCGATACACAAAATCCCAATTGACGGTAACGTGCTAAAAGGTACGGCCACGCTGAAACAGGCGGTCGGCCTGTACGCCGAATTCCGGAGGAACAGAGGTTAGAAATGGCTTGGACCAGGAACGAGCAGTGTCCGGGCGGCTGCGGGGAGAAGCAACAGTGCATTTGTTACGTCCGGGGTAACTCGGACGCTCATTTTGCACTCCGAATGTGGCGTCCCGGACTGCACAGTGATGATTGTGAATGCGATCTGTGTCGCGTCGGAAGCGCCGTTCTAGAAGCGCTAAGAAGCGATCGGGGAGGAGAGCCACAATGAACATCATAGGACGCTTTTTTGCATACAAGGCGATGAATGCGGCTTGGCGCTCTGCTACAAAATTGGACCTGGGCGCATTAAATGCAGGCAACGAACCAGTAACTCACCGCGAACGGGCCGAAAGAAGGAAAATGTACCTCGTTGTGCTCCTCTCCTTGGTGTTGCTTCCCTCAAGTGTCGCGTCCTGCGTATCAGGAACTCAAGAGCCGGAAAGCGGCGGTTTGATCGGTCTGGGGTTCGTTCTCTTTGGATCAATATTCATTGCTCCACTGGTCATCGCGTTTCTCCCGGATCGCTGGTTTATAGGCCGACGGCTGAAAGCTTCAAGTCTTCCCCAGAAGGAAGGTTTGAATGCCTCAACAACTTTGGTCAACGTCAACTACAGGGTAGAAAAGGGCGATTGCCCCGGTGGATGTGCTACCGACGGCGCTTGCGTCTGCTATGCCAAGGGGTGGACCGATACTTATGAAGCGTTGAAGCAATGGCGGCCTGGCCAATGTGACGATTTGATATGCGATGTTTGCTCAACCGCTCGGGCTATCATGCTCAATGATCTTGAAGAATGGCAGCGAAGCACTCCAGGCGTTCGAGGTCACAGGATTCCGCGGCTCTAGTGTGATGCTAAGGGAACGCCGGCAGCCAAATCATCCTCTCTCCCATCCTACCTATTCATACAAACCACCTCCCCGTCCGCGTGCTATAATGCCGCATCAATCACCGAGGAGGCCTCCCCAAAATGAGCACTGTGGCAGTGGAGGTGGTGTACCGGGGGATTTTTCAGAAAACCCTCGCCCGGAACATCGTCCGCACCATCGTATTTGCCGCCCGTAAAGAGGGCAAAATCGGCACCGCATTCGGACGCTATGGCGACTCCCCGGAACGCAACGGCATTCCCGCCAAGCAGTTCGCCATCGTCTCCGACAGCCCCGAAGAACTTGAAGAAAACCTGGCCGTGTACGAAGCCCGCGAGGTGGACGTAACGATCAATGTTGACGACACCATGTGCAAGGGTGTCGAGTCCTGGGCCTGGTACGGTCTGCAGCCCATCAACGCCCTGACCAAGCCCGGCGGAACCCTTATCGTAACGTCCCGGCAGGAAGCCGACGCTCTCATTGAGGACATCCACCAGAAGGATACCGCCTACAACCTCGCCATCGTGCCGGCCTCTACCAGCTTCTCCGGCCTCTGGGTGTACAAGGACGACCACACCGATGTCCGCATCCTCGGCGCTCTCGCCAAGGTATGCCCCGAGTTGGTGAGCCTCGACTCCATGGTCGCCGCTCTGGACGACCAGGGTTGGGGCGGCCTGAAACTCACTTCGGCCCGCAACTCTTTCGAGCGCACCATCCAGCGTCCCGTTGAGCCTGGCGAAGGCAATGACGACACGCCATTCAGCTTCGACCTCCCCGGCTGGCGGTCCATGGAAGAAGGACTGGTGATTCGAGGCATGGAAGGCGGCGAGGGTTTCCGCGGCGGTTCCCTGGGAGAGAGCTACGATCCCATCACTTCTCCTGCGGACGGTGGGGAGCAGGGCTACCAACCTACCCGCAACGCGGTGTTCAAGAAGTTCAGCACCCGTTCCATGCGCCCGGTCATCAACTTCGACACCTGCATCAAGTGCACCCTCTGCTGGCTCCAGTGCCCCGACACCTGCTTCGACGTTACTCCCGAGGGTCTTTACGACGCCAACATGGAAGCCTGCTGCGGGTGCGCCGTCTGCGAGGCTGTGTGTCCCGTCGCCGACTGCATCACCATGGTCAATGAGGCCGAGTTCAACGACAACAACAGCCAGTACGAACACTGGACCCGCGACAAGGACGGTTATCACAAGTGGATGGCCGACCTCATCGAGGTTCAGAAAGCCAGCGATGCCGAGCGCAGTCACGGCTATCACAGCCCCGGCAAGTACGAAGCCGAGTCCGAAGTTGCCCTCACCGGAGACGATGACTAATGGCCACCCAAACCCTTCCCCAAACCGAACTCCCCCAAGAGCGGGAGGAGCTCATCAGCGGCAGCGAGGCCATCGCCATCGCCTGTTCTCTCGCCGACGTTGACGTCATCACCGCCTATCCCATCCGGCCCTACGACACCGTGATGCAGTATGTGTCCAAACTCAAGGCCGACGGCGCGTTCGACTGCGACTTCATCGTCGCCGAAAGCGAGCACTCCCAATTTGAAATCGTGAAACACGCCTCCGCGGTGGGCGCTCGCACCTTCTGCGGCTCCAGCGGCGTGGGCTGGTTCTACGCTTTCGAGGCCATCACCGTAACCGCCGGCCTCCGCCTGCCCGTCGTCGCCATGGTCGGCAACCGCGCCCTGGACGACCCCGGCGCCTTTGGCGTGGAGCACAACGATGCCATGGCCGTCCGCGACCTCGGCTGGATGCTCTACTGGGTGGGCACCGCCCAGGAAGCCCTGGACACCGCCCTTCTGGCCTGGCGCGTCGCCGAAGACCCCCGCGTCTTCCTGCCCGCCGCCATTTCCTGCGACGGTTCCTTCCTGACCCACTCCCAGGCCATCGTCAACGTCCCGACCCAGGAACAGGTTGACCAATTCCTGCCTCAGTACGACCGGGGACGCCTCTTGCTCCACCCCGATAACCCCATCACCGTTGCCCCCCAGGTCAACGAAGATTGGCTCATGGAAATCCGTCGCCAGACCGACGACGCGATGCGCCGCACCAGCGACGTCATCAAGGAAGCCTACGACGAGTTCAAACAGGTCTTCGGTCGCGGCGACCCCAGCCCCTTCATCGAAGAGTATATGACCGAAGACGCCGACATCGTGCTGGTTGGCATGGGCACCCTGGCCATGCCCGTCCGCGTTGCCGTCCGACGGATGCGCGAGCAGGGCAAAAAGGTCGGGTTCCTTCGCGTCAAGTTCTTCCGGCCCTTCGCCACCGAAGAAATCCGCGAAGCCCTCAGCCATTGCCAGGCTGTCGGCGTCATCGACCGGGACTACTCCTACGGCTCGCCCTCCTACGGCGGCGTGCTGTTCAACGAAGTCCGTTCCGCTCTTTACAACCTCGACCAGCGTCCGCTGGTGCAGAGTTTCATCGCCGGCTTGGGAGGCCGCGAAGTTCTGGTGCGCGATGTGGAAGAAATGACCGCCATGGTCCAGGACTCCATCGACGCCGGCCGTGTCACGCAAGAAAACACCTGGATTGGTGTCCGCGAATAGGAGAGCCGCTATGACTACCATGACACAAGAACTCCCCCAGGTTCGGGGCGTCAAGCAAATCCCGGTGTTCGAGGGCTTTACCTCCGGGCACCGCACCTGCCAGGGCTGCGAGTCCGCCCTGGTCATGCGCCTGATGATCAAGGCCGCCGGCCCCCGCACCATCGTCGTCGGCAGCACCGGCTGCATGTACGTTGCCAACACCACCTACTACAGCACGCCCTGGGTAGTGCCGTGGATGCACACCCAGCTGGGTTCCAGCGGCTCCGCCGCCACCGGCACCGCCGCCGGCCTCGCCTCCCTGATGCGCAAGGGCAAGATGCAGGAAGAACCCATCAACGTCATCGCCTTCTGCGGCGACGGCGGCGGTGTGGATATGGGCCTTTCCGCCATTTCTGCCGCCCTCCAGCACGACGAGTACAACCTGCTCATCCTGTGCTACGACAACGAGTCCTACGCCAACACCGACATCCAGGTGTCCGGCTCCAGCCCCTGGGGCGCCAACTCCACCTTCTCCCCTCCCGGCAAAGTTCACAACATTATGAACAAGCGCTGGAAGAAGAACACCGTTCCCATGCTGGCCACCGGGCATCCCGACGTACGCTACGTCGCCACCGCCTGCGGTTCCTACGGCCCCGACTTCACCAACAAGATCCGCCGCGCCCTCACCATTGGCGGCCCCACTTTCATCCACAGCATCGACCCCTGCCCCAAGGGCTGGGACTACGACCCCAAGTATTCCCACGAGCTGGGTATGCTTGCCGTGGAAACCGGCATCTGGGTGCAGTACGAGATCGTTGACGGCGAGTTGATCCTCAACGGCCCGTCCCGCGCCATCGCCCGCGGTATCCGCCGCCGGAAGCCCGTCACCGAGTACCTCCAACGCCAGGGCCGCTTCGCTCACCTGACCGAAGAGGACCTCAAGTTCTTCCAGGAAAAGATCGACGCAAGTTGGGAAAAGTGGTGGATCCCCGGCATTGTGCCCTTCGGCCCACACGACGAAGGCGAATAAACCAAACTGCGCAAACCAGATCCGTCGTTTCCGGGGCAGGTTTCACACCCTGCCCCTTTTGGGTTAATTACATGCTTTGTAGCCCAATTATTACTAGACCAAATCGTTGACCGCGTTTATTAATCTGATACACTTCTATGCCAATCGACACCAGCGAGGTAACACGATGGTAAAGGTCGCGCTGACGGTTGAAGGCGAAGCCGATGAAGTTATTGCCGCTCTCCGACAACTGGCGATCGGTGACGTGGCGCCGTCTTCCCCAGCAGTCGTAACTGCCGAAGACAACGTGGAAGAACCGGCGGAGCAGCCCAGCGCCCAGTCGCAAGCGCCCGCGCCCCCGCCCCCGCCCCCGCCGGCCCCTGTACCGGAAGGTAGGTGGACTATCGAGCACGTGCGTACCTTCTGGGGTTTCCTGGCGCCGGATGCCCGGGAGATATACCAAAGAGTCGCCAAAAGCGCCGGCTACGTCTTGTCTCGGCGAGCGTTGTTGGATGAAATGCATCTCACCATCCGCCAGCTTTCGGGCCGCCTTTCTTCTCAAGGTCACGCAGTTCGACGGATCCGTCGCGCCCACAACGTAGCATTGCCGCACCCCATGTCCTTTGACTCCCAGGTCGACGAGTATAGAATGTTGCCTGACGTCGCCGATGCCATTGTTCGCCTTAATCTCTGACCACGGCGACACTGTTGGCGCGGCGGTTTCAACCTCTCAACTGTTCCAAAGGAGACACTTCCTATGCGAATGGATCCCATCAACCTCTACGATTATGAGGCGAGAGCCAAGCAGGTGTTGCCCCACAACAACTGGGAGTTTATCGAAGCCGGTTCCATGGACGAATTCACCACCGCCCGGAACCGTTCGGCTTTTGAGGCCCTCACCCTGCGCCCACGTTTCATGCGTGACACCACCGAGCGCAAAATCTCCACCACCGTCCTGGGCACTGACATCAGTTTCCCAGTCATGATCTCTCCGGCCGGCGGCCATGGCAACGCCCACCCCGAGGCCGAGGCCGCTACCGCTCGCGGCGCCGGCATGTCCAACACTCTGATGATGTGCAGCACTTCCTCAAATTGCAGCATGGAGGAGATCGCTGACGCCGCTACCGGCCCCCTGTGGTTCCAGCTATACCACCGGGGCTACGACCTCACGGAAAATCTGGTCAAGCGCGCCGAAGCCGCCGGCTTCCGCGCCATCGTGCTCACCGTCGATACCCCCGTCCCCAGTCCCAAAGAGCGCGACGTCCGCAACCGCTACGAGCGGCCCGGCGAACTGGGCAACTTCCGCGACCAGCAGGACCGCCTGGCTGAAGTCAGCGGCACCGACGAATCCCCGCGCTGGGAAATGCCTCAGTCTCCGTCTTTGACCTGGCAGGAAATCGAATGGCTGCGCAGCCTCACCAATCTCCCCCTGGTGCTGAAAGGCGTCCGTGTCGCCGAGGATGCCCGCATGGCGGTGGAACACGGCGTTGACGGCATCCTCGTCTCCACTCACGGCGGCCGCCAGTTGGATAGCACCATGTCCAGCATCGAGATGGTGCCGGAAATCGTCGCCGCCGCCGGTGGACGGGCCGAGATCTACGTCGACTCCGGCGTCCGCCGCGGTAGCGACGTGCTCAAGGCCCTCGCCCTGGGCGCCACCGCCGTCGCCGTGGGCCGTCCCCTCTATTGGGGCCTCGCCGTCAACGGCGCCGAAGGTGTCCATCACATGCTGGAACTGCTGCGCGAGGAGTTCAACCGCGCCATGGCCTACTGCGGCCAGAACAGCGTGGATGACCTGGAAGACCGCCTGCTGAATATCCCCCGCGAATGGGGTCCCTTCCGCACCGAGAACGACATTGCCGAGCATCTTCCTTTCTAGCTTGACCCGTTTGCCTCCGACAGAGTAGGTCTGTGCAAAACTCGCTTGCCCTTAAGTCGTCATTCCGGCGAAAGCCGGAGTAGCGGGCTTGCTGTCTCGCACAGCCCTATGACAGAGCATAGGCTCCTGGCCGCCGGTGTAAAGCAGGTACTTCTATGCTGTTGGAGCCCATCAATCTTTTCGACTACGAAGCGCGCGCCAAACCCTTGCTCTCCCACAACAATTGGGAGTTCATTGAAGCCGGCGCCATGGACGAAATTACCACCGCTCGCAACCGCTCCGCCTTCGAGGACATCACCCTGCGGCCGCGCTTCCTGATCGACGCCACTGAACCCAAAATCGCTACCACCGTGCTGGGTGAGGCCATCAGTTTTCCTGTGATGATCTCACCCACCGACGGCCACGGCCTGGCCCACCCCGACGCCGAGTGCGCTACCGCTCGCGGGGCCGGGATGTCCCAAACCCTGATGATGTGCAGCACTTCCTCCCACTGCAGCCTGGAGGAAATCGCCGCCGCGGCCACCGGCCCATTGTGGTTCCAGCTCTCCCATCGCGGTTATGCCCCCACCGAAAACCTGGTCCGGCGGGCCGAGGCCGCCGGCTACAAGGCTATCGTCCTCACTGTTGACGCCCCGATTCCCACGCCCAAAGAGCGCGACCTACGCAACCGCTTCGTGCGCCCCGGCGAAATGGGCAACTTCCGCGAGTTCCTGAAACAGACCACCAACACCGGCGACGACATGGATCCCCCCAATTGGGAAATGCCGTCAGCGCCGCCGTTGACTTGGCAAGAGATCGGGTGGCTGCGCAGTTTGACCAATCTGCCAATCGTATTCAAGGGTGTTCGCACCGCTGAAGACGCCCGGCTGGCCGTGGAACACGGCGCCAACGCCATCATGGTGTCCACCCACGGCGGTCGCCGCATGGACACCACCATGTCCAGCATCGAGGCTTTGCCCGAAATCGTCTCGGCGACGGGCCGGCGGGTCGAGATTTACGTTGACTCCGGCGTCCGCCGGGGTAGCGACGTGCTGAAAGCCCTTGCCTTGGGCGCAACTGCCGTCTCCGTCGGCCGCCCCCTCTATTGGGGCCTCGCCGTCAACGGTGCCGAGGGCGTCCATCATATGCTTGAATTGCTGCGCGAGGAGTTCAACCGCGCCATGGCCTACTGCGGCCAGAACAACGTTGACGACCTCAGGGATCGTCTGCTGAATATCCCCCGCGAATGGGGCCCGGCCCGCACCGAAAGCGACCTCGCTGCACACTTGCCCTTTTAGCAGCGCGCCGAGATAGGTCACCGAATTGTAGGGGCGAATAATCATTCGCCCCTACGCTTTTCGCCCTCACCCCTAATTATCTGCCGCCACCGCCACCGCGCTCATCCCGACCTCAGTCAAAAACCCGGCCAACAGGCCGTTGAACACCTCGGCCTGCTCAAAATGCGTCGAGTGCGCCGCACCCGGCACCACCTCCAGCCGGCTCCCTGGTACCAGCCGATGCGCCGCCTCGATTACCCGCACCGGAAAGATCAAATCCTCTTCACCCACGACGAACAACGTGGGCACGGCCAGCCGGGCCAAATCCGCCGCCTGCGGCCCGGCCGGGTTCCGGAACAACCCGGACACCACGCTGACCGGCATCACCGGATTGATGCGGCCTATCGACCCGAATAGAAAGGTCAATTCCGGTTGCCCCGCTATGAACCCGTCGCTCAGTGCCCGCCGCAGCGGGTCCTCCGGCGGATGCACATCCTCCAGCAGCGATACCACCGCGGCATCGCCGATCCCCCCGGTCGTATCCCCCAGCGCCAAACCCGCCACCCGTTCCGGATGCGCCAGCGCGAACCCCAGGCACGTGACCCCGCCCATGGACTGCGCCACCAGGACCGCCCGGCCAACCTCCAGATGGTCCAGCAGAGCTTCCAGGTCAGCCACAAACGTCGCCGGCTCGGGCTGCCCATCCGTTCCCGCCGTAAGGCCCCAACCACGATGGTCGAAGGTGATGCAACGGTAGTCTCCCTGGAAAGCGGCCACCTGCTGCCACCAGCTCAGATGATTCCCGCCGCGCCCGTGGGCAAACACAATGGCTGGTCCATCACCATGGCTCTCGTAGAACATCTGCGTTCCATTGATTTCCGCATAAGGCATTTCCAGACTCCTCCGATTAGTTTCGGCGCGGCAATGTCGGGGCAGGTTTGAAACCTGCCCCGACCCGGGTTCCCGGTCGTTATACCGGCCAATCCTCCCGACGGTATGCCGCGTCCCAGAACATATACTCGTACCTGCTGCTGGCGATGAAGGCGTACCGCATTGCCTCACGCTCCTGTTCGCCAACCCGCTGCGCCATCTCGTCCACGAACCCCGTCCAGGCATCAACGCTGGACTGCAAGAACCCCTCCACGTAAAACCGGGTCCACTGCCCATACAGCGGATGCTCCGATTGCCCCACCTCGTCTTTCAGCAGGTGATACGTCCACGGGCAGGGCAACAGCGCCGCCGCCGTCGGCCCCAGCCCATACATCGCCGCCGTGGTGAGCATATGGTTGACATAAGCCGTATTCGTCGGCGACCTGGGCGCCCCTTCCACGTCGTCCATTGTCAATCCCGCCGCCTCAATCAACCGGTGGTGCAACGGGCGTTCCACCGGCGTCATCACCCGGTGCGCCAGTTCCTGCAGCAGTTCCGAATCCGGAGCCTTGGCCAGCGCCATCGCCACGCCGCGCCCGAAACCCTCCAGGTAATGGTAATCCTGTCCCAGGTAGTATTGAAACGTTTCCAGCGGCAGCGTCCCATCCTTGATTTCCTTCAAAAACGGATGGGCAAAAATTGCCTTCCAGATCGGTTCCGCTTCCTGTCTCAGTTGCTCGCTGAAACTGGCCATGGTTCCTCCAAGTTCCTCGTTGCGCTCCGCCGTTTTAGGGCGTGTTGACATTTGAAAAGTCACCCGTCGTTCCTGCGAAAGCAGGAACCCAGAAATCGTTGCCACAGGACAGTTGGACGGACTGTACGCTTGCTGGATTCCAGCTTTCGCGGGAATGACGGGAAATGTCAACAGACCTTGGAACCAACGTATCCCACCGGAAATCAAAAAGGTTCGTTTATCAGAACCAGCTCCGCGTAAGAGGCGTACCGGCACCCGAAGGCTGCGCCCGCCTCCCGGGCGTGTGCCGTCAGAAACTCAAACGGACTGTTGCCCACGTCGCCCAAATTCTCCAGATAGACCTTGTGCTCCCGCAGCGAAGCCAGCCCGGTTTCCCAGTGTTCCGAAACGTCCACCACGTGAGTCGCTATCGTGGAGCCGAACACCGCCACGAAACGCACTTCGTTCCAGGGTTCGAGTCCCTCGTCCAGCAGTTCCGGGAAAATCCACCGGTTCCCGGCGTCCCGTGCCGCGTCGAATACGGCCAGTCCCACCCACCGATGGTCCGCCATGTTCAGATGCCCACTGAAAAACTGCAGGTGGTGATTGATGGTTATAACTACGTCCGGCCGATGTCGCCGTATCACCCGGCTCAAATCCCGCCGTAGCCTCGGCCCATACTCAATCACCCCGTCCACATGGTCCAGAAACTCCACGGTTTCCACCCCCACCACCCGGGCCGCGTTGATCTCTTCGCGGGATCTTAACCGCCCGACCTCCGACGGCTCCATTCCGTCTATCCCGGCCTCCCCTTTGCTCACCATCACGTAGTTGATTGTTTTCCCCTGTGCCGTCCATTTGGCTATGGCTGCCGCTCCTCCATACTCCAGATCATCGGGATGCGCCACGATGGCCAGTCCCGTCTGCCAATTCTCGGGCACGACTTTCGTCGGCGCCGCCGGCTGCTGCATGTGTTCCTCCGATTCCAACGGCGCGCGCATCGTTCCCAACAAAGTGCGCGTCGTTCCCAAACAAATTGTCCGTCATTCCGGCGAAAGCCGGAATCCAGAAACCGCGCCTGAAGGCGGCCTCGAACTGTCAGCGCTTTGTCGCCCATGTTTTCAGAGTGTCCGGGGACTCGGCGTCATGATTCTCGCGTCGCCTACGATGGCCGACCGGAACAAGTCATGGGCCGCTGAGATTGCCAGTCGCCATGATATGACGCCGTCAGCGTTGGCGTCCCGCTCAATGACTACCGCAGTGCCGACGACGGCAGTGCCGGCGTTCACCGGCCGGCGTCGGCCCAATGACATACGCCCGCCCCAGCGAAAATCGTCCCCAAACCACCGGCCAATTCCGGCCTCGAACCACCCGACCAACGTCATCGTCAAATCGTGCCCGCTATCCCCCAGGTCAACCCCGGCCAGAGCGTTGCCCAGCCGGCGGCAGGCGTCCCGGCTCTCACCGTCAGGCAAAACCACTGAACCAAGCCCGATGGCGTCTCCAAATCGCACCTCGTCAAGACTGGCGCGCGCCGGCGCTGGTATATCGGCATTTTTCACCGGAGAATCCACCAGTGAAGCAGCCCTCAATACATCAAATTCGGAACGCTCTTTGACCTGGAAAATTGCCTCCGAGCGCATAATCTCCGTTCCGATTTCGTCCACCGCAAAAGCGGCTACCCGCAGCTCGGGTGCGCCGTCTATATCGCTCATGTCACGCAGCCAACCGCCCACCTGGATCCGTCGGCCCGGAATCGGCGGACGCATGAACTCCAAACCCCGCCACGTCGCAGTCAAAGGCAAAGGCCCGCACCGTTGCAGCAGCAACGCCCGGCAGTCATCGGCCAGCAGATTGGCGTAGTGGCCGTCGCTGCCGACCACCGCTCGATACGCAGCCAGCGTCTCGTAATCAATCACGTATTCCAGATGGCCCAACTGCTCGCCAACTTGCAGGCCACCCAGGGCCGGGGCGGTCATTATGCGGAACCGCCGCTGCCACTGCGCCGAGCGAACTCCGCCAAATCCGCCGCCGCCGCTTGCTCGTCACCCAGCGCCCGGTTCGCCAAACCCCGGCCCCTGTAAGCGTCAGCCAGATTGTCGTTCAACTCCAGCGCCCTAGTAAAAGCCGCCACGGCTTCCTGATAGTTGCCCATAAGAGCCTGCGAGTTTCCCACCGACAACCAGATGCCCGCCAGGGCCTCATTCCGTTGCAGCGCCTGTTCGTACTCTGCCATGGCGGCTTCGTGATCCCCAAGATCCGCCTTGGCCACGCCACGGTTGTGGTACAGGGTTGCCGTGTCCATGCCGCAGGATTGCGCGGCGTCAAAGTCAACTATGGCGTCCTGCGGTTCGCCCCGGTTGCGCTTGGCTATGCCACGGTTGTACAGAGCGTTGGCGAACGTCGGCACCAGTGCGATTGCCGCGTCATAGTCGGCAATGGCGGCATCGTATTCCCGCCGGTCGCTGTACAGGTTCCCCCTGGCGTAACGAAAATCCGGTTCCGCCGGGCGAAGCCCGATGGCGGTGTTGTAATAGGCCAGCGCCGTATCCCGGTCCCCGGTGTCCCGGTACGCGATGCCCAGGTTGTACTGCGCGTTGGCGTGTTCCGGGTTGATGCGTGTGCAGGCCAGAAAATCAGCGATGGCTTCGTCATACCGGCCCAGCGATATTCGAGCCACTCCCCTAGCATAATAATAGTCCGGGTCGTCCGGCTCCAGTTCAATGGCCGACGTATAGTCGGCGATAGCATCCTCGTAGAATCCCAGGTGTCGCCGTATTACGCCTCGCGCGTAATACGGCACCGGATATTGCGGATCCGCGACGATGGCCCTGGTGTAGTCGGCAATCGCCCGATTCAGATCGCCCCCGTTCCGAAACGCCAGACCCCGATAGTAATAGGCCGGCGCGAACTCGTCGTTGATCTGTAGCGCATTGTTGAAGTCGTCGATGGCCGCGTTCAATTGTCCGGCCCGCAACGCCAGCTGCCCTCGCGCCGTATAGTGGAATTCTGTCGGTAAATCGCCGCCCGTCGTCATGGCCCGCGCTCGTTAAAACTCGGTTTCGTACAGGTCATATTCCGAGTGGCTCATCCCCAGCGCCTCGTAGGTCTGCTTCGCCACCCGGTTCTCCCGCATCACGTACAGCCGGATCCCGCGAATGTCCCCCCGCTCTTCGGACAGCTCCAACAATCGACTGTACAGCCCACGATACACTCCCTGCCGCCGCCGCCCCGGAATCACGTACACCGACTGTATCCACCAGATCCACCCGTTCCGCCAGTCGCTCCACTCGGTGGTCACCATCAATTGGCCCACGGGACTGTCGGCGACTTCGGCCAGCAGGTAAAACGCCTTCCCTGCGTCAGCCAGCGCCGCTTCCACCCCGGCCCGCAAAATCGCCTGATCCAGCGTTATCCCTTCCGATTCCAGCGCCATTGCCGCGTTAAATTCGGCAATGGTCGCTCCGTCCTGCGACCCAGCGGCGCGTATGTGTACTTCATCGCTCATCCCGCAATGATTTTAGTGACCTGCGCTATAATAGGCAACCGAACCGTTGCCCAACCACCGAGGTGCCTCCATGCCCAACCAGGAAAGACTGATCAACGATTTCTGCGACTTGGTACGTATCGACAGCCCCTCCGGCGAGGAATGGGACGTCGCTCTCCAGGTGTCCGACCGCCTCGCCAACCTGGGTTTCCAGGTTGCCCGCGACGACCACGGCAACGTCATCGCCCGCGAGGACGGCGACAAACCTCTCCTGCTCTCTGCCCACATGGACACCGTCGACCCCGGCCGCAGCATCAGGCCCCAGGTGACTGGCGACCGCATCACCTCCGACCGCAACACCATCCTCGGCGGCGACTGCAAGGCCGGCGTGGCCGCCATCCTGGAGGCTCTTGAAACCGTCCGTGAAGAGGGACGCCCCCGCCGTCCGGTACAGGTAGTGTTCACTCGCGGCGAGGAAATCGGCCTGGTGGGCGCATCCAATCTTGATTTCTCCATGATCAACGCCACTGAGGCTGTCGTCTTCGACGGCAACGGCCCCGTCAACACCATCACCGGCGGCAGCCCCACGTACATGGCCTTCGACATCAACATTCGCGGCCGGGGCGCCCATGCCGGTGTTGAACCGGAAAAAGGTCTTTCCGCCATCCAAATCGCCAGCGACATCATCTCCGACCTGCCCCAGGGCCGCATCGACGAGGAAACCACCTTCAACGTCGCCACCATCACCGGCGGCACCGTCCGTAACGCGGTCCCTTCCGAGGCATCCATCACCGGCGAATTCCGCAGCATGAACGTGGAGTCCCTGGAACTGCTCCGAATGCAGCTCCTCAACTCCATCGGCAAGATCCGCGGTCGCTATACCGAGGCCGAAATCACCGAAAACCTGGAAATGATGTTCCAGATGTACCGCCTCGACCCCAACGAGGCCACCGCTCAGCTCGTCACCCGCGTCATGCGCGACATGGGCTTGCAACCCAACATCCAGCCCTCCGGCGGCGGCACCGATGGCAACGTCTTCCGCCTCAACGGCATCGAAAGCGTCGTGGTCGGTATGTCCACCAATCTCATGCACACCATCGACGAATACGTCGTCATCCCCGACCTGATGAGCACCGCCCGCTTCTGCGAGCAACTGATGGCCTACGGCGCATGAGCACCGACTCACGCTAGGATGAAGGGCAAGCCGTCGGATGCGCCGTCGCCTGATAGAATCGCTTCGATCTCTGGCGTTATGGGAGTGCCGTTCCGTTCCATTTCGGTCTTGATTCGCTGGCGCTCTTCTTGAAGCGCTTCTCGGCGCGCTTTCAGGCGAGCCTTTTCCAGAATCTCCGCTTTTTTCGCCTCGCGTATGGCTTTGCCCTTCTCAAACATCTTTCTCCCCCAATCGAACGTGGCGGCCAGCGGAACCACAAACGCCCAATTCGTTCCATTCAACGCATCGGCATCAACCTGGTGCACCTACCTCATCAACTGCGTCAACCCTTCTCCAAACTCCCCTCGTTGCCATCGCCTCACCTCCCCCTCGCCGCCGGCCAACTCCCTCTCCAGATCATCGGGCCGCACCGCAATCCGTTCCAGGCTGGCCGTCGGCCAGATGTGGCTCACCGCCAGATTCAATTCCTGCGCCAGTCTCCCGCGCCACTGCTTCAGCGCCTTCAACCGCTCCCGACGCTCCGGCGTCCAACCGTCATGGGCAGGTTGGGATCGGGCCGGCCTGGGCAGTTCCGATTTACTCATGCCCCTTTCAACCGCCTCCATCAACTCCCCGAAACACCGATTGGCCAGCATCCCGCCCACGCCGCGCAGGGGATGCTCACCTCCCTGGGCCAACGCCAGCAGGTCATTATTGCTGGCCGCCAGCGTCGGCGGCACGTCCCACACGCAAGCCTTGCCATCCCGAAAAGCATAGAGTTCCTGCAACACCGCCGCCTGTCGCGGGTTCAACCCCTCCCAACCTTTCACCCGTCGGAACGCGGTCTCCAACGGCTCGTCCGGAGGATGCCGCAACGCTTCAATACGCGCACACTCCTCTCTGACCCATCCAACCCGCCCCAGCTTGTCCAGTTGATACTCCAGTTCGTCCGCCAGCGGGAGCAAGTGATGTACGTCCCCCGCCGCGTAATCCAGCGCCGGCCCGGACAGCGGGCGCAGCCCCCAGTGTGACATCTGGAGCCGGGCGTCTTTCGTGATTACAACGCCGCAAAACTCTTCCAACACCGCCCCCAGGTTGGGGCGTCCCACGCCCAAAAACCGGGCCGCCAGCCCCGTGTCGAAAAGGTTGCTCACCGTGAAACCGAAGTCCCGGTCAAAAAACCGGATATCCTCTTCGCATCCGTGCAGAACCTTGACTACCCCGTCGTCGGCCAGCATCGCCCCCAGCGCCGAAAGATCACTTACCGCCAAAGGGTCCAGCAGGTAAGTATTCCGTCCGTCTGATATTTGGATGAGACAGATGCGTTCCCGATACGCAAAACGCCCGTTGCGTTCCGTATCCAGAGCCAACCGGCTGGCGCGACGCAGCTCCCGCGCCACTTCGTCCCAATCGCCCTGCTCGTTGATGTAACGATACTGGTTTCGCAATCCACGTTCCTGGCGACCACCCGGCTTGTCATCAACCTGCCGGCGTCGTCGGCGCTAGTTTAGCACAACCCGCATCCAGCGCCGGGTTCCGGCGATCCCTCCGTGCTATACTCCCTGCACCATCCCCTCAAGGAGCGATTTCCACATGAGCGGCGCAGACCTCAAGGATACCCTTAGCCAGGGCGGCCGGATCTTCGGCACCATGATCAGCATCAACCGCAGCCCCCGCTGGATACCCATACTGGACGGTGTGGGCTTGGATTACGTCATCATTGACACCGAACACAGTCCCCGCAGCCGGGGCGAGTTGGGCGATTACCTGACCATGTTCAGCACCATCAGCGTCGTCCCCATCGTCCGCATCCCCATTCCCGACTCCCACTACGTCACCATGGCCATCGACGCCGGCGCCCAGGGCATTCTGGCTCCCTATTGCGAGACCGTCGAGCAGGTGCGCGAAGTGGTCAAAGCCGCCAAGTTCCGACCTCTCAAAGGCGCCGCCGCAGAGCAGGCCCTGGCCACCGGAGAGTTCCCCAGCGGCGCCAGCAAGGAATACCTCGCCGCCCGCAACCGCGACAATATCTGCATCATCGGCATCGAGAGCCAGGCCGCCGTTGACAACTTGGACGCCATTCTCAGTGTTCCCCACATCGACGCCATCTTCGTCGGACCCAACGATATGAGCATCTCCCTTGGAGTGCCCGACGACTACGCCCAGGAAATCTACAAGACCACCGTAAAAAGCATCATCGACAAATGCGAATCCCGCAGCCTGCCCACCCTGGTCCACCACCAGACCCCCGAGCTCTCCGAATACTGGATCGAGCAGGGCGCCCGCTTCGTCCTCCACGGCACCGACCGCCGCGCCCTGGCCGAAGGCTTCCGCACCGAATTCACCCGCTTGAGGAACAAGGCCGCCGCTGTGTAAACGCGACGCCAGCAACACCATGCGTAGGGGCGAATAATTATTCGCCCCTACTGTTTTTCGCCGTTACTACCGCCGAATAGTTCTCAATTCCGCGAACTGCCCTCCCATCTCTCCCGCAGCGACGCGATATAAACCTTGTCGTATTCCCCGTGGTGACCGTTGGCCGGATCGTCCGCCAACCGCTCCGCCCACATGTACTCCACATCGGCCCACACAATCGGGAATTTGGGCTGGTCAAAGAACGCCGCCACCGCGTCGAAAGGCGACGCTCCCTCCATGTAGCCCAGCATCTGAAAGTTGTCGTACAGGTTCCCCTGCTCCGACATAAACCGCCCCTTCATCGCCGCCATAATCAGATAATTTGCCATCACACACCCGCCAAGCCGCTCATACACCCGTCATTCCGACCTTTCATCCGTCATTCCGGCGAAAGCCGGAATCCAGTCGCACGACTCGCGCGATGCCTACCGCGTCAGGATATGCACCGTCGTAACGTCCCCGGCGCCGGAGCACTGCGCCACCCCCACCCGCGCGTTTTCCACCTGGCGCGGCCCGGCTTCGCCCCGCAGCTGCATCACAGTCTCGTGAACCATCCGTATGCCGGAGGCTCCGAACGGGTGGCCCATCGCCAGCAGCCCGCCGTCCGTGTTCACCGGAATATCCCCGCCCAACGCCGTCCGGCCCTCAACGGTAGCCTGCCACGCCTCGCCAAAGGGCGTGAGATGCAGCGCCTCAATCTGCTGCAACTCGCCAATCGTCGCCGCGTCATGCACCTGCGCCACATCCACGTCCTCCGGCCCGATGCCCGCCATCTCGTAAGCCTGCAACGCCGCCGGCTCAGTGCGGTACGGGCTGAAAGCTGAATGGTCACTGCCCCGGCCGTTGTAGTTCCCGGATGTCAGGGCCGCTGCTGCCACGCGAATGGCCCGGCTCCGGTCGATGCCATAGGTATCCAGCGCGTCCGCCGCGCATAACACCGCCGCCGCGCCGCCCTCGCTGGTCGGACAACACTGGTACAGCGTCAGCGGGTCGGCGATCAGCCGTGAGTTCAGCACGTCTTCTACCGAGTAGGTCTCTTTCCGGTGCGCGTAGGGGTTCATGGACGCCGCCCGCCGCGCCTTCACCGACACCTGCGCCAACGCCGACGCCGGCGCGCCCGTCTCCTCCATGTAGCGTTTCATGCGCAGCGCATAACCGGCCATCATGTGATCGCCGCCGATGTACCGGGCAGGGCTGTTCTCCGCCGTAACCGTCACCGGGCCGCCAGGCACCTTCTCGGCGCCGAACGCCAGCGCCAGATCAAAGACTCCCGACGTTATCCCCCAGTACGCCTGCCAGAACGCCGTGGAACCGCTGGAGCAGGCGTTCTCCACGTTGATGATTGGAACCCCGGTCAGGCCCAGTTGCGCCAGCGTAGTCTCCCCTATCGACATTCCGTGATAATAAACGTGCCCAAAGTAGGCCACCGGAATTGCCCGCCACGGCACCCCGGAATCCTGCAGAGCGTCAACCACCGCGTCCCGCGCCAGGTCCGACAGGCCCTGCTCCGGAAACCGCCCAAACGGATGCAGGCCCACACCCACTACCATGACTTCCCGCCCCGGACGAAACTGCGTCATAAATCCCCCTCCTGACCAAATTCATCGTTCCGGCTTTTCACTCGTCATTCCGGCTTTTCATTCGTCATTCCGGCGAAAGCCGGAATCCACAAGCGACGCCCCTACGCTGGCCGCCACTTGTACACCACCCGCTCCGAATCCGCCACGCCGTCCATCGCCACCGTCCGCAATGCCAGCGCCACCGGCATTCCAACTTTCAGGTCATCGTGCGCGCAGTCCACCACCTCCGCCAGCACGTGAGGTCCTTCCGGCAATTCCACCTCGCCCAGCACGTAGGGAACCGGCCCGGGCCACCCTGGCGGCGGGACCCGCACAATGGTGTAACTATACAGCGTCCCCTCCGCCCCCAGTTCAATCGCCTCGAGATCCGGGGACGTGCAGGATTGGCAAAACGTCGCCGGCCCGAAGACGCACACTCCGCAGCGCTGGCACCGCATCCCCAGCAGCACACCCCGCTCACCGCTGTCGTCGGTCAGCCGCAAACACCTGTCATCTACGGAAACGGGCATATCTCATCCGCAAAAAGTTACCGGAACTAACTCCCTCGAAAACGAGCCACTGGCAGTCTAAGACTCCCCCAAATCACTGTCAATTGAGCCATCTTAAAGTGCGCGTCATTCCGGCGAAAGCCGGAATCTAGGGTCGGGTCGCGTCCCAATTCCGCCCAACTTGCCGCCCCCAACCCCCAACGCTATAATGCCACAAGCACCGCGCAAGCCCCTCCGTAGTGGGTCGGCCCTGTCCCAGGGTTGATGGATTGCGCCAAACCAAACTTCGCGGACTGGGCAGATCAATGACGACCAATTCGGAGTATGACGTAGCGATTATTGGCGGCGGACCCGGCGGCTATGTTGCCGCTATCAGGGCCGGCCAACTGGGTCTGAAATCCTGCGTCATCGAGCGAGAGGCCCTCGGCGGAGTGTGCCTCAACTGGGGTTGCATCCCTTCCAAGGCCCTCCTCAAAAACGCCGAAATCGTCTCCTACGTCCATCGGGCCGACCAGTACGGCCTGGCCTTCGACAACTTCCGCGCCGACTACTCCGTAGCCATGAAGCGCAGTCGTCAGGTCGTGGACCGCATGACTCGCGGCGTGGACTTCCTCCTCCGTAAGAACAGCGTTGACCACATCGCCGGCTCCGGCCGCCTCGCCGGGGCGAACGCCATTGACGTCACCCCCCCGGACGGCCATCCGCCGAAGGTGGACCGCATCAACGCCCGCAACATCATCATCGCCACCGGCGCCCGCCCCCGCAGCATCCCGCCCCTTCCGGTCGATGGCCACCGCATCATCACCAGCCGGGAAAGCATAGTCGCCGACGACGTTCCCGGCTCCATCGCCATCATCGGCGGCGGCGCCATCGGCGTGGAATTCGCCTACATCTACAAGATGTACGGCGCCGACGTCACCGTTATCGAACTGCTGCCTCACCTGGTCCCCAACGAAGACGAGGAAATCAGTCAGCAGTTGGAGCGTGCCTTCAACCGACACGGCATCAAGCTCCAGACCGGCGCCGGCGTAACCAGTGCCCAGGCCGACGCCAACGGCGTCACCCTCACCGTTGATAGGGATGGCGTCAGCGAAACTGCCCGCTACGACAAAGTCCTGGTCGCCATCGGCGTCCTGCCTAACACCGAAGACCTGGGTTTGGAAACCGTGGGCGTCGCCACCGAGCGCGGCTACATCGCCATCGACGACCGCATGGCTACCAACGTTCCCGGCATCTACGCCGTCGGCGACGTAACCGGCAAGCTGGCCCTGGCCCATGTCGCTTCCGCCCAGGGCGTAACCGCCGTCGAAGCCATCGCCGGCGAGGAAACCCAGCCGTTGAACTACACCTTCATGCCCCGCGCCACCTACTGCCATCCCCAGGTGGCGTCTTTCGGCCTCACCGAAGCCCAAGCCCGGGAACAGGGTTATGACGTGAAAATCGGCCGTTTCAACGTCCAGGCCAGCGGCAAAGCCGTGGCTATGGGCGAAATGGACGGCATGGTCAAGCTGGTCATCGACGCCAACTACGGCGAAATCCTGGGCGGCCATATGTGCGGTCCCGAAGTCACGGAACTCCTGGCCGAACTCCAGATGACCCATCTCCTGGAAGGGACCACCCTGGAACTGGGCTGGGCCGTCCACGCCCACCCCAGCGTCGCCGAAATGGTCCACGAAGCCGCCCTCGACGCTGAAGGTCGCGCCCTGCACATGTAACCGCCGCCGGCCAGCCGCGTCGGCCGGCCGCAACACACTGCCTGCCCGAACTTATTTACAGGGGAAGGGATATGCTCAAAGCGGACGTTCCCGATCTGACCAAATCCGACCTGCTGGGTTTCTACCGGCAGATGAAGCTCATCCGCGAATTCGAGCGAGAGTCGGAGCGGCAGTACACTCGAGGCAACATCAAAGGCTTCCTGCACGTCTATAACGGCGAGGAAGCCATCGCCGTCGGCGCAATCAACACCCTGCGGCCCGACGATTATATCGTCACCCACTACCGCGACCACGGCCAGGCCCTGGCCCGGGGCATGGGCAGCAACGAAGTCATGGCCGAACTCATGGGCAAAGCCACCGGTTGCAGCAAGGGCAAGGGCGGCTCCATGCACCTGTTCAGTTCCGAACTCAACTTCATGGGCGGCTACGCCATCGTGGGCGGCCAGCTCTGCATCGCTGCCGGCATCGGTCTCGCCGTCCAGTACCGGGGCGACGACCAGGTCGTCCTCTGCTTTTTCGGCGACGGCGCCGTCAACGAAGGCGAGTTCCACGAAGCGATGAACCTGGCCGCCATCTGGCAACTCCCCGTAATCTTCTTCTGCGAACACAACCTCTACGGCATGGGCGCCTCGTCAAAAGAAACCCTGGTGATGTGGGACTCCCTACACGAAATGGCCGCTGCCTATGGAATGTCCCGCTACGAGGTGGACGGTAACGACATCCTGGAAGTCCGCGCCCTCATGCAGAAAATCAACGCCGAAGTCCGCGCCGGCAAGGGACCCGCCTTCGTCGTAGCCCGAACCTACCGCCTCCGCGGCCACTCCGTCGCCGACCCGGCCAACTACCGCCCCGAGGACGAAGTCCAATACTGGGCCGGCCAGGACCCTATCCCCCGGTTCCGCGACTGGCTCACCGACGAGGGCATTGCAACTGTCGAAGACTTTGACGAAATCGACGCTGCCGTAGATGAGGAAATCGTCGTTGCCGCCGAGTTCGGCGAATCCTCCCCATGGCCCCAGCCTGACGAACTCTACGACGGTGTGTACACCGACCGACCAGCCGAAGGTATCCCCGTTTAGCGCACCCACCCCGCCGCGAGAGGTATCATCATCATGTCGGTCATGACGTATCGTGACGCCGTTTCATCCGCCCTGCGCGAGGCATTGGACCAGGATGACCGCGTATTCCTCATGGGCGAGGACATCGGCCCCTACGGCGGAGCCTTCGCCGTAACCAAGGGCTTCACCGAACAGTACGGCAAAAACCGCATCAAGGACTCGCCCCTCGCCGAATCCGTCATCGTCGGCGCCGGCGTCGGCGCCGCCATGGCCGGCCTCCGCCCCGTTGTGGAGTTGATGACCATCAACTTCAGCCTTCTCGCCATGGACCAGATCGTCAACCACGCCGCCAAGATCCGTTATATGTCCGGCGGCCAGTTCTCCATCCCCCTCATCATCCGCACTGTAACCGGCGGCGGCGCGTCCGTGGGCGCAACCCATTCCTCGTCCTTCGAAGGCTGGTACGCCTCCGTACCCGGCTTGACCGTCGTAACTCCGTCCACACCCAGCGACGTTATCGGCCTCTTCCGCTCCTGCCGCGAACTCAACGACCCGGTCTTGTTCGTCGAGCACATCCTTCTCTACGGCACCCGCGGCGAAGCTCCCGACCACGGCGATTTCCGCGTACCCATAGGCCAGGCCCAGGTCCGCCGGGAGGGCACGGACATCACCCTCTGCGGTTACTCCCGTATGGCCCTCATCGCCGAGCAAGCCGCCGACATCCTGGCCCAGGAGGGCATCGAAGCCGACGTAATCGACCTCCGCACCCTGCGCCCCCTGGACATGCAAACCGTATTCTCCTCGGTCAAAAAGACGCACCGCGCCCTCATGGTGGAAGAAACCACCCGGCTCGGCGGTTTCGCCGGCGAACTCGTTTCCCAGATCCAGGAAGAAACCTTCGACTACCTCGATGCCCCCGTCGGCCGCGTCGCCGGCGCCGAAGTCCCCATGCCCTACTCTTTCCCCCTCGAACAGCTGGCGATTCCCAGCGCCCAGACCGTCGCGGCCGCCGCCCGCAAAATCGTCAACGGCTCCTGATCCGGACGCCGTCGCGGGATTGAAACCATCCAGCCAATCGTCATTGCCATGAAAACAGGCGGAACCCCGTAGGGGCAACCCTTGTGGTTGCCCCGATCCCGTAACTTCATTACAACCACACCACCGCAGGAGATTACCGTGGCTACCAACGTCGTCATGCCCCAGATGGGTTACGATATGCGCGAAGGCACCGTCGTCCGCTGGTACAAGCAGGAGGGCGAGACGGTGGACCGCGGCGAGGTCATCGCCGACATCGAAACCGACAAGGCCACCGTTGAGTTCGAAGCCTACACCGGCGGCGTCCTCGGACGCATCGTCGCCGAGGCCGGCATCGCCGTTCCCGTGGGCGAACTCATCGCCATCATCACTGAACCCGGCGAAGCCGTCCCCGAAGTAGCAGCCGCCGCCCCGGCTCCGGCCGCTCCTGCTGCGGCCCCAGCGCCAGCCGCCGCTCCGGCTCCCGAGCCCGCCCCAGCGACCGCCGCCCCCGCCCCTTCGGCCGACGGCGAAGTCCGCGCCTCTCCCATCGCCCGCCGTCTCGCCCGCGAGCGCGGCATTGATCTCGCCATGGTGACGGGAACCGGCCCCAACGGGCGCATCACCGAGCGCGACGTCGAGAGCTACCAACCGCCGGCAGCGGCCCCCGCGCCAGCGGCAGCCCCGGCAGCCGCACCGGCTGCGGCCCCGGCCGACTCTCGCATTGAACTCAGCCGGATGCGCCAAACCATCGCTCGCGTAACCTCCGACAGCAAATCCACCGCGCCCCACTTCTACGTCACCGCCGAAATCGACATGGGCAAGGCCATGCAGTTGCGCCGCGATGTCAACGACGAAGCCGACCCCGAAAACCGCGTCAGCGTCAACGACCTGATGGTCAAAGCCTGCGCTCTTGCCCTCGCCAACCATCCCAAGTTCAACTCCTTCTTCCGGGGCGACCACCTTGAGGTCCACGGCGCAATGAACATCGGCATCGCCATCGCCCTGGAGTCCGGCCTCATCCTCCCCGGCGTCAGCAACTGCGAGAGCAAGAGCCTGCTCCAGATCGCCGCCGCCACCAAGGACCTCATCGCCCGCGCCAACAGCGGCACCCTCCGCAACGAGGAATACAGCAGCACCACCTTCAGCATCAGCAACATGGGAATGTTCGACGTTGAGAGCTTCACCGCCATCATCTACCCGCCCCACGCGGCCATCCTTGCGGTCGGCAGCGTCAAAGAGCAGCCCGTCGTCCGCGACGGCCAGCTCGCCGTAGGCACCATGATGAAGGCCACCCTCTCCACCGACCACCGCGTCGCCGACGGCGCCGAAGCCGCCCAATTCCTTATGGAAATCAAGCGCGTCCTCCAAAACCCGGTCAGCCTGCTCCTCTGACGCACGCCCGTACCAACCGTCATCCCCACCCATCCTCCGCTATTTCTAGCTGTCCACCGTCATTCCCGCGTTCGCGGGAATCTAGGCGACGTATCCTGTAGGGGCGAATAATCATTCGCCCCTGACCCACCAACAAAAACCTCGACCGGGGTCCGCCACCCACAACGGCGCCATACCCCACACCCTCAACTTCACCGGAGTCCACCATGCCCCAGATGACCGGCGGCCAGGCCGTGGTCGCGTCTCTCCACGCCCAGGGCGTCGATACCGTTTTCGGCATCATATCCGTCCACACCCTCGACCTCTTTGACGCCCTCTTCGACCGCCAGGACGACGTCCGCTTCATCGGCGGACGCCTCGAGTTGGGTTGCGGCTACATGGCCGACGGTTACTCCCGCGCCACCGGGAAGCCCGGCGTCATCCTCACCAGCACCGGCCCCGGCGCTGCTGACTCCGTCGGAGCCATGGGCGAGGCCTACTTCTCGGCCTCGTCGGTCCTCCAGGTGACCACCAATGTCGAAGCTGAATTCGTCGGCAGCGGCAAGATGGCAACCCACGAGACCAAGGACCAGCTCGGCATGTTCGCCGCCGTAACCGACTGGAACGCCCGCATTGATCAGATCGAGTCCATCCCCGACCACTTCGTCGAGGCTTTCGTCCGTTTCCGCGAACGCCGTCCCCGACCCATCGAACTGGAAGTCCCCACCGACCTCCTCGGTTCGCAGGCCGAAGTCGAGGTTCTGCGCCCCCGCGAACCCGATGTCCCGCAAGGCGACCCGGTCCAAGTGGAGCGCGCCTGGAACCTGCTCCGCAACGCCAAACGTCCCGTAATCTTCCTCGGCGAGGAAATCCACACCACCGGCGGCGCGGATGACATAATCCAGCTCGCCGAACGCCTTGGCGCGCCCGTCGTCACTGGCGACGGCGCCAAGGGCACCTTCCCCGAAAACCATCCCCTGTCCCTCGGCATGGCCCTCGGCAATCGCATCTGGGGTCAGAACCCGGTCCTGGACTGGATGGGCAATTGCGACGCTGCCCTCGTCCTGGGCAGCAACCTTCCCTACCGCTCCACCGCCGGCGTCGGCCTCAAGTTGCCCGAACGGATCGTCCACGTCATGCTGGACGGCGACTACATAGGAAAAAACTACGAGACTGAAGTCGGCATCGCCGCCAACAGCGGCGCCGTCGTCCGCCAGTTTCTCCACGCCGCCGGCGATACCGACATCAGCGTAAGCGACGATTACCGCCGGGAGGTCGCCGATCTCAAGACCAATATCTACACCGGCCTTCAGGAGCAGTGGGGACCCGAACTCAAAGCCTGGGAATCCATCCGCGCCGTCATTCCGGATGACACCATCTTCTCCCTCGACGCCACTGTGCCCGCCAACCGCGCCGTCCGCTGCCTCCAGATGAACCAGCCCCGTAGCTATATGTACCCCCACGGTTGGGCCGGCCTCGGTTTCGCCTTCCCCGCCTCCATGGGTGCCAAGGTGGGCCAACCCCAGCGCCCCGTGATTTGCGTATCCGGTGACGGCGGTTTCCAGTACAACGCTCAGGAACTCGGCACCGCCGTCCAGTACGGCATCAACCCCATCGTCATGGTGTTCAACGACAACGCCTGGGGCGTCCTCAAAGGCTACCAGCGCGACCGGGGCAGTCACCAGATGGCCACAGATCTCGTTAACCCCGACTTCGTAAAACTCTTCGACTCCTACGGCATCGGCGGCACGCGCGTCCACAACGTCGCCGAAATGACCCGCGCCGTCCTGGACGCCGTAGCCGCCGACCGTATCCACCTCATCGAAGTAGTAATGCCCGACGGTTTCCCCGCCTTCTGCCGGGACTAGTAGGCGACAACCCCTCGACAGTCATTCCGGCCCCTCCACCGTCATTCCGGCCCCTCCACCGTCATTCCGGCGAAAGCCGGAATCCAGGCCCTAGCCTTTTGCCGGCCGGCTTTCTAGAATCGGGCTATCCCACGCCAGCCCAAATGGCGCGACATCATGGTATCAGCCCGATGCGCAAACCCTTGCCGGCGTCAGTCAACCGCCGTCGCATCTACCCCCTTTCCCCACGGGATTTGACCGAAGAGCAAATCGCGGTCACCTTCGCGATGACCTCCCGCCGGCCTGAACCCTTCGACGAAATCGCCCGGCAGGTCAGCGCCGAGCGCGCTGCCGATTTCCACGAACGTTGGGTCGTCGGCTACGGACATGCCTCCGTCGCCGAACACGCCATCCTTCACCTCGCTGTCGAAAACGTCTCCCGCCTCGCCGGCGACGCTCTGGAAGACAACCGCCTCGCTTCCTACACCGAAAAGTCGTCCCGCTATCAGGTCATTGACCCCGGAAGTTTCCACGTCCCTCACGAGCTGGACGGCCAACCCACTCTGCGCGAGGAGTACGTATCCGTCTGCCGGTCCCTCTTCGCTACCTACGCTGAACTCCTCGACGGCGTCACAACTGATTTGAAAGGCCAATTGCCCCAGCGCACCGAGGAACGGGATGGCTCTTACGCCCTCCGCCTGCGCCGCCTTGCCACCGACGCCTGCCGGGCAATCCTGCCCGCCGCCACCCTCACCAACGTCGGCCTCACCGCCAACGCCCGCACCCTGGAACACGCCATCAGCAAACTCATGTCGTCTCCCCTGGCCGAAGAACGCGAAATCGGCGCCGAACTCCGCGAGCAGGGCCGCACCATTACCCCCACCCTCGTCAAATACGCCGACCAAAATTCATACCTGGCTCAACGTCGCAGCATCCCCGAAGCCAACGACTTTCCCACTGCGCCTTTCTCAAATACGTCAGTCCGCCTCGTTGATTATGACCCCAACGCATCCCATAAACTCGCCGCCGCGCTCCTGTACCGGCAGGGTGGCGCCTATGCTGACGCCCTCGACCAATCCAACTCCATGCCGGAAGACCAACGGCTGGACGTCATCAGCGCCGCCGTTTGCGGTATCGGCCCCCATGACCCAGCCCCCCGGGAGTTCGAGCTGGTCGGCTACACCTTCGAGTTCACCCTGGACTACGGAGCGTTGCGCGAGTTCCGGCGCCACCGCATGCAGACTTATTTGTCCCAACCCTTGACTGTAGCCAACGGGTTCGCTGTCCCCCCGCTGATCCGCCAGTCCGGCATGGAGGACCTTTTCAGTCAGGCAACGTCCCACGCCGACGCGCTGTACCGTAAACTGCGCGATCACTCCCCGGCCGTCGCTCAGTATGCCGTCACCCACGCCCATCTCCAACGCGTCCTGTCCCGCATGAGTCTGCGCGAGTGTTACCACCTGTTCAAATTGCGGACCTCCCGCCAGGCCCACGAATCCATCCGCCAGCCCGTCACCGAGGCCATGCGCCTCGCCATCGACGTCCAACCCGAGCTATTCCGCCACCTCCCCCTCCGCAACGCGCCCGAATGGTGGCCCTTCTAAAACATAGGGGCAATCCGCCTCTGGCAGATGGTTGCCCCCGGCGGCGCCTACGGGTCCGAGCAATCCCTCGTGAAACCGCAATTGCGGCAGGTGATCTTGCAGCTCCGCTCGTACATCCGAAAGCCGCAAATCTCGCAGTCCAGGCCATCGTCCCTTTGCGGTTGCGGCGGCTTCGGCATCCCAATCGGCTGGGTGGACATAACCTTTACCTCCCCCGGTATAAGGGCGGCGGTATCGGAGGCCCGGTAATGATGCGAGCGGTCAGGAACTTCTCCCCGGTGGGATTGCTGGGCCCGTGCCGTTCATCGGGCATCAAAGCTACTTCCTGGAACCCGAACACCGATTCGTCCAGTTCAAACTGCTTGACGCCACTCCCGTCGTCCTCGTTCACCACAATTCGGTCAACCAGCATCCGCTTGTCGTCCCGCACCAGCCAAATCTGGTAGGAATCGGCCGGCATCCCGGCAACCATCAGCACTCCTTGGCGACCGCTCGGATCGATCATCAACACCCCTTTGGCTTCCGGCTCCGTGCCCATCGGCGACTTCATCGGAAGTTTCTCCGTCTCCGGTTGCGCCGACAGCACCGTGGCCTCCACCACGTCGGACATCTCCTGTTTCACATGGTCCACTGCCTCCGCGTCCGGCATTTCCGGCGCGTCCGCGACCACCGCCCTCGCCATGGCGCCGCTGTCCCGAGTCAGGCCGTCCCGGGTCAGATTGAGACTGCTGGCTGCGCGCGTCACCGGGATGGCTGGCGATTGCTGTACCGCCCCCGGCGTGGTCGATTCCAGGACGACGGTCGGCGCGGCAGCTGGAACTTCGCCCCTGTGCGCCACTGGTCCCGGATCGCTCTGCGACGATACGGCCGCCATCGCCGCGAGGTGCAACTCCGTCGCCGTCTCGTGCGCGGCAGTCAACTGACTGATTTCGCGCTGCTGCGACACCATGAACCCGATGGACGCCGCCAGCAACACGCTCAATGTCCCAATGGCGACTGGAGCCAACCAACGCCGCAATCGTCGCACCGACCAACGTCGGTCCGGCGGCGGTAGCGCCGTAGCGAGCGCTTGTCCTTCCTCGGGAACGGCCCCGGTGGCTGCAGCCAGAACCCGGCCCTTCAACCCCGCCGGCAAGTCAACTTCCGGCGCAGCCTCGGTCAACCGGGCGGCAGTCTCCCGGAACCCGAGCAGCACCTCCTGGCAATGCGGGCAACGCACCACGTGATGGAACACCGCCTGGAACTCGGCGTCGTCCAACGCGTTCAACGCAAACGCCGCCAGCTCCTCCTCAGGGTGCTCGCCACTGAATTGGGGTTCGCTCAAGTTTTCAGGCCACATACTCTTCCAATGCCGCCTTCAGTTTCTGCATCCCCAGACGCATCCGCGTTTTCACGGTGCCCAGCGGGATGTCCAGCATTTTCGCAATCTCGGATTGACTGTACCCGTGCCACGCCGAAAGATACAACGGTCGGCTCTGTTCTTCCGGAAGTTCTAGGAGCGCGGCGCGTACCATCCGCGCGTCGAATCCTCGCTCCACCTCCTGTTCCACGCTCAATTTCCGGTCGGGAATACGGTGCAAAGTCTCAATCTCAGGATGCACCGTATGGTCCGTAGTGCGCCGCCGCGAGCGGTACATATCCACCACCTTGTGGTGGGCCACTGACATAATCCAGGTCCCTGGCGCCGACATCTCCGGCCGATAGCTGCCCGCCTTCTGCCAGATGTTGCTGAACACCTCCTGCACCGCGTCTTCGGCCAGGCTCTCGTCCTTCAGCACCGACACCGCCAAAGAGTATATCCGCTGCGCGTAGCGGTCGTACGCCGCCTCCAGCGCCCTCTCGTCGCCAGCGCCAATATCAAATATGCGCTGCACGTCTTCACTGTATTGATTATCTGGCACGGCCCCTCCTCAATTCTCCGGGCCTCCGGCATCACCGGTTTGAGTCTTTATACGATACCGTCTGCATTTCGGATTTGCCAATCCCCGCATTTCATATAGGGTTGTGCATAACCCGCCTGCCCTTAAACCGTCATTGCCACTCCACTCCGTCATTGCCACTCCACTCCGTCATTCCGGCGAAAGCCGGAATCCAGAATTCCCAACCGCCAACGATCTTGCCGGCTCTTTCATATTCCGCTCTCTGCCCATCCGCTTTTGCCAGAGTGACCGGTGCGCAACTCTCACCCGTGTCGCCGTCAAACTACCACGCTGTCGAAAATATCCCGCAGGTTCGGCAGGTTCTCCAGCGACCAGATCAGCTCCAGGGCCTGCTCGCACTGCTGCTCCGTGATCGTCGGACACGCCAACCGCCGAAACTTGGCGTCCACGTCCGAGTCGCTCAACGGATTCTTCCCGTGGCCCTTGGGATAACTCGTTGCCGCCACCTCGGTCTGCCCGTTGTTCTTGATCACCTCAATGTGGCAGTTGTATTCCGCCGGATACCGCTCCGTGAAATCCGCATTCTCCTCAATCCGCATCTTGTTGATGATCGTCCGTAATCCGGCATCGGCGATCCGGTCCGGCGCAAACGTCGCCGGCGTAACCGCTCCGTCCCGCAGTCCCGCCGCCGTCAGGAACGGTATGCTGTGGTCGGCCGTTTCCCGCGTCTTGGGGTCCCACTTTTCCGGTTCCGTCGATGCGCTGCTCACCGCCGAACGGTACGACTGGATCTTGATCGACGCTACGTCGTCCAACTGCACCCGCTCGTGCAGTTGAATGGCCAGGTCAATCGGGGCCTGCGTGTGAATCTGCGACGGATAGAATTTGAAAATGGTGTTCAAAATGCGAAACGGCTCGTCGTCGCCGCCCATCGCCTCAATGTCCACCGGATACCCGATGGCCTGATCCCACAGACCCAATCGTCCCTCAAAAGGCTCAAACGGCCCGGTCATGCCCTCAGCCGCCAGCTGCGCCGCGAAAACCCCGGAGCGCGTCGCCGCCGCCGCTGCGCAGCCCTTCCACATCGACAGCTCTCCCATCCGCGTTACGCGCAGCGGCACGTTCGGCACCACGGCCAGCGAAATCGCGTGACCCATCTGTTCCTCGTCCAGCCCCAACACCTTGCCCGCCGCGCACGCCGCGCCGATGACGCTCAGCACGCCCTGGTCCCACTGATTATCCGGCACCTGGTCGGCAATCCGGCAGAACACCTCGTAGGCCAACGCGATGGCAGTGATTACCGTCCGCCCGTCCGCAGCGATACTGTCCGCCACCGCCAGCGCCGCCGGGATCATGTCGCTGGGATGCCCGCCGCCCGGCGAAAAGTAAGAATCATTGCAGTCCAGGTAACGCACCATCACCCCGTTGGCGAACCCCGCCATATCCAGCGACGAATAGTCGTTCGTCCCCAGGATCCGCGACGGCGTTCCGCTGGACACATCGCCCGCCAGCTTCCGGGCCACCTTGGCTGGCTCACTCAAATAGCCGCCGACCGCGCAGCCCAGCGTATCGGCAACGGTCCGTTTCACCTGATGCACCACCTCCGGCGGCAGATCCTCATAGGTGAGGTTGCAAGCGTAAGAACTCAGCAATTCCGTGGTGCGGTCCATAAATCCCGTTACCTCTCGTCCAAATCACGTAGGGGCAATCCGACTCTGGCGGATGGTTGCCCTTCCATTGTACCGCCCAAACCGTAGGGGCGAATAATCATTCGCCCCTATTCTATGTCATTGCGAGGAGCGCAGTCCGCCTTTGGCGGATGGCAATCTCGTCACCGAATCACCGCCTCCGCCATCCGTTCCAGTTGCGCCCCCATCTCCTCTTCCGTCTCACAATGCTCCGGCCGGACTACCACCCGGTCGGCTCCGGCGTTGAGAAAGTCCTGCACCAACTGCCCATCGGGAGCCTGCCCATAAACCGAGATGGTCAACGACTTCGGATCCCTGCCCCGCGCCTCGGCCAGTTCATCCAACCGCTTCCGGCTCTCCTCCACCTCCGACGGCGTAATCCGGTTGGGCAGCCAGCCGTCGCCCCATGTAGCCACCCGTTGCAGAACCCGCCGCGCCAGTCCGCCCAGGATCACCGGCGGATGCGGTTGCTGTATCGGCTTGGGATCAGACTTCACCGGCGGGAAGTCGTAATACGTCCCGTGAAACTCCGCTTCGTCCTTCGTCCAAAGCTCCTTCATCACGGCCACCGCCTCGCGCGTCTGCGTCCAGCGATGGTCAAAGTCCCCGCCGAAAATCTCCGTCTCCTCCCGGTTCCAGCCCGCCCCAATGCCGAAAAGGAACCGCCCCCCACTGATCCGATCCAGCGTGGCGATCTCCTTGGCCAGCATCAGCGGGTTCCGCTCCGGCACCAGCGTAATCCCGGTACCCAGCTTGATCGTAGTCGTAGCCCCCGAAGCCCGCGCCAGCGCAATATACGGGTCGGCAAAGTGCGCGTACGTCCAAGGAATTTCACCCCCGGACGGAAACTGGCTCGCGCTCTGCACCGGCAAAATCGGATGCTCGGCATACCAGATCGACTCAAAACCCAACGACTCGGCCTTGCTGGCCATAAACGCCGGGTCAACGGTGTAAGCCGGCAACGGAAGGGAAGTGCCAACGGCCATAGTGTTGCTCCTTTTTCGTGTTTCAATTTGGGACCATAACTGTAACAGTTCAAAGTTGAACAATTATTCTAGTCACCAACCCGTCATTCCGGCGAAAGCCGGAATCCAGTCACTACAGCATCATACGGCTATAACTTCATCATTAACGAAGCGTAGCCGGATCGCAGCCGGCGCATCTTCGTCGTCGAAATGACAGAGTACGGCGTCTTTCACCATCGCCTCCAGGTCGGCCCAATCGTGCCCCTGAGTGAAAATGCTGTACCCCAGCGCCCTGGCATCGTAACCGCCTTCAACCGCTTCGGTGACTTCAAACACGATTTCGCTAGGCTTCATTACCCACCTCAATTCTCTAGCAGTCCGAAGACACCACGATGATACCGACAACGGTGGCACCTCCTGGATTCCCACCAATTTCCCGCGTCCAACCACTCATGCAGGACCTGGGCTTTCTCCCTTAGCACTCCATCGAGCACGTCCACTCTCACAACCCGTTTCCCTGTGAAGTCGATGTTTCGATTGAGTTTGTACAGATGCCATTCCGTGCCATTGGTCAGGACACCGACTCCTTGACGCAACTCGCGTGCGTAACCGGCTAGCTGCTCTACGCTACTATCGTTGTCCAAGTCATCCCATAGGCATTTTGCTTCAATCACGACGACGGGACGACCTTTGCTGTTGTAAAGCAAATAATCGGCCTTTCTCTGGTACTGGCCGTCCGGCATCAGAGCCTCAACTTCGCAATCATCATAGTCGTGGGTTCTCCAACCCAGCGCCTCAAGAATTGGGTCGACAAGAATGTAGTGGGTAGGCCATTCGTTTAGAGGGTACCTTTTCCCCTCTGGCAACTTTCCCAGTTGCGTTTTGACGTGTTCAACCGCCTCCTCAACAGCCCTGATCGTCATCTCTCGATCTCCTCATCCCGTTCATCCTGTTCATCCCTGTAAAATCAGTCATCCGCCGCCACCGCCTCCCTCACCCCCACGATCGCACCGTACACCTCGCCGCCCTGCCCCACCACCACGTTCACGTCCTCAGCCAGCATATACCCGGCCTCCACCAGCCCCTCCGCACACTCCCGCACCCGCGCCAGGTATTCCTCCCGCGACCCGTACCGTTCCTCAATCGACGCCCGCGGATCCCCCGAAGCCAGCCGTTCCGCCCGCGTCACCGCAAAGGGTATCGCTCCGCCCACCACCGTACCTCCCGGCGCCAGCGTCTGCCCGACGCCGCCAATGTCGGGATGCCGCACGTTCCAGCCGGTATAGGTCGCCAGC
Source organism: Dehalococcoidia bacterium (assembly GCA_034421995.1). Taxonomy (GTDB): domain Bacteria; phylum Chloroflexota; class Dehalococcoidia; order Lucifugimonadales; family UBA3495; genus Bin87. The sequence goes on along the minus strand of DAOUJY010000139.1, from coordinate 12,417 downwards.
GGCACCGCAATGGCCGGCAGCCGCACGCCGCCCACCTCGTTGCCGTCCGCGTCCACCGCCGAAACCAGCGATGGATATTCGTCCCCCACCTCCGGCGGTATCACCGTGGGCACCGCCCGGTTCGGCCCGAAGTTCAACGCCCGCATCACCTTCTGGTACGTCGGAAACTCCACGCCCGGCAACGCCCCGAACCATTCCCGCAGGCTGTCTGCAGGAACAATCGTCTCATCCGCATGATTGGGATACCCATTGGCCGGTGGTTCCTCGTTATGGGTAACCCATCGGTCCAACCAGTACAGGGCCGCCCGCATCAGGGGGCGGTAGTCAACGTAGTTCAAGGCCTGCGTGCCCCGCGCCCCCGTGTCCGGGTTGGTATCCGAAATGGGCAGGTTCGCCGGCCCATGCTGCGTCCCGCAGAACAGCCACGACCGCACGTTTTCGGGCAGCGTCACGTCCGCATTGCCGTCCGGCGTAACGTGCGCTAATGCGCCGTGCCCGCCCCAATACTCTGACGACGTATTGGTATAGATGACCTTGGGGGCTACGCCGCGCCGTGTCACTTCGGCCAGCACGCCATCGTCACCGCCCGCTTCGATGTCCAGGAACGGCCGCAGGTTGTTCACGCTCCGGTTGGACAGGCTGGACGGCTGCCCGAAACGCACGTTGAACTCGCCCATCTTCCCGCCGGCCACATTGGGCAGCATCCCCTCGAACACGATGCGGCCATCCTCGTCCCGGTTCAGTCCCAGGTGCAGCATCTGCCTCAGGAACCGCCCGCTCTGGCTCCGTCCATAGGCGTAGGCCCGCCCCAGCGCGCCCGCCAGCGGATTCGCAGTGCCAACGTCGTCGGCAGCAGCGTACCGCAGCCACGCCACAATATCCCGCGTAGCCAGCAGTCCCAAACCCACCACCGGAGCGTGCGAGGTTTCATACACCACCCGATAAACCTTCCCCGCCTCGAACCCGCCATCCATCGTGACGTGTGCCGCATCCGGCACCCTGCGCCCGTCCACCAGACGGGCGAAAGCCCATTGCTCCCTCGGTATCACCTTTTCCGACCCGTCCTCGTAGTCCTGTACCATCAGCACCGAGTCCCAACTTTCCAGGTGATTGGTCGGATACGGCGCGTGGTCCCGGTCCGACAGAAACTGCGTGTCAGTCGCCGCCGTCGGCTGGAACGAAATCACGATGCGCCCCGACACCGGCGATCCGTCGGCGTTGACCGCGTTGGGAACGTTGCACCGGAACAGACCCGGCGCATCGGGAACGTCGTGCTGCCAGCCACACCACACCAGGCTGTACCCCTGGCGCATCAGGAACCCGTTGCCGGGATGCGGGTCCGCGTCCGGCAGCGCGTCCGGCGCGCTGTTGAGATTCTTCAGCGCCAGTTCCTTCCCCCGGTTCAGCACGTCCAGTAGCAACCGCCCGTTGCCATGGTCATTGTCCACTGGCTTGATGATCCGGAAATCCGCCGAAAACTCCACCAACCCGTCACCATTGCGCGGCGCCAACCCAATGTCGGCTATCACCCCATTGTCCCCATGCTCAGGATCAACGGCGAAATACGCCACCCCGTCGATCCGCTCATACCGCCCCACGTCGCCAAAAATCTCCCCGCCCGCAAAACCCGTCCTCGTACCGATTTCCAACCTGGTAAGCGCCATTTCAATTCACCTCAAAAATCCCGTCCGCAAGAATTCGGCAATCAAAAATCCTTTGCGTCTCTGCGCCTCCGCGTCTTTGCGTTAAAACCCATCCTCATCACAAAATCTCGCTCGTGTCCACATCCAGGTCCCCCGGCGGTTCCGCCCCCGTGTTGTCCCGCCACCATTGCGCAAACGGCTCCTCGCCCATGCTGTCCCGCAGCCGCGCCAGGTGCGCCTTGACCTGCACCAGCATCGGCAATTGATAGTCGTTCACCAATTGGAACGTTCGGGCCACCCACTCCAGCGCATCCGGCAGGTTGCCCCTTTCCTCCTCCACCATCCCCAATTGTCCGTAGGTCCTTGCCGCCCGCAGCACGTCCCGCGCCCCCTCGAAGGCAACCCGCGCCTGGTCGTACCATTCGTATGCCTGGTCCAAATCTCCCTGCTCGTGATGCACCACCCCAATTTGGCGCGCCTCCACACCCATTCCTCTGATGTCCCCCTCTCGCTCCCGGTATTCCATGGCCACCCGCAGCCATTCCTCCGCCTCATCTGGAATCCCCCGCGCCTGCGCCAGTACGCCCAGGTGATGAAACTCCACAATCATCTGCTCGGTCATCCCCATGCGGTCGCACAGCCCCAACGCCTGCTGATACCACGACTGCGCTTCCTCAAAGAGATATTCGGAGTGATCAACCGTCCCCAGCGCGTGGAAAATGTACACCGCAGTCTCTTCGTCCCGGTTCTCTTCCACCATTTCCCGCGCCCGGTGGTACCAACTCCGCGCTTCGTCGTACTCAAACCGCATGTGACACGCCGATCCCAGGGCGCGGAAGTCGTTGACCATCTCCTCGTAGTCGGGCAGCCGTTGGTGAATGTCCAACGCCCGCCTGTACCACTCTTTGGCCGCCCCGTACTGCCGTTGGTGATGCCGCACCTGTCCGATGGCGAAGCAGGCGTCGGCAATCGACTCCTGGTCATCCCCGCCGTCTATTATCTCCAGCCCCCGCTCCAGCCACTCCGAGGCATTTTCGTACTGTCCCCGCCGCGTCGCGATCAGCCCATTCTGGTAATACACCGCCGCCGTGCGCGGGTCGGTCTCCCCGTCCGGCTGCTCCAGCAGGTAGTCCAGCAGTTGCCGGTTGAACATATCCGCCCGGTCCAGGTCCATCAGTTCCACGGATTCCACCGAGTCCGTGCCCAAGAGGTACTGCCAGAATTCGACTGCCCCGTTGCCCTCGGCCTCCGATGCCGTATGCCCGATGACATCCAGCAACTGCCCGCGCAGACGCCGCAACTCCGGGAACCGCTTTTGCATCCGGTACACCTGCGCCAGTGGCTGTATCAACAACTGCGCGTTATCCCACTGTCGGTATTCCAACGCCAGGCCCAACGCTTGGGTCAGGTTGCCTTCCTCCGCCAACACCGCCGTTACGCCCGCATCCTGGTTCTCGTACAGGCTCTCCATGAAATAGTCCGCGGTGTCCGCGTACACCCGCACAAATTCCTGCTCCAGCTGCCGTATGCCGTCCCCGGACACCTGCCGCCCCAGCTTGCGTCCCAGGAACCACGGCAACGCCGGATTGATCTGATACACGCTGGGCGACACCGGTTCCAGCAAACCCGCCGCCTGCGCCGTCCGCAGCAGCGTCCGGCAGGATGCGTAAGACCTTCCGGTGGACTGCATTCCGCCCTCCGGCGACAGCAGCGACCGCGACGCGCCCGCGGTCAAATCGTCGCCCACCACCTGCGCGTACACCCGTTCCTCGGTGATGTGCGACAGCACGTCCAGCATCACCCTCCGCTGGAATAAAGACAGGAACGGCAGGTGCGTCCGGTTCCGATGCGACAGCCGCGAGAACCCGTACTCCATGGCCGCCGTCAACACTGCGCTCCGCCCCGGCTCGCCACCGTCCGGTTGCTGCGTCATCAAACTCCGCAGCTCTCCGGCCACCACCGACGCCGGCACGTCTTTCACCGGCGGAATAGCCATCTGCATCGCCAGCGGATGCCCGTCCAGCAACTCCACCAGATCCCCGAAATCCGCTCCCACTCGCGTCGCTGGCACTCCCCCTTTGTCCATCACAAACCCGGCAAACGCCAAACGGTCCGCGTCGGTTAGGCCACCCAGGGTGAGCGTCGCATGGGGAATGGTAATCCAGCCCTCATCTTCCCGCCGGCTCAACAGCAGCGCGCCCGTTCCCACCGGCCCACCGAGCCCCATATCAGAGGTAACCTCTCCCAGGAACGCCGCCAGGTCTGGCAATTCTGCCTCGTCCAGCAATCCCGGCGCTCCATCGGGGAAACCGGCCACGTTCTCCAGGTTATCCCAAACCAGCAGCGACGGGTTCTGTTGCAAGTACGCCGTCACCCATCGCCGCTGCTGTTCCGCCGGCATATCGGCGAAATCCAGACCGGCCACCGCCGTCCCGATTTCATGCACCACCCGCTCGATGCCGGCCGGATGCGACGCCTCAAATGCCGCGTAGAATACCCCGCCCGGATACGCCACCCGCGCCGGCTTCAGGAACCACCGGCAAAGTCCCAGCGCCAACTCCGTCTTGCCCACTCCCGTATCGCCGGACAACAGCGCTACGGAGTGCGCCTTCAACGCCCGTTCCAATTGCCGCAATTCCCCCTCACGCCCCACCAACCCGTACTGACCCGCCACCGGAATCTGCAACTCATCCGTCGGCGCTTCCTCCGGTTGGATCACCGGCGGCGCCAACGGATCGGGCTGGTGCTGTTCGATCTCGGCCGGCGCATATAGCCGCGACTGGTACACCGCTGGCATCTGCCAGTCCCAAAACACCCGTTTCCCGTATATCGTCACCCGTTCCGGCGTGTCCATCAAACCGCGTCGCACCGACGCAATCGCTCCTCCGACAGTGTTTCCTTGGGCCAGCCGCGTATAAAATGCCCGGGCCGATCCCTCGGCCATGTCCGGGTGCAACGGCGCCGGCAAAAGCGCGACTTGGGCCACGCCGGCCTCCGCCACCGCCATCGCCGCCGCTGACCAATTTGCCGCGGTCCCTTCGTCCGCCTGCGCCCCCGCCGAAATTATCGCCACCTGCACGCCCCCGTCGGCCAGAACCCCGCCGAGTTCCGCCGGCGCGACCGCCTCCGCTCCGCCATCGTCCCGCTCCAGCAGAATCGCCCCCTCGGAATCCAACGTCGCCCCGTCTATATGCGCGATGTCATAGTGGTCCGGGTTCCGTTCCAGCAAGGCGCGCAGCGCGTCCAGGGTAGCCGGCCGGGGGTTATCCAGCGACACTTCCACATTCAGCCCCTCAAGGGCCGCTACCGTTGCCGTCGCCAGGTTTCCCCCCGCCACCACTGACCTTTCGAGCAGTTCTCCGGACGACGGAGTTCCCCCGTCCAGCGGCGTCGCCGACAACATCACCACGTGCAGCGCGCCCTTGGTTCGTTCCCCAGCTGCATCTAAGGGTATCGACCCGGCTGACTGCCTCAAGACGCCCACCAATCCGTTCACGAAATAACCCAAACTCGGGTCATTCATCAACTCCCAGGGCAGCGACAAAAACTCCGGCCGCGACGATACTATCGTCAACTCGGCCCGGTCGTCCCTTCCCATCACGTCATCCAGAAGCCCACGGCCGCCGCTGTTCGCCCCGAAGGCGATCTCAAACAGCAGCCTCCCCAGATTCCGCATCGCCGTTTCCACCGCCTCAATCTGCGCCAGGCCGCCCGACGACCCCGAAACCAATGACGGACGCCGGTACTCTCCGTGGTATCGGTCCAGCGTCGCCCTTTCGTCATCCGACAACTCCAGCCCAAACGCCGACGGCGCAGCCTGCTGTCTGTCTCCCCCTGATTCAACCAGGCGAACCTCTATTTGCCCGGTGTCGGGCTGGTCATGAATTTCCAGGCTAGCGGTCATACCGGCGGCATCTCCTCTTGAAAAACGTCCTCGGAGTTACGGGCTTGGACGCCCTTACAATCGTCATTCTTCGGATACATATTTGATTGCTATGCGGAGCAATCAACAGCATCAGGTATCCTTTACGGCCTGATCTTATCTTCTTTTTCAGTTAACATAATGTCCAACTCTTGCGCTACCCATCAGCATCAATTTGAACAGCAAATTGGTCGTTGTTGTCAGATAATTCGGATTTATTTATAATGGCTTAAGCACAAAAGGCAAGCCAACCCCAAACTCGTGCTGCACGAGCGGCATTATACAACATAATGCTGCCGTAGCCCTACGCGGCCAGCTGGATAAAACCTGATGCTTGCTCTCGATAAAATCCGACACTCCTGGTTGCTGGTTCCTGTCTCACAACCGGAGCGTCTGACCGCAGCCCCCTCCGCCGGCGCGGACGTGGTCATCCTTGACTTGACCGAGTTCGTCGCGGAATTGAACAAACCCGCCGCCCGTGAGGCCCTGCGGGTTCATTTGGATTCCGCAAAAGGCGGCGGGGCCGAGGTCTTTGCCCAGATTGACCCCGAACTCATGCTGGCTGATCTGCGCGCCGCAGTTTGGCCCGGCCTGAACGGTGTCGTCATCAGCCGCGTTGAATCCGCAGAGCAGGTTCGTCAAGCCGACTCAATCATCTCCACCTTGGAGAGTGAGCGCGGCCTGTTGCCCGGCAGTGTTGAACTGGTAGCGTCCCTGGAAACGGCTCTAGGCAACCATAACGGCTTCGACATCGCCACCGCCAGCCCCCGCATCTGGGGCCTCACCCTCGGCCGCGCCGATTTGGCCATGGACCTCCGCCCCGAACCCTCCGGCGAGATCCACCTGATGCCCTACCTGATGCAGCGCCTCGTCATCATGGCCGCCACCGCCGGCAAGGTCCCCCTCGGCGCCTGGTGGCGTTTCCCCGACCGGGGCCTGTTGGCTACTCCGGAGAACACCCTGGCGGCCGCACAACGGGGCCGCGCCATCGGATTCAAAGGGTCCTTTTGCGTGTTGGATGAGCAGGTCGAACCTCTCAACGACGGTTTTACCCCCACTGACGCCGAAGTTGAGGCCGCTCAAACCTTGCAACAAGCCTACGTCGCAGCCACCGAATCCGGCACCCTCACCATGGTCTCAATCGACGAGCGCACCCTGACGCCCGACATCGCCCGTCAGGCCGCCAATGTGCTGGCGCTGGCCGACGCCAGCGCTGCCCGAGAGAGATTCAAATCCGCCGCCGTCGCAGGCCAGCCCATCCCCGCGCCGTAGGAGTTTCTCCCATGCCTAATTCGCCCCGGCGCCTGAAACGCTCCGGCCTGACGATGCCCATCGTCACCGAGCGGTTCATCAACAACGCTTGGCATCGCGGCTGCGATTTCATCAACATGGACCTTGAAGATTCGGTGCCGCCCAACCTCAAAGATGTCGCCCGCAACCTTGTCCGTGAGAGCATCCCCCTCGTCAACAAAGGCGGCGCCGACGCTGTCTGTCGCATCAACCACGACCTGATGGAAGCGGACCTCAACGCCGCCATCTGGCCCGGCCTGGTGATGGTCAACTACCCCAAGACCGAGTACGGCCACGAAATCCAGCGCATGGACGAAATCATCACCCGTCTGGAAGCCGAGCGCGGCATCCGCCCCGGCGCCGTAGAAATTGGCGCCAACATCGAAACCGCCGTCGGCGTTGCCAACGCCTACGAAATCGTCACCGCCAGTCCGAGGATCAGGGATTTCGGCGGCGCGTCCGGTTACGATATGTCCCGCGATCTGGGCGTCGAAATGTTCGTCGCATTTGACCAGTTCGTGTACGGAAAAGGCGAGGTCGAGTTGGCTGCCCGCGCCGCCGGCCGGGAACCCCGCGCCGCCCCCTTCACCCCCAACATCACCGGCAGCGTCAGCGACCCCGACCGCGCTTTTGCCGAGGCCGATGCCTCCCGCAAGTGCGGTTTCCGCATCGGCGGCGGCCTGCACCCCAACGTCGTCGAACCTCAAAATCGCGGTTTCGCTCCCACGGCAGACGAAATTTCCGACGCCCAATGGGTGTTGGATGAATACCGCAAGCTCGCCCACTCCTCCGCTACCTGGTTCCAGATTGATGTCCTGACCGTCGCTACGGATCAGACCCCTCGACCTCTTGCCGCTGATTCCCACCTGGGCCGTTTCCGCGTGATCGACCGCTACGAAGCCGCCCGCGCCGAAGAACTGTTGCAATGGCGTCAACGCTGCAACGAGCGCGACCGCGAAAAGGCCGAAGCCGTCGCCCGCGTCCGCGCCGCCGAGGAATCCATGTAGGGGCGAATAATTATTCGCCCCCGCGTAACTTGGAGCCACCCGAAATGTCCATCCTCGTCCGCCGCTCCAACCTGATTATCCCGGCTACTCAGCTGCGGATGATCCGCTGGGGTTGGAAACACAACGCCGACGCCGTCACCATCGACCTCCAGGACGGCGTGCCGACCAACGATATCCATTTGGCCCGCAAAATGCTGCGTCAGGCCGTCGCTCAGGTGGGGAAGGGTGGAGCCCAGGTGTTCGTTCGCGTTAACGCCAATTCGGTGTACGCCGACTGCGCGGCGGCGGTCTCGTCAAGTGTCACCGGCATCATCCTGCCCGGCGTCGAATCGGCGGACCACGTGGCTGAAGCAGACGCTGTCCTTTCCGAACTGGAGCGTCAGCACGGCGTGAACCTCGGCGCTACCGAGTTGGCCCCGGCCGTCGAAACCGCTGCCGGCGTGTGGCATATCCGCGACATCATCACCGCGTCGCCGCGCATCAGACAGGCCGGCATCGACGAAGCTGCCTTGGCCGCATCATTGGGCATCACCCCAACCGCTGAACCGGACCCGTTCGTGTACGCCCGCGGCCGCCTGTGCATCGAAGCCACCGCCGCCGGCGTCCAACCCGTCGCGGTCACCGACCCCATGGGTTTGGGCGTTGACCATCTGAGCCACAAAGCGATGGTCAAGATCGCCAACGATACCCGGAACCTGGGCTTCAAAGGCATGGTGTGCGGACACCCCCGCTGGGTCGAAGCCATCAACGAGGCGTTTACCCCAACCCAATCCCTCGTCGAATATTACACCCAGGTCCGCGAGGTTTTCGCCCAGGCCCTCGCCGCCGGCACCGCCGCCGCCCCCTTCGCCGGCCGTATGATCGACGTCCCGGTGGACGAATGGGCCAAGGACGTCCTCGCCATGAGCGCCGCCTGTGCCGCTCGCGACGCCGAAAAGCAAGCCGCTCGCAGCGCCGCCGACGTCTGGTCCGACCTCTTGGTCCCGGCGGAATAAGCCCCCTTCGGGCGCCCGGCGTAACGTATAATCTTCCCAAAACGGGAAGTCATCAGAGCAACCAAACGCCCTCCGCGCCTCTGCGACTTTGCGTTCACCCCCCTGACCTTCCCTGCCCGGAGACCGCCATGATTTACATAGACGACGACCTCCGCCGCCGCATCGACAACGCCCTCGCCGACCGTTGCCCCATGTTCATCGCCACCGTTTCCCCCGACGGCGAACCCCAGATCAGCATGAGGGGCAGCGTCCTCGTCTTCGACCGCGAAACCCTCGCTTACTGGGAACGCGGCTGGCGCAACTCCGCCGCCAACGTGCAGAACGGCTCCAAAGTCGTCCTCTTCTATCGCCATCCCACCGACCGCGTCAACCTCCGCTTCTACGGCACCGCCACCATGTACCGCGAGGGCGCAATCCGCGACAACGTAATGGCCCGCACCGTCCCGGGCGAACTCGACCGCGACCCTGACCGCACCGGCGCCGCCGTCCTCATCTGCCTCTACCGCATCAACCAACTCTCCGGCGAAGTCCTCCAGCAACGCTGAGCGCCTCGCTCTCTGGAACCGTGCTATCATCATTCCACGTGCTGCGGTACCAGCCACGAGGGTGAGCATGTTCATCGTCAATACGATATTTGGTGGGGTATTCGGGGGCGTGGTCTGCTCCCTTCTGGTTGCCCTGATAGCATCTTTCCTCGGGTTCAAAAACGCCGAACTGGTAGTCTTGCCGGCGTTCTGGGCCACCGCGCCGCTTATCGCTTTTTGGATAGGATGGAAAACCTTTCCGCGATGATGGCAACCTTTCGCCGCGCTGTTGGGTGGGTGGCAAAACCGATTGCGTGGGCTTGTGAAAATCCGGGCAAATCACTTATCGTCTTATGGCTGACCCTCGGCGTTCTACTGTGGGTTTTCCTTTTGTCGCCGTACCTCGGTGAACTGGGAAATTGCCTCTTTGGCAGCCCCGAAGAAAGTCGTATCGACTGCCTGAATGTCCGCATCGCTAAACGACTGCGCGGGGACTCGGTAATCGCCGCCTATGCTGCCGCCACAGTAGGCGTACTGATCGCATACCAGTTCGCGCGCCGCGGCGACGCGCGTCCAGTTGCTTGATACGGGGTAGCAATCCAGAAAACGCCCGGCTAACTACAACGCCAGGACTGTTTCCCGCACCAGCAGCGACACGCTCCCCATCACCGTTACCGCCACCACTACGTACCGGAAAACCCGCAAACTGATCCGGCGCGCCACCACGGCGGCCACCGCCGACCCGGCCATCACCGCCAGGGCAAGCGCCCCGATGTTCGCGGCGGTTGTGATGCTCACCAGCCCCGTCGCCGCGAACAGCATCATCGCCAGCGTCGCCGCCAGCAGGAAGTACAACGCCAGCGTCGCCCGTATGGTGTCCCGCGACCAGTCCTGTTCAATCGCATAGAGCGCGGCTAACGGCGCTCCCACGGCAAACGTCGTTACCATGAACGTGGTGCCGCTACCCACCAAAGGCGCCATCCACGCCCTTCGTGCCGCCGGCATCCGGATGTTGAAAAGGCTCATCAACCCCACCGTAAGCACCACCACAGCGATGGTCACCCTCAGCACAGTCGGGTTGAACTCGTGCAGCGCCAACACGGCCACCGGGACCGGAGGCAGGCCGGCAGCCAGGAACGACCACGTTTCGCCCAGCCTCAGTTCCCGCCGCGTCTGCGCTACGGTCAATCCGGTGGTCAGGATGATCATCGCGTTCACGATCACCACGGCGTCCTGCGGCAGCAGAATCAGCAGCAGAAACGGCATCGCCACCGTGCCCAGCCCGAAGCTGATTGTCCCCAGCACCACCGCCCCGAAGAACATCGCCCCCAGCCCCAGAACCAACTCCCAACCTGCCAGCATCACAGCGCTCTCTACAACTCGAAGCCCAATTCACTCTCCCTTATTCGCCACGACTGGATACCCTTGCATCAGTATCCCATTCAATCCATCTACCGTGAGCCTGCCGCCGCGCCGACCGAATCGTGATTGCGTCTCCATCCACAATACGAATCACTGACATCCGCTCCCCTTCCGAAGGAATGTGATATACAGTCCGGCCAAGGAACTCTTGGCGCAGGATCTCTCCGAAGCGCTCCCGCCCTTCCGCTGAAAACTGGTTCAACGTGTGGCAGTGAAACACGCAGAGAACCGATCCCTCAGGAACAGTCCCTACTACCTTCGGCAGCAATTCCAAAGCATCCCCGCCATAAACCATTGGAGGCCCCGCCAGCCAAATGTCCCGCGCCGCCGACAATAGCGCTGCGCGGTCGCCATGCTCAGGCCAAATCAGCGCCATCATCCATAGATATTCCTCTTCATCGCCCAAGTTCACGGGAGCCAAATCAATCCCGACCCGAAAGTTGACCGATGGAAACACTGCCGGCAACTCAGGCAACCCGTTCCGGGCCGCGCACTCAATCAGCGCGCCCGCATCCGGCGGTCCAAATTCCGCGCCGTTTGAATACCTATACCTGTATCTATCCCAAAGCAGGCTCAACCCGGCGCTGGCTCCCACGTCCACCAGCGCCAGAGGCCGGCCCGGATTTTCCCCGGCAACAATTCCGAAGCCGGGCATCAAAAAAGCGCATCGTCCAGCCTCATTGGTCTGCACTAGGCAGTGTTGACATTTCGACTGCGGTACAATCGGAGCATGTCGATTATAAACATACCCTCTGACCAATGGGAGAAGATTTTGCAATTCCTGCGGGATTGCCCTGACGTGTACGTTGGCAACGCGGCGGAATGCAAGCGGTTTGTCGAGGGCGTGCTGTGGATGGATCGTTCCGGAGCGCAGTGGCGACTGTTGCCGGCCGAGTATGGCAACCGGAACACCATCTACAAACGGTTCGCCCGCTGGTGCGACCGCGGCGTCTGGGAGCGAATGCACCAGCATTTCAGTACGGAACCGGACCTGGAGTACCTGGTCATCGACAGCACGGTGGTTGGAGCCCACCAGTGCGCTGGGGGAGCGCCGGCAAAAAAGGGGGCAATCGGCGCAAGCCCTGGGCCGAAGTCGGGGCGGGTTCAGCACGAAGGTTCACGTGGCGGTGGACGGACTGGGCAACCCCCTGCGGTTCACGTTGACGCCGGGACAGCAGCATGACATCACCCAGGCGGAGGCCTTGATCTCCGGCTACCGGAGCGAGTACGTGATCGCCGACAAAGGGTACGACGCGCAGAATTTCATCGGCCATCTGGCGGAGGACGGCGTGGTGGCGGTAATCCCCGCCCGAACCAACCGCAAGGAGCCGCGGGATTACGACCGGCATTTGTACCGGGAACGCCAGGTGGTAGAGTGTTTCATCGGCAAGATCAAGCACTACCGCCGGATATTCTCCGGATTTGACAAACTGGCCAGCCGATACCTTGGCTTTCTGCAATTCGCGGCCGCCCTCATCTGGCTACGATGAAATGTCAACACGGCCTAGTATTACAACGACAGTTCAAGGCGGGACAGTCCGAGATGCGCGCAAAGCGGACCGGCGCTTGGCGTGGGAGCGACTGGCTCGCTCGTTGCTACACTGCGTCTGCTTC
>DAOUJY010000138.1:0-10407 GCA_034421995.1 Dehalococcoidia bacterium | reverse complement strand
TTGACACAACACGAACCAGACGACACCGGCACCCTAACCGATGCCGCAACCATCTCGGAACAAATACGAGAACACGAACTGCTCCGTCAAAAATTCCGCGACGCCATCTCATCAGTCGGCGAGGAACACTACGAACAGTGGGCCGGCATGGGACCCGAACAAGTCCTGGTCTTCGGCGAATCCCTCGAAGCCGTCATCGACCAGCTCAAGCCCAATGGCAAAGACCACCGACCCACAGTGGTCGAATACCTGACCGCAGAGGCTCCGGTGCTGATACTGTGATTACTGCATACTTCGACAACGGCCGCCGCTATTCAGGATCTGATACTCCACGCACGGCGGAGTACACATCAGAGCCGTTTGACGCTTCACCGACCACTGCCGGCGTAGCCGGTCTTACACGGTCTCCACGTCCTGTCACCGAGAAGCTCAAACCCGGCCATTGTTCAAGGTTCTTTGCCGCGTTGAAATCGCGGTCATTCAGCATTCCGCAGCCGCCGCACGACCATTCCCGGTCGGACAGGGTCAGGCTGTCGTTCTTCCAGCCGCAGTGGGCGCACAGCTTCGACGATGCAAACCAACGGTCCGCCGCGAGTACGACCACACCAAGCCAATGATTCCGCCGTGCTGGTGGCGTCAAGCATGACGCTGAACTTTATTCCCGGGTATGCTACACCCAAAATCCTTGTATAGCTTTGGCTTCGTGAGATACGGCCCAGCGCGCGTTGTCCCGCGTCACAGGAGACCTATGAGGAATCGCCTGGACAGAATAACCATCAGAGGGTTCAAGACCATTGCTGAACTGGAGCACTTTGAACCCGGGTCATTGACCGCCCTGATCGGTCCAAACGGGGTTGGGAAATCCAATTTCATCGCCTTTTTCCGCATGATGAGCTGGGCGTTGGCCGATACCGGCAATCTGCGTTTCTTTGTCAGCGAACGGGGAGGCGCCAGCAAGCTTCTCCACGATGGCCCCGGCCGCACACGTGAGATCGAAGCCGATCTGACCATCAAGACCGATGCCGGTGAGAATCAGTACTATTTTCGCCTGGTCTACGCCGCGGACGATCAGCTGATTTTCGCCGACGAGCAGTACCGCTTCTCCCGCGCGGGTTTCGGCAGCCCCGCTCCCTGGCGCAGCACCGGAGCAGGCCACCACGATCCCCAGCTGTTGTCCCATGCGGTTTCGGACAATACCGCCCTGGTCATCCGCGCCTTGATGCAAAGGATAGTGGTGTACCAGTTTCACAATACTTCGGATACAGCGCGCATCCGGACTAGATGGAACGTGGGCGATGATCGGTTCCTGAAAGAGGATGGCGCCAATCTGGCGCCAGTGCTCTACCGGTTGAGGGAGACCGACCCGGGTTGTTACCAGCGCATTGTGGACACGATCCGTCTGATCCTGCCGTTCTTCTCGGACTTCGTGCTGGAGCCTGAAGGTAACAGCCTGCTGCTCCGGTGGCGAGAGCGCAACAGTGACGAGGTATTCAGTGTATCCCAGGCTTCTGACGGCATGCTGAGGGTGTTGGCGCTGGTGGCCTTGCTCCTGCAGCCGGAGGGGAACCTGCCAGACGTCATGATACTGGACGAACCGGAACTGGGCCTGCATCCCTACGCGATCAACATCATCGGCGGCCTGATCAACGCTGCCGCAACGCGCATCCAGATCATCCTGGCCACGCAGTCCATGGCCCTGGTCGACTGCTTCGATCCCGAGGATGTGGTGGTGGTCGAAAGGGAGGGACGCGGTTCGGTCTTCCGACGGCTGTCCTCTGAGGCTCTGGACGTTTGGCTCGAGGATTACTCGCTCTCCGAGCTGTGGGAGAAGAACGTAATCGGCGGGCGGCCGTGACGGGGATCCGGCTGCATTTCATCGTCGAGGGGCAGACCGAGGAGGCATTCGTCAATCGAGTCCTCAAGCCCCATCTGGGTGATCGATACGTCTGGGCTGACGCCAGATGCGTACTGACCAGTCGACGGGGCGGCGTCAAGCACCGCGGCGGGTTTCGTAACTATGCCCAGCCGCGGCGCGATATCGTTTCCTGGCTGAGGGAAGACCAGAATGCTGATGCGCGCTTCACCACCGCCTTCGACCTTTTCCAGCTTCCGTCCGACTTTCCCGGTTACGAGGATGCGCAAGCCGTGGCGGACCCGTATGAGAAAGTCAGGATACTGGAGGCAGCGTTGCGCGACGATATCGGGGACTGGCGATTCATACCTTACCTGCAACTCCACGAATTTGAGACACTGCTGTTGTCAGAGCCCGAGCAACTGGAGACGCATTTCACTGATGGCCCGGAGGGCATACGAAACCTGGTTGCCATGGCGGGCCAGATTGGCAATCCGGAACTGATCAACGATGGTCCGGACACCGCGCCGTCCAAGCGCATAATCGCAGAGATACCGGAATACGAGGGGATGAAGTCGTCGGCGGGGCCGATCGTGGCGGAGAAGATAGGATTGGCGAGCCTGCGGACCAGATGCCGCCACTTCGGCGAGTGGATCAACCGGCTGGAAGAGTTGGTTCAGGAAAGGAGGTAGCGGAGAATCTCTTCCAGCACCATTCCGGCAGATTCCGTGTCGTTATGTACAACAGTACAGCTGTCCCGATGCACCGATGTTCTCCAGATTATAGGGCACGCCCGGAAACAGTTCGTTGATGGCTGAGAAGCGCGATTATGCAGAGGTCAACCATCGGTCCACCGGACCGGCCAGAAACTCATCCACGGGTATCCCGTCAGCGCCCACCAGCAGTTTCACATCAGGCTGAAACTGTCTGTCAAAGGCCGCCATGCCGGGTAGAGTGCCGGTGGCCCGCCCGCTCTTCACCTCGATGGCGGCCAGTAGGGGCCCGGCTTGGACAACAAAATCAACCTCACGATTGCGGCCGCGCCAATAACTGATCTCGTGGCCGTGAACGAAGGCCCAATTGGCCAGATGCGCTCCCACTGCTGACTCGACCAGACGCCCCCAGCGGTCGGGACTGAGCCGCGTATGTTCAGGGTTTCGGCCCGAGACGGCGGTCAGCAGAGCGGTATTGAGCGGCTGCAGCTTTGGGCTGGAACTCCGCCGGCTCAAGGCGCTGCCGTGCTTCTGCAAGCCGCAAACCATCCCAGCGCTACCCAACAGGTCGAGATAGTGCGCCAAGGTCACCGTGTTGCCTGAATCCTGCAGCTGGCCGAGCATTTTGTTGTAGGACAGTATCTGACCGGAGTACTCGCAGGCCAGTTCAAAAAGGCGGCGCATCAGAGCGGGCCGTCTCACGTCGGTGCGCAGTAATATATCTCGCGCGATGGTGGGCTCGATGATGGCATCCCTGATGTAACTGGCCCACCGGTCGTAGTCTGAGACCAGCGCCGCCGCACCCGGGTATCCGCCGTAGAGCACATAATCGTCGAGAGACCACCCGAAAGCATCACGCATCTCAGCGAAGCTCCAGTGAGGCAATCGGATCATCTCAAACCGACCGGCCAAGCTTTCGGTCAGGCCTCGCCGCACCAACAGCGGCGACGACCCCAGAAGTACGACCTTCAATGAACTGCCGGCACGAGTATCTGCATCCCAGAGCCGCTTCACGGCTTCCGACCAATCGTCGATCTTCTGTATCTCGTCTATCACCAGAACTGCGCCATGCTCGCCGGACTCTCTGGCCATGACCCGTCCGATGTTCCATTGCTGCTCCAACCACTGGGCATCTCGCAGCATTGGCTCGTCGGCGGTCGCGTAGTGTGACCGAGCGGTGCACTGGTTGATCTCTTCAAGTACCAGGGTCGTCTTTCCCACTTGGCGCGGTCCGGCCAATATCTGAATGAACCGGCGCGGTTCCGCCAGGCGCTTCGCCAAAGTCTCTGCGTAAGGCCGTCGGTATGAAATGTGCGTATTGCTCATCATGATGAGCAATTTTACTCATCATAATGAGAACACTGCAATCATCCGGTCTTTCTGGGCTGCGGTGGATCTGCGCAGCGCCATCAGCTCGGCGCGTTCTTTGGCGCTGAAAATTGACATGTAGGCGGCTTCTCGGCGTAGGCGCACTTGCACACGGTGTTCCGTGCGATCTCAAGTTCCCTGGAGATGGCCATGGGAAATGCTCCATCCTCTGGATGATAACCGGAGACAAGCCGATGCGGTTGGATTATTCTGAAGGCGCAATAGTTAGCAGGAGAATCGGAGGTCCATCGTGACTACGACGCCCGACGCCACCGCCCGCGTGGCCGCACTCCTGGCCGACGCCCGCGAGGTCCATTCCCAGGCCTTGGAGCGTCTGGCCGCCGGCGATATTCGCGATGCGGCGGAGAAGGCCTGGTGCGCTACTAAGCGGGCCACCGACGCGTTGGTTCTGGCACGCACCGGGACGGAACCAGAGCGGTCCTCTGAAACTTCACGGGGATTGTCGAGTTTGGCTACTGCGGATCAAGCCGTCCGCCCTTTGCGCCGTCGCTATTACTCCAGACAGGCGGAACTTCACGGCGCTTGTTTCTACGACGGCATTTGCGAACCGGTTGATGAGGTGGAGCGGCGCATTCGGGAAACGGCCGCTTACATTGACGACGCGGCAGCGCTGGCCGACGGTGGCCGCTGACTCCTGGTCCCAAAGGTTTCACGTTGCCGGAGTACCTGGGAAAGCTGTGGAGCTGACCGGTCGGCATCCCATTCCTCTGCCGCCGGCGTGATTGACGCTGGCGCACAGCACCGTATTCACACTCAATCCGTGGAGAAGTGACATGGACACCCAGACTTATCGGCAAGCCAGCGAACGGTTCTTGGCACAGGCTAGGCAGGAGTTGTCCGACGGGGACCTGCCGCAAGCCTCTGAGAAGGGCTGGGGCGCGGCCGCGCAGATATTGAAGGCCGTTGCGGAGCAGCGGGGTTGGGACCACGGGAAACACCGCCACCTGTCCCGTGTGGCCAGCCGCCTCCGGGCGGAGCTCGCCGATGTCGACGTCTTCACGTTCTACATGGTCGCCGATGCGCTCCACGGCAACTTCTACGAGGACGAATACGTTGCCGCCGACATCGCCGAAGCGTTGGACAAGGTGGAAGCACTCATAGACAAGCTGTCACCGTTGTTGGCGTCGTGAAAGGACCCAGCGTGTCATCTGGTCTTCCTGTCCAGTTGGTCCCATTTCGGCGACAGCAGTTCAACCGCTATCTCCCAAAGCATGCAACTCCTGTAAAATGTGCGGGCGAGGAAACCATGGCGACCATAAACACCGAAGCGGATTTCCTCCGGGCGTTGACTGAGCATCCGGAGTGGAAGGCAGCCGTCAGAGCCCAAATCCTGGGCGAGGAGCTGCTGCAGTTGCCGGTGCAGTTCCAAGCGTTTGTCCAGCGGCAATTGGAGTTCAACGGCCGGATGGAGGAGTTCGTCGATCAGCAGCGGCAGTTTAACAGCCAGGTGCAAGGGTCTATCAACCAGATGCAAGGGTCCATCAACCAGATGCAAGGGTCCATCGACCAGCTACAGGAGGTCAACGCCCGGCAGGAGGAGTTCAACGCCCAGCAGCGGGAGTTCAACGCCCGATTTGAGGCTCGCATGGACCGCATTGAGGGCGATATCTCTGTGGTGAAAGGTGGTCACGCCCGCAGCAGAGGAATCGACGCGGCGCCGGCCATCGCTGACGACCTTGGCCTGGAATACGTCCGCACCATTTCCAGGGCCGAACTGGTGACCCTTGCCCGCGAACTGGACGATACCGACGTCACCGCAGGCGACCGGCGCAGCTTTCGAGACGCCGACTTGATAATCGAAGCCTCCGATGGGAACGAAACGGTCTACGCGGCGGTGGAAGTGTCCTACACCGCTGATAGAAGGGATTCCGACCGCGCCGGGCGCAATGCTCGTTATCTGGCACGCCTCAGACGTTGTCCGGCCCACGCTGTTGTTGCCAGCGTCAGGAACGATCATGCGCTGCAGGAACTGGTCGACGCCGGTGATATCCACTGGCATCAGTTGGAAGAACGAGATCTGCAGGCAGCATGAAGTTGCGGTTTCGACCATATGGCCAAGACTGCGAGTGCTTCGCCGCTCTATAACTCAAAATCCACTGAACGCGCACTGCTGTATAAGAATACATAAGTTCAGATGTACATCGATACATCCACAAGCGTCGTTCCTTCGCCACGCCGTCCTCTTGGAGAGCCGGTCCAATCCGTTTCTGGGATTGCCCGCCGCTTTGCTGGCGTCGATGCGCCCGGCGTAAGGCCTCTGCTGTCAACATGCCCAATCCGCTGACTGTAGGCCGTCGGGCCACCGCCCGTCTTGAGGAGGCTATCCTGCTGGCCCTGGAGGAACACCGGGACCAGGGCTACCTCAACACTATCCGCATAGCCGAGCGCATCGGCTGGGATAACGATGGTATGCCCTCCCCCAACGGCCAGGGCTACGGCCGCATCGCCGTGATCGGCCTGCTCTATAAGCTGTATCTGGCGGGAAAGGTGGAACCGGCCCACCAGCCCAACCGCCGCGGCCACTGGGGCGGTTGGCGCATCAGCGACGAGGAATACGCCCGGCGCAGCGGCAAGGACGTGGAGAGCGTTCCTGTGCCAGCGCCTTTGCACATCGCTGGCGCACTGCTCAGCGGAGAGGTGCCGCTGGCCGAGTATCCGCTGCCTCCGGCCGAGGGCCTGATGCCTCCCCTGCCGGAGGCGATCCGGTTTCCCGACGCCACGGAGTATGAACTCCGCCGCTGGGAGGAGATCCTAACCAGGACGGTGGAGTGGCTGAACGAGACCCGCATCCTCACCCTGGCAAACGTGCCGGTGAAGATGGTCCGCGGCCCCGGCTACCTGGTGAATGTAGAGCCAGTCCACTCGGATGGGCGGCCCATGGTGAAAAGGGTGCGGGCAAGTGGGCCGGATCAGTTATGGGTGTACACGAAAACACCGGCAACGCCCGGCTACCACGCGGTCTACCACTCCAAGCGGCTGCTGGAACTGTTCGGGCAGGCCTTGGCCGAGACGTACCTGGTGCTTCCCGGCGGTGAGGAGGAGCCGACGCCACCCGACACCGCGGACACCGAATAGACATTCCCCCGCTGGGCCGTGCTTGAAACCTGTCTATTGTCTTTCGCTCTGTAGGTTTGCACAGGCCGACAGCTGTACATCAGTTCACTGGCGCTGACCGCAATCACCCCGCGAGACCGCCTGGCTTTCTGGCCTGGCTGATGATGCTGATAGCGGTTGTGTCAATTTTCACCAACTTTGATCATCTAAATCGTGAAATGTTCACGGTCTTTGACCGAGATTTTCACGGTCTTTGACCACCTTGGGAGCCAGATCGGCGACCATTGCCGCACTTCAATGTTGAGGTGCAGCGATGGCGTTTCGGGAGGTTTCCAGGATGGAGATAAAAGAGATCATCCGCCGCTGGCAGGCGGGGGAGGTCCCCGGGCGGATTGCCTTTGGGACTGGGCTGTCCCGCAACACGGTACGGAAGTATCTGGCGGCGGCTCAGGCTGAGGGCATCGCTCAGGGAGGGCCACCGCCCAGCGAAGATCAGTTGACCCGGCTGGCGACGATAAGCCTGTCGGGACCGCGGCAGGCAGCGACGCCACGGCAGGACCAATTGGAGCCGTGGGCGGACCAGATCTACCAGTGGATCACCAAAGACCGGCTGCAGATGACCCGTATCCACGAGCTGCTGGGCATGCGAGGATGCCAGGTATCGTACCCGTCGCTGCGGCGTTTCATCATCAACCGCAACTGGCGGCGTCGCAGCAAGACCACGGTGCGGATGGCGGACACACCACCCGGTGAAGTGGCCGAGGCCGACTTCGGACGGCTGGGCATGATCACCGACCCAGCCACCGGCAAGCGCAAGGCGGTGTGGGCCATGGTCATCGTGCTCTGCCACTCCCGCCACTGCTTCGTCTGGCCCATGATGCAGCAGAAGCTTCCGGACGTCATCGCCGGCCTGGAGGCGGCGTGGGCTTTCTTCGGCGGCATGCCCAAGTACCTGGTCATCGATAATTTCCCCGCCGCCGTGGTGGGCACGGATCCGCTGAATCCCATTCTGACCAGGGGCTTCCTGGAGTACGCCCAGCACCGGGGCTTCATCCCCGACCCGGCCCGCAAGGGCCATCCCCAGGACAAGCCCAAGGTCGAACGCAAGGTGCCCTACGCCAGGGAACGTTTCTTCAAGGGAGCCGATTTCGACGACTTCACCCACGTGAGGGCGGCCGCTCCCAAATGGTGCCTGGAGGTGGCCGGCATGCGCATCCACGGCACCACCTACAAGAAACCGTTGGTGGTTTTCCAGGATGAGGAGCGACACACTCTGATCCCCTGGGACGGCGTGCCCTACGAGATCGCCAACTGGCGCACCAACACCGTCCATCAGGACCATCACATCAAGTGCCTGGATGCACTCTACTCGGTGCCCTCACACCTCTGCCGGCCCGGCCAGAAGGTGGAGGTCAGGGTGGACAGCAAGCTGGTGCGCATCTACCACCGTGGCCAGCTGATCAAGACCCACTAGCGCCAACCCAAAGGCGGCCGCTCCACCGACATCGCCGACTATCCTCCCAGGGTCGCGCCCTACACCACCAGGGCTCCCGACGGGCTCAAGCGCGAGGCTACCAAACTGGGGCCAGCGGTGGGCGAATTCGCCGAACGTCTCTTCGAAGGCGACCATCCCTGGTCCAAGATCAGGCAGGGACATAAGCTGCTGGGTCTGGGCGAGCGCTACACCGCCCAACGCCTGGACGCCGCCTGCCAGCGGGCCCTGGACGTCGACCTCATCGACGTCTATCGCGTGGAGCGCATCCTGGTCCAGGCTCTGGAACAGGAAACCACGCCGCAACTGCCTCTGCCCCTGCTAACCGGCCGCTTCGCTCGGCCCGGATGCGTCTTTGCCCAAAGCGACCCGTACCGCCGGAAGTCGGCCTGAGGAGATTATACCCATGACACGCATCACCGAACTCACCCCGCTGCTCAAGCAACTCCGCCTGGGACAAATGGCCACCACCCTGCCCGAGCGCATTGCCCTGGCCCGTCGTGAACAACTGGACTACGCCTCCTTCCTCGAGATCATCCTCAGCGACGAGGTCAACCGCCGCGCCCATCGGCGCATCGAAGTGCGCCTCAATGGCGCCGGTTTCCAGGAGACCTGCCGGCTGGAGGACTTCGACTGGTCGGCGTCAATCACCCTGGACCGCCGGCTCTTGGACGCCGTCTTCTCCCTGGAATTTCTGGACAAGCACGAGCACGTGCTCCTGGTGGGACCAGCGGGCGTCGGCAAGAGCTTCCTCGCTCAAGCGCTGGGCTACTCGGCCATCCGCGCCGGACACACCGTCCGTTTCAGCCATGCCGACGACTTCTTCAAGGCCATGGCTCAGGCCAGAGTGGACAACTCCGTCGACCGCGCCTTCCGGTCCTTCCTCACCCCAGACCTGCTCATCCTCGATGACCTGGGTCTCCACCGCCTCACCGCCCAACAGTCGGCGGATCTGTACGACCTCATCCTCAACCGACACCGGTCCTCCAGCTTCATCATCACCAGCAACCGGGCCGTGGACGAATGGCTCAGCCTCTTCGATGATCCCATCCTGGGCAATAGCGCCCTGGACCGGCTGGCCAACGCTAGCTACCAGATCGTCATCGAAGGCACCAGCTACCGGGAACGGCTGTCCCCACACCGCGCCCTGCTCAGCAACCAAGGGGGTGATTGACCGGCAAACTACAACCTGATAATAGCTAAATCACCACGCTCCCAAGGTGGTCAAAGACCGTGAAAATCTCGGTCAATGACGGTGAAAATTGACAGTTGCCGAGGATCGTGCGCCCTCCGCATAGCGTTCGCCAGCCCGGTTCAAGCGCGTCTGTCCGCGGCATCTGCGGAGTTTCTCAGAGGCGATTCCGCTACTCCAATCTGTGACGGAGAGCGTCATTTAGCGACGGAATTAGCAATCAGAGATGCGCGTTGACGCACCGCTGTCGAGACCGCGATTGTCTCGGCGTCCGCAGTGCGGCGGAGCAAGGTGTGTCCGCCGGCAGATCAGCCCCGTCCAAGCCATGCCGCTGACGACGGCGCGCAACCGGGTAGTTCCAAAGAGCGCACTTCTGAATCCAGCTTCGTGATGGCACTCCGCCCGCCACGAGAGAATCGACTAGGCCCAAGGCCAGCCCCCGCAACGCAGCCGACCCTGCTGCACTTCCCGCCCAACGCTGCATGACGCGCCACGCCAAGCCGTGAGCAACTGCCCAGCTTTTCTGACGCTGCGCCGGTTGACCCGTTTCATCACGACCGTTGTAAAAATGGTTGACTTTGGTTACAAACCACCGTCAGTCATTCCTGAAGACGCGGTCCTAGCCGCGCCGCCGCCCCAACTGTTCAAGGCGACTCCGCCCGGGAGTCGCACCCGGGAACACCGAGCTGATCCCCGTTCAAGCCACGCCGCGAGC
>DAOUJY010000137.1:0-49079 GCA_034421995.1 Dehalococcoidia bacterium | reverse complement strand
CTGATGCGCGACAAGATCTGGTGGCGCGGAATTGAGAAGAACAAGCTGTACTTCAAGCGCTGCCGCCCGGTGATGGCACGCTACCTCGGCTGTGGCGTCTGCATGAAGGTCTGTCCCATCCAGAAGTACGGCATGAAGGCTACCATGGAGCACTACGCCGCCACCGGCCAGGTGTTGGGCAAGGGCACCCACGACCTCGAGGGCTACAACCTTGAGGGCAAGGGCTACTTCGGCCCCGGCGAACTCCCGGTCTTCGAAACCGGCTTCTTCGATATGCCCCACGGCGACACCGGCGAATGGGCCTTCGACCAGTTGAAGGACGCCGCCCGCGCCAACGGCAACGACATCACTGACGAAATGCTTGTCGAGTTCAAGGCCCAGGTTGTCCGCGGCCTGAACCAGAGCACCGACAACGTCGATATGATGTACGAGGAGGAAGACTACATCTAAACGGTGTAGCCGACCAAATCCGTCGGTTCTTCGGGAACAACGCCATTGGGGGGGAAGGTGCGTACCTTCCCCCCCAATTTTTATCGCAAAGCCGTCATTTCCCTTTACAGTTGCAAGGTACGAGGATCAATCTCCCGGCGCGGCGGCGCGCTGGCGCTGGCCGGTTGGTCTTCGCGGAGATTGGTGATTAGCTCTTCGAAAGCCGTCTGATAATTCGCGTCGTCGCCGGCCTGGCCCGTCAGGTCGAACACCCGGTGTTCTTCTTTCAACAGACGCGCGCTCCGGGTGCGGCCCGACCCCATGACGCCATCGGCATCGACCAGGAACATGGTCCATCGATCCGAGGTCTTTTGAAACTCGTGGGCGGCGGTGATGTCGTTGCGGACGGTTTCGCTGTCCAATCCGGCGCTGGTACAAACCACGATAAGGCGGTCATAGTGCCGAACCCACCGCTCGATCTCTTCTTCGCCCGAAGTGGCGCGACGGTCCACCAGTGGGTTGCCCCGAAAACTCTCAGCAAACACCCAACTGCGGAGACCCGCCGACCGCAGGCGGCTTTCCAGCTCGCGTGCGAAGTCCACGTCAGCGGTGGCGCACGAGATATGCACTTCCATGGTGGAAACCGGGGTGTCCGCTACGGAATCCTGGAGGCCAACCACCGCAGCCGGCACTCCGGAGCCCAGAATGAAAGACTCCGGCAACGCGCCCCGCGACCGGAGCAAAGTGTCCAATCCTATCGTGCTGGGGGCGTCGTGTCGAACATCGTCCAGGCCGACGGCCGCGTCCAGGGCGCAATTCTGGAACACCGTATAACCGATGACGCAGTTGCTGAAATCGGCCTCATCCGTGCCCACGTCGTTGAGGATGGCTTCGTAGAAGTCGGCCCCGTTGAGGATGCAGGACGAAAGGTTAGACCGGGAAAGGTTGGCGCCGTTGAAGCTCGCTCCGGTGAGATTCGCTCCGGTGAAATTGGTCCGGTCCAGGTTGGCCCGGTCCAGGTTGGCGTTGGTCAGGTCGGCCCCGGAAAGATTGGCTTCTGACAACGTGGCTCGGTCCAGGTTCACGCCGGCCAGGTTGGCGTTGCGCAGGTCCGCGCCTCGGAAGTTAGCCCCGGAGGCGATGGCGCGGTTGAAGTTCGCCTCGCGCAGGTCCGCCCGATAGAAATGGGCGTCGTTAAGATAGCCGTTGGAGAGATCCCCGCGGCGCACCATCGCGCCCATGAAGTCCCCGCCCCGCATATCAGCGCCCCGCAGATTCACCATGGGAATCCGTGCGTGGCTCATGTAACAAGCGTTGAGGTCCATGATTCGATTGGGGTTCTCGTCGCGCCAGGCTGCCACCGCGTCGCGGCCCCGTTTCACAGTTTGGACCAGTTCAATGTCGGCCATTGTTGCAGTCTCCGTGAGGGTTTCAGCCGCGATTTTAGCATAAAATCACCTGTGGTAAGGAAGGCTTGGAAACGGAAAATCAGGGCCAGGCCGTTTGCCCACAGCGGCATGGCGACTTATAATGCTGCCGGCGCGTTGGGATGCCCACTCTCTCCTACGCGGTCGGATATACGATGCTGCTGACTATTGATATTGGGAATACAGCCGTTACCATCGGGGTATTCCGCAACAGCGTTGATGGCGACGGCGATTCCAACGGCAACAGTCCGGTCAACCGGCTGTCCACGACGTTGCGCCTGGCCACCGATTCGCGGCGGCTGGCCGACGAGTACGGCATCCTCCTCAAAAACCTGCTCGAGTTCCGAGACATTCCCACCCAGGAAATCGACGCGGCCTGCATCTGCTCGGTGGTTCCCCCTCTCACCGGAATGTTCGACGACCTCTGCCGCCGGTTCTTCGGCGTCGTTCCCCTGCAAGTTACGTCCCAGATTGACTTGGGGATGCCCATTCGTTACGACAACCCCCGGGACGTGGGCGCCGACCGCATCGTGGACGCGGTGGCGGCGGTGGAGTTGTATGGCGCGCCCATGATTGTCGTGGACTTGGGCACAGCCACCGTTTTCGATGCCGTGTCCCGGGAACGAGAGTACCTCGGCGGAGCCATCGCGCCCGGCATCAACCTGTCCGCCAACGCCCTCTACGACAATACCTCCCTGCTCCGTCGCGTGGAACTGGTCGCCCCGTCGGAGGCGGTGGGACGCAATACCACCGCGGCGTTGCAATCGGGCCTCGTGCTCGGTTACGCCGGTCTCGTGACTGCCATGGTGGACCGCTTCAAGGCGGAAATCGGGTTCGACGCTAAAGTTGTAGGCACCGGCGGCTTGGTGACAGTAATCGCTGACCACGCTCCGGTTTTCGATGACATCAACCAGGAACTGACGCTGGTAGGACTGGACATAATCTACCGCATGAACTCCGTCGGCGCTCCCGGCGCCAGGGCGTTTTGACATTTCATGGTCATTCCAGTGCCCTATTCTCGCCATGTCCGCGCCCTATTCGTCATGCCAGCGTCTATTCGTCATGCCAGCGTCTATTCGTCATACCCGCACCTTACTCGTCATTCCCGCGTCTTATTCGTCATTCCCGCGAAAGCGGGAATCCAGAACGTCTTTGCAGCAAAGGATAAGTGAGTGATGGAGAGCGCACTTGCCGGCAAGAATATCGTTCTCGGGGTTACGGGCAGCATCGCCTGCTATAAGGCGCTGGACTTGGCCAGCAAACTGGTGCAGGCCGGCGCCAACGTCGAAACCATCCTCAGCTACGGAGCGACCCAGTTTGTAACCCCGCTGGCGTTCCGCAGCCTGACCCACCGGGAGGTGGTCATCGACACCTTCGACGCCGGCTCCGA
This sequence comes from Dehalococcoidia bacterium, assembly GCA_034421995.1. Taxonomy (GTDB): domain Bacteria; phylum Chloroflexota; class Dehalococcoidia; order Lucifugimonadales; family UBA3495; genus Bin87. Next base: position 45,833 of record DAOUJY010000137.1, on the reverse strand, counting down.
GCACAGCGTCGAGCACGTCGCCCTGGCCCGTTGGGCCGACATCGTGGTAATCGCGCCGGCAACGGTGCATTGCATCGCCAAGCTGGCCGCCGGGCTGGCCGACGACCCTCTGACCACAACCGTGATCGCCACGGACGCTCCCCTGCTGGTCGCGCCGGCCATGGACGCCAATATGTACGACCACCCGGCGACACGGGAGAACATTGGCCGGCTGCGCGCCCGGGGCGTCTTCCTGGCCGGGCCGGCTCCCGGTCGGCTGGCGTCGGGATTGATGGGCATGGGGCGGTTGGTCGAGCCGGCGGACCTGCTGGGCCATATCGCCGCCGCTCTGGGCAAACACGGCGATCTGGCCGGGCGTCGCGTCATCGTCAGCGCCGGAGGCACCCAGGAAGCCATCGACCCGGTTCGCGTGATCACCAACCACTCCTCCGGCAAGATGGGATACGCGATAGCGGAAGCGGCGCGAGACCGTGGCGCGGAAACGGTTTTGGTCGTCGCTCCAAACGCGCTGCCGGACCCGCCTCTGGTGCGCATGGTGCCGGTCCGCTCGGCCCAGGAAATGTGCGACGCCGTGCTGGCGGAAACGCTGGCTGCCGACGCCCTGATCATGGCGGCGGCGGTGGCCGATTACCGTCCCGCCGTCGCAGCCGAGCAGAAGATCAAGAAAACCGCCGCTGATGAAATGTCCATCGACTTGGAAAAGACCACGGACATTCTCGCCACGGCGCGAGGTAATTTTGTACGGGTCGGATTTTCCGCCGAGAGCGAGAACCTGGAGGCCAACGCCGCCGATAAAGTTCGACGCAAGGAACTCGACCTCATAGTAGCCAACGATATAACCGAAGAGGGCAGCGGATTCGGGGTGGATACGAACAGAGTTGTGCTCATTGACCGCGAGATGCAAGTCGAACGGTTGCCGTTACTCACCAAATACGAAGTGGGGCACAGAATTCTGGACCGGGTGGCGGCGCTGTTGAGACCGTGAATTTCGATTACAGCCTGGATAGACTCAAGGGTGATGTCTTTGGTGGCATCACCACCTCGGTGGTGGGTTTGCCGGTGGCATTGGCCTTCGGAGTGGCATCGGGCCTGGGGCCGACCGCCGGCATGTATGGCGCCATAGCGGTCGGCTTTTTCGCCGCCGTATTTGGCGGAACCCGCTCCCAGATTTCAGGCCCGACTGGGCCAATGTCCATCGCCATGGCTGTCATCGTAACCAGCCATGCCAACAACCTGGCCGAGGCGTTCACCATCGTCGTGTTGGCCGGGTTGATACAAGCCGCTCTGGGAATCGCGCGCATTGGCCGCTTCGTCGCCTACACCCCATACTCGGTCATATCGGGTTTCATGACGGGCATCGGCGTCATCATCATGATCGTGCAGATCGCCCCGTTCCTCGGATCCTCGGTCGCCGTGGGCGGAGTCATCGGAGCGGTGAACGCGCTGCCGCAGGTGTTCACCAGCGTCAATTTCCACGCGTTGGCGGTGGCGGCGGTCACCCTCGTCGTCGGAATACTCTGGCCCCGCCAGGCGCGGAAGTACCTGCCGGCGCCGCTGGCGGCCATGATTGCCGGGTGCGCCATCGGCATCCTCTGGCTCAACGACCTCCCAGTTATCGGAGATGTCCCCACCGGCCTGCCCGACTTGCAGGTGCCGACGTTCTCCCTGGGGTTCATCCTCGGCGCGATTGAGCCGGCCCTGGTGCTGGCCCTGCTGGGTTCCATCGACAGCCTGCTCACGTCGCTCATCGCCGACTCCCTGACCCGCACGCGCCACAACCCCAACCGTGAGCTGATCGGCCAGGGCATCGGCAACATGGTCGCCGGCCTGATCGGCGGCCTGCCCGGAGCCGGCGCCACCCTGGGCACGGTGGTGAACATCAGGGCCGGCGGCAACAGCCAGCTTTCGGGGGCGATACGAGCGAGCATCCTGCTGGCGTTGGTGCTGGGCGTCGGCCGGTACGTTGAGGCGATACCCCACGCGGTCCTGGCCGGCATCCTCATGCGGGTCGGCTACGACATCATGGACTGGCGGTTCGTCACCAGAATCCACCGGGTGCCCAAGGAGCACATGGTAGTGATGGTGATAACCTTCTTCCTCACGGTGTTCCTGGACCTGGTCACGGCCATTGCCATCGGTCTTATCGCCGCCGGCATGGCCAGCGCCCGCCAGCTGGAGCGGCAGGAACTGGACAGCGTGGTATCCGTGCCGCTTCTGGACCAGAGTTTCCTGCTGGACCGCGACGACGACGTCTTGGACCAGTTCTCGGCGCGGGTGGGTCTGGTGGCCCTGCGGGGGAGGTTCTCCGTAGCGTCCTCCAGCAACCTGGTCAGCGCCATTGGGACGGACATCCAGGAGCACGAGGTGGTGATATTCGACTTCACCGAGACGGCCTACCTGGATGACAGCGCGGCCATGGTGGTGGAGCAGATGATCGACGTGGCGATGGATGAAGACACGGAACCCATCGTCATGGGACTGTCCGGGTCCGTGGAGCGAAACCTGCGGGCATTGAACACGCTGCACCGGGTGCCGGAAGACCGATTCGTTGAGACACGGGACGAGGCTCGGGAAGTGGCGGAAAAGATTCTGGCCGGCGCAAGATCAGAGCCCAGGCCACCCGCCGCCCCGACCACTAGTGGAGGATAACAATGCGCATTGGGGTTTTCGTCGGAGCATCCACCGCCGACCTGATAAGCCTGGACGAACTCATCGGCCGCATCAAGCAGGCTGAAGCGGACGGATTTGATAGCTTCTGGGTGCCGCACATCTCAGCGCGGGGATATGATGCGCTGACCGTGCTGGCTCTCGCCGGCACACAGACCAGCCGGATCGAGCTGGGCGTCGGCGTCGTCCCCACGTATCCCCGGCATCCGGTGGCGCTGGCCCAGCAGGCCCTCACCACGGCGGCGGCCAGCGACGGGCGGTTCGTCCTGGGCATCGGCCCGTCCCACCGTCCGGGCATCGAGGGAAGCTTCGGGCTGTCCTACGACCGGCCGGCACTGCACACCCGCGAGTACCTGTCCGTGCTGCGCCCACTGATGGAAGAGGGCCGGGTGCAATTCTCCGGCGAGTTCTACAACGTGACCGCCGAGTTGGACGTACCCAACCGTCCCCAGTGTCCGGTCCTGATCTCTGCCCTGGCTCCCCGGATGCTGCGCCTTGCCGGCGAACGAGCCGACGGCACCATCACCTGGATGGCCGGCCCGCGCACCATAAAGGAGCACATCACCCCCCGCATCGGCCGGTCGGCTGACGCCAGCGGCAGGGAAGCGCCCCGCGTCTGCGTTGGCCTGCCCACGGCAGTCTGCGACGACGAGGCGGCCGGCCGGCGCCAAGCGGCAGCAGACTTCGAGCGGTACGGCCAACTGGTCAACTACCGCCGCGTCCTGGACATCGAGGGCGTCGAAGGCCCCTCCGAGGTGGCCGTGGTCGGCAACGAGGACAGCCTGCGCCGCCAACTGCAAGACTTCGCCGCCGGCGGCGCAACGGACTTCATCGCCAACATATTTGAGGTGGCAGGCGATGGGGAGTCGGGAGCGCGGACCTATGCGGCGCTGAAAGATCTGGTGGGGAAGGTGTAGGCAGTATGAGATTACAGGACATCCTGCCTGCTCACCCTGACCCCCGCTGGAGGATGAGCCTCCCTAGGCGATCAGATCCTGTCCATCCCGTTCATCTCTGTAAAGCTACTCCCGCGTCTCCAAGAGACGGCGTAAGACGGCCTTGACGAACTCGGGCACCTCTTGACCGTCGTTATCTGCTGCTTCCGTCAGTCGGTCATATTCTGAGATTTCTTCACCTGACCAAATAATGTCCAAGCGACGAATTTGCCTCATGGCAACATGGGTGTAGTTTTCGGGGAAAGCCCAGTAGCAGGATTGGCAGTTGTTGGCGTCCCGAATTTCCCAATTATCGCAGTGCTCGCAACTCCACGATTTCGCCCGGTTGGCGGATGGGCACAGCAGCAGATAGTCGTCCAGGTCGTTGGTCAGACCCGCGTCACCCGCGATTTCAAACGGTATGCGATGATCGATTTGTAGTTCTCGCTCTGGGAAGTCTGCAAGGTAAATGTTGCAGCGTGAACCGTATCGTTCAATCAGTCCGGCTTTGATGGTATTGGAGAACGCCGTCCGACCTGACAGCATGGCCGACCGCTGTGCGGTTGGATCTCCAAACCTGTAGGCTCCGATTGAGCGGCCATCGGATCCCGTAACCCGAAACGTTTCCAGTGGGATACCAAGTTCCCGAACGTCCCGCGCTCCTCGTGGAGGATGGTTGTACCCATAGAGATCGCGAAGTTCTTCGGTGGTGACATAACCATGTTGACGGATATGGTCTATGACGGTCTTGGGACGTCGCGCCGTTACGGCGTCCAGCAGTTCTATGAATTCTGGCGGCAGATTTGTCTCACCCATGAAACATTCCTCGTGTCCCTCTTACGAATATCGCGGGATCACGGCGACCGGCATCTGCATCCAAGCGATTTACAAGAGATGGCGACAGATACAAAGACTCTACTGTCTCACTGCGTTTACCGAGCAGTATGGCTTGGCTGGACTTGCCGGCGTGAATTTCCAAGTGGCGCAGTTCCAAATCATCGGGAAGGGGCTGACCATGATGCTTTTCTCCGGTTCGGCCGTCATAGCTAACCAGATAAGAAATGCCATTCAAGTTCATCAACGCAAGTACATCTACCAGTTCGTTATAGGAAAGCCCTTGATAGTAACGGTGATCTCTGGCGAAAGATATCCCCTGATACGGAGGGTCCAAGTACACTACGTCGGTAGGTGTAGCATTCAGTACGGATTCTCTGAAGTCCAATGCGGACAGACACGTCTTGCCGGCCAGCAACTCCGAAACGCCGAGTATCTGCCGCCTCATGGTTTCGGGTTTCATGCCGCCACGACGGTTGTCCGGGGCCTGGTTGAAGCGCCCATCGGAGCTGTATCTGATCGAACCTGTAACTATACGCGCTAACAAGTAAAGCAGGTGATGCGGTTCGTGGGTTGCGTTAAATTTGGCACGGATGCGAAAAAAGAATTCGTTTCTGTCCGGCTGTTGTTCATACCAAAGCCGTTCGTATTCTTTGGCCAAACGTGCCGGGCGTTCCAATATCTCGGACCACAAGGCGATCAAGGGAGCGTTTAGGTCGTTGAGCGCGAATTCGTCGGCGAACCCGTAGGCGGCGGCGGCGATTGAAATGGCTGCCGAACCGCAAAACGGTTCGATCAGCCGGCCGGCGTCAGTCGGTATGTAGGGCAGTATATGGTGCGCGATGCTACGCTTACTGCCCTGGTAAGGAAACGGATGTGGAACCTGGCCGATCATCTCCTTGAACCGCCGCATCGCCTCGAATGTGCTAGTCCGGCCCCTTCAGGCCGGCGCGCATCGTGTGTTACGGGTGCAACGCCCATATCGTCAAGCCGGGTCAATACCGGCGGCGTGCAGGCGGGCCTCCAGTTGTGCCACGCGGGCCTCGGCGGAAACCCGGTCGGCCTCGGACTCGGCATGGCTGCGCAGCCATTCACCCGCTGCCGGGTCATACAGCCGCAGTTCATTGCCCACCACGCACAAGTCCAGCCCCAGCAGCGCGCTGTGGCCCCGCAGAATGTCCTCGGCGTCCCGCGCTGACGGCAACGGCTGGTATGCTCCCGTCGCGTCCAGGACTTCGCCCGCCGACAACTCGGGCATCAGCTCCCCGCCCTGCGGGTCAAACCGCCAGTATTCCCGCACCGCCATGGCGGCGTAGCGGTCCCGCTTCCAGCCGGCGTCATCCGTAGCCGTTCCCTCCGAAGCGATTTCCAGCACGAAGTCCGGCGTCAGCCCTCCTTCCCGCCAGACCCGCCAGGACGGCCGGGGCGGGCTTTCCGCCGCGCCGAACACTACCATAATATCCGACGCCAGCCGCGCTTCGGCATCGTTCATCCGGTAGAACACGAACAGGTCACCGGCAACATAGACGTCTGGCCGGTCCTGGTAGCGGATTGACAGGGCGCTCTGCACGTAGCGGCGGGCGTTGCCCTGGAGTTCCGATTCGGGCGCTTTTTCCTCTTCAGGATAGACGACAGTGGGGTCTTCGCCGGGCAACAGGGAACCGCTGGCCGGCAGCCGGGCTGAGGTGGTAGTCATGGCAGATGCCTCCTCGGAGCGGGTACGGGACACCGGGGCGGCGTCCGTTCAGCCCACCGCCTCCTTGAACCGCCGTATCGCCTCAATGTGCTGGTCGGGACCCTTCAACCCGGCTCGCATGGTGTTGACGGAGAAGTGGGTTGCGCCGGCGTCGTTCCAATCGGACGCCAGCCGGTTCCAGTCGTCGGGGTTGTTGCTGTCGGCCAGGGACGCGCGGCCCTCCACGCCGATGGCGGATGGGTCCCGTCCGTAGCCGCGAGCCAACTCGCGCATCTCCTCCAGGCGTTCCCGGCCGGCGCCGTCGGGCTGGAATTGCGGGAACCAGCCGTCCCCCATGCGGGCGATGCGCCTTACCACCTGGGGCGCGCCGCCGCCGAACCAGACGGGAATGGGCCGCTGCACGGGCAGGGGATTGATGCCGGCGTGGGTGATCTTATGATACCGCCCTTCGTAGTTGACCACTTCCTGCGTCCAGAGCATCCGCATGACTTCAATCTGCTCGGCGGAGCGGCGGCCCCGGTTCTCCCAGTTCTCGCCCAGCGCCTCGAACTCAACCTCGTTCCAGCCCACGCCGATGCCCAGCCGCAGCCGGCCGTTGGTCAGGACATCCACCTCGGCGGTCTGCTTGGCGACCAGTGCGGTCTGACGCTGGGGCAGGATGATGATGCCCGTGCAGAACTCGATCTTTTCGGTCAGGGCGGCCAGGTAGCCGAACATCACAAAGGGTTCGTGGAACATGTCGTCCTTGTTGTAAGGGCGGTTCCACTCCGCGCGCTGGGTGTGATCGGCGCCCAGCACATGGTCAAATACCAGCAGGTGCTCGTAGCCCATCGATTCGGCGGCCTGGGCGAAGTCCTTCACGGCGATTGGGTCGGCGCCGATTTCAGTTTGGGGAAAGATGGCTCCCAGTTGCATTTTGATTGCTCCTTATCTCTGAGGGTGGGTACGGCGATTACAGTTCTACATCATCCCAATTGTAGGCGAATACTTGGAGGACCATGGCGCGCCACCAGACCCGGAAATCGTTCCTATCAGGAATTACCATGCCGTCTGGGAGGAATCTATCTCCGGGAAGCTGGGTTCCTCTGCTGACTGCAATGGCAGGGAGCCACGGTCGGCCATGCGGGCGACATACAACATCGCGTATGTGATCGAGCGGCCGGGGGACACCCTGATTGGCCAGGCCAACCGCTTGGGCAATCTCACCATAGTCGGCAGTACGCATCTCGCGGGCGCATTGCCTCAGATAATCGAATACTTCCCGCGTTCTGGCTGGCATATTGTTCTGCATCAGGCTTCCGCTCCTGTAAGAGGTTGTGCTCGGTCATAGATGTCTGCCGCAAGTATCTGCCCCAGCAAGCTGAGCGTCAACCCAGTTGGGTTCCACTGCGGAACCTGAACCCATAGAAGCCGTGCCGATGCTGGCGTCATCGGCAACGGTTGACGCGGGTAGCAAGGAAGGGCTAAATTCGCTGGTGCGACAGTTCCCTAACTCCCGCAGCGCGCCCGGCGCGCTTGGGCGCGGAATTCATAGACGCAACGAGGCTGTGTGCCTCCTTGCGGGATTCCGCGTTTGGGAACAGGGAGCTGTCGCAAGTAACCTCGACCAGCGTCCGCAAGGGGGTTCCCATATGAGCACGGGTACAACCGGATCGGCGAAAGTTCACATCGCGTTCGCCTTTGCAGTCCCGATACTTATTATCCTGATCGTTCTGGGCATCACTAACCTGGACTTGTTGAATGCCCACCTGCCCGGGTGGCTGGTCTGGTTATTATTCAAACTGCCGGTCAGACTGGGCCTGCCCCTTACTTTGGTGGCGTGGGCGGTGTACGCCCGAAACCAACAGGCCAAACAGAGCGGCGTGCCAACAGCGGAGGTTTTCCGAGAACCGCATATGATGATGCATTTCGGTTACACCGTGATCCCCCTGCTATGGGAGGACGGAAACCGGCGCGACGCCAATGCCTTCCACCAATACATTCACGAGAACACGGAACGGCAGGATTACAACGAAGATTGGCACCTGGTGTTCTGGCACGCTCATGAGGCAATGCATCAGTGGATGGAGGAAAATCCCGAGGACATGGCCGGATATCAGCAGGCGGTCAACTTCCAACGGCTCATGGACGAGATCGCGGAACCTGATTTCACCTACTGGCCGTTGGAGACCCCAAGCGAACGGGGCGCAGTATAAAGATTACTCGGACGAGCTCCAGGGGATTCCGATCTCCTTGTGTGTTGGTTAAGGCACCTGACGGGTTGTAGGCATAAATGGGTTAGCAAACATGAACGGGAAAGTCCCCAAAGCGCAACGCTGCCGGCGAAAGTCAGCATTTGCAAACGGCGGTAGAGGTTGGCATAATGTTAAACATCGCTAGGGGCGGTTCCACATCCGGCCCCATCGGGATCATTGAGCTCCGGCCCTGCTGGGGCCGCTTTGAGAGGGTCCTTTTGAGGGCCCTCGTTTTCGTTGCGGAGTCACGGCTTTATGCTTGAAACTTGCGTTGGGTTCGTTGATGTTGGTTTTCTGCGCGCTTCCGGGGCCGATGCGATGCGCCAAAACCGCTCCTCGGTTCGGCCCAACGGGACGGCGGTGGTTGACTGGTTCCATCGTTTCGTAGATGCGGAACTGGATGGCCATAAGTTTCTGCGCGCCTATTGGTACGATGGCGCGTTTGACCCTTCCCACAGCGAATACGCCGGTCAGCGAGCCTTCTTCGATGCAATTGCCCGAACGCCCGGCATCCAACTGCGACTTGGGCAAATAGTGGAACGTCCCCACCAGTCAGAGCGGCAGATACGCGAGGCTTTGCAAAGAACGGTGGTTGACCTGGGTTTGGAACCGCCACTGTTGCTCGGCGCTTTTACTCGACACTGGACGTTTCGGCCCGTGCGCCAGCAAAAAGGAGTCGACACCCTGATTGCCTTGGATATGGTGCGCTTGGCCCAACGGCCGGCCTATTCTACAGCCGTACTTATAGCCGGTGACCGGGATCTAGCGGAGTCAATCCGCACGGTGCAGGATTACGGCGCAAGAGTCCTGATAGCCACACCCAGACGCCAGAGCGTGGCGCAGGAGTTGGTGCAACTCGCCGACGGTATTGTTGATATTGCCGAGGACGACCTGCTCCGTATGCTGCCGCTCCGCCCGGCGCGGACCATTTAGAACAGCCGCGTCCGCGTTGAAATTTCGCCCCGCTCTCTGCTAGAATCAAAGCCACGTTGGGGATTAGTCTAGTGGTAAGACGCCTGACTCTGGATCAGGTATCACAGGTTCGAATCCTGTATCCCCAGCCATTTCTATGCCTGCCGGCGAGGCGGCTCAGATCTTCCCGGCGGCCCGCAGTTGCCGCCGCACCTTCCCCACGCCGCCGAATTTCAGCCGCAGCAAACCCTTCACGTCCTCCCAGGCGGTGCGAATGATCCGCACGCGCGAGTCAGGATCATCGGTCCAGTGAACCGGCAGCTCCAGGATGGGATAGCCGCATTTTTGCGCCAGGATCAGCAGCTCCGAATCGAAGAACCACCCGTTGTCTTCCACCAACGGCGCCAGATCGTCGGCAGCGCGACGGCTCACCGCTTTGAATCCGCATTGGGCATCGCGGAACGATGTGAAGAACATGGCGCGAAACAGCAGGCTGTAGCCGCGTGAGGTAATCTCCCGCTTCAATGTCCGCCCGACCACCTCGGAATCCGGAAGCAATCTGGAGCCGATGGCTACGTCGCAACGTCCCTGGGCGATGGCGGACACCATGGGCGGCAGGTGGGTCAGGTCGGTGGACAGGTCAACGTCCATGTAGGCCACAATGTCCGCCGAGCTGTCGGTCCAGGCTCGGCGTAAAGCCCGCCCCCGCCCCCGTTGCTCCAGGCGGATGTAACGCACCTGCGGAAACTCATCGGACAGAGCCTCCGCGGCTTCGAGGGTGCCGTCGGTGGAACCGTTGTCAGCGACTACTATGGCCCAATCGTAGTCCGACAGATTGTACCGCATGAAGCCGTGCAAACGACGCACGCTCACCGGCAGGGCGCGTTCCTCGTTGAGGCATGGGATTACTACGTCGAGGGTTGGCGGCATGGGGATGGGATTATATCAGGACGGGGGGAGAGCCGGGCCAAGTTTATAAAATTGACAAATTGAAGAATGCGGTGCTATATTCCGTCTGCTAAACACTTGGCGCAAGCGTGTTCGCAATCTTTGATTTGAGTGCGGCGCGACGGGGTGTTTTACCCGCGATACACAGGACTGCGACCGGCAAACACCATCCCACCGGCACGGGGGAAGGTGTTTTTTATAGCCACGCCGCTCCCTTCATCAGTCGGTATTGATTAGCGCCAGCGGGCAATTCGCAGATTACTGCCGGTTCGGAGGAACCTCCAGATGCAGATGAACGACTTCGTCGTCCGGTTCGCCGGTGAAGGCGGACAGGGCGTCGTTACTTCAGCCGAAGGACTGGCCCAGGCTTCCACCCAGGTAGGTTACCACGCGCTGACCTACGCAACTTTTCCTTCTCAGATTCTCGGTGGACCCACCTGGACCCAGGCCCGAATTTGTACGGAGCCGATCTTGAGCTCCGGCGATCAGGTGGATGTCCTGGTCGCATTTAACGAAGAAGCTTACGAAACCCATGCTGAGGAAGTCAGGGAAGGCGGTGTGATCATCTACAACGCCGACGACTTCACGATGACTGACCCGAGATCCTTCGGGCTGGCCGTTGACACCCTGGCGCGCTCCACCGGCAACAACCGGGCCGCCAACATGGTCGTCATCGGCGCCCTGGCCCAACTGGTCCATATGCCCCAGCAGTACTTGGAAGACTTCGTCGAAGCGCGTTTCCGCCGCGGCCGGGCCAATGACGACGAGATCATCGAATCCAACATCGAGGCGATGCGGCTTGGCCGCCAGAACGCGGCCGAGAGCGGGTTCGTCCTGGGCGACCTCGCGCCGCCCAACCCGCCGGACTACCAGCAGCTCATGCTGAAGGGCAACGAAGCCATCGCCCTCGGAGCGACCCACGCCGGCGTGGGTTTCTATGCCGGCTACCCGATCTCTCCGGCCACCACCATCCTGCTCTGGATGGAGCGCAACCTGGTCGGCGACGGCAAGTTCGCGTATCAGGTTTCCTCGGAGATCGAAGCCATCACGGCCATCTTGGGCGCCGGGTACGCCGGCAAGAAGTCAATGACCGCCACCGCCGGCCCGGGCATATCGCTGATGAGCGAAGGGTTGGGTCTGGCCTGGATGGCGGAAATACCCTTGGTGGTGGTGGACGTTCAGCGCGGTGGTCCGGCCACCGGGTTGCCCACCAAGACCGAGCAATCGGACCTGATGGCGTGTATGTACCCGGCTCACGGCGACGTGCGGATGCCGGTGATTGCTCCCGGGTCGGTGGAAGAGTGCTTCTACGCCGCCGCTCACGCGTTCAACTGGGCGGAGCGTTACCAGGGTCCAGTGATCCTGATGAGCGAGATGTCCATGGCCGAGCGGGTGCAGAACATCCCCCGGCCCGACCTTAGCAAGGTTGCGGTGGAAGAACGTCTCACCCACGAGGGCGGGAATGAGTATCACCGTTACTCCGGATTTGAACTTTCGCCCATGCCGTTGCCGGGCAACCCGGGCGCGTATGTGGCCAACGGCAGCGAGCATGACGAGATGGGCGATACCACCCACCTGCCCAGCCGCCACATCCAGATGACGGAGCGCCGGTTCGGCAAGCTCAAGCTGCTGGAAGAAGACAAATACGAAGCGGAAAATACCGATGCGAACATCGCGGTCATGACGTGGGGCGGTTCCAAGGGACCGACCCGGGAAGCCTTTGATGACCTTCGGGAAGCCGGGGTGGACGTGGCCTGGTACTACTCCATGTTCCTCAACCCGTTGCCGCCGGCCCTCCTCGAAGAGCTTAGGTCCAAAGAGTTGGTGATCGTGCCGGAGTTGAACTATCAGGGTCAGTGGGCTGGTATCCTGCGCTCCGAAGGGGTCAAAGCCAAAGCCATCACACAGTACACCGGGCTCCCGTTCAAGGTGAGCGACCTGGTGTCCCGTATCACTGAAATTGCAGCCAATCACAGGGAGGCAGCGCGGGTATGAGCAAAAAGAACCCGGAATACGACTTTAAATGGTGCCCCGGCTGCGGCGACTTCGGCGTGCGCCGCGCGCTGGAATTCGCCATGATCAACCGGCTGGAGGAAACCGGCCTGCCCATTGAGAACAACGTGGTGGTCGCCGGCATCGGCTGCAGCGGCAACCTCGTTCACCTGCTGGAGGGTGAGCAGCCCTACGGCATCCACGGGATCCACGGGCGCACGTTGCCGGTGGCCATGGGCGTCAAGATGGCCCGGCCCGAACTGAACGTGATCATAGTGGCCGGCGACGGCGACTTCCTCAGCATCGGTGGCGAGCACATCGCGCCCCAGGCGGCCCGTAACGTCAACGTCACCGCCGTCATCATGGACAACGGCGTGTACGGTCTTACCAAAGGCCAGAGTTCCCCCACCACCGAAATGGGCGCGATCACCAGCAGCACCCCCTTCGGCAAGATTGAAGAGGACCTGGATCCGCTGGAGCTCTACCTCACGCTGGGCGTGTCCTTCATCGCCTCCGGTTTCTCCGGTCAACCCCGGGTCTTGGCGCGGCTCATCAACGAGGGCATGAATCACGACGGAATGTCGATGATCCACGTTCAGTCGCCGTGTGTCACCTACAACGACACCTTCCAGTTGATCAAGGGCAACGCCAGGGAAGGCATCGCGCCAGCCCTCTGGGACATACCGGAAGACCATGACTACTCCAGCAAGCAGGCCGCTTACGACCTGGTGCAGCAGGGTGGCCTGCCAGTGGGCATCATCTACAAGGACGAATCCAGGGGTTCTCTGGAAACCAACATGAACAACATCCGGTCCAAGGCGCGCGAGCGGACGATGGAACAATTGATGAACGCATATACGTTCTAGCGCCCCGGTTCGACACCCCGGAAAATACGCCCCCGACTAATCCAGTCGGGGGCGTTTCAATTCGTTTGGTTTAGATCGACTCAGTAGCCCCCGCCTGGCGCAGCTGCGCCGGGAACCAGGTCGGGATCTTCGGCCGGCATGGACTGGTACTTGGACGGACATTTGACCAGAATGTTGTCCGTGGTAAAAACCTGACTTTGCGCGTCGTAGTTGCCTTCCAGGATGACCTCGGAGTGGGGATTGAAGAACAAATCCGGCAGGACTCCCACGTAACTGGCCTGCAACCGGGGGCTGTCGGGAGAGACCCCAGGTACGTCGGGCAGTTTGTCGCCTAGGGCGAAGTGGGACAGCGTCGAGCCGTCGTCGCGGCGGAAGGTGTCAGCCGCAAGGGCCCCGGCAACGCGCAGCGTCTGCCCATCCTGCAACTTGGGGTCGTCCAGGAACTCGCTGACCGTCACGAAGTAGAGGGTGTTGCCGGGAAAGGCGGCGTACACCATGTAGGTGACGGCCAGGGCGATTACGCCGGCCAGGATGATGAGTCGGGTCCGATGGCTGCGCCAGCCGGTGCGCTCGGCTTCCAAGTCGGGTATATAGGTGACAGTTTCACCCGGTTGATTGGCAGGATATTCGGATTGCATGGTTGCGTAAGGAACCTCGTTCAAACGATTTCAGGCATCAATTATACCGGGCCGTCATCCTGAGCATCGGCGACCGAAGGCTGATCGGAACCAGCTGTCTCCTGAATATCCCGCAGTTCACGCTGGAACGAACGGCGACGCCACGACATATACGCAGCATAGATGAAGAACACTACCCAAACCACCGCGAAGGCCGCAAAAAGAAAGGGAATGTTATTCGGTGGCACGGTCATTTCAATCAGCTTCACGGTCCCGGCGCATCTGAGCCAGGGAATCCTCGGCGGCCCGCAGCGCCACGCGTTCCATCAGCAGGTACGCGAAAAGCGCGAGCAGTGTCAGCATGGAGAAAACGACGATGCGGGCCATGATCGGTTCCAGGGCGTCGTCCGCAGCCTCCGGGCCTATCACCTGCACCGGATGGATTGAGCGCCACCACTGCACCGAGTAGTACACGATTGGCACGTCCACGAAGCCAATGATGCCCACCACCGCCGACCAGGACCGACCCTGTTGTGGGGTCGGCGCGTAGTGGCGAATCATCAGGTAGGCCACGTAAATCAACCACAGGATCAACGTAGTCGTGAGCCGTGGTTCCCAGGTCCACCACACCCCCCAAACCGGGCGGGCCCAGATAACGCCTGTTATCAGCGCCAGGGTTACGAACACTACTCCAACCTCGGCAGAGGCGTGGGCCACGCGGTCCCAGACCTCGGTGCGCCGTATCAGGTAGCCCACGCCAGCCACCGCGCAGATCAGGAAACCGAGGAATGACAGGATTGAAATGGGAACGTGGACGTAGAAGATGCGCTGGATGTGCCCCAGAACCTCGTCGGTGGGGGCGACGACGAAAATCAGGTAGCCGTCCACCAGCGTCAGCGCCGCCGTCACCAGCAACAGCCAAAGGCGCGCGTCTCGTACCGCCGCGCGCCAGGATGATCTGCTTTTTGGCTGGCTCGCTATCGCCGCCAAGCTGCGTTATCCCTCGAAAATGAATCCGAAAATCCACGAACATATTACCAAAAACAGGGCGTCGAACACCACCAGCAGCGGCAGCCATCGGGTCCACACCGGCTGCATCGTTCCTCCCTGCAAGACCAGCGCGGATGCCTCCACCGCGGCGATGATGACGGGCACGACCACCGGGAAGAATAGCACCGGCAGCAGGATTTCGCGAGATCGGGTCTGCGCCGCCATGCCGGCAAAAAATGTCCCCACGGTGGCGAACCCGATGGTGGCCAGCAGGATCACGAGCCCCAGGGCAGGAGATAACGCCGGCAGCCCCAGCATAACGGCAAATATGGGCAGTAGGATGGCCTCGATGACCAGCATGAACACGACGCTGCTCAACACCTTGCCCAGGAAGATGGAGTCGCGGCTGACGGGCGCAGCCAGCAGACCGTCCAGTCCCCCCTGTTCCGTCTCGCGGGAAAATGCCCGGTTCATGGCCAGAACTCCGATGAAGGCGTAGGCGACCCAGAGTAAGCCGGGGGCAACGGGTTCCAGGCTCCCGGGCGTCCGGTTCAGGCCAAAGTTGAACACGACCACTACGATCAGCCCGAACACCAGGGCCGAGACTATGGTGTCGCGTGACCGAAGTTCCAGGCGAACGTCTTTCCAGGCGATGGCGAATATGATGCGCAGTAGCCCCATGGCAGAGCAGGCACCGGCACTGCCGGAATCGACTCGCTGGAGGCTACGCGCTGGAATCGGCAGACTCGCCAAGCAGGAAGTCCATATCCTCCGGCGTCAGGGTTATGGAGCCGGTTTCCGGGTCTTTGGCGATGGTCAGACTTTGCAGACGCTCGCGTACCTGGGCAAGGGTCGCTTTGCGCCCTTCGTTGAGTCCTTCCTCGCGTCCTCTGTTGCGCGCCCTTTCTACGATCTTTGCGCGTTGCGCCGCTCTGATTTCAGAAGCCTTTTCAAACAATTTGCGTACTCCTTCGATTGAGCCGGCCAGTGGCAGAAGGAAGAGCCAATACAGGTCTTTCGCTGCGATTTCTAAGCTCCGGTAGGCCCAGAAGTCGGAGCTTTCCCAGATTTGCAGAATCGCTACGCCAACGCAGCCGACGATTGCGAATCCTGCTACCTGCCACCAGATTACCCGTTCCGACAGTTCATTGGCCAAGTCCGCCAAGTTCATTGTAACATCCTCAATTCGGATGATGTTGCCGTGTCCGCCGGCCCATCGTAGGCCACCCGGCCGCTGGCCAGCGCCAGCGCTCGACTGGCCCAGGCCAGGCCGACCTCCGCGTTGTGGGTGGTCAGCAGCGCGGACCTCCCGGACCCGGCCCAGTCTCGCAGCAGGTCGCCCAGCGTTTCCAATGACGCTGTGTCCAGGCCCGATTCCGGCTCGTCAAGAAGCAGCACCGCCGGCTCGTGCAATATGGCGCGAGCTATGGACAGCCGTTGTTGCATACCGTGGGACAGGGTGCGGACGCGCCGGTCCGCCCGGTCGGATAGATCAAGCTGCTCAAGCGCCTGATCGACGCGACGGCTGTGGTCCGCGACCCCGTACAACTTGCAATAAAAGTCCAGGTTTTCGCGGCAGGTGAGATCGTTATAGAGCATGGTTTGGTGCCCGGCGAATCCCACCAGGCGCCTTGCCGCGCCGCCGGTATGTCCCATGCGCCGGCCGGCGATGTGGACCGACCCTGAGTCAGGGCGCGCCAGGCCGGCGAGAACCCGCAGCAGCGTGGTTTTGCCGGCCCCGTTGGCGCCGAAGAGCACGGCAATCTCCCCCCAACCGACGGAAAGGTCTATCCCGCGCAACACCGCTCTCTCGCCGTAGTCCTTGCGAACCCCGGCGGCGGAGATGGCAGCGACCCCGGAGGACGCGACATTCATGCCGGCGAATCAGACGTGGCCTTCAAACCGCTCGCGCAGCGCCTTTTTGTCGAACTTGCCCACGCTGGTCTTGGGGATTTCGTCGATGAACACCACGTCGTCGGGCAGCCACCAGCGGGCAAAGTCGGGCCGGATGAAATCGAGGATGGCGTCTTTGGTAAGCTGGGCCGAGGTATTGGCGCGGGGCACCACGCAGGCCAGGGGCCGTTCCTGCCATTGAGCGTGTGGTATGGCGATGACGGCGGCTTCCAGCACGTCGGGGTGGGCCATGATGGCGGACTCCAGGTCCACGGAGGAGATCCACTCGCCGCCGCTTTTCACCATGTCCTTCACCCGGTCCACGATCTGGATGTAGCCGTCGGGGTCGATGGCGGCGATGTCGCCGCTGTGATACCAGCCGTCCACGAAGGTCTCGGCGCTGCGCTCGTCGTTCACGTATTCGTCGGCGACCCACGGGCCGCGGAACCAAAGCTCGCCGCGCTGCTCGCCGTCCCACTGGGCGGTTGCGCCGTTTTCGTCCACCAGCTTCATCTCGATGCCGGGAGCGATTACGCCCTGTTTGGCGGCAAGGGCCAACTGTTCCGTATCGGAAAGGGCGTCCAGCCAGGTGCGCCGTCGGTTCACTGAAATAAGGGGCGCGGCCTCGGTCATGCCGTAAGCATGGACGATCTCAACGCCCAGCTGTTCCCGGTACGCCTGCAATATCGCCAGGGGGACGGCGGAACCGCCGCTGATGATCTGGCGCAGGGAAGAGAGGTCGTATTCGACGCCGGAACGCTGGAGGTAGTCCAGCACGCCGATCCAGATGGTGGGCACGCCGGCGCTGAAGGTTACGCCTTCGCTCTCCACCAGTTCGCAGATTACCCTGGGGTCGGGTCGGACGCCGGGGAAAATCTGGTCGGCGCCGACCAGGGTGGAGCTGTAGGGCAGGCCCCAGCAGTTGGCGTGGAACATGGGGACGATGGCCATGACGCGGTCCCGCTCGGACAGGGCCAGCACGTCCACGGCGGACGAGGCCATGGAGTGGAGGTACACCGCCCGGTGGGAGTAGGCGACGCCCTTGGGCAGGCCCGTGGTGGCCGAGGTGTAGCAGAGGCCCATGGTGGCGTATTCGTCCACGTGGGCCGGGCTGTACTCCGGGGATGCCGCCGCCAGGATGGTTTCGTAGGCGACGGCGTTGGGCAGCGTGGTGGATACTTCGTCCGGCTCGGCCAGGATCACGAAATGCCGCACGGTGGTCAGGCGGTGGGCGATGGCTTCGATCAGCGGTACGAGGTCCGGGTCGATCAGCAGGGCCTTGTCGCCGGCGTGGTTGATGATGTGCGCCATGTCGTCGGGCGCCAAGCGGATGTTGATGGTATGCACCACAGCGCCAATGGTGGGCGGCGCGAAGTAGGCTTCCAGGTGCCGGTAGTTGTTCCAGGCGAATGTCCCGACCCGGTCGCCGGGGCCGACGCCCAGCTCGCGCAGGGCGTTGCCCAAGCGGGCGGTGCGGGCGAACATATCGGCGTAGGTGTAGCGATGCGCGCCTTCGCCCACGCGGGTGATGATGCGCTTGTTGGGAAACTGGGCCGCCGCCCGTTCCAGGATGCGGTGGGCCAACAAATCGTAGTGCATCGTCATCGCAATACTCCCGCATCCATCTCGTCATTACCGTGAAAATAGAGGAAATTCGTCAGACGCTACGGGTGCTTGATGCTGATGCCGCCGTCGATGGCCCAGGTCTGGCCGGTTACGTAGGACGCGGCGGGGGAGGCCAGGTACACGGCCAGGTAGCCAACTTCGATCAGGCGGCCGACGCGGGCCAGGGGGACGGTTTCGCCGGCGGCGGCGTCGCGGGCGGCGAAGGCTGCTTCGGACATCTGCTCCGGGTCGGGGAACGAGCCGGGGGCGATGGCGTTGCAGCGGATGCCGAAGGGCGCCCACTCCTGGGCCACCACCTCGGTGAAGCGCATCAGGCCGGCTTTGGCGGCGTCGTAGGCGGCGGACATGGGGCGGCCCCGGAAGGACGCCCAGCCGCTGATGTTGATGACGCTGCCCTGGCCGCGCTCCAGCAGATGCGGACCCACGGCGCGGCAGCCCTGGAATGCCTCGGTGAGGTTGATGTCAACGATGCGGCGCCATTCCGTTTCGGTCATGCCGGGAACGTCGCTGCCGGGCAGTTGCGCCACGGGCTTGCGGATGGCGTCGCCGACGCAGTTGACCAGGGTATCGACGTGGCCGAACTCGGCAATGGTCTGGGCGACGATGGCGTCGGTGTCGGCGGCGGCGTCGCCGGTCAGGGGCAGGCAGCGCTGCCCCATGCTCCGCACTTCCTCGGCAACCCGGTTGACGCCGGCGGCAGTGAGGCCGGTGACGGCCACGTCGGCGCCGGCCTGGGCAAAGGCCAACGCGATGCCCTTGCCGATGCCGCGCCCGGCGCCGGTCAGCAGAACTTTCTGGCCGGAAACGTCGAATATATCCAGGCTCATTGCAACGCTCCTGCGGAATGGCGGACGCCATTGAGGGTGCTGACAATGGTGCCACATCCCGATGGGTTGGGCAACCGCCGTTCTGTTCTACTCCGCCGGAGAGCGCTGAACCGAGTAAGCCGCGAAGTACGCTCCTGGACACTCATCTGAGTAATCTGCGCCTGCCCTGCCACTGCTCCCGCCCAGCGTAACGTCATCGCCGACCTTAGCGATTACACTCCCGCCGCCGTTCACGACGAAGAGGTCATCCCCGGTCCTGCGGACGTTGAAACCTGGGGGCCAAACCACGAACAGATGCTCCCCGGGGGAATAGGACGTCTCCACCAGAAGGCAGCGACCGCGCAGCGTCAGCCGACCCTCGACACCCGCCACCGGGGATACAATGGGTCCGCGTTGGTGGCCCAGGCGCGGGAGGAAGATGCCATCAGCCGGCGGAGGTCCCATTGCCCCCGGCCCCATGGCGGTGACTTCGTCCCCAACCAGCCAGTAGGGACCACTGCAATGCCCCACCTCGCCGCCATCCCAATCCCATGCTTCAATCGCCGCCGACTGGCGCGATACCTTTTTGCCCGACAGCCGAACCGCTTGCCCCTCGGCGGCAACCACGTCGTCACCGGGCTCGGTCACTTCCACCACGCCGTCGCTGATCCGCACATCGAAGCCCATAGGCCACACGACCAACAGGCCGTCCCGCGTCCCCTCGCGGTCAGCCTGGTCAACGTAGGATATTCGCAAGCAGTTGCCCGAAAGCGACAGTTCGCCATAGACGTACTGATTGCCACGGTTGGGAGGGATAGACTTGTTGTGGCGTGTGAACGCCGGCGTCTCGCCGGCCGCAACCGAGGAGACGCCGTG
Organism: Dehalococcoidia bacterium; assembly: GCA_034421995.1. Classification (GTDB taxonomy): domain Bacteria; phylum Chloroflexota; class Dehalococcoidia; order Lucifugimonadales; family UBA3495; genus Bin87. Next base: position 25,941 of record DAOUJY010000137.1, on the reverse strand, counting down.
AGCTGACGTTGGAGCAATCGCGGCCGGATCCGCCGTCACTGGCAACTGGCCGACCGCTGGGATAGAGCCGACAGCATCATCGCCACAAGATGCTGCGAACGCGACGGCGACCAGCAGAAGGGCCAAGCCCCTGAACCCAAACCGCCACTTCATAGCAGTCCACCAACGAACCATGAACAGCGCCTGCATTGCCATCTTAGTCGGTGTCCAGCGACAACCCGACGTTCTCGATGAAGTTGAACGCCATGTAGATGGCTTTAGTATTGTCCACTTCATGGCTCATAATCCCAACCCCAACGTTGCCGTCGAAGAACGGTCCGCCACTGTCTCCCTGTTCCGACAGGTCAGAGTTATCACCAGGGACATTGCGCACCAAAACCCATTTGTTCCCCACGTACCCGGGCATTTGGTAATACTTGGTCTCGATTTCGCCGCAATCGGCTCCGGTCACCTTGCCATACTTGCATACGTAGTCGCCGGCTGCCTGGTCATTCCAGTGGCGGCCCGAATAGATGTACCGATGGCCGCTGCCGTCGTAAACGAGGTTTCGCACGGTTTGAGATGCAGGCCCGGTATGCCACTGCAAGTCATAGGAACCGCCGTGCCATTCTTGCTTAAAAGTCAACGCCGTGCCACCCCTCGACTGGTTGTTTCTGCAATGCCCGGCGGTCGTGATGCCCTGCGTACCATTGGAGTTCTTGACAGAGAACCCCGCGGTGCAAGTGCTCAGATGCTCGCCGCCATGGATCTGAGTCCCGTGCGTAGGGGCGCTTAATGCCGACACTTCCTTGATGCGCGCTTTCGCCGGCAGTTCCTTGCCTTTCTTGTCCAAAGCATCCTTCAACGCTTCCTTGTCCAAAGTGAACACATTGACCGCGTTGTCAGCCACGCTCACGCCATATTCCGCTGCCACGGAAGTCCTCGAGACCGAAGTCTTGGCGCTGCCCTGCGCGGCGATGAGGTTGTTCAGGGTGGTGTCCACTGCCACGGACTCGATAACGCCGGCGAGGGCCTTGCTTTTCTTGTACCTTTGCAGGGTTGCGTCGCCGTCCTCAGTAAAGGCAGCCTTCACAACGTACTCCGGAGTGTGTTCAATCCACAACCCGCCGAAAGTCGCACTCTCATTTGCAGCCAAGGACGCGCCAAGCTTGCCGGCTTCAACCTGTAGATCAAGGCGGCGCCGGGCTTCCTCCACGGTTACTCCGTAGTCATCCGCGTAGCTTTCGGCGTCCCGGCCTGACGTGCCATCGCCCTTGGCGCCAGACTGGTCGTATCCCATTGCGATCAACAAAGGCACGACCAGCAACCCTACCACCGCGCCCATGCCTATTTGCCACTTCCTTTTTCCGAACATGAAAATCCTCCTTGCCTGTGCAGGCTGTTGTGATGCAGCCCAACAAAACAGCCCCGCCGCGAACGACAGGGCTGGACACAGCCAAGAGGACGGGACTAAAATCAGCCCCGATGGCGGACCCCTATTCCCCATCGCCGCGGCCTCGGTCTTTCCCACCGGGGCCGTTTTGTTGGCGCGGGGAGTCTATGGTACTAACTTCCCATTGTCAAACCGTACCGGCCGTCGGGAACGTCGCTTTCGACCCCTGGGCCGGCGGAATGCCGCCATGTTCATATGGCGACGCGATGTGATCACACGGCAAATTACCGACGGAACGTTTTTTGTGAATTCGCCGGCAAGTTTTGGCCGGAAGTCACGTGGACGGCCCGGCGTGGCGAACCGGATTGGCGATGGGGTAAAATCGGGCCACACGTTGACTGGAATATGAGGTGCGGGATATGCCCAGGGAGAGCAATCGGGTCGTGCACCCGCCGGAGGGGTGGACGAATTCGCTGACCGCCGAGTACGTCGGGCCGGACCGATTCGGCAACGGAGAGGTCTATGATACGTGGTGGGACGGCGAGCCGCTGGTGCGGCTGATCTACGACCAGCGGGACGACGAGATCACGGTGCGCTGCCTGCGGTGCCCGGAGCAGTCCCAGGCCTTTGGCCGCTTCATGGCCCATCCGATGATCGGCATCGTCAGCATCAACGCCACGGCGCTGCTGGTGCCGATGAACACCCCGCGCATCATGAAGCACCTGGCGGACGTCCATGGGGAGACGCTGGACGGGATGGACGACCTGGACTTTTTCAACTGCCTGCTGGACAGCGTAGGTTTATAGCGGGGCTGACGCCGAGGCATGGCAAGGCGCCGCAAAGGGGATGATACGTTGAGTTACGATTACATAATCGTCGGCGGCGGTTCCGCCGGCTGTACGTTGGCGGCGCGGCTGACCGAGGACCCCGAGGTATCGGCGCTGCTGCTGGAGGCGGGGCCGGACTACCCCGATTTTGAACACCTGCCCATTGACCTGAAGAACGGCAATAATATGTGGCGGTCCGCGTATGGGCCGCACAGTTGGGGCTACCTTGCCCGGGGCACGCCACAGCAGGAAGCGCCGATCATCATCCCCCGGGGCAAGGCCATGGGCGGCTCCAGCAGCATCAACGGGCAGGTGCTGTTCCGCGGGGTGCCCGAGGACTACGACAACTGGGCGGTGTGGGGCAACGACGAATGGTCGTTCACCAAGGTGCTGCCGTATTTCCGCCGCCTGGAGAACGACCTGGACTTCGGCGGCGACGATTTTCACGGCAACAGCGGGCCGATTCCGGTGCGGCGTTACAAGCGCGAGGAATGGCTGCCCGTGGCCGCGGCGTTTTACGACACCTGCCGGGCCCTGGGCTTCCCCGCCGACGCCGACCAGAACCATCCCGACTCCAACGGCATTGCGGCGCGGCCCCTGAACAACATCGACGGGGTGCGGATGAGCACGTCGCTGACGTACCTGTCCATGTCCCGACACCGGCTCAACCTGACCGTGCGGGGCAACGTGGTGACCCGGCGGGTGCTCTTCGACGGCAAGACGGCCATCGGCGTCGAGGCGGAGAGCGGCGGCGAGATTTTCCGGGTGTACGGAGAACAGATCATCCTCAGCGCCGGCGCCATCGCCTCGCCGCAGCTGCTGATGCTGTCGGGGGTTGGCCCGGCCGATCACCTGCGGGAGATGGGCATTCCGGTGATCCACGAGCTGACCGGCGTGGGCGAGAACCTGCGCGACCACCCGGCGGTATTCAGCCTGTTTCGCGGCGTCGGAGACCCGCCGGACCTGGACGACCCGAGCATCCAGGTGGGCCTGCGCTACAGCCCGGAGGGGACCGGAACGCGGGGCGACATTCAGCTGTCGCCAATCCTTATGACCAGCGAGCACCGCCCGGCCAGCGTCAACATCGAGTCCGATGATTTTCACTTCGGGTTCAGCGCGGCGTTGCAGAACGCGGCCACGGCCGGCCGGTTGCGCCTGGCGTCCACCGACCCCCACGCGCAGCCCGACCTGTTCTACGACTACCTCTCCGACCCGGTGGACCGGCGGCGGATGCGCGCGGCGGTTCGCCTGGGCTTGCAGATAGCGGAGCAGCCGACTTTCCGGCAATTCGTGGCCGAGCGGTTGTCTCCCACCGACGAGGATTTGGTGTCCGATGCGGCATTGGACCAGTGGATGCTGCGCAACGCCTATACCCAGCACCATTCCTCCGGCACCTGCAAGATGGGGCCCGGTTCGGATCTGGACGCGGTGGTGGACCAGTATTGCCGTATCTACGGGATGCGGAACATCCGGGTGGTGGACGCCTCGGTGATGCCCGACGTGATCCGCGCCAACACCAACGCCACCACGATCATGATTGCCGAGCGGGTGGCGGACTTCATCAAGGAAGGTAATTAGCCATCAAAGTGGCATCGTTTAAGCTCAATGACCAAACTGAGGGGGATCTATGGATGGATGGAGAGTTGCGGAACTGCTGTTTGCCGAATTTGGGCATGAGCAGTTTTTGACAAAGCAGATTTCAGATTCCACGATGACATCATTGGTCAAGCTAATGGGCATCACGGAGTCACGTCACCAAGTGCGCAACAGAGATGTAGGACTTGGCATGGGTTCATTGGAGGGAACGGAGTACACCTTGATCTCTGGTGAAAGGGTGCAAATGACTGTGGTTCGGGCCCCTGATAAACGCGGCAATCGTATTTTCCAGCTGGTTGCCGCCCACGGAACAGGCAAGCAGGCCGATGGTACTAAGGTGGAAGCTGGTCCTGCCGCGCTGGGTCTTGCATTTGATGTAGTGCTAACCGATTCCGGGTATGGGTATTCGGTCAGTTGTCCAGCGCTGCTCGGCTGCCATACGCAAGGGTTGACTGAAGCAGAAGCCTTGGAAAATGTACGCGAAGCCATCACGGGATGGTTGAAAGCAGAATCTCGCGCGGTAAAGCGGCGAGCACAGGAAATGCTAGACGAATACGATGCCGCCGGCTATCCCAGCAAACTAGCCATGGTCAGCATTCCCCCGGTGGTCCCAGCAGAGGAATAATGCCACCCTTCGTCATCGGAGTTTCTTTCAACGAGGCAATTGCCCGGTTCAAAAGGATTGGCTGGCAAGATGACGGGCAAGAAGGTTCGCATCACTTCTTGACGCATCCCAAACTGCCGGGAGTTCGCCTTAATCTTCCCGACCATCGTCGTACCGACATGGACCCTATGACTTTGGGGAAAAATATTGAATCGGCCGATATTACCAGAGAGCAGTTCATGGGGCTGGCCGGCAGTGGCCGCCGCCGAAACGCCCGACGCATTCGTCGAGAGGTGTACGGAATGGCGGATTAGTTTGACTTGGAGAAACCCACGCCGGCGTAGGATGCTAGACTGAGTGACAATCGAAACCTTATTCAGAGGACGGCGCCAGAAAATGACTACATCGGAAACTCGTATCGAACGCGACTCCATGGGCGAAATGGAGGTGCCTGCCGACGCGCTCTACGGCGCGTCCACCATGCGGGCCGTGCTCAACTTCCCCATCAGCGACCTCCGCTTTCCCCGGCAGTTCATCCGCGCTTTGGGTCTCATCAAGTTGGCGGCGGCGCGGACCAATATGGACCTGGGAGTCCTTGACCCCACGGTGGGCGAAGCCATCGTGGAGGCGGCCCAGGAAGTGGCGGACGGCAAGCACGACGCCCACTTTGTGCTGGACATCTTCCAGACCGGCTCTGGGACTTCCACCAACACCAACGCCAACGAGGTCATCGCCAACCGGGCTTCGCAGATCCTGGGCGGCGACCTTGGATCCCGTCTGGTACACCCCAACGACCACGTCAACCTGGGGCAGTCTTCCAACGACGTGATCCCCACGGCCATTCACCTGGCGGCCCTGCTGGGTATGAAGGAGGATTTGATACCGGCCTTGGAATCCCTCCGGGTTTCCTTGCAAGCCAAAGCCGACGAGTTCTGGCCGATTGTCAAAACCGGGCGTACTCACCTCCAGGACGCCACGCCGGTCCGCTTGGGTCAGGAGTTCAGCGGCTATGCCGGGCAGGCGGAATACAGCATCACTCGCGTGCGCCGCGCCCAGGACGCGCTGGCCGAGGTCGCCCTGGGCGGCACGGCGGTGGGCACCGGAGTCAACACCCACCCGGAGTCCTCCCAACGCACCTGCGCCCGTTTGCAGGAAATGACCGGGGTGACCATCCGGGAAACCGGCAACCACTTCCAGGCCCAGTCGGCCCTGGACGGCATCGTGGAGGCCAGCGGCCAGCTGAAGACGGTGGCCATCAGCCTGCACAAGATCGCCAATGACATTCGTTTCCTGGGCTGCGGCCCCCGGGCCGGCCTGGGCGAGATCAACGTCCCGGAGGTGCAGCCCGGCAGCAGCATCATGCCGGGCAAGGTGAACCCGGTGATTTCGGAGTCGGTGATCCAGGTGGCGGCTCACGTGGTGGGCAACGATGCCGCGGTGGCCCTGGCCGGCGCCGGTGGCTATTTCGAGCTGAACACCATGATGCCGCTGGCCGCCTACAACCTGTTGCAGTCGGTGTCCCTGCTGGCCGCGTCGGCGCAGAACTTCGCGGATCAATGCGTGGTGGGCATCACGGCCACCGACACCGGGCCGGCAATGGTGGAAAAAGGCTTGATGCTGGGTACGGCGCTGGCGCCGTCCATCGGGTATGACGCGGCAGCCGGGATCGCCAAAAAGGCGGCGGAAACCGGGATGACCATCCGCGAAATCGCGCGGACTGATACTTCGCTCAGCGAGGCCGAACTGGACGCTCTGCTCAACCCGGAGGAGATGACCAAGCCCAGCCTGGAGGTTCGGGGCGGCGGCGGTTAGCCACGAGGGACAGTGAGTACCGGCTCCATGCCGCCGGGGGAGGATCCTCGGGAAACCCTGTTGAGCCTGCCTCGCCCATGGCTCCGCATCGGCTTCCCCATATTTACCGCGTTGAGCCTGGTGGGCTATGCGGTGGTAATATGGTACGCGATTACCAAGGCGGACGAGAACGGGCCAGCCGGCGCCGCATACCTGGTTGTGAGTGGTTTTGCGTTGGCCAGTGGCGCAGCCCTCGGGCTGAGCATCATTCTGACGGAGGTGATACGAACTACTATGGTGATCGCTGATTGGTTGGACCGGAAGTACGTTGAGCCGCTTAGGCGAAAGAGAGCGGAAGAGGCGCGACAACGCGAGGAAGAAGCACGACAGCGACTCGAGGCCATGCGCACTGCCAGCCGGGAAGAGGGCCGGGAAGAGGGTCGGGAACAGGGCCGGGAACAGGGCCGGGCCGAGACTAATGCGCGTTGGCGAGAATGGAACAGCCGTCGCCTGGTAGCCGAGGCCAATGGCGAACCTTTCAACGAACCCCCACCCGACGACGCCTAAAGTCTCGTCTCACGGCGTATGGCTGATAATCACGATTCCTGACAACCACGCGGTTGACAAAACGCCTGGATTCTGTGTAGGCTGGATGCGTCCATAATGTACAGAAATCCAGTGGCTACGACTTTTCCGAATTTTCGCCTGCTCCCTCAGCGCTAACTAATCCTGTGATTCGGCTTGCCCACTGTTGGCGGGCCGAATCTTCGTGTCTATTGGTGTATCGCTGTGGGGCAGGTCAAATGCCGTTAAAGAACCGCCGCGCGCCCACCAGGAGGGTCGATTTATGGTTCTGACCCGCAAACGTTCCGGCCGAAACAACCGTGGCTTGGCCGCCCGTGATGTGAAAACCTACTCCGAATCCAGCATCGCCAACGTCCTCGACGTACCCAACCTCATACGCAGCCAAATCGAGTCCTTCGACTGGTTCAAGACCAGGGGACTCGCCGAAACATTCCGGGATTGCTCGCCCATTGTCGCCGGCATCACCAGGCGCTTCGCCAATGGAGAGGCGGCGCGCCGGGCCGAGCGGTTCGAGTTGTACTTCCTTGACCACTGGTTCGATGACCCGCAGTTCAGCCCGGAGGAGTGCCGGGAGCGGGAGATTACCTACTCGCAGCCCCTTTACGTGAAAGCGCAACTCCGGGACCAGGAAACCGGAGAGGTGACCGAGTCCGACATCTTCTTCGGCGACGTGCCGATGATGACCGATACCGGCACCTTCGTCATCAACGGCGCCGAGCGCGTGCTGGTGAGCCAGTTGCAACGCGCCCCCAGCGTGTATTACGAACGCGAACCCTCCCAGGATCCGGCGTGCCCCGAGTGCGGCAAACCGGAGAACTGGTACTACAAGGCCCGCATTTCGGCCAGCCGGGGCGCGCGCATCGAGCTGTCCACCTGGACCCATTACTACGCCCGTCGGCGCAATCTGCCCGAAACTATCACCGTCAGCGTGGACCGCCGTCGCCGGATGGGTGTTTCCACATTCCTCCATGCCCTGGGCATCGTCAGCGCCGAGGAAATGCGGGCGCTGTTTGCCGAGGCGGACTCCAACGATTGCCGTCCCTTCGTGGCCGGCGTCCCTCCGGCGGAGGACCGGGACTACAACCCCCGCGAAGAGGAACTCAGGTCGCTCTGGGACCGGATGCACCCCGACCGTGATTTCAACTACGAACAGGCTCACCGCATCGGCCTGGCCCAGCGGAACCTGTACAAGTGGCTGCGCCCGGGCGAACCGGCGGTGCAGGTGGACGCAGCGTGTACCTTCGTAGTCAACCACTTCTTTGACGGCCGGCGCTTTGATCTCGGCGAAGTTGGGCGCATCAAGGTTGACCAGCGCCTGGGCCGCTCCGGAGAGCAGATCCTGACCGAACCGCAGAAAACCATACTGGCCTTCGTTCAAGAACAGCATGACCTAACGGGCCAGGGGGTTACCGCCACCGAGATTTTCAACGCCTCCGGGCGGGAGCAGCGCGTCCTGGCGGAACGGGATGTCGAGGCCCTCATCAACTTTGGTTATCTGGCCCGTCAGGTGGACCGCCGGATTGAGCCGGTGGACCTTTTCGCCGGCGCGCCGGACGAAGAGGCGGGAGTCCCGATGGTGAGCCTGGATGCAGCGAATACCGGCGCCTTGCTGTCCCTCGTTGAAACGCGAGAGGAAGGTACCCGGTTCGTCAGCGTCCAACGGCAGGTTACCGACATCCTGGGCGACCCGGTGGCGATCTCCGCCCAGCCCATATTTGGCGGCGCGGAATCTGCTGATGCAATTTCGTGCGGCGAAGTTGCCATCCTGAAGAATCGTTTTCTGGCCGGGGATAGCATCGTCGAGCCGGGACAGCTGATCTACGCCGAAAGGGTCAGCCAGGGACCGCTGCAAAGCTGGCACCTGACCCCCGTCCGGGCGCGCGCTTCTCGCATCGTGGGCGTGGTCACAGATGTCAACTGCGGCCCTAACGCCAATATGCACCAGGTGCGGTTCAACCTTCCGGGTATCCCGTTGGACGAGCGCCGGGTCCTGGACCTGAACGACATAATCGATACCCTACAGGGACTGATCCAGCAGCACGCCAGCAACACCGAACCCCGGGACAACATCGACCACCTGGGCAACCGCCGGGTGCGGGTCGCCGGAGAGTTGATGCGCGACCAGGTGCGCATCGGATTGTTGCGTATGCACCGTATGTTCCAGGATCGCGTGGGACGCCTGGAGAAGCCGGAAGACGCGGTCCCGGCCAAGCTGGTCAATGTACGCCCGGTTACCGGAGCGATCCGCGAGTTCTTTGGCGGCGACAAGTTGTCGCAGTTCATGGATCAAACCAACCCGCTGGCCGAACTGACTCACAAGCGGCGACTTTCCGCATTGGGTCGGGGCGGTCTGACCCGTGAACGGGCCGGTTTCGACGTGCGCGACGTTCACGCCTCGCACTACGGGCGCATCTGCCCCATCGAGACGCCCGAAGGAGCGAACATCGGGTTGCTCAGCAGCCTGGCGGCCTATGCCCGTATCGACCGGCTGGGCTTCATCGAGACCCCTTACTGGCCGGTCATCAAGGAGCTTTGGTTGGGCGACTGTCGAACCCCTGGTCTGCCGGGCTATTTCGACCCCATTGGACACCAGGTAACAACCGCCGTGAAAACCCGGAGAGGCGAGGTGATTGTCGAGAAGGACGCCGTGATTACCGAAGATTTGTGGCGTCGCTTGCGCCGGCTCTCCGGAGACCTGGTGATTGACGTGGCGCCTTTCGTGGACACGCGGCCGGAAAGCGTCCAATACTTGACCGCAGACTTGGAGGAACAGTACCGCATTGCCCAGGCCAACTCCGGCTTCGACGAACTCTACCAGTTCATGGACGAGCTGGTGGAAGTGAGAGAAGGCGATAACTACCGGCTGGCTTCCCCCGAGTTCGTTGAATACGCCGACGTGTCGCCCCTGCAAATCATGAGCGTGTCGGCCGCGTTGATCCCCTTCCTGGAACACGACGACGCCAACCGCGCCCTCATGGGCTGCAATATGCAGCGCCAGGCGGTGCCCTTGCTGCAGCCCCAGGCGCCCATCGTCGGCACCGGCATCGAGAGCCGCGTGGCCCGGGACAGCGGTCAGGTGCTATTGGCTCGTGTCCAGGGTTCGGTAGCATCCGTGGACGGCAACAACATCATCGTGGTGGACGACGCGGGCACGGAACATTACCACCGCCTGACCAAGTTTTCCCGCACCAATCAGGGCACGTGTCTGAACCAGCGCCCGGTGGTGCAGAAGGGCGACTACGTCAACGTGGGCGACACCCTGGCCGACAGCTCCTCCACCGACGGCGGCGAGCTGGCCCTGGGCCAGAACGTCCTGGTGGCGTTCATGTCCTGGGAAGGCTACAACTACGAGGACGCCATCATCATCAGCGAACGCCTGGTGAAGGACGACCAATTCACCTCCGTACACATTGAGAAATATGAGGTCGAAAGTCGCTCCACCAAGCTGGGCGACGAAGAAATCACCCGTGACATCCCCAACGTCGGCGAGGGCAACCTGCGGGACCTGGACGAGCGCGGCATCATCCGTATCGGCGCCGACGTGGGGCCGGGAGACATCCTGGTGGGCAAAGTTACTCCCAAGGGAGAAACCGAAATGACCGCTGAAGAACGCCTGTTGCGGGCGATCTTTGGCGAGAAATCCAAGGACGTCCGCGATACCTCCCTCCGGGTTCCCCATGGCCAGCGTGGCAAAGTCATCGGCGTCAAGGCCCTGAGCCGGGACAATAAGGATGACCTGCCCCCCGACGTGAACGAAGCCATCCGGGTGTGGGTCGCCCAAACGCGCAAGATTTCCGTTGGCGACAAGATGGCCGGGCGGCACGGCAACAAGGGTGTGGTCTCCCGGATACTCCCGGAAGAAGACATGCCCTTCCTGTCCGACGGAACTCCGGTGGACATCATCCTCAACCCCATCGGCGTGCCGTCCCGCATGAATCTGGGTCAGGTTCTGGAGAGCCACCTGGGTTGGGCCGCGCGCAATCTGAACTTCCAGGCGCTGACCCCGGTGTTTGAGGGCGCCGACGACGACAATATCGAGGATTCCCTGGCCCGCTGGTGGTTTGGCCAGCAGGCCAACGCCGCCGAAAGCGGAACCGATTCCGACGGCGCCGTTGATCTGGACGGGGTGTACGACTGGTTGCGGGGACAAGGTTTTGACCCCGAGGTCATCTACGACGAAACGCAGCAGGGCAAGGCTCGCGAGGCCTGTTTGTACCTGTGGCTGCGCGACGTGGCCGGCGAAGACGTCGGCGAATTTGGCGATATTTCCCTGGCGGAAATGCACCAGCGCGCGCTGGACGTCCATCGCCAAAGGTTGATCTCCCCGCCCACTTTCGCCAAGTTCCAGCTTTACGACGGACGCTCCGGGGAACCCTTTGACCAGCCGGTGGCCGTGGGCAGCATCTATATGCTCAAACTGATCCACTTGGTGGAGGATAAAATCCACGCCCGGTCAACCGGTCCCTACTCTATGATCACTCAACAGCCCCTGGGCGGCAAAGCCCAGTTCGGCGGCCAACGGTTCGGGGAGATGGAAGTGTGGGCCCTGGAAGCCTACTCCGCTGCCCACAACCTGCAGGAGGTGCTAACCATCAAGTCCGACGACGTGACGGGTCGGGTCAACACCTACGAATCCATCGTCAAGGGCAATCCTATCAGCCAGCCTGGCATCCCCGAATCCTTCAACGTCTTGCTCAAAGAGCTGCAGAGCCTTGGGCTGAACGTAAGGCTGGAGGACGAGGAAGAACAGGATGACGCCAGCCTGGGTCTGCCCGGCGAAGACGATTTTCTCTTTACCGCGGAGGTGAACTAAACATGGTCAGGATGCTGGACAACCGGGAATCCACCTCCTCCGATTTCAACGCTATCCGCATTTCCATCGCCTCACCGGAGCAGATCATCGGTTGGTCCTCCGGGGAGGTGCAGAAGGGCGAGACTATCAACTACCGCACCCAGCGGCCCGAAAAGGACGGGCTGTTCTGCGAGAAGATCTTCGGGCCCACCAAGGACTGGGAATGCCAGTGCGGGAAGTACAAGCGCCAGAAATACAAGGGCGTAGTGTGCGACCGGTGCGGAGTTGAGGTGACCAGGGCCAACGTGCGCCGGCAGCGGCTGGGACACATCGCGCTGGCGGCCCCGGTGGCGAACATCTGGTTCGTCAAAAATACCCCCAGCGTGATGAGCCTGGTGTTGGACCTCAAGCTGTCGGACCTTACCCGGGCGCTTTACTACTCCGCTTACGTCATCAACCAGGTTGACATCGACCTGATGCGCGAGCAATTGGAGCGCCACACCAACGAAGTGGACGAACTCCGGGGCGCACCGATAGCGGCCGCCGAAGCCGCTTTGCAGCGCATCGCCGACTGCGTGGCCGGCTGGGAGCTGGAGAGCCGGATCCACGAGGCCTCCTTCATCATCGCCCAGTCCCCGGCCGCCTATGCCCGGGCGCTCAGCGAGGCTCAAGCGTCGCTGGCTCGCCTCATCGACGCCCCGGCCGCCGCCGCCGGGGATTTCACCGGAGAACTCGAGAGCCTGATCGCCCTGGCGCCAGCCGGCGCTGCGGCGGAGCGGGCCGCCCGTGAGGTGGGCCGATTGCTGCTGGCCCAGGGAGTCGTCGATTCCGCAGACAACCTGGCCTTGGCCGCTATTGAAGGCGATCCGGTGGCCGCCGCGATTTCCAGGCTCCACCACGGCAGCCTGCCCGTCGTTGACGCGCTGGACGAACAGCAGCGCCATGCTCAGGCGGTGGTTGCCGCCTTCAACGCCTGGCGCGATGATCCCAGCGAAGCGCGCGAGGACGACCTGGCGGACGCCGCAGAGCGATTGCAGGCTGACATTAACGCGGTTCATGGCGAGCTGATCGCGCCGGCGCTGGACGCTTTGGCCGAGGCCATTGGCCGCATTGCGCCACAATCCTTTGATTCCGCCGTGCGGCAACGACTGTCCGACGACCTGGCCGAAATACACCATTCCCTGGCCGCAGTGGAGCAGGCGGTGCGCGGTTGGAACTACCGTCGTTCCGAAGACAACCCGGAAGGCCGGGGCTGGAACGTGCCGGCATTCACTGCCTTGCTGGAGCGGTTGCAGGCCGATAGCGATGAAGTAAAAGCCGTCTCCAATCTGGAGTCACACACCGATGCCATCGCCGGCATCACTACTCCGGAGGAACGTCAGGAGACCATCAACAATTGTCGGCAGCAGTTGCAGGTCATCCGTGATCTGATCGCCAGTGTGGACAGTTACCTGCTTCGCGCCATTGCGGAGCGGCGCCGGGAAGCCGTGGACCTCATCCAGGCGATGCGTTGGCTGCGCTGGGACCCGACCCAGCGCCCCCGGACCGCCGACCTCGATTGGCTCTGGGAGGACTTGAAACTGCCGGCGTCGGCGCGAGACGATGAGGAGCTGCCCGATGAGTTCTACATCGCCCGCAGCGGCTCCCTCGGGCTCCATCTCACCACGCTCTCCACTAATCGTTACGACCGCCTCAAGCCCTTCTGGGGAGAGGCCTTCGACGCCGACATGGGAGCGGAGCCGGTTCTGGATTTCCTCAAGCTCCTGGACCTGGATTTGGACCAGGAACGATACTACACCGAACTTGAGATGCGCGCCACGTCCTCTCAAATTCGCACCAAAGCCGGCAAGCGGATGCGCCTGCTGGAGACCTTCCGGCGCAGTGAAAACCGGATGCAGGACATGATCATGACCGTCCTGCCGGTGCTGCCGCCCGAGTTGCGCCCCATGGTTCAGTTGGATGGCGGACGGTTCGCCACCAGCGACCTCAATGACCTGTATCGCCGGGTCCTGTCCCGCAACCATCGGCTCAAGCGTTTTGCCAGCATGAGGGCGCCGGGCCTGATGATCCGCAACGAAAAGCGGATGCTGCAAGAGGCCGTGGACTCGCTGATCGACAACGGACGGCAGGGCAAGGCGGTGAAGGGCAAGCGCGACCACGCGCTGAAGTCGCTCAGCGACCTGCTCAAGGGCAAACAGGGCCGCTTCCGCCAGAACCTGCTGGGCAAGCGTGTGGACTACTCGGGCCGCTCGGTGATCGTGGTTGGTCCCGAGCTGAAGATGGACCAGTGCGGACTGCCCAAGCGCATGGCGCTGGAACTGTTCAAACCCTTCGTGATGCACCGGCTGGTGCTCAATGCGCTGGCGCCCAACATCAAGGCGGCCAAGCGCATGGTCGAACGTTCCTCGCCCGAAGTCTGGCCCATACTGGAAAGCGTCATCAAGGAACGCCCGGTAATGCTCAACCGCGCCCCCACGTTGCACCGACTGGGTATCCAGGCCTTCTGGCCCGTGCTGGTCGAGGACAGCGCCATTCAGTTGCACCCGCTGGTGTGCTCCGCGTTCAACGCCGACTTCGATGGTGACCAGATGGCGGTTCACGTGCCCCTGTCCGCCATGGCGGTGAACGAAACGGGCTCGGTGATGTTGAGCACCAACAACATGCTGTCCCCGGCGTCGGGCGACCCCTTGGTGGCGCCAACCCTCGATATGGTGATGGGCTGTTATTACCTCACCGAAGAGGCTCCCGACGCCAAGGGCGCCGGCGGAGTGTTCTACGACATCCACGAGGCTCGCATCGCCTACTCCGATGGTCAGATTGATCTGCGGGCGCCGATTACGGTGTTGAAAGTGGACGGCATGGAGGGCAAGGTTGAGCGAACCACCATGGGACGGCTCATCTTCAACGAGGCCATCCCCGAATCCCTGGGGTTCAAAAATAAACTGATGGACCGGGGCGCCATCAAGGATCTCACCTCGGAGCTTTACCGGAGCCTCAGCAATGAGGAAACGGCCCGGGCCCTGGACCGGATCAAGGAAATCGGCTTCTTCTACGCTACCAAGTCCGGCATCACCATCGCCATCAACGACATCCAGGTGTCGGAGCGCAAGCAGGACATCCTGGAATCCGCCGGCCAGAAAGTGGCTGAGCACGAAGACAACTTCATGATGGGAATGATGACGGAAGAGGAGAAGTACGAGCGCATCATCGATACTTGGACGGCCGCTTCCGACGCAATGGAAGAGCTGGTGCAGGAGGGGCTTGAAGGCAACAGCTATGGCGGCGTGGCCGTCATGGCGAAGTCCGGCGCCAAAGGAAACATCTCGCAGATCAAGCAGATGGCCGGTATGCGCGGCCTGATGAGCGACCCCGAAGGACACATTATCGAGCGTCCGGTCAAGTCCAGCTTCCGCGAGGGCCTGACCGCCCTGGAATACTTCATCTCCACCCACGGGGCGCGCAAGGGACTGACGGACACGGCGCTGCGAACCGCCGACAGCGGCTACCTGACCCGCCGCCTGGTGGACGTTTCCCAGGAGGTCATCGTCCAGGAAAACGACTGTGAGTTCGCCGAGCCCTTCTACGTGGAGCCCCGCCCCGATGACTCCAACCTGGGCAGCCTGCCCGAACGGATCCTGGGGCGCATGGCCGGCGACGTCATCGCCCACCCGGAGAGCGGTGAAATCATCGTTGACCGCAACGAGATGATTGACGAGGAAATCGCCGATGCCATCCGTGACGCCGGCATCGACCGCGTGCCCGTCCGTTCGCCGCTGACCTGCCAGACCCGCCGGGGCATCTGCCAGATGTGTTACGGACGGTTGCCGGCCACCGGTCAAGTGGTGGAGATCGGCCAGGCCGTCGGCGTCATCGCGGCCCAAAGCATCGGCGAGCCGGGCACCCAGCTCACCATGCGCACCTTCCACACCGGCGGCATCGCCGGCTCCGACATCACCACGGGTTTGCCCCGAGTGCAGGAACTGTTCGAGGTGCGCCCCCCCAAGGGCGTGGGCGTGCTGACCCACATCGACGGCATCGTTTCCATAGAAGAGGACCCCAACGGCTCCCGCCGCATCCGCGTCATCTACGATGAAGAGGAGCGTCATGACTATGCTCTTCCCCCGGGCGCAATCCGCCTGGTGGAGCCGGGCGAACCGGTTTCGGAAGGCAAACTGCTGGCCGTCGTTCTCAATACCGATGCCTCCGGTGGCGGCGAGGCCGACCCGGGCAATGCCCTGGTCAGCGCCAATGTGGTGCATGAGATACGCTCAGATTTCCTGGGTGAGGCGGAAGTCTCCGCCGATGGCATCACGGTCGTCTGGCGCGAGGAGGAATCCCGAGCTTACGATGTCAGCGGACAGATGACGCTCAAGGTCAGTGACGGCCAGCAGGTCATGGCGGGCGAGGCCCTGGTGGATGGCCCTCTGGATCTGCGGGAGTTGCTGGATGTGCGAGGCCTGGAGGGCCTCCAGCACTACCTGGTGGACGAAGTTCAGGAGGTGTACCGCTCCCAGGGCGTCAGCATCCACGACAAGCACATCGAGGTGATCCTGCGGCAGATGCTGCGCCGCGTCCAGGTGGAAACGGCCGGCGATACCGAGTTCATCCGCGACGACGTGGTGGACAAGTTCCGCTTCCAGGATCAGAACGCCCAGGTGCTGGCCGAAGGTGGAGAACCTGCCACCGCCAAGACCCTGCTGTTGGGAGTATCCAAGGCGGCGTTGACCACGGACAGCTTCCTGTCCAAGGCTTCCTTCCAGGAAACTACCAAGGTACTGACCATGGCCGCCGTGGCCAGCGACCGGGACTGGCTGCGGGGTCTCAAGGAAAACGTCATCATCGGCCGCCTGATTCCGGCGCGGTTGGAATCCCTGATCGAGGCCGAGAACGCTTTCGCCCTGCGCGAAGCCCTGGAGGATTACGAACGGGAGATGATGCCACCGTGGCTCTCCGGCGACGAACTGCCGGAAGGCCAGGGCGGACCGTTGGATATTTCGCAAGGCATAGTTGACGATGAGATCATCTCCGGCACGCCGGCAACGCCTTTGGGCGAGGGCGGCGGCTTCGGCGACGCGGGTTTCCAGATCCGCACTGCTGAGGAAGAGGACGAGTTGTTGCGGCGGGCCCAGTCCCTGACCGACAACGATTCCGAAATAGACCGGGAAGTCGAGTTGACGGCGTCACGGGTCTTCTCGCCCTTCGAAGAGGAGGACGAGGATATCCCGCAATTGTGATGTCCTTCGGGACAAGCCGTCTTCAACCGTAGGGGCGAATAATCATTCGCCCCTAAATTAACGCTTGCAACGGAGATTGACACCACTATGGACCTGTCGGTGGATCTGGCGCCCGCAAGGAAACCGGGGTTGCTGTTGAACAATCCGGTTATGATCGCGTCGGGCACCTTCGGCTACGACGGTTACGGCAGGGGCATCGACGTTGATGCTCCCCTGGCCTCGTTGGGCGCCGTGCTGCCCAAGACCTTCACCCGCCACGCCAGGCGCGGTAACCCGGAACCCCGTTGGTTCCCCACTTCATTTCGGGAAGGATTGGCCGCCGGAGAAACCACCCTGCTGAACTCCATTGGACTGACCAACCCGGGGATCGAGGCCGCCATGACCGATTTGGCCCCCCGTTGGGCGACCATGGCTGCCAACATCGTCATGAGCATGGCCGGCGACAGTCCTGAACAGTGGGAAGAGATGGCCGCGATGACCCGCGGCGTGAAGGGATTCGCCGCCATCGAGTTGAACCTGAGTTGCCCCAATGTTGACGATGGGGCGATGTTCAGCCACCATCCGCGCCTTACCGAAGACGCGGTCGCCGGGGTCCGCCGCCAGGCCGACCGGCCCATATGGGCCAAGCTGTCGCCCAACGTACCGGATATAACGGAGATAGCCCACGCCGCCGTGGACGCTGGAGCCGACGCCCTGACCATATCCAACACCGTCCCAGCGATGCACATCGACGTGGACACTGGTCGGGCCACCCTGGGCACGGGCTACGGGGGCCTCTCCGGGCCGGCCCTGCGGCCCATCTCCGTCGCCTTGGTGCATAAGGCCGCCCAGGCCGTTGACGTCCCCATCATCGGCGTGGGTGGCGTGATGACCGGGCGCGACGCCGCCGAGTTCCTGATGGCGGGCGCGACGGCGGTTCAGATCGGCAGCGCGAACCTGGCGGATCTGAACGCCCCCTTCCGCATCCTCGCCGAGTTGCAAGAATTGCTGACGCAGTGGGAGGTAGGGGGCATTAGGGACATCATCGGCAAAGCCAGCATCGCCTAGCCGACGGAACGGTCAAATGAGCCTACTGGAATTGTTCACCGTCTTGCCGGTCGATTTGGCCTCCGGTGTGGCGCTGATCGTGATCGTATCTGTGCTTGTGTCCGCTTTCAGGCCGTTCCGCTCGGGTGAAGAACCAGGCTATATGCAACTTGTTCGCGCCATAGTGATCATGGCGGTGTACATTGCCTTAGGAATACTACTCTGTCTTGGTGTTTATATCGTGATTTCTGCCACGTTTGAAGATTTTTCTGAACGAAATTCGGTAGCTGTCACGCGATGCCCAAACGTCTCCAACGGCCAGAACTGTCAGCCAGCCGAAGGAAATAAGCCATCCCACCGTGCCTATGGAGAAAGACGACAGCCCAGCCCAAGCCAGGTTGACGTGTCCGGTTTTGCCGGCTGTAACCATCATTGCCAGACCAACCAGCATAATGATGCTGCTGACGGTTATGGCGCTGCGGAGCCAGCGCGGTTCGCTCCGGGCGCCTTTTGCCATCCCGGAAACGCGCTCTTTCTGCCTATTGAGCGTAGCCATAATCCCGGATCCCTCTTCCAACCCTGCGCCGCCGAGCGCGGCGAGTACATCTAATTTACATTGTATCCAATCCTTTTGACAAATCGGGCGAATGGTTATTCGTCCCTACGCTCACCATGCCGACCGCAGCGTCGCTTCCAGCTCATCTACTCCGTTCACAGGCCTGACGTTGCGGTGCAGTCCGAAATCGGTGAGGGCGTCCTCGGCAATGGCGGGTATGCCCTCTCCGGGCACCCCTACGTCTCGCAGCCGGACCGGCAGGCCGATAGCCTCGAAAAAGGCGGTCACTGCGTCGGCGGCGGCATCGGCCGCCTCGGTGTCGGCCGCGCCGGGTTCACGCACCCCCAGCGCCTCGGCAACGCGGGCTTGGCCGGCCGCGTTATGATCCCGGTTGAATCGCATACCCGGCCCGGTGAGAATGGAATACGCCGCGCCGTGACTGCAATCGGGGTAGCGGGTATCCAGGCTGTGGGCCAGGGCGCTGACCACGCCCAGGGCGGAACCGCTGGCTCCCGTGTCCCAGGCTCGGTTGTACATGAACGATGCCGCGCACAGGTTGACCCGCGCCGCGCCGTCGTCCGGCGACTTGCGCACGACCGGCAGGTTTTCCACCAGCAGGCCCAGCGCGCCCAGCAGATCGGCGGCGGCCATGGCATTCAGCCTGGGGGCTTGCAGGGCGCTGATCACGCCGCTGAACAGCGAACCGGATGCGCTGACGCACAGGCCAGCGGGTGCGGTGAGCAGCGCTTCCGTGTCCCAGATCACTGCCGTCGGCCGCGTCTTGGGATCGAACATCTCCAGTCGGTGCCCAGTCTCCCCGTCGATGACGGCGGTGCCGGCCCGGGTCGCAGCCGTCGTGGGGGTGGTCAATACCAGTATGTTGGGAATTTTGGGCGCCATCAGGCGGGGGCTGACGGGAGGCTGTCCGGGCGGGTATTTGGTAGCGTGGTCATGGGGGGCGCCGCCTTCGGCCAGCAAGATGATGATGGCCCGCGCCGTCACCACCGCGCTGCCGCCGCCCACCGCTATGATGAGGTCCGCGTTAGCCTCGCGCGCCATGCGGAAACCGTCCCGCACCGCCGGCACGGGCGAACCGGCCTGAACTCCATCGAATACTCCCGCCGGCGGTTCTCCCAACGCCTCCATCACCCGGTCCAGCAGGTCGGTGCCTTTGGCTACTGACTGGCCACAGACCACGAAAGGGCGCATCGCCCCGGTGCGCCGCACTGCGGCACGCAGGTTGGATAGAGCGTCATCCCCGGCGAAAACCCGTACCGGGTAGGCGACGTGGCGAAAAGGACTGACGGCAGGCATTACTGCACCTTCGATGTTGGGATGCGGCTGATGGCCGACAGCAGTGTACTATCTGCGCCTATGGGTCGCCACGCGAGTTTGGTAAAATCATAGTGCGATTATGACTGCCCACCGTTCAACGCCGAGTCCTTCTTTGCCGAACCGTCTGGCCCGTTATCGGGGCCAGGCGTTGCGGCTGTTGGAATCGGCCCAGGTTTCCATGCAGCGCGGCCAGTGGAACCAGGCGGAGGAATTGTCGTGGGGCAGCCTGGTGGCGGCGGCTCGCGGCGTGGCGTTGTGGCATGGTGAGCCAACGGACAACGATGCCGACCTGCGGGATTTCGTGCGCCGTCTGGGACAACAGGAGCGGGACCGCTATATCCGGGACGCCTTCGACCATCTGTCGGCCCTGTCCGAAGCTGCCGAGCGCGTGCGCGAACGCCGCAGCCGAGTGGACTACCTTTTCATGGCGATGGACGACCTTACCGAGGCCATTGAACGGCTGGTGGCCCGGATTCCGAGCGGGTAAGCCATTATGCTCAATATCCACCGCCATCCCGGCCCCCATCGTCACTCGGGCCCCCATCGTCATTCCGGCGCAAGCCGGAATCCAGACCCCGAAAGCGACGGCATCACCGCCGGAACCGTCACCATCGAAACCCACGGCTGCAAGCTGAACCAGGCCGACAGCGCCCTGCTGGCCCGCCAGTTCGCCCAAGCCGGCTATCGCCTGGTGGACCGAAAACGCGATGCCGACATCATCGTCGTCAACACCTGCACCGTCACTGCCACCGCCGACTCCAAGGCCCGCCAGGCCCTGCGGGCCGCCCGCCGCGCCAATCCCGACGCCGTGGTGGTTGCCGCCGGCTGCTATCCGCAACGCGCCGCCGACGAATTGCGCCAAATGCCCCAGGTTTCGCTGGTGGTGGGAAACCGAGAGAAACCGGAACTGACGGCGCTGGCTATCGCGGAACATAACCGGCAGCGGGGCGTACTGCCTACCCCTCTGCCCATGCCCCAAGCCGAAATCGGCCCCGGCATTTTGCGACGCAGCCGGGCCATGGTGAAGATACAGGAGGGCTGCGATCAGGTTTGTGCCTACTGCATCGTGCCCAAAGTCCGGGGCCGAGAGCGCAGCATCCCGCCTGGTGAGTTGGTAGCCGCGGTGCGTCGCCACGTCGCCAACGGGTTCCAGGAAGTTACATTGACCGGCACCCAGTTAGGAACCTACGGGTTTGATCTGGACCAGGTTAATCTACCCTTGCTGCTGGACCGAATTCTGTTGGAAACGAACGTGCCGCGACTGCGGGTTTCCTCACTCCAGGCTCACGAGATTACTCCTGATCTCCTGGAGCGGTGGGAAGATCCCCGCCTCTGTCCCCATTTCCACGTGCCCCTGCAAAGCGGGTCCGACGCCACCCTCAAAGCGATGCGGCGCCGATACGATGCGGATGCCTATCGCAAGGCGGTCAACACTATCCGAGACACGGTTCCGGGGTCATCCATCACCACGGATATCATCGTCGGCTTCCCCGGAGAGAGCGGCGCCGATCACGACGCCAGCCTGGATCTGGTCACGGAAATGAGCTTCGCCGACTGCCACGTGTTTCCTTATTCGCAGCGCCCAGGCACTACCGCCCATTACCTGCCGGAACAGGTGGACCCGAGGGAGAAGCGTCGCCGGGCCGCCGAAATGTCCGCAGCGGCCGAGCAGGGATTTGTGGATTATCGCCAAGGGATGATAGGCCGGACGCGCCGGGTACTTTGGGAAACCGCCCGGCCCGTTGGCGATGAATTGCCCGTCTGGAGCGGTCTGACGGACAACTACGTCCGGGTATCCACCCAGACCGGCGACGATTTGGCGAATTGCATCACGCCGGCGCGATTGACCGGGCTGGACGGCAAGGTGATGCGCGCCGAGTGGTTGCCGGCCTGACGCAACCGCGATTGTCCGCCTAGAAATCCACCGGCCTCAGGTAGCTTATGTTCTGCCGGCGCTCCAGGTAGCCCGCCCTGATCTCGTGGCCGTGGGCAAACACCAATAGCCAACCCTGGTTTTCTCCCTGGGCCAGGATGTCCCGTTTCTGACAGAGCGTGGCTTCCGGTTCGTAGTCGAAGGACGAGATGACGGTAAGGCCCAGGTGGTGGGGCGTGGGCACCAAATCCCCCAGGTACACGATGCGCTCTCCGCCATGGGTAAAAATCGCAATCTGATGCCCGGGGCAGTGTCCGTCGGTCACTATGAGGCTCAAACCCGGAAACAACTCGGTGTCTCCGTCCAGTAGTTCGAGTTGCCCCCGTTCCACGATGGGAGCGAAGTCTTCAACACGGAAGGCGCCCGCGTTGCGCAGCGAAGGATGCTGGGCGTCTTCCCAGCTGGCGCGCTGCACGTAGTATGTGGCCTTGGGAAACGAAGGCACCATGTCGCCCAGCCGATCCATGCGAGTGGACCCGCCGGCGTGACTGAAATGGAGGTGCGAAAGCACCACCGCGTCGATATCCCGGGGCCCCAGCCCGGCGCTCTTTAGGCTCCGCATCAAGCGGCTGGGCACTAGGCCGTACAGCTCCTTGTCCTGGGGGTTGGTCTTCGGGCCGATGCCGGTATCCACGAGGATCCGGCGGCCATTGATCTCAAATAGTGGGCAGTTCTGGCCCATGGTCAGTCGGTTCTTACGGTCGGTCGAAACCAGGTTTTCCCACATCATCTTGGGAAAGCTGCCAAAACAGGCCCCTGCGTCAACTTTGAATACGCCGTCACTGATGATCGTTGCACCGCTTGATGCCATATGCGGTTTCTCCTTGCTAAAACCACGGAATTTGGTATTCGTTCCCTAGCCGCCACTGCCACCCGATTTGTATGATCTGAAAGGGCATGAATGAGGTAGGTGTTCGCCCGGTATGGCGATGCTGGAAGCCGTTTAAAATGTCCCAGCCACCGGAAATACCAGGGCCTACTTTACAACCTTCAATTCGCCGGGCGTCAAGCAAAAAATCTGCCAATTCTGATTATTTTTCTAAAATGACACCAACGTACTATCGGGGCAGCGAGATCGCCATACCGCCCCAATCCGTGGGGCTAAGGCGGAGGTATAAAGACGAATGAGCGATGTCCCGTCTGCAAACTCCGGCGGCCCGGCCGGGCTGCGGCGACGGGCCTATGCTCTCTTGGAACCCCAACTCGGCGCCGGATTTCAGCGCGTCAGTCCGGGCTCCCCCAAAGCCTCCATCCTGGTGGAAACTGCCCTGGTTGCGGTTATCCTCATTAACTCGGTGGCCCTCATCCTGTGGACGGTGCCCGACCTGGCATCCTCCTACGGCTTCTGGTTCCATCTCGTCGAGTACTGCACCGTAGCCGTTTTTCTGGCCGAGTATATCCTCCGGCTCTGGACCGCCCCGGAAGCGGCCCCCGACCCGGCGACCGCCGGTTGGCGCCAGCGCTGGCGCTACGTCGTCTCTCCCCACGCTCTGGTGGACGCTGCGGCTTTGGCCCCGTCGGTCGTCGCCGTGGTCATTTTGTTGTCCGGCGTCGCTGGCCCCAGCCTGTCCTTCCTGCTGGCCGCTCGCCTGCTGACCCGCACCGCCAAGCTGGCCCGCTATTTCCCGGCGGCGCGCCGGCTGGGGCTGGCCTTGCGCGAGAAAAGCGGACAGCTGCTGACCACCGTAGCCGCGCTGCTCGTCTCCCTGGTGATTGCGGCTGCCCTGATGTACTTTGCCGAAACGGAAGCCCAGCCCGAGGTCTTTCCCAGCATCCCGGCGGCGATGTGGTGGAGCGTCGTTACCCTGACGACCGTGGGCTACGGTGACACAGTTCCCGTCACCCCTGTTGGCCGCGCATTGGCCGCCGTCATCGCCGTCTTGGGCATCGGCCTGTTCGCCCTGCCGGCCGGCATACTCAGCGCCGGCCTGCTGGAGGCCGATTCCGCGGACGGCTCACCCGACCCCGACCGGCCCACGCCACCGGGCGGCGACCTATGCCCCCACTGCGGACAGCCCATGCCCGACAGGCGGGAGTCGGGTTAGACGGTAGATAGCTTCTCCGCCGCCGCCAGACGTTGCAGCACGCGCTCCCGGCCCATCACCTCCATCATCTCAAAGAGCGGAGGCGTCGCGGTGCGCCCGGTGATGGCGGTGCGGAGAGCGCCAAAGAACTGCCTCCCCGACAGGCCCAATTCGGCTCCGGCGACCCGCAATAGGGCTTCCAGGTTCTCGTGGTTGAAGTCGGCGCCAGCCACGGCGGCCAGGTCGGATTCAGCCCGGCGAATTGCTACCCGCGTGCCGTCGGTGTCCATGCCCCGCTGCACCAGCGCCGCCGGGTCATATTCCAGCCTGTCCTCGAAGAAGTAGGAGAGCATATCGGGAGCGTCGGCCAGAGTCTTGAGCCGCTCCTGAACCAGGGGAACGATCCGCAGCAGGTAATCCCGGTCGATGGGCAGCAGGTCATCGGAATAAGTCTGTTCCAAAAACGGGAGGATGCGGTCGGCCAGATCTTCGGTACCCAGCTGCCGGATGTACACCCCGTTCATCCACTGCAGCTTGTCCAGGTCGAAAATGGCGGCCGGCTTGCCCACCCGTTCCAGGGTGAAGTTGTCCCGGATGGTGTCTTCCGTCATCACGTCGGTTTCGCCGTCCAGGGACCAGCCCAGCAGGGCCATGAAGTTGATCAGCGCTTCCGGCAGAAACCCGTCGTCCCGGTATTCCATTAGCGAAGTCGCGCCGTGTCGCTTGGACAGCTTGGCCCGGTCGGAGCCGAGGATCATGGGCAGATGGCCGAATACGGGCATGGGCAAGTCCAGCGCCCGAAACAACTGCACGTGTCGCGGTGTGCTGGGCAGCCATTCCTCGGCCCGCAGTATGTGGCTTATCGCCATGGCGTGGTCGTCCACCACCACCGCCATATGGTAGGTGGGAAATCCGTCGGTCTTGATCAGTACGAAGTCGTCGGTGAGTTCGTTCTGCCATTCCACGTGCCCGCGGATGGCGTCGTCCACGGCGGTCGTGCCCGACTGAGGCATGGCGAAGCGCAACACCGATGGCATTCCCGCCGCCTCGTTGGCGCGCCGCTCCGCATCCGACAGGTAGCGGCAACGGCTGTCATAACCCTGCCGCTGCTTGTTGCGGGCCTGCTCCTTCCGCAGTTCGGCCACCCGTTCCGGCGGGCAGTAGCAGCGGTAGGCGTCGCCCGAGGCGATCAGCCGCTCCGCGGCGGTATGGTAACGCTCCAGCCGCTCCGATTGAAAATACGGACCGTAAGGCCCGCCCACCCGGGGGCCTTCATCCCAATCAATGCCCAGCCATTCCAGCCCGTCCAGAATATGGTCCACCGCTCCCTCAGTGATGCGCCCCTGGTCGGTATCCTCAACCCGCACCACGAACCGCCCGCCGTTGCGCCGAGCGAACAGCCAGTTGAACATGGCGGTGCGGATGTTGCCGATGTGCGGATTGCCAGTAGGGCTGGGCGCGTAGCGGACGCGGACGGGGGTGGACATCGTGAGCCTCCGGTAATGTTGATTGACGGCAACCAAGCATCAGGGTACAGTTTAAGGGAATTAGTCCCCGGCGGATTTCCCGATAGGGCCCAATGGGGTTATTTTCCCGGCTGCGTCAAGTGCACAACAACGACGTCGGATGGGTGGTCTAGCATTGGTACATCACTCTAAACTCGACGGCGTTGCGATACAGCCGGGAGCGTGCATCAGCGGTACGTCCGTATCCACGCCAGTAGGCTAGGAACTCACTTTCCGATTGGAAGACGCCGTTCCCCTGCTGAAAATCGGCTAACGTTCCGCTGATGCTACCGATGTTGGTCGTATTTCCGCTGCCGGCCTTGTCGCCAGCGATGCGCCATTTTTCCTGCATGAAGACCTCCACGTCGGTAAACGGCACCGGGATTGCGTCACGGATTGCGGGAGTGTACACCCGGTTCGCAGCCGCGGGATCAACTTCGACGCGGCGATACGCAAAGCCTATTATCCAATGCTCGGCATATTCGTGGTAGGGGAACATGATATTTTTGGTGCCATCGCCCCGCAAGAAGCTGGTATAGCTGCCCAACGTGAACGAAAACCTATCCGCTATAGCGATTTTGTAGGTGGTTTTGACGTCGATGGCGATTTTGTTTCCACCGTCCCTGTTGGCGGCAAGGGTGAAATCGGGGTAGTAACCTTTGGTGCTAGTTTGAGACGATTTTGAAAATGCCACGAGGTTCCCCTATGCTGCGAGTTGAGAACACTCCGCAGCGAGGAACCCCATGAACATCTCCGATTTT
>DAOUJY010000136.1:0-26472 GCA_034421995.1 Dehalococcoidia bacterium | reverse complement strand
GGCCGCCTTCAACCTATTGGTGAACTGGAATGGCTTGGAACCTGACGAAACCGGACGCATCCATCGCTCCATCGCTAACTTCACCCTCTGACACAAACTAGCACCAACGGTTTCTAACGTCGTGTTCCCATGCTAATCGGGTTTGGCGGTTTTCTGCAACCGATAATCCATATACGGAAAACCGCCGCCCGGTGGTACAATCATCGCAGGCATGGACTACCAAACCGAAATCTTCTGGGCCGCTGATATTATCGCCGCCGGCGGCGTAGTCGCCATCCCCACCGACACGCTCTTTGGCCTGGCGGCAGACGCCCTCAATTCCGACGCAGTCGAGCGAGTGTACGTTGCCAAGGGCCGGCCGGCTGATATGCCTCTGCCGGTGCTGGTGTCCGGATGGGAGCAGGCGACGCAGGTGGCGGCTATTCCCGCCGACGCGCTGCCCATGGTCCAAAAGCTCGCCGAGGCCTACTGGCCCGGCAGCCTGACCATGGTGCTCCCCGCCGCGCCGGGTCTCCCGGAGCGCCTCACCGCCGGACGCGACACCATCGCGGTGCGGATGCCCAACCATCCGGCGCCGCTGGCGTTGGCGGAAGCCCTGGGTCGCCCCATCACCGGAACCAGCGCCAACCGCAGCGGCGAGCCGGACATTACCGACGCGGATGAATTGCGGACAATCATCGGTCCGCGCGTTGATGGTATCATTGCATCCGGCCCGACCCCGAAGGGAACCGCCAGCACTATCATATCCGTGTCCCCAGAGGGCACCGCGCTGCTCCGGGAGGGAGCGTTGCCTTATCGTGAAATACTGGACCTCCTTGGCATGATGGAAGCGCGCAGTTAGGTAGGATGGACCCCATCGTGGCAAACGACACATACGACCGCTACCGCGCCGTCGTGGATGCAGAACTGCGCGACGCATTCGACGGCCGGCAGGGGATGCTCTACGACTTGCTCCGGTATCATCTGGGTTGGGTGGACGAGCGCGGCAACCCGGCCCAATCGGCGTTGACGCCGCTGCA
The DNA here is from genome assembly GCA_034421995.1 of Dehalococcoidia bacterium. GTDB lineage: Bacteria > Chloroflexota > Dehalococcoidia > Lucifugimonadales > UBA3495 > Bin87. Next base: position 25,453 of record DAOUJY010000136.1, on the reverse strand, counting down.
CCACTGTGGCGTCCTTGCTTTAGCGGCCGCCGACGCGGTCTCCGGCGACCATGGTCCGGCCGTTTCCGCCGCTGCTGCCGTTGAGTTGGCATATAACTTCGTGCTCGTTCACAGCGACGTTCAAGCCGGCCGGATTGACCAATCTTCCGACCGTCCCAGCATCTGGTGGGTTTGGGGGCCATCCCAGGCCATCAACGCCGGGGACGGCCTGCACGCCCTGGCCCGCGCCGTGTTGATGCGATTGTCCGAGGCCGGAACGCCGGCTTCCACTGTGTTGACCGCCCTGCGCAGTCTTGATCAAGCGTGTCTCACGCTGTGTGAAGGGCAATACATGGACCTGACCTACCAGGACCAGTTGATGGTGTCGGAACCCGATTACCTCGACATGGTGGGACGTAAATCCGGGGCCCTGGTTGGCTGCTCCGCCAGGCTGGGAGCGTTGGCCGTCGGCGGGGATGATCCCACCGCCGAGGCCCTGCGCCGGTGGGGCGGGCTGTTGGGCACGGCCCGGCAAATCCGCGCAGATATCGACGACCTGTGGGGCTCCAGCGGCGACGGTTTCACCCCGGCCAACGTCCTGAACAAAAAGAAAAGTTTGCCCCTTATCCATGCGCTGCAAAACTCCGTGACCTCGGCAAAGCGCGAGTTGGGCGGCATCTATATGAAACGTGTCCTCGAACCCGGCGACCCGCCCCGCATTGTCGCCATCCTGGATGATGCCGGCTCCCGTCAATACGCCGAGGATAAGGCGGAGCAACTGCTGCACGAAGCCGACGCGGCCCTTGCGACTGATGACTGCCGGTTGCAGAGTCCTGCGTCCTTGCAGTGGGCGGCGGAATGGATTCTCGGTCGGCCCCACTCCTGACCTCCAGAGGGTAATCACATGAGCAAGCGTACCCTTTCCCAACTGGACGTGGCAGGCAAGACGGTCCTGGTGCGCGTTGACTTCAACGTACCCATCGAGCAGGGAGTGGAAGCCATCGCCAATTACGACCAGCGGCTCCGCGCCACCTTGCCCACCATCCAATACCTGGTGGAAAGACAGTGCCGCATCGTGCTGTGTTCTCACCTCGGTCGTCCCCGCGGCAAAGTTGATGATGGATTGCGCTTGAAGCCGATGGGCGACCGGCTGGCTGTGCTCCTGGGCCGCCCGGTAGCGTCCCTCCGCGACTGCGTGGGTGCAGCCGTGACCGAGCGCGTCGCCGGTATGTCCGCCGGCGATATATGCCTGCTGGAAAACCTGCGTTTCCACGAGGGCGAGGAGAGCGACCCGGATTCTTCAACATTCCGGGCCTTTGCCGCCGAGTTGGCCGCCCTCGCCGACTGCTTTGTCATGGATGCCTTCGCCGTGGCCCACCGCGCCCACGCCTCAACCGTCGAGATACCCCGGCACCTGCCTACGGCCATGGGTCTGCTCACGCAGCGCGAGGTTGAGTCCCTGGGCTTGGCGTTGGCGGAGCCGGACCGGCCCCTGGCCGCGCTGATGGGCGGAGCCAAGGTCAGCGACAAAATCCTGGTTCTGGAAAACCTGCTGGAACGACTGGACCACCTGTTCATCGGCGGCGGAATGGCAGTGACGTTTCTCGCCGCGGCCGGCAAGCCGGTGGGCGCGTCCGTCGTCGAGGAGGATCGGCTGGACTTCGCCCGCGACGTTATGCGCCGGGCCGACGCCAGCGGCATAACCGTCCATCTTCCCGCAGACGTGGTTGCGGCCAGCGAATTCTCGCCCCGGCCCGCATCCTTCAACACCGTTTCCTCAGATAACGTCCCGGACGGCTGGTACATCATGGACATCGGTGCGGACACCGCCACCCGTTACGCTAATGAGTTGGCCGGCTGCAAGACCATCCTGTGGAACGGACCCATGGGCGTGTTCGAGATGGAGCGATTCAGCGCCGGCACTCGGCACGTTGCCGATGGCATCGCCAGTCTACCGGGAGTGACCACCGTAGTCGGCGGCGGCTCCACTGCGGAGGCCGTGGAAGCCTTGGGGCTGATGGAGAAAATGACCCACGTGTCCACCGGCGGAGGCGCCTCCCTCGAGTTCCTCGAGGGCCGCACGTTGCCCGGCATCGCCGCCATCCCCGACGCCTGAGCGCAAAACGTAACTCGTCATTCCGGCACCCACTTCGTGATTCCGACACCCACTTCTCGTCATTCCGGCGAAAGCCGGAATCTAGAGTCCGCAATTATAGTGCCCGCGTTGAGCCAACCATCGGAGCGAACATGATTGACCTGGAACAGATTCACGACAGCATCGCCAGCACGCCCTCCAAGATTGTCATGCTGGTGGCAGATGGACTGGGCGGGTTGCCCCATCCCGACACGCGCAAGTCGGAACTGGAAACCGCCTATATTCCCAACCTGGACGCCCTGGCCCAACGCAGCGCCTGCGGCTTGACCACGCCGGTGGAGGTTGGCATAGCTCCCGGCAGCGGGCCGGGCCACCTGGCGTTGTTCGGCTACAACCCGCTGAGATATATAATCGGGCGGGGCGCGTTGGAAGCTCTGGGCATCGGCATCGACCTCCTGCCCGGCGACCTGGCGGCCCGGGGCAACTTCTGCACCGTTGACGACGACGGACTGCTCACCGACCGCCGCGCCGGACGCATCGCCACCGAGCTGAGCGCTCCTTTGTGTGAGCGTTTGGACCGCATCGAAATTCCCGGCGTCCAGGTGGACGTGTTCCCGGTGCAGGACTACCGTTTCGTGCTGCGACTTCGCGGCGAAGGTCTTTCCGAGGCGGTTGAAGAGACCGACCCGCAGCGCGAAGGCGTGGCGCCACGTCCTGCTGGCGCATTGGTTCCTGAAGCAGCGCGCACCGCCGAAATCGTGCAGCGGTTTGTCGCCGAAGCGGGACGCCTGCTCTCCGAAGAACAGCCGGCCAACATGGTTTTGCTCCGCGGCTGGGCGCAGTTGCCCAACCTGCCCGACTTCGGCCAGGTCTATCACCTCAACCCCGCTGCCATCGCCGCCTACCCCATGTATCGCGGCCTCGCCTCGGTGGCCAATATGCAGATCATCCCCACCGGCATGACCTTCGGAGAGGAGGTGGACACCCTGCAAGCCAACTGGGACGACCACGATTTCTTCTTCCTCCACTACAAGCCAGCCGACTCCGCCGGCGAAGACGGCGATTTCGACGGCAAAGTCCGCACACTGGAAGCCCTGGACAGCCACATCCCGCGCATCCTGGAACTACAGCCCGACGTGCTGATGGTGGCCGGCGACCACGCCACTCCGGCTATCATGGCGTCCCATAGCTGGCACCCGGTCCCCTTCATGCTCCATTCCAAGCTGACCTTGGGCGAAGGGGTGGACGGCTTCAACGAGCGCGCCTGCGCCCATGGCTCCCTAGGCCGCATCCCGGCGGAAACCATCATGCTGCTGGCCCTGTCCCACTCCGGCAAACTGGCTAAGTATGGCCCGTAAACGCGCCAGCGGTGGCGACAATATGGGGATCCGCTGTATTCCGGCGAGTCAATACACCACAGGAGGGGGAAGCCATGGAACATGACGCGAGAAGCATAGCCAATGAGCTAATTCGTCGCGCGCACCGAGATGGAATCCCAATCACGCCGTTGCAGGTCATAAAATTAACCTACTTCTGTCACGCTTGGATGCTCGCTCTGTATAACCGACCGCTGCTCGAACAGCCCGTTGAGGCTTGGCTATACGGGCCCGTGGTGCCGGAACTCTATCGTAGTCTCCGGCGCTATGGAGGAGAGCCGATAACCCGCCCAATCGACCTGTCCGTAGCCGGGGTAGAGGAACGAACCTACGACGAATTTGAGCAGGACCTGATCGACCAGGTATGGGAGAAATATGGGCATTTCAGCGGTATGCAGCTGTCAGCGATGGCCCACGCTCCCGGTTCCCCCTGGGAGCAGATTTGGGAGTTCTACAACCAGAATGCGGTCATCCCCGACCCACTCATCGAAAATTATTACGCCCAGAACGTGAATGTAGCGAGTGAGCGTGAATGAATAGAAGAGAAGTCCCGTTACCCGATTCTGGAGATCCAGGCCGCGCCGCCGAAGATGAAAGGAAGGCCCTAAGTGCCGGCGTAGATTACGAAGATGTCGGAAAGGCAAACGAATTCCGGCGTCGGGAAAGACAGCGCGATGTAGAATCCGGCGGCGCAATCTTTTGGACCCGGGCGCAGTTTTACATCGTGCTTCCTTTGGCTATGACGGCGCTATTTGCACTGCTATTCGTAGTGCTGTGGAACACTTCCGCGCCAGAGAGCCAGCGATGGTTAAGCCCGCAAACAATCAGTACAACGGGAGCCTTAAGCATCGTTGGCGGCATTGTGGCCATGGCAGTCAAAGTACTTCAAATGGGGAGAAATCATTGAACCGCATTGCTGAGCCCGTCTTCAATCAGGTATCAAGGAAACGCTCATGCCCACCCCACCTAACATCGTCGCCGGCAACTGGAAGATGAACACGGACATCCCGTCCAGTGTGTCGTTGGCTTCGGCAATCGCAGCCGGTGCTGCCGGGTTGAGCGGAGTCAGCCTGATCCTGGGGCCGCCGTTTGTGTCGCTGGCGGCCGTGCGGGATGCCGTAGCCGGCAGTGGCGTCGCCGTGGCCGCCCAGAATATGCACACTGACGACAGTGGAGCCTTCACCGGCGAAATAGCGCCGCCCATGCTCATCGGTCTCTGCGATTACGTTATCATCGGGCACTCCGAGCGTCGCCAGTTCTTTGGCGAAACCGACGAGTCCGTTGGCCGCAAAACCGCCGCCGCGCTGAGCCACGGCTTGCTCCCTATTGTCTGCGTCGGCGAAACCCTTGATGAGCGGGAATCCGGCCAGGCTGCCGAGGTCATCCGCCGGCAGGTGGTGGCAGCCCTTACCGACCTGGACCCGGAAAGCGCCCAAGGCAAACTCGCGATTGCCTACGAACCCGTCTGGGCCATCGGCACCGGGCGCGCGGCCACGCCGGAGATCGCTGACGCGGTAATGGGCGGCGCAATCCGGCCCACCGTCGCAGCGTCGCTGGGCGCAGACGTTGCCACCGCGACACCCTTGCTTTACGGAGGCAGCGTTAATTCGGGCAACGCTGCCGACTTCGCGGCCGTTCCCAGCATCAACGGCGCCCTGGTCGGTGGGGCCAGCTTGGATGCGGGGTCCTTCCTGGCTGTGGCCGCCGCATTTGCTGCGCCGCGATAGGGTTCATCCCCAGGCCGGTGTATGTCGGCCCCCGTCACCCTTATCGCTGTCGTAGGCCCCACCGCGGTGGGCAAGACGGCCCTGGCCATTCAACTCGCCCAGAGTTTTGGCGGCGAAATCGTCAACGCCGACAGCCGACAGGTTTATATCGGCATGGACATCGGAACCGCCAAGCCAACGGCTGACGAACTCCGCTCCGCCCGCCACCACCTCATCGACATTCGTCCACCCGATCTACCACTCAGCCTGGGCGAATACCTACCGCTGGCCTGCGATTGCATCTCGGACATAGCTGGCCGAGGAAAATTTCCCATCCTGTGCGGCGGCACCGGCCAGTACGTATGGGCGATGCTGGAAGGTTGGGATGTGCCCGCCATACCGCCCGACGCGGGCTTCCGCGCTCAGCTCGAGCAACGTGCCGCCGCCGAAGGAACGCGCGTTCTCTGGAACGAATTGAACGCTGTCGATCCCCAGCGCGCTGTTTCCATCGGGCCGCACAACACCCGCCGCATCATCCGCGCTCTGGAGATCCTTCACTCCGCCGGAGAACAGGCAAGCGCCACTCGACGGAGTGTGGAGCCGCCCTACCGTGCCCTCATCATCGGCTTGACCGCTGAACGCGCGGATCTTTACCGGCGGATCGACGACAGGTTCGACATGATGATGTCGCGGGGCCTGTTGGACGAAGCCCGCCGATTGGCGGCTGCGGGTTATGAGCTGGGCGATGGGCCGCTGTCCGGCGTCGGCTACACTCAGTTGGGACAATACCTTGCCGGCGAAATCTCCCTGGATGAAGCGATTGCCCGGTCCAAGAGCCGGACGCACCGTCTGGTGCGTCGCCAATACACGTGGTTCAAGCCGTCCGACCGACGTATCAAGTGGCTGGATGCCACCCACGAACTGCCGATTGCGGAAGCCACCCGCCGCGTGGAGCGCTTTCTGGCGCCCTGAAACGGGTGTGGTACAATTCCGGGCTATAGGCTACGAGCCAATTCGGCGCAGGAGTCCCGCGATGGAATTCACCAAAATGCACGGCGCTGGCAACGATTACGTGTATATCGACGCCCGAACGATGCCCGACCGTGATTGGGGCAGCCTGTCCCGCGCCATTAGCGATCGGCATTTTGGCGTCGGCGGCGACGGTCTGATACTGGTGATGGATTCCGATGTAGCAGATCTCCAGATGCGGATGTTCAATTCCGATGGTTCTGAAGGTGAAATGTGTGGCAACGGCATACGCTGCTTCGCCAAATACGCTATCGAGCGTGGGATTGTATCGCCATCAGCCCAGCAGGTCACGGTGGACACCCTGGCCGGCGTGCGCACCGTGGTGCCCCATTACGATGGCGCCTCAGTCCATGCCGCGCGGGTGAGCATGGGAGCTCCGCACCTGGTGCCGGCGGAGATCCCGGTTGATTTGGACCCTGCCATTAGCAACCGAGAGGGGCCAATCCTCAACTACGCCGTCCATCCCGGTGACTTCCGCCTGTTTCTCACCTTCGTGTCCATGGGAAACCCCCACGCCGTAACCTTTATCGACCAACCGGTGGAGGAGTTTCCCCTGCACAACATCGGGCCTTTGGTGGAGCGGCATCCCATCTTCCCGCGCCGGGTCAACTTTGAAATCGTGAACCTGCGTGACGACGGCCACCTGGACGCTCGGGTCTGGGAGCGCGGCTCCGGCGAGACCATGGCCTGCGGGACCGGTGCCTGCGCCATCGGCGTGGCCTCGCGCCTTTTGGGGCACACTGGAGACCGGGTGGCGGTTAACCTGCCCGGCGGTACGCTAAATATCGAATGGGACGGCGAGGGCGAAGTTTATCTCGAAGGCCCGGCAGCCGAAGTTTTCAGCGGAGTGTGGACAGAATGAGCAACTACGTAACCGGCCCGACCACTTTTGAGCAGATCCGCTGGTCAGCGGCGGCGTTCCGCCGCGAGACCAGCGACGACGCGGACTACGTCCCCCTGTACACTTCTGAATTTCGCCAGGCCCTGCTCGAAAAGCAGGACGCCGACAGCGTGGAGCGGCTGCTGCGTTTCGTCAACAAATGGGGCTTCCGCGTATCCTATGAGAAGGTGCCCGGCATCGCTTCGGCTATCGCCCAGGCTGCCCCGCGTCTCAAGCCGTTGTCTGGGTCCGCGCTGGAATTCGACGACCTGCGCTGCGCCACCCTGGACATCATCGAGCGAGCCTACGACAGCATCGCCGCGGCAGACGGTGCCGGGCCGTCAACGACATCGTTGATTCTGTCCCTGTTGAACCCGGCCCTCTTCGTGATGTGGAACACTCAGATACGCAACGCCTACTTCCCCAACGACCCGCCCAACGGCGCCACCTACGCCCAGTTCCTCACCATAATGCGCATGGCGGCTCTGTCGATAACCGCCGACGCCCGTAGCCAGCACGGGATTAACGACCCAGCCGGCGTGCTGTCCGCAGACCTGGGCATCAGCCCGCCGTTCAGCCTCGCCAAGTTCATCGACGAGTACAACTGGCTCACGCTGGAACGTGGGCTGGCCTGCCAAAGCGACGCAGTTGCAGTTTAGGGATTCACAATGCCCTGGGAGGTTGAATTCACGGACGAGTTCAACCAGTGGTGGCATACCCTCACCATGCCGGAACAGCGCGCCCTGGGTTCACGAATCGGCCGGCTCAGGGTCTATGGCGTCGGGCTGTCGAGAAAATATTCAAAACGAGTTCGTGTCAGGAACGGGTTAGAGATGCACGAATTAAGGGCACAAAGCGAAGGGCGTCCGTTGCGCGCTCTCTATGCATTTGACCAGCGAATGACGGCTATCGTTCTGCTGGGCGGCGACAAAACTGGAGACAGCGATTTTTACCCTCGCAACATACCCCTAGCCTATGACCTCTATGACGCGCATATCGCACGTTTGAAAAGAGAAGGATTAATCTGATGGGCGGCCGGCATAAATTTGAGGAACTAACCGCCCACTTCACTCCGGAGGACTGGGAGCGCATGGCGGAGCTGGAGGCTGAAATCGACGCCACCATGCCCCCGGACGAATCCTGCGCCGTGATGCCGCTGCGGATGTTGCGGGAGCATGAGGACGCCCCCCTGTCAGAATATGCGGCCGAGCTGCAGACCGACGAGGCCGGCGTCCGCGCCTTTGAGGAATGCGATGACGCGCCCGTGTCGCAAATCGCCGCATACATCAAGGCGATGGGCGGGCGTCTGAAAGTCGTCGCCGAGTTCCCCGGCGGCGATGAGGTCATCATCGCCAACTTCTACCGCAAGCGCCGATGGCCCATCCGTTCCAACGACCTCCTTTTCGGAGAATTGTACTTTGAGGTGGACACCGCCACCGGCCCCACAACCTACCGGCAGATTGAATGGGCGGCACAAGCCTACCGTCAGCACGAGGAGGGACAACAGCACGACGCCGCTTATCGCCAGGTCGATACCGACGAGTTCCGTGATGCCTTGCTCAATGGTTCCCCGGAATCTGCTATAAAGCGACTGCTCGGCTTTCTCAATCAAATAAATGCCGATTTGCCCGCCGAAACGCTGTTCCCCGTCTTGCTGGCCTCAGTGCTGGATGCCGTCGCCAGCCTGCGGCATCTGGCTTTCGCTACGCTGTATGATGTTGAGGGGGATGGCTTGAGCGATTGGGACAGCATTTTGTCAACGCGGGCCGCCGACCGGCTGACGGCGGACGACGGCATTGATTTTGCGCTGGCGTCGCAAATCCTCAGCCTAGTGAACCCGGACCTGTTTCTACCTTGGGACTTGGCGACCCACAACCACTTTTTCCCCAAGAATAATCCGGATGACGGGTTCGCCGCCGTCCGCTACTCCCGCTTCATCTGGAAAATGGCCGACGCCGCCAGAGCCATCCGCAAGGACGCCCTCGCCAACCACGCAATCGACGACCCGGCCGGACACTTATCGGCAACGCTGAGCATCAATCCGCCCTACACCCTTGCCAAGTTTATCGGTGAATACAATTGGCTGACGATGATGGCCGGCTTGCGGCCGCCGGGCGGGAATGACGCCAGCACCCGAATCGGCGAAGCTGCTCCGGCCAGTGCTTCCTAGGGAGCAAAGGAAATGGCCAGTAGAATCGTCCTCCCCACAACCTACCGCCAAATCCTGCAAGCCGCTGCCGATTACAATAATGGCAGAGACAAGTACAACGACGCTTATCGCGCTGTCTATGAGGGGGACTTTCGACGTAACCTCGTAGAGCGTGGCAGTGAAACCGATATGCAGGAGTTGACGCTTTTTCTCAACAAATGGCGTTGCCACTTGTCACGCGAGAGAACGCCGGCCGTCCTTAAACTCTCGGTGGCCCAAGCGGTTTTTTGCCTCAAGCCGTTGTCGGGCTTGTCGTTGGGTGCCGAAGGTGTTGACTCTGCCACTTTTCTAGCTGTGGAAATGGCTTTTGAGCGCCTTGTCGAGGACAATGGCATTGCGGCCACTGTGGCGTCAAAGATTTTGGGGGTCTTGAACCCTGAGTTTTGTGTGGCGTGGGACAAACCTATCCAGAAAGCGATTTACGGCAGTCAAAAGTGCGACGGCAAACGCTATGGAGCTTTTATGCGCGATATGCATAAGTCGGCGCAAATCGTGCGGCGTGACGCTCGCAAGTATGGGATTGAAAATCCGGCAGCATCCATTTCGCAGGCTATCAACCAACATCCCCCTTTCACATTGGCTCACTTCATCAACAATTATGTCTGGCTCACGGTGACCCGCGGATACAGCTATGACCCTGGGCCTCCGACAGACTAGGAGCACCATGCCCACCTTCTCCCAACGCCTCGGCAAACTCGCCCCCTACCCCTTCGTCGAAATCTCCCGCATCATCGCCGAAAAGCGCGCCGCCGGCGCCGACGTGGTCACCTTCGGCATCGGCGACCCCGACATCCCCACGCCGCAGCCGATCATCGACCGTTTGCTCACGGCCTCCCAGGACCCGCCTAATCACCGCTACCCGGAGACGGATGGCCTGCCGGAGATGCGCCGCGCCATCGCCCAATGGTACAAGCAGCGTTTCGATGTTGACCTAGACCCGGACACCGAGGTGCTGCCCCTTATCGGCGCGAAAGAGGGCATCGGACACGCCGCCTTCTGCTTCCTGGACCCCGGCGACATTGCCCTGGTCCCCGATCCGGCGTATCCTGTGTACGCCGTAGGCACCATGTTCGCCGGCGCGGAGAGCCACATTATGCCCCTCTACCAGGGCAACGGCTGGCTTCCGGAGTACGACGCCATCCCGGATGAAGTGGCCCGCGCCGCCAAAGTCATGTGGCTAAATTACCCCAACAATCCCACCAGTGCCGTCGCGTCCCAGGAAGATCTGGAAGCGGCCCTGCGGTACTGTCGGGAGCACGACATCGCCATGCTCCACGACGCCGCCTACTCTGAAGTCGGCTACGACGGCTACCGTGCCGGCAGCATGATGCAACTTGATGGTGCCAAAGAGGTCGGCCTGGAGTTCCACTCCCTGTCCAAGACCTACAACATGACCGGTTGGCGCATGGGCATGGCCGTGGGCAACGCCGATATGATCAAAGCGCTGTTCCAGATCAAGGCCAACCTGGACTCCGGCATCCCGCAGGCGATCCAGGAAATGTCCATGGAGGCCCTGACCGGCCCGCAGGACTGCATTGACGACAACGTCGCCATCTACCAGTGGCGCCGCGACCGGGTGCTGCAAGCGTTGACCCGCATGGGCCTGAACGTGGAAACGCCCCGCGCCAGCCTGTATATTTGGGCGCCCGTTCCCGAAGGCTTCACCTCCGCCGATTTCGCCGCTCGCCTGTTGGAAGAGATCGACATCGTGGTCACCCCCGGTTCCTCCTATGGCCAGTATGGCGAAGGCTACATCCGCCTGTCCCTCACCACCCCCGACGAGCGAGTGGAAACGGGCTGCCAGCGCCTGGAAAGCTGGACCATCCCCGCGCCGCGCGCCTAGACCCGAATTCGCTGGAGACGATAGCAGGCCGTATGCCCAAATCCCGACAACCCAAACCCACCGGCCCGCAAACCGAGCGGGCCGTCCTGGTGGCCGTCGAAGAGAAAAAGCGTGGCGAACAGCTCTGGGGGCTGCAAGATACGTTGGTAGAACTGGACTATCTGACCCGCTCCGCCGGTGCCGAGGTCGTAGCCACCGTCTCCCAGCGCGCCGACCGTCTCACCCCCACCTACGTCGGGAAGGGCAAGCTCCAGGAGTTGCAGGACGTTCTGGCCGAAGAAAGGCCCGACGTGGTGATTTGCGACGACGAGCTGACGCCCACCCAGCAGCGCAATCTCGAGGCTGCTCTGCAAATCAAGGTCATCGACCGCACCGCGCTCATTCTGGATGTGTTCGGCCGCCACGCCCGGACTCGCGAAGGCCAGATGCAGGTCGAACTGGCCCAGCACCAGTACCTGCTGCCGCGACTCATCGGACAATGGTCGCACCTGGAGCGCCTCGGCGGTGGCATCGGCACCCGTGGCCCCGGTGAAACCCAACTTGAAACCGACCGACGCATCATCCGGCGGCGCATTCAGAAAATCGAGTCGGAGCTGGATAACGTCCGCCAGCGGCGCAGCCAGTACCTTGAACGCCGTCGTCGGTCTGCCACTCCCATGGCCACGTTGGTCGGCTACACCAACGCCGGCAAGAGCACCCTGTTCAACGCTTTGTGCAACGCCGGCGTTCCCGCCGAAGACCAGCTTTTCAACACCCTGGATCCGGTCACTCGCCGACTGCGCTTGCCCGACGGCGGAGAACTGCTCCTCAGCGACACGGTGGGCTTTATCCAGAAACTCTCTCCCACCGTAGTTGCCGCCTTTCGCGCCACGCTGGCCGAACTGAGCGAAGCCGACCTGCTGCTCCACGTCATCGACATAACCCACCCCAAAGCGCCGGAGCAGGCCGAGGTGGTGGAGCAAACCCTCAATGACCTTGATCTGGGCGGTAAACCCCGCCTGCTGGTCATCAACAAGATGGACCTCCTCACCGACAACCCAACGGATGTTGAAACCTTTGACCAAATTGACCTGTCCGTCATCGCCGCTGCTGATTCACCCGCAGTGGGCGGCCGCGTCTTCGTGTCCGCCGCCAAAGGCTGGAACCTGCCGGCGCTCCTGAAAGCCATCAGACGTCAAGTTGGAGATTCCGTACCCCAATGGCAAACCGCCGTAGAATCCGCCTGATCCACACCTCCGACACCCACTTGGGCGACGACTGGGATCCCGACGCTGCCCAACGCGCCCTGTCCGCCGTGGTTGACGGTGTCCACCTGTTCCATGCCGACGCCCTGCTAATTGCCGGAGATGTCTTCGACAACGCCCGCATCTCCGACGCCGTGCTGGAGTTCTTCGTCAGCGAGATGGCCCGCGCCCAAGTGCCCGCCGTCATCCTCCCCGGCAACCACGACCTCTACGATGCCGCCAGTCTGTACCGGCGTGGCCCCTTCCAGGCTGCGCCGGACAACCTGCACATCATCACGGGCACCCGCGGCGAAACCCTGTCCTTCCCGCACCTGGCCCTGGACATCTGGGGCCGCGCCATGGACAGCCACACGCCGGCTTTCCGCCCGCTGGCCGGGATGCCAACCGAGCGCAACGACCGCTGGCGGGTCGCCATCGCCCACGGCCACTTTCACTACCCTGACGACACCGAAGAACGCTCGTCGCCGATCCGCCCACATGAGATCGCTGAGTCGGCTTGCGACTACATCGCCTTGGGCCATTGGGAGAGGTTTGAGGACGTAAGCCAGGCCGGCGTCACGGCGTTTTACTCCGGCTCGCCGATGGGTGCGTCTAGTGCGCGCGATAAAATTGCGGTTAACGTCGTGGATTTAGATCCGACTGAGGATGCTCTGGTGGCTTTGACCCAAGTAAGCGTGCCCATTCGCTCTGGATCTTGAGACGCAATATGCTGGATATCGATGATCTGATGTCTGGTCTGTTCCTCCATCGGCGCATATTCCATTCGGAAGCGGACTTCCAGCACGCCCTTGCGTGGCATATACATGAAACGAGGCCCGATTGCGATGTCAGGCTGGAATATAATGCGTCGCCGCCTGACCAACCTAGAATCGCACTCGACATTTGGATCGAGCTTGCGCAGGGCATTTCGGTGATCGAGCTGAAATATTGCACGCGACTGCTCCAACGACAATGGCAGGGCGAATATTTCGCGCTCCGCAATCAAAGCGCGCAGGACACTCGGAGGTATGATTTCTTTAGGGATATTCAGCGCGTTGAACTGCTGATGGCCAACCGTGACAGCGTGACGCAAGGCTTCGCAGTCATGTTGACCAATGACCCCAGTTATTGGACACCGCCCTCAAGAAATAATCAGACAGACGCCGCCTTTCGCATTCACCAAGGCAGACACGTAAGCGACCATGAACTGAGGTGGGGCGAAAATGCCAGTGCTGGAACAAAACGTAACCGAGAGGACGCGATACGGTTGACCGGTTCGTACGGTATGCGCTGGAGGGACTATTCTTCTTTCGGGGACAAACCTGGTGAAACCTTTCGATACCTCGCTGTCGCAGCAACCCCCATGACGGAGCAAACAACATGAAAACCATCTCCCGCGAACACCGCATCTACCTCCTCCACCCGGAGAACGAACCCGCCGTCACCATCGACGACGGCGACGACCTCATGGTCGAAACCTGGGACGCCTTCGAGGGCATCCGCGAGCCTGGCGTGTTGCAGGAAAAGTCCCTCAAGGGCCCGGCCACCGGCCCCATCTACGTCAACGGCGCGGAGCCCGGCGACGCTCTGCGCATCGAGTTCGTCAGCATCACGCCCAAGGAGAACCCGGCTCACATGGTGATGCCCGGCCGAGGCTTTCTGGAAGCCGAGTTCACCGAAGGCTACCCCACTGTGATGAGCATCGACGGCGATGATCTGGTGCTGCCCAGCGGAATGCGCCTGCCCCTGAACCCGTCCATGGGCCTGGTCGCCACCACACCCACCTACCCGCAGGAAACGGCCAGCGACAGCGGCCCCTACGGCGGCGACATCGACATGAAGGAACTGGTGGAAGGTAGCGTCCTCTATTTGCCCGTGTTCGTCCCCGGCGCCCTGCTGGCCATGGGCGATTGCCACGCCGTCGTCGGCGACGGCGCGGTGGCCGGAACCGGCGCCGAATGCTCCGCCGACACCCACATCCGCGTCACGGTGGAAAAGGGAATGAATATCTCCGGCCCCCGGGCCGTCACGCCGGAGCACTACGTCGTCCTGTCCCACGGCGATGACCTTGGCCCGGCCATGAAGCAGGCCGTCCGCGAAATGGTGGACTTCCTCATCACCGAAAAGGGAATGCCGCCCTACGACGCCTACACCCTGTGCAGCCTGGCCGGCGACGTGCGCGTTTCCCGCACCTTCCGCCCCATCAGCCCGGTCAAGATGATGCTCTCCCGGCAGGCGTTGGAGCAGTTGTAGCGGCCTTAATTCATTTACATCTCTTGAGTATCTGTCAGCTATGGGCTTATGCTCCGTCCAGCATCGCCCGCAAGCGGTTCAGCTCGACCACGCTGGCATGATGCTCAACCTTTCTTTTTTCACGAGCATTAGGATGCGGAAGTATCACTATCGCTCGCTCCCGGCCGGCAATTGGCACGTTGAAATGGACTGACTGTTTGTTGTCCAGCCGCCAAAGTTCAGTGCAGTAATCTTTGGTATATCGTCCCAGCAGGACAATGACAGTTGCTGCACTCTGATGGAGTACAGGCCATAGCCATCGATTGGAGCATTCCGGCAATGCTTCGGTAACGCCGTACTCGCTTTTGGATTTGCAATGCACCAGTTCAGTCAGCGCAAAGTCCTTGCCGGGAACAGCCGGGCGACCAAGGATTTCTGCTGCCCGTCCGCGCACCTCTCTCCAAAACGGCACTGAGCTAAATTGTTTGTCGGTGATTGGGCTGACATATTTGGCGGCTCCGCGGTCAAAACAGCCCTGATAGTGTGCGACGGTTTGGGCATCAGTCCAGGACGCTGGCGGGAATTCGCTATTTCCCGAGATGCTTGGGTTGGATGACACAAACAAGATCGGCGCAGTATCAATATGCCCACGCCATGGCTCCGGCGCCTGAAAAGCGTCGGCGGGTTGGGAGCAGACTATCCGGTGGCAAGGATCGTAAATGTCTGCCTGCGCCGGCTTTAACTGCGGGCAGCGTGTGATTGCCAGTAGCAGTTTGTTGCGTTTCATCTTGTTCATGCCACCGAAAAACCCCCGTCCACCGTGATCACCGCCCCGGTTACGTAGTCCGACGCCCGGCTGGCCAGAAAGACCGCCGCTCCCTGCAACTCGTTGGCGTCGCCCCAGCGGCCCATGGGGATCCGGCGGTTGATCAGGTCGTAGCGTTCCGGCTGGGTTTCCGGTATCGCCTGCGTCAGCTCGGTCATGAACCAGCCCGGCAGGATCGCGTTGGACTGGATGTTGTCGCCGGCCCAGGCCACGGCGAAGCTCTTCGACAGTTGCACGATCCCGCCCTTGCTAGACGAGTAGGGCACGCCGCTGCCGCCCCCGCCGAAGATGCTGTACATACTGCCGATGCTGATGATCTTGCCGCCGCCCTGGGCCTTGAAGTGCGGGTAGACCGCCTTGCTCGACAGGAACGCCGCCCGCAGGTTCACGTCCAGCACGTTGTCCCACTCGGCGGCGGTGATGTCCTCGGGAGCCTTCCGCACGGTTGCGCCCGCGTTGTTGACAAGGATGTCCACATGGCCGAAATGCCCCAAAGCTCTGGATACCATATCGTCAATATCCGAGTCGCTGGTGACGTCCGTTGGGATGGCAAAGGCCCGCCTTCCGGTGGCTTCGATGGCGGCAACGGCGGCGGCGTTTTTCTCCGGATTGCGTGCGGCGATGGCAATATCCGCTCCGGCACTTGCCAACCCCAAAGCCATCCCCAGGCCCAACCCGCCGTTGCCGCCGGTGATCAGGGCCACCCGCCCGGTGAGGTCAAACAGATTGCCGTTGCTGCTGGTCATTGTGGTCATCTCCCTTCGGACTGTTCTTCATCATCGACGGCAATCCACATCGGAGTACCGTCGTAACCGCAGACCCCGCTGCGCGGCGAGTTGACGACGGGCAGCCGATAATCTTCGGTCGGCGCGCAGTCGTCGCACAGCCCTGCCGTCATTGCTATCCAGTCGTCTTCCCCCGGACTGACCCACGTAGCCGGCGCGCCGCAGCGATGACAGCCAAGGGCCGGCGCGTCGTTCCTGGCCAGCAGCCGGATTTCATCGTCGCCAGCGTCCGTTTGTCCCAAAACCCGCAGCGTAAGTTCCGTCGTGGTTCCAAAGTCGTACTCGTGGCGAAACCGCGACCCGACATGCACGGCTTGTCCCAGCGGAACGTTCATCTCCAGCTCTTCGTCTTCCCTGAGCAAGGCTATCATTTGGGCCAGGCCCCCCAATGGGTCATTTCCGCCCCCATCCTCTTCGCCATACATGGAGAGGAAATATTCAGGACAGAAGTAGTTGTTCCGACCAACGCCGAAACTGCTGAGATGGAAGCAGCATTCCAGCCAAATTTCCCGAAGGTATAGGTCCAGTTCTTCCAGGGTGCATCGGGCCGGCACGGCCAGGTGCATCCAGTATTCGGGGCGATAGTCGTCCTCCACGAAAAGATGGATGCTCTTGACGCGCCGGCGGCCCGGATCCTGGGGCAGCCTGGTCTTGACCAGGCAACTTTGCAGATGCCGGGTCATCCCCGATTTCCGATACGGCTTGCCGCACAGTTCGCACTTTCCGCTGGATGCAGTTCGGGGCATTTCAGTCACCTCCGGCGGCAGGTTCGGACATTATGCCGCCATTGTAACGCATAGAACAGGGGCGACCGATTGGCCGCCCCACTATGCTGGCAATGTTCTCTGGCGCCGATTACAGGTTGATCAAATTCGGCGCCGCCACGAATGCCGGTGCGAATACCAGCGAAACAATCGCCATTAGCTTGAGCAGGATGTTCAGGCTGGGGCCGGAGGTGTCTTTGAACGGATCACCGACCACGTCGCCTTCCACCGCCGCTTTGTGGGCGTCCGAACCCTTGCCGCCGTAGTTGCCTAGCTCGACGTATTTCTTGGCGTTGTCCCAGGTGCCGCCGGCCGAGGCCATCATGATGGCCAGCATGAACCCGGCTGATACCGACCCGATGAGGAGTCCGCCCAGCGCGGCCTCGCCCAGGATGAAGCCGGTGGCGATGGGCGCGATGACTGCCATCACGCCGGGGAGGATCATCTCCCGCAACGCCCCTCTGGTGCTGATGTCAACGCACCGCGCCGAGTCAGGCCGCGCGTTTCCTTCCATCAGCCCCGGGATCTCGCGGAACTGCCGGCGCACTTCGTCAACGATGCCCTGCGCCGCGCGGCCCACCGCCTGCATGGTGAGAGCGGAGAAGATGAACGGCAGCATCGCGCCGATGACCAACCCAACGAGGATCTGGGGCTGCAGGATGTTAATGCCCGACCCGCTGTCGTCCAATTTTCCATTGTCCCCCAGCGTAATAAGACCGGCGCTCACTGAATAGGCGGCCAGCAGGGCCAACGCGGTCAGCGCGGCGGAGCCGATGGCGAACCCCTTGCCGGTGGCGGCAGTGGTGTTCCCCAGGGCGTCCAGGGCGTCGGTGCGCTCGCGGACCTGGGGCTCCAGTTCAGCCTGCTCGGCGATGCCGCCGGCGTTGTCGGCCACCGGCCCGTAGGCGTCGGTCGCCAGTGTGATGCCCAGCGTGGACAGCAGCCCCACGCCGGCCAGCGCGACGCCGTAGAACCCGGCGAACCAGTAGGCCAGCAGGATGGCCACCGAAACGCAGATGACGGGTATCAGCGTGCTGAGCATCCCCGTGGCGATGCCGCTGATTATCACCGTGGCCGCGCCGGTCTGGGAGGACTCCGAAACCCGCTGGGTCGGCTTGTAGCTGTACGAAGTGTAGTATTCCGTCGCCAGACCGATTATGGTTCCCGCCACCAGGCCGGCAACCACGCAGCCGAACCACCACCAGTTGCCGGTGAGAGTTATCGTCAGGATGGCGGCGAAAACAATCAGCAGACCGCCGGCAGCGAAGATGCCGTACCGCAAGGCCCAGAGCAGTCGCTCGAAATCGGCCTGCTCGCCGCTCCGCACCACGAAGGTTCCCAGGATGGCGGCGATGATGCCGGCGCCGGCCAGCAGCATCGGGAAAACGGCATCATCGCCGAATACGGCAAAGGCGGTCGCGCTCGCGGCTGCCAACGCGACGGCGGAAATGATGCTGCCCACGTAGGACTCGAACAGGTCGGCCCCCATGCCGGCAACGTCGCCCACGTTGTCCCCCACGTTGTCGGCGATGACGCCGGGGTTGCGTGGGTCGTCTTCGGGAATGCCCGCTTCAACCTTCCCCACCAGGTCGGAACCAACGTCAGCGGCCTTGGTGAAGATCCCGCCGCCCACGCGGGCGAACAGGGCGATGGAGCTGGCTCCGAAGCCGAAGCCGGCCACCGCGCTGATGTCCCGGAAGATCACGTAGAGTATCGTCACCCCGAGCAGGCCGATGCCTACTACGGTCACGCCCATCACGGTGCCGCTGGAGAACGCCACCCGCAGCGCGGGGTTCAGGCCCCGCATGGCGGCGGCCGCGGTGCGCACGTTGGCCCGGACCGCCACGTTCATTCCCACGAACCCGGCCAGGCCGGAGCAGATGGTGCCCACCAGATACGAGATTGCCGTGGCCGGCACGCTCAGGCCGTGTTTGAACACCGTGTAGTCGAGCACGCCCAGGACCACCGCCACCACGATGACGAAGGGCAGCAGGGACATATACTCCCGGCGCAAAAAGGCCGACGCTCCGCTACGTATGGCGTCGCCAATCTCGGTCATGCGTGCATTGCCCGCGTCCGCGCCGATAACTCGGAAGGCCATCAACGCCGCGAACGCCAGGGCGATTACCCCCGCCGCCAGGGCGACAATTACTGATATCATTCTCTCCTCTCCGTTTTCCGGTTAAAAATCCCGACAAACATTGCGAAACTAGCACACGCCCTTTTAGGTGTCAATGAACCCGGAGTTCCCCGTCATTCCGGCGAAAGCCGGAATCCAGTAGGGTTTTCTGGACTCCGGCTTTCGCTGGAGTGACGGGCTTGCTGTTTTGCAGGGACCCGCTTCCATCATTCTGATGCTAGATCCAGGATGTGCGGACTGATCGTTCCATCCCGTATCTCCAAAATGCCGACAGTGCCCAACGAACCCTGGGCGTGGCGACGACCGGGGTAAGTCGGGCTGCCCGGGTTGATGAAAAGCACGCCTTCGCGCCATTCCGCCAACTCTTCGTGGGTGTCGCCGAAGGCGACAACGTCCACCTCGCCGCCAAATTTTCGCTGCAACAACTGGCGTAACCCGGCGTCGGGATAAACCAACCCGGTCCCGTCCGGTGTGGTTGCTATGGGCGGCGGGGGCCACTGGATGTCATGCACCATCCCGATACGAACGTCTCCGACCTCTACAATACGCGAGACGTCTGCCAGACGCTCACCCGGCTCCCGTGGGTCTTCGTACCCGCGCACCGCCAGCACCGGCGCCGCCTGCTCCAAGCAGTCCAAAACCCCGATGCATTCCAGATCGCCGCAGTGCAGCAGCAATTCGCAGTCGCCTAGCGTATCCAGAACCGCCGCGGGCAGGTCCCAGCCGCTGCCGGCAGAGTGCGTGTCCGAAATGAGGCCGATCTTCACGGCGATCGATCAGTCCTTCGGAGCCAGCGACTCCAGCGTCCCCAGCATGGTTTCGCGGTCGGAGCCGTGGGGGAACGCCACCAAAGGCATATCCACCCCATTGTGCCGAAACCGGGCCATTTTCTCGCGGCATTGGTCAGGCGTTCCGATTACGGTGATGTTGTCCACCATTTCGTCGGTGATGGCTTCCGCCGCTTTGTCCCGGTCTCCCTCTCCCCACGCCCGGCGCAGCGCGTCGCATTCGTCCTGATAACCATACCGGCAGAAGAGGTCGTAGTAATACTGCCCCATGCCGCCGACATAAAAGGCCATGTGCGCCCGGGCCTGCTTCACTGCCTCCGCAACGGTTTCTTCATCGTCGCTGGCGCAGCACAGGATTTGCGGCGTGGTGGTAATGTCCGATGCAGAACGCCCGGCCGCATCCGCCGCCTTCGTCAACGGCTCTTTCACCAACGGCAGTTTCTCGCAGTGCGTCCAGATTGGAAGCCATCCGTCAGCTGCGCGCCCGGTCAGCTCCAAATTCCTCGGCCCCAGCGATGCGACGTAGATGGGAATGCGTTCCTGCACCGGGCGTGCGCCCATCCGAAAGCGTTTCAGGTTATAAAACCGGCCCTCATAATTAACCCTCTCGCCGGCCAGCGCCAACCTGATGATGTCAATGTACTCTGCCGTGCGGCCCACCGGGTGGTCGAACTTCACGCCATGCCAGTCTTCAATGACGATGCGGCCGCTGCTTCCCAAGCCCAGAATCGCCCGACCGCCGCTGATCTGGTCCAGGGAGGCGATGCTCTGGGCGATCATCCCGGGCGTTCGGCTGTACACGGTGACGATGCCCGTGCCCAGGCCGATGCGCTCGGTATGGCATGCCAGCAGGGTCAGCACCGTAAAGGCGTCCCGTCCCCAGGATTCGCCGGTCCAGAAGGATTCGTAGCCCAACCGATCCGCTGCCTGGGCTACCGCAATCAGATCCGAGTCGTCGTTGTTGTCCCGGCTGCTGAAGGTCAATGCGATGCGTTCCATGACGGAGTGAACGTCCTCAGTTGCGATTTTGCCAGATGTAGTAGGGATCCAGCGATTCATCGGTCATCGTTTCCCCCAATGCCTCGCCGGTGGCGGGAAAAGCCCTGGTCTCCAATTCGATCAGCCTACCTAGTTCCTTGGTCCAGCGCTCAACGTCAACGGCGTCCAGCTTGCCGGCAAGCATTTCCGAAAAACCGGACACCACCTGCTCGGAGGGAATAGCCAGCGTCGGACCGGAGATGACGAAAACCACCACTTCGGGCAGGTTTTCCTCGTCGTGGAAGTCAACCCCCAGGCGCTCCAGGATGTAGTGCATCGCCACGCCACGCAACAGGTCGTCAACCTGATTGGGCAGGTGCATCAGATGCAAAAAGGGCCTCTCGCCTCCTTCCCGCAGCACGCCGGCGAATTCGCTCTCCACGGTCCGGTAGTAGTCATCGGTGAACACGTCTTCCGTGGAGAGCATCTTTACCGACGCGGTCAAGCCACGGGTGTCCACCACCAGAAACTCCCGCAGGTGGGGAAAGATCGCCAGAGTGATTTCGGGATACCGCCCGTTGGGTAGCGGTCCACCGCTGAGTTCCTGGAACAAAGCTGTGCTCCTTGTGCCGACGCGCCCACTGTCATTGCGACCCCGTACTAGATACGGGGGCGGCAATCTCGTTCCCGATACTGGCGTCAGCGGTTGGCCAACTGCCGCACGGCGCCGGCGACGCCGGAAAGATCGTCCACCGCAGCATCCGCCTGGCTGTCGGGATCGTCCGGATCTTCCGGTTCGTAAAACCCGCGAATCCAGATTGATTTCATCCCCACCCGGTTCGCTCCAACCACGTCGTTTGCCACGTGGTCGCCGACGTGGATGGTCCCTTGCGGTGTCGAACCCAGCGAATTCATCGTCATCATAAAAATTTCGTCAGACGGTTTCGCCAGCAAAACCTCATCGGAAAAAGTCAGCGTGTCAAAGAAACCAAGCAGGTCGTGCCTCCGCAGAAACTCTCGAAAGGTATAACCCGGGGTCATGCCTGTGTTTGAAATCAGGCCGATCCTGAGTCCCAAATTGTGAACCGACACCAGGGTGTCGCGGGTGGCTTCGTGAAAACGGGGCGGGTAGTCGAAAAAGGATTCGGCGTAGATGCGCTCGATTTCGGCGATGGTGGGTTCCGGTAAACGCGCCACCAGCCCGTCCTCAATCAGGTCGATGAAAATCTCCACCTGGGTGCGAAAACTCACGTCCTTGTTGGTATTGCGCACCTCGCGACAGGCTCGATAGCAGCCTCGGTACGCCTCCCGAATGTGGTCCGGGTCGAAATCCGCCCCCTGCCCGGCCAGCAGATCCCGGGCGCCGTCCAGCCGCACTTGCGCCCGTTTCAGCCCAAGTTCCCGGTTGTCCAGGATGAGCGTTTGCCAGAGATCGAAAGTGACGGCGGTGATGTCAGCCACGAAAAATCCCGTTTCGGTTGGAGTGCGTCTGCCGAAGACTAGAGCGGCGGTCGCCTAGTGTGCCAATCGTTAGCCTGCTGATACGCGTAAGCCGCCCTCAGCACCGTGTGTTCGTCAAAGTTGCGACCGGCCAGGTGCAAGCCCACGGGCAAACCATCGGAGGCAAACCCGCACGGCACCGATATGGCCGGCGATCCGGTGATGTTGTACACCCGGGTGTATTTGGTCAACGACGGCACCGCCGGCAACGACTGGCCCGCGATGTCGATGCGTCTTTCCAGCAACACCGGCGCCGTGACCGGCTCCACCGGGCCGGCCAGCAGGTCAACGCCCTCCAGAAGCTCAGCCACCTGTCCGCAGAAGACCTGTCGGGCCTGCTGCGCCCGGAGGTACTCGGCGGCCGAAATGAACAGTCCTTCCTCCAGGCGCTCGCGCACCTGTGGATACAATTTGTCACCGTCGCTTAGCAGCAGATCCCGGTGGGCCGCAGTGGCTTCAGCGCTGAGAATTGCGTTGCTGATGGGCTGCGCGTACTGGTACAGCGGCAGAGACACATCAACGATCTCCGCGCCCAATTCACTGAGCACGCCAATGGCGCGCTGGGTCAACTCGGCCACTTCGGCGTTGATTTCCGTCTCGAAGTATTCCCGGACTACGCCGATTCGCAGGCCGCGCACGTCACCGGTAAGGGCGGTGGTGTAGTCGGGTACCGGCACGTCAACCGTCGCGTGATCCCTGGCGTCGGCGCCGGCGATGGCATTCATCGCCAACGCGGCGTCTTCCACGGTACGCACCATCGGGCCTGGATGGTCCAGGCACCACGACAGCGGCGTCAGACCGGCCCGGCTCACCCGCCCGTAGGTCGGTTTCAGGCCAACGATCCCGCACAGGGCGGCAGGGATTCTCACGCTGCCGCCGGTGTCGCTTCCCATGGTGATGGTGCACTGCCCGGCCGCCGTCGCCGATCCGCTGCCCCCGCTGGACCCGCCAGTGATCCGCTCGGGGTTCCAGGGGTTGTGCATGTGTCCGTAATCGGCGTTCTCCCCCGTGGGGCCGAAGGCCAGCGGGTGCATATTGAGCTTGCCCAGCAGTATGGCCCCGGCCCGGTTGAAACGGGTCGCTACCGTACAATCTTCAGTTGGAGTGTAGGTGTCGTAGAGCCGCGTACCTGACGTGGTGCGCACGCCGGCCGTGTTGAACAGGTCCTTCAGGCCCACCGGAATGCCGTGCAGCGGGCCACGATAGTTGCCCCGGCCAATCTCCTCCTCGGCGCGACGGGCCGCCGCCCGCGCCGCTTCCGCCAGCACGGTGATGAACGAGTTGAGGGTCGGCTCGGTGGCCTCGATGCGACTCAGGCAGGCGTCCACCACCTCCACCGGGGAGACCTCCCGGCTCCTTATCAGCCCGGACAGTTCCCAGGCCGACATATAGTGTAGTTCGCGGTCCGGCATAACTACCTCTCGCCGCCGGCCGGCGGCTGTTGGCGGACGGGAACGAAGGCCGATGGCGATTCCGCGTCGGATACGTCTATTTCGCACAGAGGGGCCAGTCCCTCCCGCATCAGGGATACCCGGCGGGCCAAGTCTGCCATCCGTTCCGCGTCCGAGGTATCCAGACCGGCTGCCTCGGCCACTCGCAGAAAGCCCGTGCCGGCTGACTGCGGTGCCGCATCTGTGGACATAATCTCCTCACCAACCGCTCCGGCTGAGGCTGAGTGCGCCGGAGCGCCGCCTGCATTATGGCGTAACCCGCCACCGTTGGCAATTGACGGCGCGCTTTTGCTCGCAATTCCATTTCATGGTTCGGGGCCAGGAAGCAAAAAAATTGCAAGAATCGCCCGCCGTCAAGGACGGCGGGCGATTCTTGATTTATCGTTTCGTGGGGCAATCCCAATCCATACGGAGGCTGGAATCATGGCAATCGGAGCAGCGCGGGTAATGGCTGCCGGCAAGGCCGGATTGGAGAGCCTGCCCTTTTTCGTGGACGAACTGATGGCCCAGGGCATACCCCAGCTGGCACCGTGGGCTATTGACCACATGGAAGAGGATGGTGGGAAGACAGATATTCAAAGGCTGAAGGAAAATACTCAGGGCCGCCTGGAAGGAGATTGGAAGGCCATCTTCGATTTGAAAGGCTCCCCGCCAGGCCTCGAAATGGCGGTGACCGGACTGGATGTCCGGGTCCTGTTACAACGTGTCAACCCATTGGCGGTAACGTCAAGCATTCACTTGGCAGATTCGCCAGCGCAACTGGGCGTTTGGTGTCGTCTGAACATCGAGACGCATTGCGCTGGCACGTACGAGATGTGGGAAAGATTCAAGGCGCACGAAGGTTTTACCGGGCTAAATCAGCATCTTGCAGTAGTAATACCTTACTGCGCCGAGGGGCCAACTTCCGGGACCGTGGGTATGTACCTGGGAGCCGCATTGCGCAAATATTTTTCAGATAGGAATAGATCCCATGAGCTGATGGTTTGGGGGATTGAAATATGCCCTCCTATAGAAAACAACCTCAGTAACGGATCGGGTGATTCCAACAATGTCTTCCGTGGCTATGTGGCGCGGGAGGAATTACTCCAAGGGGTGCCGCTATCCAAGGAAGCATGTGATGAAACACGTTACCAGCCATTTGATATAAACATAGTATTTGACGGCGGTAACGACAAAGGAATTGCATCTGACTCCGCCGATTACGTCCATGAAGCATTGGACCGCGCCGCGGCTCAGACCACCGCGTGCCTGCTCAACGGTGCCGCTGGCAAAACTAATGCCGAAGCTGAAGTCAAGTTGGTGGAAGGAAAGAGGTGGAACGCATATCTGACTCATGTGGTATCGGAACGGTCGCACCGGCCAGTCAGCCGCTATTTAAACTACCAGGTTACTCTCCCTTGGCATCGTGACCGGGATACTTGGGAGAGCAGTTCTGTTGAAGCGCGTAAGGACGCTTTCTTGCTGCGTGTGGACGGTGACATCCAACGGCGCCTTAGAAATGAGCCAATCGCCGCCACTAGAGATCAGATCCAGCGGCTAGTATTACAACGACAGTTGGCGTGATAAGATCGCTGGGAAATTGAAGAAGGCTTGGTCAGGTGAGTCAGGGAAGTGGATGCGGCGGCTTTTGAGCAGGTATATCAGGACTT
>DAOUJY010000135.1:0-50076 GCA_034421995.1 Dehalococcoidia bacterium | reverse complement strand
CGGGCCAAAGCAGCCTGGCTTTCTCCCCTAGGCAGGCAGGAAGGTTAACTATGGCCGCACAACTATCGTTACCCGCTCACGACATCATTGAACAGCCACCCTGCCCAGTCACCTCACGCCATATTAACCACTGCGTCAGCGGCTGCGCCGGCTTACAGGAAGCGGAAACTGTGCCCGGCCTCACTTTTTTGGAAGACTTCCTGACGCCGGAGCAGCAGGACCACTATGTCCAGCAGGTCGACTCCGCCGTGGACCGGTGGAAGAACGACCTCAGCCGCCGGGTGCAGCATTACGGATGGCGCTACGACTACAAGGCGCGGTCGATCACCCCGGATATGCACATTGGCGCGCTGCCGGACTGGCTGGCTCACTTGGCACAGAGGTTGTACGACGAGACCGGGCTGTTTGACCGGGCGCCGGAGCAGGTCATCGTCAACGAGTACCTTCCGGGACAGGGCATCGCAACGCACATCGACCATCCCGGCTTTGGGCCGACGGTCTGCACCATATCCCTGCTTGACGATTGGGAGATGGATTTCTCCGAAAACTGGCGTGACAAATCGCCGGCGCTGCTGCAACGCGGCTCCTGTGTCCTGTTGACCGGAGAGGCGCGTTCCGTCTGGCAGCACGGCATTGCGCCGCGCAAGTCTGAGATCACGGATGCCGGACGCCGGCTTAGGAAACGCAGACTGTCGTTGACGTTCAGAACCGTCGTCAACCGAGACGGCATAAACGACGATAGATAAAAGGGAGCAACCACATGGCGAACCAAGGCAAAGTCTATATCATCGGCGCCGGCCCGGGCGACCCGGAGCTTCTCACTCTGAAAGCCAAGCGCATCATCGACGATGCCGACGTGATCATCTACGCCGACTCGCTGGTGCCGGTTGAAATCGCCGAGTTCGCCAAACCCGGCGCCCGGGTGTACGGCAGCAAGGAAATGGCGCTGCCGGAAATCATGGACGTTACGCTGCAAGCGGTGGCCGAGGGCAAGACGGTGGCCCGCATCCAAAGCGGCGACCCGTCCCTGTACGGCGCGACGCTGGAACAGATGCGGATCATGGAAGCCGAGGGCGTGGACTACGAGATTGTCCCCGGCGTCAGCGCCGCCTTCGCCGCTGCCGCCGTGCTCAAGGCCGAGCTGACCGTGCCGGAAGTCTCCCAAACGGTGATCATGACCCGCGCCGAAGGGCGGGTTGCCATGCCCGAAGGGGAGGACCTGGTCAGTCTGGCGCGTCACGGCAGCACGTTGGTGATCTTCCTCAGCGTCACTCGCATATTCCGCATCGCCAACCAGTTGCAGGAGGCGGGCTATCCCGCCGATACCCCCGTAGCCGTCGCCTACCGGGTGGGCTGGCCCGACCAGCAGATCATCCGTGGCACCCTCACCGACATCGCCCAGAAGGTGCGCGACGCCAAGATCACGTTGCAGGCTCTCATCATCGTCGGCAAGGCCGTGGATCCCGACCTGCTGGACCCCAACGCTGGCGAGCAAGTGGCCGTGTCGCATCTGTACTCCAACGAATACACCCATCTCTACCGCCGCGCCGGGCAGGGTTCCCACGCCGATGCCGACCGCGCCGATCTCTACGAGGCCGGCGGCTACGAGGCGCTGCCGGAGCCGGCGTCGGCCAGCGATAACTGACCCACGGCAATGCTCGCGCCGGATGTGGACCGAATCGCCATCGTTGCGGTGTCCCGGCCGGGCGCCGCGCTGGCCCGCCGGCTGGCGACGTCCTTAACCGATGCGGCACTCTACCTGGAACGGCGAACTGCCGGCGGTACGTCGGACGATGACGGGGATACGCAACTTTACGACCTGCCCTTGCGTCCGGTGATCCAGGACCTGTTCGCCCGGCATCGCGCCTTGGTAGCGCTTCTGCCGGTGGGGGCGACGGTGCGTCTGTTGGCTCCGGTGCTGGGCAGCAAGCGACAGGACCCCGCCGTGGTGTGCGTGGACGACGCCGGCCGCTACGCGGTCAGTCTGTTGTCCGGCCACGTCGGCGGCGCGGACGCGCTGGCGCGCCAGGTGGCGACGGCAATCGGCGCTCAGGCCATCGTTACGTCGGCGTCCGACGCGCTGGACGTTACTGCCATCGACCTCGTGGGTCGCGGCCTGGGCTGGAAAATAGAAGCGACGCCCACCGACCTGACCCGCGCGGCGGCGGCGGTGGTTAACGGCGAGCCGGTGGCGTTATGGCTGGACCCGGCAACCGGCGTCCGCTGGCCCGACGACGTTCCCATTTCAGAAAGCATCAGCGCCGTCTCGGATCTTTCCGACGCAAAAGCCGCCCGGTACGCCGCCGCGCTGGTCGTTTCCGACCGGGTGTTGTCGCTGGATGCCGGGCGACCCGTGGTCATCTACCGCCCGCCGACGCTGGTGGCCGGGATGGGCTGCCGCCGCGGCGTGTCCGAAGACCACCTGCGCGAACTGTTGGATGATACTCTCCGGCAGCACGGCCTGGCGCCGCAAAGCCTGGCGAAAATCGCCACCGCCGACATCAAAGCGGACGAGGCGGGCATCCTCACCTTGGCCGCATCGCTCGGTGTCCCGCTGGAGATTTACTCCGCCGACGAGTTGAACTCCGTGGCTGAACGGCAACCCAAGCCGGAGGGCAATGGCCGCGAACTCAGCGTACCCACCGCGTCGGCGGCGCAAAATTTGTTGGGGGTGTTCGGGGTATCCGAGCCGGCCGCGATGCTGGCCGCTGACGCAGACGGGATGATTATCCCCCGGACCAAATCAGACCGTGCTACCATAGCCGTAGCCCGTATCCAATCAGCAAGTGGGCATCCAACGGAGGTAGTGGCGATGAACCAGCCGGAAACCATGATGCCGGGCGAAGCACTGTTGGCCGAAGCGGAGCGGCAGATCGCCCTGGGCAACTACCACAAAGGTTCCGGACTAGTCTGGCAAGCCACCATGGCAGCGCTGTCCGCCGTGGCAGCCCAGCACGGTTTGTCCTGCCGCAACCGGGAAGAAGCCCGGCAGGTCGCCAGGCATCTGGACGACATTGGTTATTCGGAAGAACAGCAGGACGCCTTGGCTCGCCACCGGAACTATCTGGCCTTTGGAGTGGCTGACTCGTACCGGGAACACTGCGAGGAACTGCACAAGTTAGTGTACACCGAACTCCTATGGGAATCCGACGAGTACGCTGTTCACTTCGACTCAGTGCAAGAGTGGCTCGAATCGTTGCACCGCCTGCTGAAATTGGGTAAGGCCGTATGAACGGCGCTCGACACGCCGCCATAGCGGAGATGCTGATTGAAACTGCCGAAACACTAGCGCGGACCCACCGGACTGCGCTGGCTGCTGGCGAATTACTATGGGGAGCCGCTTACCATGGCCTCGCTGCCGCCGACGGCCACCCCGACCAAGAACATCGACAGCCGCGCACGAGAAGAGAACTGGAGCAAGTCATTGACCGCTTGCCGATTAGCCGCCAAACGCAGCACGGCTTGCGTAACGGCTTGCGCTTGACCCAGCGAAGACTGCACGACAATTTTTACAATGGGCAGATGAGCGATGACCAATTGGCATATGAAATCAGCGTCGGCGTTGATTTAGGCAGAGCCCTCCTGCGTATCGCCAATCGATCATAAGCGCCATCGTGCCGCCGGCCGGCAGCCGCGCCGGTTCGCGGTTACGTCGATTATCGACATTGGGAGTATATGTGAATACCGGCAAACTTTACCTGGTCGGCATCGGCCCCGGCGACTCTGGACATCTCACGCCGGCCGCCGCTGCTGCCGTCGCTGACAGCGATGAGCTGGTCGGCTACCGTTACTATGTTGAACAGGTGGCCGGTTCCGCGTCGGGCAAGACGCTGCACAGCATGGAGCTGGGGCAGGAACTGGAGCGGGCTGCCCTGGCGGTGGACATCGCTTACTCCGGCAAGACGGTAGCGGTAGTGTCCTCCGGGGACGCCGGCATCTACGGCATGGCCGGGCCGGTGTACCGTGTGCTCACCGACCGGAATTGGGATGGCGAAGCGCCGATTGTTGAAAGCATTCCCGGCGTATCGGCGCTGCAATCGGCGGCGGCGCTGCTGGGTTCGCCGCTGATGCAGGATTTCTGCGCCATCAGCCTGAGCAACCTCCTGACCCCTTGGGAGCAGATCCGCCGTCGCCTGGAGGCGGCCGCCGCCGGCGATTTCGTCGCCGTTCTCTACAACCCACGCAGCCGCCGGCGCACCGGCCAGCTGGATGAAGCCCGCGAAATATTCATAGAGCATCGACCGGCCGCTACGCCCGTGGGCATCGTCCGGCACGCTTACCGGCCCGAGCAGGCGGTGGCGCTGGCGGACCTGGGCGGGCTGGACGGCGCAGCGCTGGGCGTCGATATGTTCACCACCGTGGTGATCGGCAACTCCAACACCTACGTTCACAATGGTAAGATGGTCACGCCACGGGGCTACGAAGTCAAGCAGTAGGCCGGCTCGGCCACGCGCAAGCGAACACGAACCCACATCAACCTCAGGGGAGTACCCAATGGCCATTCCTGTTATTGCCGTCGCCATTGCCGGAGCCGGCCTTGCCATCACGGTGATCGTGCTTCTGGTACGCGGCAGCTTCCTGCTGGGGGGGCTCGCCAGACAAGTCAGCAACCATGACGCCAAGTTTGACGCCTTGGACGCCAAGATTGGCGCCTTGGACGCCAAGATTGACGCCCTGACCACCGCCGTACATCAGACCAACGCAATACTGGTGGGACTGGCGAACCACACCCACGATGCCGACGGGCGCACCGTCTTTACCGTCCCCACCGGAGACCGCCGCTGACCTCTCCTGATGCTGTTATACTGCGCCGGAAAAAGTTTTACAGGAGGATGAATCGTGCCAGCGATACGCGCCAATAGAGTCAAGGACAAGTTGCGGCAGGGCCAGCCGGCAACCTGCATTTCCGGTCTGATGACCAGCGAAATCATCGACTTTTTAGGGCCATTGGGGTTCGACTCGGCATGGATGGAATGCGAACACGGCCCGGTGGACTGGGAAACTCTCAGTGATATGACCCGGGCCTGCGACCTGTGGGGCATGGCCTCCATAACCCGATGCAACGCCAACGACGCCGCGTTGATTACCCGCACGCTGGACCGGGGTTCCATGGGCGTCGTCCTGCCCCACGTCAACACCCGCGAAGAGGCGGAAGCGGCGGTGGGAGCGGCCAAGTTCGCGCCTTTGGGCTATCGCGGTATGTTCGGCGGTCGCCAGTCCTTCGGCGTGCCCGACTACGTCCACCAGGCCAACGACCAGACCATGGTCGTCGTCTTGATCGAAGAGGTCACCGCCCTGGACAACCTGGACGACATCCTGAAAGTGGACGGCATCGACGTGTTCTTCGTCGCGCCCACCGACCTGTCCCAGACCATGGGCCACATCGGCAATGTCGGCCACCCCGAAGTTCAGTCGGCCATTGACGACGCCCTGGCCCGCATCGTGAGCGCGGGCCGCACCGCCGGCACGCTGGTCAACGACGACAACGTGGCATCTTACGTTGAGAAAGGCGCGCGCTTCCTGATGACGTCGTGGAACGCGTGGGTTGCCCGGGGCGGCAGCGAGTTTTTGGGGCGCATACCATAAGGCAATATTTCGGGGCAGGTTTGAAACCTGCCCCTATGCTACGGTCCAATTGCGCGTCGCGTTAGCGTTGCGTCAGTGGTATCACCACGCGACCGTCTTCGTCGTGGCTGTGGTTAACGAAAGCGGCTTCCAGCCTTTCCAGGCTGTCTAGGATGATCCGCTGGTTTTCCTTCATCTCGTCCACGTCCCGACGCAACGCGGATACTTCCTCCTGGAGAACCCGCATATTCGCGTCCAAGCGAACGGCCCACGCTACCCCTCCAATGAGGATAACCACGATGGCGACGGACGCCGCGAAGATGGTAGCGATTTTGCTGATTCGGTCGAGCATAGTCGAAAATCTCTCCTATGCTCTCATTATAGCCGGTCGCTAATCCCGTTGACGCGGCGCGGTCACTGCGTGGCGCTGGCGATGGCCCGGGTCTGCGGCTCTCCGCCGTGGTCAACGTCCCAATCCCAGAGGTCGGCGTGGAAGCCGGACAGGTTTTCCGCCAGGGTGTTGATGAAGTTGCGGACGCCGCGCCCGTGGAACTTGCCGCGCAGGGTGCAGACGCCGATGTTGGCCGACGGGAAGATGTGATCCAGGCGCACCACTGCCAGGCGATCGTGGTCCTCGGGATGCAGGGTGAAGTCGCTGACGATGGCGATGCCCATGCCGATGGCCACGTAGCGCTTGATCATCTCGGTGTTGTCCATCTCCAGCACCACGTCGTAGTTGACGCTGCGCTCCCGCAGTTTTTGCTCTACGCGCCGGCGGCTGAGGCTTTCGGGACTGTTCAGGATCAGGGGGAACTTGGCCATGTCCTCAATGGAAATGGGGTCACGCTGCAGCAATTCGTGGCTGGGTTCGGTGATGAGCACCACGTCGTAGTCAAAAAGCTCCGCGAACTCCAGGGACGGGTCATCGGTGGGCGGCGCCGAGCACAGGGCCAGGTCAACCTCGCCCGACTTCACCAGCTGGATGAGGTTGGCATACGAACGGGCCACCAGGCGCATCCGCACGTCCGGATAACGGGCGCGAAACTGGCGGATGGGCCGCGGCAGGTGGTAGGAAACAATGTCCGGATAAGCGCCCACCACGAAGGAACCGCGCCCCTCAGAGTAGTCCATCTGGGTTTTCAGCGTGTCGATGGACTCCACGATGGGGGTCACCAGCTCGTAGAACAGCGATCCCTCGGAGGTCAACTGTATGGGCCGCTTGATGCGGTCGAACAGCGTGATGCCGAACTCGCCCTCCAGTTTTCGCAGGTGGGTAGTAACGGTGGGCTGCCCCAATTCCAGCTTGCGCGCCGCTTTGGATACGCTCCGCAATCGGGCGACATGGTAGAAGCTGATAATTTCTCGCAGTTCCATTGAGACTTCACCTTCACACAGGGAGCTGACCAGTCCATAAACCTCGTAATTTAGCCGATATATTATATCAAAAATGCGGATAATGCAAACTTTATGCTGGCAATGCCAGGGCAATCGCATCATAACTCACGCAACCGTCACTCCGGCGAAAGCCGGAGTCCAGAGGCCGCAAATTCAAAGAATCTGGAAAGTTGTTATCGTTTTCGGTTGCTGGATTCCGGCTTTCGCCGGAATGACGGGGATGATGCGATTGCCCTGCCGGCAACGCTGCTGCATCTACCTTAGCGGTTGACACATTCCGGCGTGAAACGCAAAATGGCGCCATTAAATTCGCCTGCCCCAAATTCATTACGGACGGTGACGAAATGGCAGAAATCCTGGGCCTTGGCCTCACCCACTACCCACCATTAATTTCTCCCGATGAGGATAAGGCGATCCCACTTAAGCGGACCCTCCAGGGAAATAAACGCATACCGGAAGAGCTGAAAAACCCCACCAGTTGGCCGGAGCCAATGCGGGTGGAGTATGGTGAAGACGAGGGTTATGCCTCGTCGCTGGAGCATCGCGCTCGCCTGGTTGCCGGCTTCCGCCGCATCCGGGAGGAACTGGACGCCTTCAACCCTGATTTCGTGGTCATCTGGGGTGACGACCAGTACGAGAACTTCCGCGAGGACATCATCCCGCCCTTCTGCGTGCTGGCTTACGATGACTTTGAAGCGCAGCCCTTCGCTCACCGGCAGCGGAACTTCTGGAACGAACCCAAAGATACAACATTCAAGTACCAGGGGCATAAAGAAGGCGCCCGGGCGCTGGTGTCGGGCATGATCGACCGGGGCGTGGACATGGCCTACGCCTACCAGCCCCTGCACGAGCCGGGTCTGGGCCACGCCATCCTGAACACCCTGCTCTACCTGGACTATGATCGCAAGGGATTCGACTACCCGGTGGTTCCCTTCCTGGTCAACTGCTACGGCAGCCGCGTCATCCGCAACCGGGGCGGGGCCGTAGAATATTTGCCCGATCCAGACCCGCCCGGCCCGTCGCCCAAGCGGTGCCTGGAAGTGGGCGCGGCGGCGGCCCAGGCCCTACAGGAATCGCCCTGGCGCGTCGCCCTCATCGCCTCGTCATCCTGGTCCCACGCCTTCCTGGTCGAGAAGAACAACTGGCTGTGGCCTGATATTGAATCCGACCGGGCCCGCTTCGAGGAACTCAAGGCCGGCGACTATCAGGCCTGGAGCCGCATCTCCACCGCCCAGGTCGAGGACGCCGGTCAGCAGGAACTCCTCAACTGGATGTGCCTCGCCGGCGCCATGGACCAACTGGACTACAAACCGGAGATCCTGGACTACGTCGAAACTTACGTGTTCAACTCCAACAAGTGCCTGGCGATTTTCAAATAGTGCGAAATTGACCGCGAACTTACGTAGGGGCGAATAATCATTCGCCCCTACGCCACACCAGGAGGAGTCACATCATGGCAGAGCTGCTGGGCCTGGGTCTCACCCACTCGCCTTCCCTGATCCGCCCGGACGAGGACGGAGAATCGTCACTGAAGCGCACCCTGCGCACCAACGACAAGGTGCCGGCGGAGATGAAAAACCCGTCCAACTGGCCGGAACCCATGCGGATCGAGTACGGAGAGGACGAGGGGTTTGCCTCCGCTGTTCGCCTCCGAGAGCGGATGGTCGCCGGTTTCCGCGAGCTCCGCAAAGAACTGGACGCCTTCAACCCCGACTTCGTGGTCATCTGGGGCGATGACCAGTACGAGAACTTCCGCGAGGACATCATCCCGCCCTTCTGCGTGCTCGCCTATGACGAATTCGAGTGCAAACCCTTCGGAGAAGAGGGCCACGCCGGCCGGCGCAACGTCTGGAACGAACCGCCCGGAACCATATTCCGGTACAAGGGCCACAAAGAGGCCGCCCGCGCCCTGGTGTCGGGCATGATCGACCGCGGCATCGACATGGCCTACGCCTACCAGCCTCTCCACGAGCCGGGCCTGGGCCACGCCATCCTCAACACCATCCTCTACCTAGACTACGACCGCAAGGGATTTGACTATCCCGTTGTCCCCATGCTGGTCAACTGCTACGGCAGCCGCGTGATCCGCAACCGGGGCGGCAGCGTCGAGCTTTCGCCGGATCCCGACCCACCCGGCCCCTCGCCCAAGCGGTGTATGCAGGTGGGAGCCGCCGCCGCGCAGGCGTTGCAGGAATCACCCTGGCGGGTGGCGTTGATCGCCTCGTCGTCCTGGTCCCATGCCTTTCTGACGGAAAAGCACTGGTGGCTGTATCCCGACATCGAATCCGACCGGGCGCGGTTCGAGGAGATGAAGTCCGGCGACTACCAGGCCTGGGCGCGGATCTCCACCGAGCAGATCGAAGACGCCGGTCAACAGGAACTGCTCAACTGGGCCTGCCTGGTGGGCGCCGTGGACGAACTGGATTACAAAGCCGACATCGTGGACTGGTACGAAACGTACATCTTCAACTCCACAAAGTGCTTGGCCGTGTTCAAGTAACCGTCAATCACGGCTGTACACGGACGAGGGCGGACGCTCCCCAGCGCCCGCCCTCTCGGAATATCAGGAAGCTCGCCGTGACTTAGACCGGCAGAAACGGTTCGTCCGACGGCGGCGGCAGTTGCTCGAAGGCGTTGATATTGAACGCCAGCACCGAGTAGTAGCCCATCAGGTTGGTCAATTCGATCAAACCCCGCTCGCCAAACTCGGCCAGCACCGCGTCGAAGGTGGCTTGCGACACGCGGCGAGTGCGGAAGAACTCCCGCCCGTAGCTGATAACTGCGGACTCCGCTGACGACAGTTCCGGCAGGTCCTGCTTGTCGCGCAGGCTGTCCACCAAAGCATCGCTCAGGCCGGCGCGGCGTCCGGCGGCGGCGTGGGCGTGCCAGATGAACTGGCAATCCAGCTCGCGGGCAGTGGTCAGCATGGCGAGTTCCGCCACGTTGTCAGGTAGAGTAGAACCGTCGGCGCGGAGGTACGCCCGCAGCACCTCGCCGCGCTGGGCGATTTCAGGCACGTGCAGCTGGACGGCGATGGGTCCTTGCTCAGGCACTACGTTGTTGCGGGCGGACACGATGGCGTCGAAAGCGGCCACCTGTTCCTGGGGGACGGAATCACGGCTGGCGGTGGGAAAACGTGGCATGATGCATTCTCCTGAGATTTGCGTTTTAGTTGTCAGCGGCGACCAGTTCAGTGTCGGGCGGTTCGGTGAAGACCGGCTCGCCGTCGGGCTCCAGGTGTCGATGGTTGATCAAGGCGCGCAGCAACTGTTGGTGGCTGCGCCTGATTTCAGTCAGCAGGTTTGCGTGAGATTGCTCGATTTTGTCGGAGAGTTCCTTGTTGATGACGTCGATTTTGTCGGAGAGTTCCTTGTGAGAGGCGTCGATTTTGTCGTTCATTTCCTTGCGCAGGTCGCCTACTTCCTGGCGCAGTCCATTGAACTCACTTCGACGTGGCAGACCTCCCAGCGCGAAGGCTGCCCCGACGGCGCTGATGAATGCTGTAACCGCCAGCGCGATAATCGCGATCAGTTCGGCGTTTGTAATCATTGGGAAGTTCCTCACCGTTTTTCGTGTGTCTGGGTCTGCCGGGATTACTGGCAGTTCGGGATGACTTCTTCGCCGAACAACTGAATGGCTTCCATGATGCGGTCGTGAGGCGGCCCACCCGAGTGGGCATGGCGCAACCGGAGCAGGAAGTAGTCGGCCCCGGTCGCTTCGTTCCAGCGGTGGAACTCGTCCACCACCTGCTGCGGTTCCCCAAGTATCAAGCGGTCCGGTCCGAGATTGTCAATGTTGATTTGAGATTCTTCCGTGTAACGACGGAACTCGTTGAGGCCGTTGCGCCAGTAATACTTGTAGGCGTCGATAACCTCGGGCCCGTACACGCGCTCGGCCTCCGCGCGGGTCGGGGCGACCCAGGCGTCACGCATCAGGCAAGTCACCGGCGTCTTGCCGGCGGCCTCTGCGGCCCGTTGGTAGGCCGTGGTCAACGCGATGGTGCTTTCCAGGTCGGTGCTGGGGCCGGCCACAAAGCCATCGGCGATGCGCCCGGCGCGCCGCGCGCCGGGCGCGCGACTGGCGCCGATCCACAGCGGCGGTGCGGGATCGGAGTAGGGCCTCGGGCGTATGGTGATGTCTTCCAGGTTGAAGTGTTCGCCGGAGAATGAAAACCTCTCGCCGCTCCAGCATTGGCGGATGATTTCGATCTCCTCCTCAAACCGGCTCACCCTTTGTTCAACCGGGATGTCAAACGTGCGGAAATCGACCGGCTGATAGCCCAAGCCAACGCCCAGGATGAAACGGCCCCGCGACACGATGTCCAGTGTGATGACATCCTCCGCCATATGAACGGGGTGATGCAAAGGCAGCAGGATTACCGAAGTGCCCAAGTTCAAAGTAGTGGTCTGGGCCGCCACCGCTGTGGATACTATCAGCGGAGACGGCAGGAAACCGTCCCGGTCCTGGTGATGCTCCCCAAAGAAGCAGGAATCGAAACCCACCGACTCAGCCAGCTTGGCCTCGGCGACCACCTCATCAACCCGCAACGCCAGGTTTTCCCCGGCCGGCGGATCGGCAATGGAACTGTAAATACCAAATTTCATAAATCTGCCTCTGGGAATGCCATTATCCGCCGTGCTACGACCGGTCGCGTCCGTTCTGGCTGATGACCTCGGTCAAACGGTTCAGTGCGTCTAGAAATGCCTGCCTCTCTATGGCGGCCTGCCGGCGCTCTTCCGCGGCGCGCTCCTCGGCCTGCCGGCGCTCTTCCGCGGCTTGATCCATCGTCTCTTTGATGAGTTCCAGCATCCGGTCGCTGCGTTGGCGCTCATTTTCGTTGCGCTGGCGCTCTTCTTCATTGCGTTTTCGCTCGCGGAGAAACAGCATGATGTCGGAACCTCCCGTGATGGTGATGGCTATGCCAGCGTGGATGATGCAGTGGTGTAAGACTGTGGTGGACATATAGTGGGCCAGTGGTCCGGGCTGGCACATCAATTTAGTGGCGTTTTCCGGCGTGCAGGGCATCGCGGTATAGAACCACACCAGCCAGGTTGTGGCTGCCGCCAACCCCCCAGCCAGCGCCGGCGCCCACAGAGCCAACGCCAGCGTTCTTAGGCCTGAACGCATTATAGCCGCAACCGGCGATTGGCGTTACTTGAACTGGGTCAGCACCCGGTTGGAAAACAACTCCATCTGCCGGAAATAATCGGCCGGCTCTCCGGCCAGGAAGCCGAATACGAAATCGCGCACGCCGGCGTCGATGCGTTCCTGGATTGCGCCGACGCAGTCCTCGGCGTTGCCGGTTATGCACAAGGCGCGGGCGATGTCGTCCGCGCTGCGTTCCGGCGTGACGTAACGCTGGCCGACGTGGGCGACAGCGGTTTCCAACGCCTTGTCGGGATCGTCGTCGATGGCGGTGGGCTGGTTGAGGCCCCAATGGAACCGGCTCAGGTCACGGCCCGAATGCTCGGCCATATCACGCACGCTGGCGTTGGAGCGCCGGATGCGGTTCACCGTGAACAGGTAGGGATACCATCCGTCGCCGGCGATGGCAGCCCGGCGGATTGCCGCGTCGCTGCGTCCGGCCACCCAGATGGGCGGGTAGGGTTGCTGGAGCGTCTTGGGCAGTAGCGTGACGTCTTCAAAGTTGAAAAACCGTCCGCTATGGGTTACGTGATCCTCAGTCCATAGTTGTTTCATCACCCGCAGCATCTCGTCGGTGCGCCGGCCCCGGGTGTTGACCGGGATCTCCAGCGCGTCGAACTCGGCCCGGGTATCGCGTTGGCCGCTGATGCCGATGCCGAAGTCCAGCCGTCCCCCGGAGATTTGATCCACGGTGGACACCAGCTTGGCCAGCATGACCGGGTGGTACAAGGGCGCGATGACGATGCCGGTGAGGACGCGCAGGCGGGTGGTCGCGCCGGCCGCCGCCGCCATTGCCGGCAGGCCCATCATGGTGGGCCGGGGCGGGTTGCCGTCCATCACGTGCTCGCCCACGGCCACCCGGTCGAAACCGAGGTCCTCGGCGCGGCGGGCGAACTCCCCAATATCCCAATAGTTGTCAACGCTCAGATTGCAGCCGAAAGTCACCGTTTCGTTAGCCATGTCGTTAGTAGGTCTCCCTTGCCAGGTTACTGGGCGAGCATTTCGTCGGTGATCTCGGCCAGCTTTTCTCCATTCAACACGCCCTGCCATTTGCGATGCAGGCTGCCGTCAGCGGAGATGAAAAACGTGGCGGGCAGGGCGAGCACGCCGAGTTCCCGCACCACGTTTCCGTCGTCGGTATAGCCGGCCGGATAGGTTACCGCCAATTCATTGAGTAATTTGATGGCGTCGTCCTGGCCGCCCAGGCTGAAGAACTGTCCCAAATCCACGCCAACCACCAACGCCCGGCCCGCGTAGTCATCGGCGAAGCGCTGGAATTCCGGCATCTCGGCGCGGCAAGGCGGGCACAGGCCGGCCCAGAAATTCAACACCACCGGCCGGCCGCGCAAGTCGGAAAGGGCCACGTTGTCGCCGCCCAAATCGTCGGCGCCCTGATACGCCGATATGTTGAAATCGTAGATGTCGTTCGCGGCCGTGGGCACCGACGCGGCATCAGACGATGTCTCCGCTGAGCAATCGGCCCCCAACAAAACCACCGGCAAGGCCAGCGCAACCAACCCGAAGCGTATTCCAAAGGGGGTGAGGCCCATGAGCTTCATCAATATTCTTCTCATGCCAATGAGAGTAGCACAGTTGCTTTTGCCTTGTTAAGCAACATCAGGTGCGGTATCATCTGCCGGCCCCATAGCGACAACAAGGACCAATTCTGTGCCGTTCTCGATCCCGCAGTTATCTCCTGCCGCCGCACGGAGGCTCTGGTTGCTGGCCGCATTCGCCCTGGCGATCTTGACCGTGGTGGTTATCTGGAAGTTGCTGGCGGTATTGCTGGCGTTCTTGCTGAGCGGGATCGTGGCTTACCTGCTGGTTCCGGTCGTGAACCTGGCCGAGCGCAACACCCCTTTGGGTCGCCGCTGGCCCCGAGCCACCAGAATGGGCGCCACCGGGTTGCTGCTGCTGTTATTGCTGCTGGCAATCCTTGTTGTCGTGGGCCTGGGGTTATTGGGGATAATCGGTCAGTCCAGGGCCCTGGTGGAGCGCGCGCCCGACCTGGTGGCGGACGCGCAAATAATCTATGAGGCGGCCATAGCTGCCTACGAGAGCCGGGTTCCGCCCAACATACGGGAGATGATTGACCCGCGCTTGGGCGAACTGCGGCAGGCGCTGGTGGACGGCCTGAACCAGGCGCTGTTGCGGCTGTTTCGCATCCTGCAAACCGGTGTCGGTCTGGTCGTTTCCCTCGCCACCGTGCCCATCATTCTGTTTTATTTGCTCTACGACCCGGAAGGCTTGGGGCGTGGCGCGCGACGGTTGCTGCCCCGGGCCGTGCGCGACGACTTCTGCGAAATAGCCCGGCTTACCGGTGAGTCCATCGGCGTTTACCTGCGCGTGCAGCTGCTCTTGGCCGCCATGACCGGCGTGGTAATCGGCCTGGGCCTCTGGGCAATGGGCGTATCGGTGGCCCCGATCCTGGCCATAATCGCCGCCTTTGCCGAGTTGAT
This sequence comes from Dehalococcoidia bacterium, assembly GCA_034421995.1. Lineage (GTDB taxonomy): Bacteria > Chloroflexota > Dehalococcoidia > Lucifugimonadales > UBA3495 > Bin87. The sequence goes on along the minus strand of DAOUJY010000135.1, from coordinate 35,512 downwards.
TCCCATCGTGGGGGCAACCATTTCGCTGGTCATAGCCGTCGTTGTGATGCTGGTGACGGATCTGGCGAAAGCGCCATGGGTGGTGGCCTTGTACCTGGTGTGGCAGGCGCTGCAAAACTCGCTCATCGCGCCCAGGTTCCAGGGACAAGCATTGGGTTTGCACCCGCTGGCGATAGTCCTGGCCCTGGCCATATTTGGGCTGTTCCTGGGGTTCTGGGGCATCCTGGTCGCCGCGCCATTCACCGCCGCCGGCTACCGGGTCATACGCTACGTCGTGGAGGAATGGTACGCCGCCGAAGTCCTGCTGCCGACTGCGGTTCTCATCGACGCAGACCCGGAGCCGGAAAGCGCGCTTGGCGACTATGCCGAATAGCGCAGTTCGCCGGCCTGGTGTACAATCGGGGCAATTATCGCCGCCGGCCGCGCTCCCGAGGGGGGAATTGCAGATGCGTATCCTACTGATTGCTACCAACCGACACAACCGGGTGATGAGCCGCATGAGGGCCCAGCCCATACCCATCGGGCTGGCCTACGTGGCCGGCCATGTGGACCGCTCCCGGCACGAGGTCAAGTTGGTGGACCTCATGTTCGCCAGCGAGAACTATCTGGATGAAGTTGAGCAGACCGTGCGCGACTTCAATCCCGAGCTGGTGGGCATCTCCATTCGTAACCTGAGCAATCACAGCTACGTTGATCCCCAGTGGCAGCTGCCTATCACCAAGAGCGTCATTGAACGCATACGCGCCATCTCCGATGCGACGATAGTGTGCGGCGGCCCGGCATTCAGCATCATGCCGCAGCAGGTGTTTGATTTCGTCCAGCCGGACCTGGGCATCGCTGGCGACGCCGGGGAGACTTTCGCCGAACTGGCCAACCGGGTCGAAGTTGGGGAGCCTGATTACCGGGGCATGACCGGCGTTCTGTACCGGGACGACAGCGGCGCGATTGTCTATAACGGCATGCGCTGCTCCTCCGATTTTGTCAGCCGCCCCAGCCTGGACGACCTGGACATGCCCAAGTATGCCCAGGCCGGTTTCGGCGTCAGCGTGCTCACCAAGCTGGGCGGTTTCTACTATCCGACCTCCGCCGACGACATCCGCACCCCGGAAGGGGCCTGGCGCGTCATACGCCCCATTGACGAGGTGGTGGAAGAAGTAACCGAAGTGACCGCCCGCTACGGCCTCAAGAAGATTTTCTTCGTGGACAACTGCTTCAACGTCCCCCTGGAGCACGCCAAAGAACTTTGCAACGCGCTGATGGAGGCGGAAGTCAAGGTGCGGTGGAATACCTGCCTGGCCCCCTACGCCTGCGACGCCGAGCTCATCGGGATGATGAAACAGGCCGGCTGCGGCCTGGTCATGATGGGCGGCACCCGCGGCGGCGACCCCCACGAGGGCGACAACGACACCTCCCGCTATGCCTCCCTGAAAGAGACCACCGAATTGTGTGAAGCCGGCGACCTGCACTACACCATCTCCCAGCAGTTCGGCGAACCGGGCGAGACGCGGGAGTCGGTGGAGAACAAGCTGGAGTTCCTGCGCGGCCTGACGCCGGCGCTGGCGAACCTGCGCGTCGGCGTCAGCGTGATGCCGGGAACCGACGTGGCCGCCCGCTGCATAGAGGAAGGCATCATCAAGGACGAGACCGAGCTGATCGCTCCGACTTTCTACATGGCCGAAGAAGTCCGCCCCTGGCTGGTGGACTACCTCCGCGAGCTGGTGGACGCCAACCCACGCTGGAACCTGATGTAGCCGGTCAAACTCCGAAGGGATACGAAGATGACTTTGACGCAAGATCCACAACTCGGTTCCGGTAGGATCTCCCTCGCCGACGCTGACAGCATCCGCGCCGCCCATCTGCTCCGCCGGGCCGGGTTCACTCCGACCCGAGCCGAGATTGGCCGCGCCGTGGAACGGGGTTACGAGGCGACGGTCGAGGAACTGCTGCACCCTGAAGACCGGCCCGACCTGGAGATTGAAGACCTGATCCGCCGCTACCACGTCGATCAGAACAGCCTGATGCTGCTGGAAAGCAGCCAGAGCTACTGGCTCTATCGCATCATCAACAGCCAGCGTCCCCTGGAAGAAAAGATGGCCCTGTTCTGGCACGGCCTCTTCGCCACCGCCTACGGCAAGCTGAACCACGCCAAGGCGGTGGTCAACCAGACCCATACCTTCCGCCGCCACGGCCTGGGCAAGTTCGCCGACATCCTGCTGGAGCTGTCCCGCGACCCCGCCATGATCTTCTGGCTGGACAACAAGGACAACCACCGGGACGCTCCCAACGAGAACTACGGCCGCGAGTTGCTGGAACTGTTCTCCATGGGCATCGGTAACTACACCGAGGACGACGTGAAAGCCGCCGCCCGGGCCTTCACCGGCTGGACCATAGATAACGCTCAGTACATGAGCATCCGCGCCAGCCGCGACTCCTTCTGGCCCTACGGCCGCATCGACTGGCAGTTCCGCTACCGGGACGACGACCACGACGACAGCGAGAAGACCTTCCTGGGCCACACCGGCCCCTTCGGTGGGCAGGATGTCATCGACATCATCGTCCGGCAGCCGGCCACGGCCCATTACATCGCCGGCAAACTCTACGGTTTCTTCGTCGCCGACCAGCCCGACGAAGAGGCCATCGGCATCCTCGCCGACGAGTTCACCCGCACCGGTGGGGACATCCGCTCCGTCATGCGCTGTCTGTTCCTGTCCGATTTCTTCTTGGATGCGTCGGCCCGCTTCGCCCGCGTCAAAAGCCCCGCCGAGTTGGTGGGCGGCACCGCCCGGCTGGCCGGCAGCCACCGCACTCCGGAGTGGACCATCTCCAACCTGGCCATGGACGTCAATTTCATGGGCCAGGAAATCCTCAACCCGCCCACGGTGGAAGGTTGGCACACCGGGCGGGAGTGGATTGACACCGGCAACCTGGTAGAACGCATCAACGCCGCCGGCGCCGAAATGCGCGATACCAACCGCCCCGGCGTCCGCGCCATCATCGAGCGGGTCAAGTCCGCCGGCCCCGTGCTCCCGCCGCCGGCGCTGGCCCAAGCCTGCCTTGACGCCGTGGGGATTTTCGAGGTGACGGAGCGCACCATGGCGAGCCTGGTGGCATTGGCGACTCCGTGGGGCGAAGTGCGCTTCGACCGCCCGGACGCCATCTCCTGCGCCGAGGAGCGGGTTGTGGAAATGCTCCAGCTCATCGTCGCCTCCCGGGAGTACCAGTTGGCATGACCACCGCTGCTGCAACCACGACGTTCGCCTACAGCCACACCGTCGGCTTCCTCGCCTACCGGGGCCGGGGGTTCATTCATCCGGTGGCCTTGGCGCTGGCCGACGGCGGCGTGATGTACGTGCTGAACCGGGGCGGGCCGGAGTCCGTGGGCCGGCTGGAACTCAAGCGCGTGTGCGTCTGCACGGTGGACGAGGGCTACATCGGAGAATGGGGCACCGGCGGCACGGAAGACGGTCAATTCTGGTGGCCCAGCGGCATCGCTCGCGGCCACGATGGGCGACTATACGTCACCGACGAGGCGTTGCAGCGCGTCAACGTTTTCGACGCAGACGGCCAATTCATCAAGCATTGGGGAGAGTCCGGCGACCAACCGGGCCAACTGAACCGACCCGCCGCCATCGCCACTGCTCACGACGGCTCTCTGCTGATAACCGACGGGATGAACCACCGCATCCAGCGCTTCACTGTGGACGGTGAATACCTGAACGGTTGGGGCGAGTACGGCACCCAGGCCGGCCGGTTCAATACGCCCTGGGGCGTATCCTGCGACGCCAGCGGCAACGTTTTCGTCGCCGACTGGCGCAACGACCGGATCCAGGCGTTCACCCCGGAGGGTCGTTTTGTCGGCCAGTGGGGCGTCTCCGGCGACGGTAAGGGCCAGCTAAGCCGCCCATCCTCTGTTGCAGTTGACGACGACGGTTACATCTACGTGGCCGACTGGGGCAACGAGCGGGTGCAGATCTTCGCTCCCGACGGCGAAGTGGCCGCCATCCTGCGCGGCGACGCTACGACGTCAACCTGGGCGGAGGACTACCTGGCCGCCAACCCCGACGAGTCCGCCGCCCGTCGCGCCGCAGACCTCGCCCCGGCCGTCAATCCGTGGCGCGACCACCATCGGGAAACCTCCGCCGGCGTGGAGGCTCTATTCTGGGGGCCGACGTCCGTTACCCTGGACGCCGAGGGACGCATCTACGTGGTGGACTCCTGTCGGCACCGGGTCCAGATCTACCGCAAGGTACGGTAAACGCCAATGGTGTAGGGGCGACTGGCCGGTCGCCCCTACGTGGCGTCATCCAGGAATGCGCTGCAACAACGGTTCCGACCGCTCGGGCAACAGGTCCGTCTCGAACGTGTTGATGAGCATGCCCAGCATGGTGTAATTCCCCAGGATGAGGGTGAGTTCAATCACCCCCTGCTGTCCGAAGACCTCCAGCGCGCTCTGGTAACCGCCCCGGCTGACCTGGTGGTTTCGCAGAATCTCCCGGCCCAAGTGGATGACGGCCGACTCGTCGGCGGACAATTCCGGCAGCGGCTTATTGTCGCGGATGGCGTCCACCACCGCGTCCGGCACGCCGGCGGCGCGAGCGGATCCGGCGTGGGCGTTCCAGATGTGCTGGCAGTCCATTTCCCGAGCCGCCACCAGCATCGCCAGTTCGGCGGCTTTCAGCGGCACGCTGGATGCGTTGCGCAGATACTGGTTCAACCCGGTGGCGTGCTTGCTGGCCTCCGGCACGTGTACCATCACGGAGCCTGGGCCATACGGAGGGACGGCGGTCCCATTCTGGGTAATCTCGTCAAAGGTGGCTTCCTGTCCAGCCGGAACAGTGTCGCGGGATGCTGCGGGTAGTCGGGCCATTTTGTTCCTCCTATCTGTGAAACGATAAGCGCCGCCGCTCGTCCTGAGCTTGTCGAAGGATGGGCGGGATGGTTCGACAGGCTCACCATGAGCGGACATTGGCAGGGCAAGTTGACTCTGAGTCCTATCGGTAGGGTTTCTTTCCCGTCTTCTCTTCAAAAAGCTTCCAGGTATTGTCGTTGAACGGATAATACTTGCCGGGCGAGCATTGCTCAATTTCCAGCTGCGCCTTGATGACCGCCTCCACTTCCTCCCGCTGGTGGGCAATTTGAATCACCTCATCAGCCGCGCTTGCCGGCACCACCACCACGCCATCATCGTCGCCAACGATGGCGTCGCCGGGGCGCACCAGGACCCCGCCGCATTGGATGCAATCGTTGACCTGCCACGGCCAGAATTCGGCCGGCCCCTGCTTGGCGGTGGCGTTGGCCGCATAGACGGGGAAGCTGTACTCCTTCAGCGTATTGGTGTCGCGCACCGCCCCGTCGGTGACCAGGCCACCCACGCCGCGCTGAAAGAGGCGATAGAACTTGATGTCCCCGCCGATGCTGCTGTACGGCCAGCCCATGGCGTCTATGACCAGGACTTCCCCCGGTCCGCAAAGCTCAAACGCCACGTACTCGGCGGAATCCGCGCCCTTGGGCTTATCAGCGGCCAGGTCGGGCCGGTGGGGCACGAAACGCAGCGTCACGGCGCGGCCGGCCATGTGCTGACCGGGTTGCAGGGGGTTGGCGCCCTCAATCATGCTCATGGGCCACCCCATCACCCACAGGCCGTCAATCAATGTTTGCGTGGGTATGCCTTTGAGAACGGTCAGGGTGTCATCGGAGACGTGCGTTTTAGAGACAGTGGTGGTCATAGGCGGGTGGTTCCTTTGTTGGCGGTTTCGCGTGAGACCAACGGCGGCATTGTAGCAGAGTCGTCAGAAGCAGGATTTACCGGATTTCGGGATTTTCAGGATTACCCTCTCCCAATCCTGTCAATCCGATAATCTTGAAAATCCTGATTCAGACAAAAGGGCGGCCCCTCGAAAGAGGCCGCCTCATGATGCGCAACCGTTTGCCCGGTGACTACTCGTCCGGCCAGCCTTCGGCTTCTTTGCCGGCGTCAAGGGCAGCTTGGACGCCGGCAGCGGCCTCGTCGGTCACCCACTCCGTCCAGATGTCAGATTCGGTTTCCAACCATTCAACGGCGGCCTCTTTAGGCAGCGCTCCCTCGTTAGCATCCAGCCATTGGAAGATGCCTTTGTACACGTCGATGGTGAACTCCCATTTTTGGAGAAAGCCAATGACGTCGCCGGCCCTCGGCAACAAACTGTGATGTACAGCCACCAACACTAACGACTCGTCAAAGGCGCAAGCCTTATCGGCATCCCAACACTCTTTGGTGTATGGAGCTTCTTCCAGGCGTACCAGGTCAAGCTTGAGGGCGGGGTCGCCAGTGCCCCACATATAGCCCAGCCAAGGTTCCTGCCGCTCATAAGCGCCGTAAATTTCGGCAAACATGGCGTCTTGAGAGCCTGGCTTGATCACGTGCAGATGGTCCATCAAGCCGTAAGTCTCAATTTGCTCGTCGTTCACTAGCTCACAAGACCAACCGGGCACACAGGCTACCAAACGTGCGTTGCCGCGGCTATCCGGCGTGGAGAACAACTCTTTGTACTCGTCTTTCATGAGGTCCTGAGGAGTTTTCAGGCCGGGATTGGCGTCAGCGATATACTGGGGTATGACGAACGTGCTCTGCCAGTCGCCTACCAGGCTCTTGCCGACCGACACCACCTCTCCCAATTCGACCGCTTCTTCCCAGCCGATTGACTGGTTGGGAAGCCAGATTTCCATAGTCACATGGGTATCGCCTTGCTTGAGGCCCTGGAATAGCGGCAATGTTCCACCTGGGATAACCTCGGTGGGATAGCCGTAGCCGTGTTCCACGATGTACTGGGCGATGCGGTTTTGGACTTGGGCGCTGGTCCAGTTAAGGTCGCTGAAGACGATGGTATCTTTCGGCCCTTCGGGCGCCATCACCTCAACGACTCGGGTGACCTCGACCTGTTCCGTTACAACCTTCTCGACCTCTTTCTCGACGACCTTTTCCACTTCCTTTTCGACGATCTGGGTAACCGGGACCTGCTCGGTCACAACCTTTTCGACTTCTTTCTCAACGATCTGCGTGACCGGAACCTCGACCTGCCTTTCAACTTCCCGAGTAACCTCGACCTGCCTTTCAACTTCCCGAGTAACCTCCACCTGGACGGTCTGAGGCTCGGCAGGGGAACAGGCCACGATGGCAATGGCGGTCACCACGGCCATCGCCACCGACAGGGCGAGTAATCTGTACTTTGTGAACAAGGCGGTTTCCTCCATGGTGGTTGAATTGCCGGGAGCTTCCGGCGCGGCGTTAGAATGGCGATGATTATTGCAGTGTAGGTTATCGTTGTCAAACCAACGATTGCCGCAATAATCAGATTACATAATGGAAGTTTTTCGTATTCATGAGGCGGCACAAGCGCCTCGGCTGTCCCGGCGCTATGCAGTGTCTTCGTCTTGCAGTTCGTCAAGCAGCTGCCGGATTTCCGGGTTGCTCTCCGCAAGGGCCTCCAAGCGCTTCCGCGTCCGCTCACGTTCCTCGGCCCGGCCTTCCGCCCGGCCTTTGGCCCGCTCCTTCCGTTGCCGCTCACGCGCCCATTGCTTGGCGGCTGCCGTCGCTCCAAACATCAGATTAACTCCTGCTGGCGGCCCGAACGAAATCAGCCCGGCCAATGTTACCACATCCGTTATCCGGCCCGGCGATTCCCGTAGTGCCGCGCGTACCACACCTATGGTAACAGGCTTCGGCAACTGGTCAACGATGTCCCAGATTACATAGCTCACTCCGCCAACGCTGAGCGTGAGAAACAGTGCGCCGCCGATGTACTTCCAGCGATTCCAACTGTACCAGGGCTCGCCGCCCTCAAATGGGTCAGGCGGGTCTGCGCCGTCCGGCGTGCTCGAGTTCTCACCATCGCCTGCCTGGTTTGGCGCCGTCATCCGACATTAATCCTAATGCCCGGCGGTCAGAGATTCCTGACGGCCGCGGGTGATGGATTGGGTGATGCGGTCAATGACGATAGCGATCAGCACTATGGACATTCCGGCAATCACGCTGTTGCCCGGGTCTTGCCGTTGCAACGCACGGAACACGTCCTCACCCAATCCACTGGCTCCAACCAGTGAGGCAATGACCACCATGGACAGCGCCAGCATGGTCGTCTGGTTGATGCCGGCCATGATAGTAGGCAGCGCCATGGGCATCTGAACCTTGGTCAACAATTGCAAAGGGGACGCTCCGAATGACCGGGCTGCTTCCACGGTCTCCGGTGAGACTTGACGGATTCCCAGATTGGTAAGCCTGATTGCCGGAGGGACAGCGTAGATCACCGTAGCGATGACGGCCGGCGTGTATCCCAAGCCAAAGAAGAGGATCCCGGGCACCAAGTAAACGTAGCTCGGCATGGTTTGCATACCATCTAAAATGGGCCGCATCAGACCGTCAACTCGGTTTGACCTTGCCCCTGTTATTCCCAATGGCAAGGCGATTATTATCGACAAAGCCACCGAAAATACGATGATAGCGATGGTTTCTACGGCGCTGTCCCAGCGGTTCATGATGCCTATGAAAAACAGGCTCGCCACCGCCATAATGGCCAAGCGGAAACCTGCTGCTACCCACGCCACGCCGGCGATTGCCAGGAAAGCAGCCGGCCATGGTATCCATTTCAACCCGTCTTCCAGCCACACCATTGTGTAAGTAATGAACAGGTCGATACCGTCAAACATCCCGCCCCAATTCCGCACCATCCAGGTGGTGCCTTCTTTGACCTTCCCCGAGACTATTCTCCCTATCTCTACCGATTTGTAACTGCCATCGGCTTGTTGCTGGTTTACCTTGCTGGGAAACTCCATGGCCGGCTCCCAGATCACCAGACACACGGCCAGCACTGCCAGCACCGTCAACACCCCTGCTACCCATCGATACAGGGGCGGCATCCCCCTCAGCGTAAGACGCGAAAGCGTCGTGGCTTGCGGTCGTTCCGCGACGGACGGCGAGACGGCCTGGGATTCCGTTTCGTCTCCAGTGATCGCTGCCATATCGGTCTCCGTGGTAACGTCGGATGAAGCGAGTTCAGCGTTCCAACGCCACCGTAGGGCCGCAGTTATAGTTTGTCAACCCTGCGCGGTTTGGAACGCGTGGCTCTCGGACAGGAAGCCTGCCGAGTGTATCGTGTTATCATCGACCCGCAAAACGCAAACCAAACGACTGCCTGGAGGCACGAATATGGCAACGAAACCGGCACTTGGCAACGAACAGGTTATGGCCGCGATGCGGGCGATGATTGAAAAGGCCCACGAACTCCCCGACGAACCGGTGGCCATGGCCATCGTGGACGCCGGCGGCGAACTGGTGGCCTACTACACCATGGAAAATCTGCGCGTCTTCAGCCGCCGCCACGCCCTGCGCAAAGCGTACACCTCGGCCATTATAGGGCGGGATTCCGGCGAGCACGCTGCCGGCCTGGCGGCTCAGGGCCGCAACATCGCCGATATGGGGGACCCCCGGTTCACATACGGCCAGGGCGGCCTGGTCATCATGCAGGACGGCGTCATCCTGGGCGGCATCGGCGTCGGCGGCTACCCCAGCGGCCAACGCGACGAAGACTTGTCCCGCGTCGGCCTGGAGGCGATGAACCTGTAACAACGGTATCCACAATGCGGAGGTAGGGGCGAATAATTATTCGCCCCTACTGGTAAGGTTAGCGCACCGTCAACAGGAGGTCGTATCATGGCCGATTGGGATTTCATCCACCGCACGGCGCGGGTCAACGGCGTCAACATCCATTACGTCATCGAGGGCGACGGTTTCCCGGTGGTCCTGCTCCATGGGTGGCCCGAAATGTGGTTCTCGTGGCGCAAGCAGATCCCCGTGCTGTCGCAGCAGTACCAGGTAATCGTGCCCGATATGCGGGGGTTCGGCGCATCGGAGAAACCCTTGCAGGACTACCGCACCCGCACCGCGGCTACCGACATCTACGAACTGGTGCGGCATCTGGGCCACGATAAGGTAGCCATCGTGGGCCACGACATTGGGGTGAGAGTGTCGTTCCGCTATTGCCTGGATCACGAGGCCGACGTGGACCGCCTGGCGGTGCTGGACGGCGGGCATCCGCTGGAACAGCTGGGGCCGCAGACACCCGAGGGCGTCCGGGAGCGCTGGCACTCCTTTTTCCACCAGATACCCGACCTGGCCGAGCACCTGGTGCGCGGCAACGAGGAAGCCTACCTGCGCCATTTCTACCGCAACTGGTCGGTGAACCAGGCGATGATGTCCGATGAGGAGGTGGCCGTGTACGCCCGGGCTTACTCCCAGCCGGGCGCGCTGCGCGGCGGCTTTTCCTACTACCGCGCCGCCGCCTACGAGGATCCGGCCGACTGGCGCGCCGACGCCGAACGGCAGCTCAGCATCCCCATGCTCTACCTGTGGGGCGAGCGGCGCAAGCGCACCGCCGAGGCCGGCGGCCTGGACCCGGAGGCGTCCTGGCAGCGCACGGCCACCAACCTCCGGTCCCAGTTCATCGCCGGCGGCGGCCACTTCCTGCACGAGGAAAAGCCCGACGAGGTGAACGCGGCGCTGCTGGAATTCCTGGGGGAGATCGGGGGCTAATAACAACGGAGCACGACCATGACGGATCCTAAATCCAAACCTCTGCTGACGCGCGATGACCTGCCGTTGGAGAAGATCGCCGAAATCTGCCGGCGCTGGGGCGTCCTCGAACTGGCAGTTGACCCCAGCCAGCAGCGGCCAAATTCCGGCCCGGCGTTTCTTCTGCCCCCCGACAACCCGTTTCTGGAGGTTGATCTGTACCTGATTGCTGATTTCGGCCCCGGAGAGTACCACTGGGGATGCAAAAAGCATCACATGGACGTGGTTGAGGACTTGTACAATCTGCTGGGCTGCTATGTCTGGATAGAAGACAAAGGCATCCTCGAAATGAACATCGCTGATGGCTCGGAATGGGCTCAAAAGGAAATGGATAGCCGTGACGTTATCTACACCTCCGAGTGAGCGTGGCCCCAACGCATCGGATAGGCTGCGTCAGATAGAGCACTGGTGCGAGGTTGTGGCTTGGCTATGCGCTAGCTACGAAGAGGAGTACCGCGCCGGAGACCTCAGGACCCGTCTGGCTGTTTATCACTCAATCGGTCTGATTGTAGACTCAGCCAAGGGGCTTTCAGATGATACTCGCGCTGCGATTCAAAACATTGACTGGCGCTGGCTATCCAGAACACGAGCCATCGTAGTTCATCAACCTTGGCGAGCAAATTCCCGAATTGTTTGGTCAACGGCTACGAGAGACATTCCCGCGCTGTTGGCGGAGGTGCGCCGCATCATTGCCGAGCAGTCACCCTAGCGATACCCTCACTCAAAGAAACAGGCCCCGCCTTGTGGGCGGGGCCTCACGTATCTCCGCGCTGGTGACCGTTACTCCCGCAGCGCCGGCCCCACCTCCTCCGCATACAACCGTATCGAGTTCTGCACACGTTCGGCCGGCACCGTTCCGCCCACGTTGGGTTCCATGATGAAACCGGTCACGCCCAGTTCGTCGCGGATGGAGATGAGCCGCTCGGCTACCTGCTCCGGCGTGCCGTAGGCCACCCGGTCCACCAGCAGGTCGTCGTAGGTCGTATTGAGCAACTGCTCGGCCCGTTGCCGGCGTTCCTCGGTGGCGTTGGCGCCCTCCGCTTCCACCGTGCGGATGTAGGTGTCGGCGGTGCGTCGGAAGGCCCGCATGGTGCTTTCTTCCGTGTCGGCCCGGACCTGCTCCATGGTCTCGCCCACGTAGATAGGCATTCGCACGTAGGCGTCGTCCACGTCATGCCCATTTTCGGCAGCCGTGGCACGATACAATGCCAGGTTGTCGGCAACCTGCTTGAGACCCTGCCCCCGCACGCCGGTCACCAGCGGGAAGCCCAGTTCCCCGATGATGCGGAAGGTGTCCACCGAATTGGCGGCGATGCGCATGGGAGGATGAGGCTGCTGGTACGGGCGTGGCGTCACCACCACGTCGTCCATATCGTAATAGCGGCCGTGGTGAGAGAATCGGTAGTTGTTCCACGCCTTGAGGATGATCTCCAGCGCCTCGGCGAATCGCACTCGGCTTTCCTCGAAGGGTACGCCGTAACCCTGGTAGGAGCGCGGGAAACTGCTGCGCCCGATGCCGAAGTCCAGCCGCCCCTTGGAGATGTTGTCCACGGTGGCGGCTTCCTCGGCCAAGCGTATCGGGTGCGCCAGGGGCAGCACGCTGACGCCGGTGCCCACACGCACCCGCTCGGTGCGAGCCGCGACGATGCCGGCCATCATCAGGGGCACCGACGATACCGACGGGATGCCGGCGCCGCCCGGGTCGGTGGGCGTGCGTGGGGCGGCGAAGTGGCGCTCCGCCAGCCAGACGCCGTCAATGCCCGATTCGTCAGCCAGTTGGGCGACGGTAAAGGCTTCGTCGAAGGCCTCGTCCTGGGTGCGGCCTTCCCGGTAATCGCATTCCATTACCAGACCGACGTGCATGGTAATCCTCCTCAATCTCAAACTCGTCTGGATTCCGGCTTGCGCCGGAATGACGGGAATTGATTAGTTTTCGATGTAGGTATTCGGCGTCGCTAGGAACCTGGTGCGGCACTGCAGGGTGCAGAAATAGTACCACTCGCCGTTGAAGAAACTGCGAGTACCGGCGGTGGGGTCAACCTCATTGGCTCCGTACATGGTCTGGCCCGTGGTGGCGCGGGCGCTGTCTTCGTTGATTACGGTCTTGCAGACGGGGCAGACGGGATCGGCGGGCATTGTCGGGCTCCTATATTGTTCTAGTGGCGACGAGATTGCCACGCTGCGCTGGCAATGACAAGCGGCGAAGGATCAGGCGACGCCTTCGATGTTCATGCCGAGGCGGACCTGGCCGGGCTGGTCCAGCAGGGCCCGGGCGACCCGGGCGCGGTGCTCGAAGCTGGTGCCCAGCCGCATGGTCCACGCGGTCACCCGGCGATACCAGAGATGCAGGTCAAACTCCATCATGAACCCGATCCCGCCGTGAATTTGCTGAGACGAGCGTACCGTCGCCTGGCACTTGTCGTTGGTGAAGGCTTTGGCCTGGGATACCTCCACGCTGTAGGGCAACCCGGCGTCCAGCTTCCAAAGGGCCTCGTAGGTCAGCAGTTGCGCGCCGTCCACCCACACGATCATGTCGGCGCAAAGGTGCTGGATGGACTGGAAACCGGCAAGAGGTCGGCCGAAGGCGACGCGGTTTTTGGCGTATTCGATGGCCATCTCGGCGTCCTTGCGGGCCGCGCCGATGATCTGGGCGCACAACAAAGCTGTTCCCGTGTCCAGCATATCCGACGTGGCCGGCCAGCCGCCGTTGACTTCTCCGATGACGTTGCTCAAGGGGACGCGGACACCGTCCAAGGCCAGCTTGCTCTGCGAGTCCTTGGCCAGGGTGGTGAGTCGGGTTTCGGTAATGCCCCCAGCGTTGGTCGGCACGATTGCCAGGGTGATGCCGGCGCTATCGTCAGTTGGCGGAGCCGTGCGCACTGCCATGACCATCAGCTCGGCGGCGGAAAAGTTGTCCACGAAGTGCTTGACGCCGCTGACGACCAGACTGTCCCCGTCAACCTCGCCGCGGCATTGGATGGCGTCGGAGCGCATTCGGGGGTCCTGCTCCTGCACCGCCCAGGTCATTATCAAATCGCCGCGAGCGACCCGGGGCAAGATGGCCTGCTTCTGCGCGTCGGACCCATACCGGGCCACGGCCAGCGCAGCGGTAGCTGTGCTGTGGAAGGGGACCGGAGCAATGGCCCGCCCGCACTCTTCCAGGATGAGCGCCAGGTAGGACACCGGCAGCCCGCCGCCGCCGTAGGATTCCGGTAGAGAAATGCCGAACCAGCCCAGGGACGCCATCTGTTCCCACAATTCCACGGAGTAGCCCCGCTCGTCCTGCTCAATAGCGCGGGCCAGGTTGGGCGGACATTCCGCTTCCAGAAACTCCCGGGCGGCGTTTTTGACCATCAACTCTTCTTCGGACGGTAGAACGTTCATTGTGCCTCGGTTGGGGTGAGTCGCGAAGGATAGTTTAGCGGTTAATACACACAGAAGTTAGGCTTCGACGGGCGGGAGGCCGGTGAGTTGGAGAGCCACGCTGACGAAATTTGTCGCATCTTCCAAGTATGCGGCAATTGCGTCGGCGTCCAAGTCATCATCGTAAAAATTTCGATGCAGGCGACTTGCGCTTCTGGCCCATTGACTTATTTGCCAATGATTGTTAGTCGCGATTCCCATTTCCGTGACCACTTCGTCAAGCTGCTCGTGGCGTTCGTATTCTAGATCGTCGCACGATTCGGCGTATAGCTTGGCAGCGTGAGCGGCCGCTCCCCAGCCTTTCTCTGAAGCCTGCAAAAGCATCCCATGCGCCAGGTACTCCCGACTGCGGCGCAGGAACTCTACACTGATTTGGCCGTGATCGGCGTTGAATTCAGACATTTTTTGATCTCTGTGATTTATGATGGTTTTCAACCGCCGCTTTAACCAGCGCGACCAACCTAGATACATCGTCCAGATCATTGCCAATCAGTTCGGCGTCCAGCCAACCTGGCTTCGCATGAACGCTGTCAAGAAGCATTTTCGCGCTCGACGACCAATTGCCCGCTTCATTGCCACCCGGCTCTTGCTTCAGGTACCGCGTAACTTGGCTGAGGTAATTGCTGCGAATACGGTCATAGCCCATGACCTGAGCGTAAGTTTTGGCAGCGTGGGTAGCAGCTTCCCAGCCCTTTTCAGAGGCCACGGTCAGCGCGCCGTTGCCTAAGCACTGCCGGGCGCGGCCCAGGATGTCTTCAGCAGTCTGCGGTGGGCTTGCCATATCATCGATCAGGATCGCCAGCCGCTGCACATCGTCCAGCCGCCGGGCGACGCCTTCGCCGTCCAGCCAGTCGTACCCGGCGTTGTCCGAAAGCGCCATGGCGCTGACCACCCACTCGGCGGCGGCGGTATGCCCCCGATTGTCTTTAACCAACCGTTGAGCGGCATCCGTGAAGTTGAAATCGGCGTCTAGCCCTGAGTAGCTCGCCATGGTAATGACGGCGGCCTGCCAGCCGGCGGCGGAAGCCGACGCCAAGTCGCCTCGCGCCAGGAACTCGCGGCCCTGGCGCAGGAAATGGTCGCAGGTTTCGGCGGCTACGGCCTGCGGTTGCGTCACGACAACAGCTCCGGCAGTTGCTACACCCGCGGCATCCCCAACCCGCGCCGCGCCACCTGGTCGCGCATCACCTGGACGCTGCCGTGGTTAATGCCGCTCTGGAACGCGCCCATCAGATTGTGGGCGAACACCCCGCTCTCGATGGCGTCCTCCGAGCCGTTCAGCAGTTGCCCGTAGGGACCGAGCATCTGCGCGATGGTTTCGGTGGTGCGGACGCCGTGTTCGGGGGCGAAGACTTTCTCGGCGGAACCTTCGTAGGTGAAGGCGCCGTCACTCTCCACGATGGACATGCTGCGCATGGTCATCAGCCGGCACACCTGCCCTTCAATCCACATATCGGCCAGCCGGTCGCGGACGGTGGGGTCTTCCCGCATAGCGTAGCCCTCGATGTCGTTCTCCTTGACCCAGTTCACGATGTCCTCGTCCCGCTGGATGGAGATCAAATAGCGGGAGGCTCCCACCCGGTCCAGGTTCAGGCCCATGGCGCCCACGTACCAGCCCTGGTTCTCCTCGCCGAGCATACAGGAAGCCGGTACGCGGACGTTCTCAAAGAAAGTCTCGTTGGTCCGGTTGTCGCCGTAGGTGGTGCCCAGCGGAGCCGGCGGGTCGTTCTGGATGGTCCACAGGGGACGCACCGTGATGCCGGGGGTGTCCATGGGGATCAGGAAGATGCTGATGCCCCGGTGCCGGGGAGCGTCGGGATCGGTGCGGGCCATCAGGTAGATGTGCGTCGCGTAGTGGGCCGCGGTGGTGTACATCTTCTGCCCGTTGATGACGTATTCGTCGCCGTCACGGACAGCGCGGCACTGCAAGCCGGCCAGGTCGGCGCCGGCCTGGGGTTCGGTGAATCCCAAGGCGAAGGAAATCTCGCCCCGGATGATGCCGGGCAGGAACTCCTGTTTCTGTTCCTCGGTGCCGGCGGCCAGGATGGCCGGCGCGCCGGAGCCGGCCCCGCCCACGGTGATGCCCACGCGGGCGAACTCTTCCTCCACTATGTACTGGTCGATACGGCTGCCGGCCTGTCCGCCGTATTCCCTGGGCCAGGAGATGCCGATCCAGCCCCGCTCGGCGATCTGCTGATACATCTCCCTGGTCTTGGGTCCCCGCCGGCGGATGCCAGTGCTCTCGAGCTCCTCGACTATTTCAGGAGTTACGTTTTCCGCAATGAACTGCTGGACTTCGGAGCGCAGAGCTTCCTGTTCGGGAGTGAATGCGAATTCCATAGCAACGCTGCCTCACGCAAGGGGTGTATTGTCCTGATACATCGTGCAATTATAGCGGGTCGGGCCTATGGTGTCATTCCGCAAATCCCCGATGCGGGGTGATACAATCCCCACACGGAGGCTCGTAATGACAACCGCCAAATCACGGTTCAAGATGCTGCCCTACCGCCGCCAGGGCGAGATTGACTATGCCAGCCTGGAATTCAACCCTGATCGGAGGGATGGGCCGCCCGACCATATGGACCAGCTCAATGAGATTGACGAGATAATGGGGCTCTTTCGCGCGCTCTTCACGGACTTCGGAGAACGGCCGGACGTGTTTCTGAACCGGGAAACATTCATTTGCTATGACCCGAACAACCTCAACGTGCGGGTATCTCCGGATATCTACCTGGCCTTTGGGGTTGATGCCCGGGCGATTACGCCGCGCCGGCTGTACCTGCCCTGGGAAGTGGGCAAGCCGCCGGATTTCGCGCTGGAAGTGGCGTCGGAAAGCACGGGCGCGGAGGACGTCAACCGGAAGCCGGCCATCTACGCCGCCATCGGCGTACCGGAATACTGGCGGTTCGACCCGTCTGGGGGCGCGTATCACGGCGCGCCCCTCAGCGGCGGCCGGCTGGTTGGCGGCGGGTATCGTCCCGTTGAGCTTACCAACGAACCCGACGGCATACTGAAAGGATACAGCCCGCTGCTGGAAATCAGCCTGGCCTGGGACGAGGGCTGGCCGCGCATCTACGACCCGGCCGCCGGAACCTATCTGGAAGGCTGGCGGGAAGTCTGGCACGCCCGCCTGGCCGCCGAAACCCGCGCTCTTACCGCCGAGGCGGAAGTTGCGCTGCTCCGGGAGCAGTTGGGGCGGTTGCAATCCGAAGGCTGACGGACGGTAACGCGCGACGGTTATTCAAAAGGTATCAGGGCAATCGTGTTCCAGACTCTCTAGCGAGCGGGCGTCCGCTACGCGTGTGATAAACTAGCCGCCGATTTTCGGATGGACGGCTCGCCGCTGCTGAAGGGCCGCCCCAGGTAAAGGCAAGCTATGGTTCCCCCCGATTCCCTTTTTGGCGTCATACCCGTTTGGGTTGGCGTGTACATCCTGACGGCGTTGACCTTCGCCCTGGCCGGATACGTGGCCTATCGCCGCGTGTTCCGGTTGGTGTTGCAGGGGCTGCCGGTGGCCCGCTTCGACCGTCCGCTCACCCGGCTGGCCGGCGCGGCCGGCATTGTCCTGGGACAGCGCAAGGTGCTGCAACGGGTGGGCCGCACCGACCCGCGTTCCCGGGGCATCGACCTGGCCGGACTCGGCCACGCGGCGATATTCTGGGGTTTCCTGTCCTTCAGCCTTTCATACCTGATTTTCATCTTCGGCGGCGCAATCTGGCACCCGCTTGGGGAGACGATCCTCACCAAAACCGGCGTGCTCGTGTACAGCATCTACCTGGACATCCTGGCCGTGGTGATTCTGGCCGCGCTGGTCTGGGCGCTGTTCCGACGCTGGGTGGCTCAGCCCCATCGTCTGACCTTTGACCTGACCCGCAAGGGCGAGTCGGTGGTGATCGTCGGGCTGACCGCCGGGCTGATGATCGCCACGCTGCTGGTGCATTCCTTTTACGTCGCCACCGGACACGGTGGGCCGGAAGCCGGCGTGTTCGTGGGCGGAGCTATCGGCAACTGGTTCAGCGCAGCGGGTATGTCGCCGGCCGCGGCCGGCGTGTTGCAGGCGGTATTCTGGTGGGTCCACCTCCTGATCGTCCTCGGGTTTGCCCTCTACATACCCTTTTCCAAGCACATCCACATGGTCGCCGCGCCCCTCAACGCCTTTTTCCGCAACCTGGAACCCAGGGGCGCGTTGCAGATTGACGTTATCGACCTGGACAGCATGGACGAGAACACCCGGTTCGGGGCCTCGCGGGTGCAGGACTTCACCTGGAAGCAGCTGCTGGACGGCTACGCCTGCGCCGTGTGCGGACGCTGCACCGACGCCTGCCCGGCCCACACCACGGGCAAGGTCCTTTCTCCCATGCACATCGTCGAGAACCTGAAAGAGCACATGATAGCCATCGGCCACCAGGGGGCGCGGGACGCTACCCACGTTGAACCGATGCCGCTGATCGACGGCGCCATACCCGAGCAGGCCGTGTGGGACTGCGTGTCCTGCGGCGCCTGCATGGAGGAGTGTCCGGTGGTGGTGGAGCACGTGCCCACCATCATGGATATGCGCCGCAGCCTGGTGCTGGAAGAATCCCGCATCCCCGAAACCGGCATGAACGCCCTCCTCAGCATGGAACAGCGGGGACACCCCTGGCGCGGCACCACCTTCGGCCGCACCGACTGGGCCGAGGGCTTGGGCGTGCCCACCATCGCCGAGAAACCGGACGCCGAGGTGCTGTTCTGGGTGGGCTGCACCGCTGCCCTGGAGCAGCGCAGCCAGGGCGTCGCCCGCTCCATGGTGAAGGTGCTCAAATCGGCCGGCGTGGACTTTGCCATCCTGGGCGACGAGGAATCCTGCACCGGCGACCCGGCCCGGCGCATGGGCAACGAGTACCTGTACCAGATGATGGCCCAGCAGAACGTCGAGGTGCTGAACACCTACGACATCAAGACCATCGTCACCATCTGCCCCCACTGCTTCAATACCATCCGCAACGAGTACCCGCAGTTCGGCGGCAACTACGAGGTGCTGCACTACAGCCAGTTCGTGGACGGTCTCATCCAGGCGGGTCGCATCAAGCCGGTGAAGGTGATGGACGTGTCGGTGGCCTACCACGACTCCTGTTTCCTGGGACGTCACAACGGCGTGTACGACGAGCCGCGCAACGTGGCGAAATCAATTCCCGGTTTGCAGTTGGTGGAGATGGCGCCCCACTGTCGGGAGCGCGGCTTCTGCTGCGGCGCCGGCGGCGGCCACATGTGGATCGAGGAAAGCCAGGGCGAACGCATCAACCACGTCCGCACCGACCACTTCCTGGAAACCAAAGCGGACACCGTGGGCGTATCTTGCCCTTTCTGCCTCCAGATGATGACCGAGGGCATCCAGTCCAAGTGCCAAGCCGAAACCAAGGACGCGCGGGACGTCCTGGAGATTTTGGCCGACAGCTTGGGGGACGACTGACGGATACCTGGCTGAACGCTGACCAATGTTGCTAGAAGTCCTGGAACGACGGTTGCTTTTCCAACCCAGGCCGGTGAGTGAGGCGTTACCCACGGACCTGGGCCTGGACTACGAGGAAACCTGGGCCGAAACGGGCGGCGGACGGCGGCTGCAATGCTGGCACATCCCCGGCGACCGGCGTCCCGAATTGACCTGGCTGTGGTTTGGCGGCGCCGGCGGCAACCTCAGCCGGCGTGTCGGGGAGTTCGCGGCGGTGCGCCGGCACACCGGGGCCAACATATTCGGGTTCGACTACGGCGGTTTCGGCAACAGCCCCGGCAAGACTTCCGTCAACAGCACTGCGGTTGACGCGCAAGCCGCCCTGCATCACCTGCAAAGACGTTATGGCGTTGCGCCGCAACGAACGTTGTACCTGGGCGTTTCTATGGGCGCGGCGGTAGCGATACGACTGGCTGCTGAAACGTCGTCCCCTTTGGGGATGGCCCTGGTAGCGCCTTTCGCATCGCTGAGAGATATGGCCCAGCTGTTCTACCCGCGGCTGACCTGGGGCGGCCGGCTGGTGGGGAACCGCTACAACTCGCTGAAATGGGTGGAACGCATCGGCTGTCCCCTGATCGTCCTGCACGGGTCCGCCGATACGTTGGTTCCCGTCGCCCAGGGTCGGAAGTTGTGCCAAGCCGCGCGAGAACCCAAGACGCTTGCCGAAATTGCCGGAGCGGGTCACGAGGATATTGGCGACTACCCTGACTTCTGGAAAGCGCTCTGTTCGTGGGTGGATGCTGTTGCGGAGAATTCGGTTTGAACACAGTGAGCGTATCTAGCGCCACGCCCCGGTTGGCACGTAGGGGCAACCCTTGTGGTTGCCCTTCTTCATTACCCCGAACCCAGCGACCTCAAACGCCCCTGATGATCTCGACGCCGTAATCCAACAGTTCCAGGTCAGGGCGGGAGCTTTCCACGTACTCGACCAGGTCGGCGAGCATGGTGTCGATGTATGCAGCGTCGCCGCTGGCGCAGGATACTGCCAAAGTGAGGCTCTGCCACGCGTTGCCGTCCGCTTCAGCGTCCTGGGCCACCGAGACGTTGAACCGGGCGCGAATCCGCTGGGTCAGGCTGCGAGCAGCCTGCCGGCGGGTTTTCAGACTGCGGCTGTCGGGTATCCGCAGGGCAATGCGCGCTATTCCCACGTGCATGGATCAGTAGTCTCCAAAGCGGAACGAATCACTGTCGGGTTGCTGTCGGTCGGCGCAACCGCAGTCGGTAAAGGGGAGTTGGCGCCGGTCGCGTTTGCTATTGACGGCAGATAGACTGCGGGATAGATTATAATTCGTTATGTTCCTCTGCATACATCGGCGAAATTCGGTGGCATAGCTGCCATACGCCTGCTTTGGATACTCTGCTGCACCGCCAATAGTATTGGCGCAATTGTTCTCACTATGGCGACTTATCCTGGCGACCCCGGGCAGCATACCGGAACCTCGGGTCCAAACGCTGAGGTACCCGAGGTCGTCATTTCCCGTTTGCCGCAATACGTGCGCACGCTGACCCAGTTGCTGGAGGCGGGAATTGAGGTCACGAACTCGCAGCAGTTGGGCGCGCAGTTGCAGGTTACTCCGGCGCAGATTCGCAAGGACCTGTCCTATTTCGGCAGGTTTGGCAAACAGGGACGCGGTTATAGGGTCCGACATCTTCTGACCGAGCTCAAGCAAATCCTCGGGCTGGATGGGGAGTGGAATGTCGCCGTGATCGGCGTGGGCCGGCTGGGCAACGCCATCCTGAATTACCCTGGCTTTGATCCCGACGGGTTTCACCTGGTGGCCGCCTTCGATAACAACCCGGGCAACGTGGGCCGGGACGTGGGCGGCGTTTCAGTTCAGCCCATGAGCGCGTTGGCCGAAACCGTGGCCACGAGAAATATCAATATCGCTATCGTCGCCGTTCCCAGCGCGCACACTCAGACGGTGATCGACCAGCTGGTCGAGTGCGGCGTCCGGGCGATACTGAACTACGCCCCCATCAACGCCCAAGTGCCGCCGGGAGTGCGGGTTCGGAGCATCGACCCGGTTCTAGCTTTGCAATCGATGACTTACTACCTGACCGAATCGTATCATTCGGTCAACGGGGCGCGTCCGCTGGATTAGGACGCCGGTTGGGACCGCTGCGCCATGGAGCGGTGCGGAGCCGACCGGCGGCGGCGGGCCACGGTCACGCGCACCTGCGCCCGGCGCAGCGACGCTATCGCCTGTTCCAACTCGACGTCGGACGTGCGGTTGGCAATCCGTTGCTGCGCCCGTTCCATGGCTTCCTGGGCCCGCGCCTCGTCGATCTCATCGACGTCTTCGGCGGCGTCGGCGAGTATGATCACCTGGTTCCCCAGCACTTCAATGTAACCGCCGGAGAGAGCGAGATAGGACTCCTCCCCGCCGGCGCGCACCATCAGCTCACCGGGTTGCAGGATCGTCATCAGCGGGGCATGGTTGGGGAGGATCCCCAGTTGTCCCGCAATGCCCGGCGCAACCATGGCATCGACTTCACCCGAGAAAACCTCGCGCTCAGCGGTGATGATTTGCAGTTGCATGGGCATCGGGAAACGCTCCTGTTGGTTCCGTTCGCTGGTTTCTGGTTATGCAGTCGCCTGCATCTGTTCCGCCTTCTCCACCGCCTCTTCGATGGTGCCGACCATGTAGAAGGCCTGTTCCGGCAGGTCGTCGTGCTGGCCGTCCAGGATCTCGGCGAAACCGCGCACCGTGTCGCGCACGGCAACGTATTTGCCCGGCTGGTTGGTGAAGGTCTCCGCGACGAAGAAGGGCTGGGTGAGGAACCGCTGGATTTTGCGGGCGCGGAACACGGTCTGGCGGTCCTCGTCCGACAATTCTTCGATACCCAGAATGGCGATGATGTCTTGCAGGTCTCGGTAACGTTGCAGCACCTGCTGCACGCCCCGGGCGACCCGGTAGTGCTCATCACCCACGATGCGGGGTTCGAGAATGCGCGCGAAAGAAGCCAGAGGGTCCACCGCCGGATAGAGGCCCTGCGCTGCCAGCGCACGCTCCAGGGACACCACGGCGTCCAGGTGACCGAAGGTGGTGACGATGCCGGGGTCGGTGTAGTCGTCGGCGGGGACGTAGATGGCCTGGAAAGAGGTGATGCTGCCGCTCTTGGTAGAAGTGATCCGCTCCTGGAGCGCGCCCATCTCAGTGCTCAGCGTCGGTTGGTAGCCGACCGCGGAGGGCATACGGCCCAGCAGCGCGGACACCTCCATGCCGGCCAAAATGTAGCGGTAGATGTTGTCGATGAACAGCAGCACGTCCTGGTTCTGCTCTTCGCGGAAGTACTCGGCCATGGTGAGACCCGTGAGACCGATGCGGGCGCGGACGCCGGGTGTTTCGTTCATCTGGCCGAACACCAGCACGGTGCTGCCCAGCACGCCGGAGTCCTGCATTTCATGCCAAAGGTCGTTGCCCTCGCGGGAACGTTCACCCACGCCGGCAAACACCGATACGCCGCTGTGCACGGCGCCGATGTTGCGGATTAGCTCCTGGATGATGACCGTCTTGCCCACGCCGGCGCCGCCGTATGCGCCAACCTTGCCGCCTTTTGGGAAGGGGGTGATCAGGTCGAACACCTTGATGCCGGTTTCCAGGATCTCGACGTTGGGATTCTGGTCGTCGAAGGCCGGCGGGTCGCGGTGGATGGGCCAGAACTGCCCCGCCTCGACAGCGCCCAGGTTGTCCAGGGGCGTGCCGGTAACGTCGAAGAGGCGTCCCAGCGTTTCGGGACCGACCGGCACGGCGACCTTGTCCCCGGTGTCGTTGACCGCGGTGCCGCGGGCCAGGCCGTCAGTGGAGCCCAGCGCGAGGCAGCGCGCCCAGTGGTTGCCGATGTGCTGCTGCACTTCCAGCACCAAACGCTCACCCGAGTTGTCCACCTCAAGGGCGTCAAACAGGTTGGGGAGTTGGTCCGGTGGGAACTCCACGTCCACCACCGTGCCGATAACTTGGGCAATCTGTCCGGGCATTTTAGTTTGTCCTCCGGATGGGCTTTTCAAAAGAGGATGAGTTTCAATCGTGTTAGTTGTTGGAGTCCGGTGGCATCTCGTTAAACGGTTGATTGTTGGCTTCGGCTTCCTCTTTGCGGCGAAGCCATTCCCGCCATGCCTTGTTAGCCTCGGCTCGACCCTCAGTCCGGCCCTCGGCCCGACCCTCGGTGCGGGCCTTTCTTTTCATGAGGGCTCCCAAAACCATGTTTAATCCCTCCGCAACGGCCAGGGATAGCAGCGCGTGTTGGACGAAACCTTGTTCCAGCACACTGAGTGCGGCCGTAGGAACATCATACCAAGCGGTTTCCAGGAAGGCTATTTGCTTATACGCTTCAACCGCGACGCGCCCGGCAGCCGTTGTGCCATAGGTTAACAGGAACCAACGGTACAACTCCGCTGGAATATCGCCGAAAGACAGCATAGGGTTTCAGTCTGGAGAACGCTTCTTATCCCTCCAGGGCAATCTGGCCGCCCACCAGGTCCAGCAGCTCGTTGGTGATGCTGTCCTGGCGGAGCTTGTTCATTACCAGAGTGAGGTCCGAGGCAAGTTGGTTCGCGTTGTCGGTGGCGTTGCGCATGGCAACCATGCGGGCCGACTGTTCGCTGGCGATGCTTTCGAGGATGGCGTGATAGACCTGCATTTCCACGAACTGCGGGAGCAGGGCGCTCAGCACCGCCGCCGGGTCGGGTTCGTATATGTAGCCGACCCGCTGCGCCGATTCCAGCTCGGCCGGCTCCACCGGAAGGATGCGGCGGACCACCGGCTCCTGTTGCACCGTGGACACGAACCGCATATACGCCAGGTGCACCTCGTCAAAATCGCCTTCGGTGTATCCGTCAATCACCAGGCGTGAGATTGCCGTCGTGTCCGCCAGAGCCACCCGGTCGCTGAGGTCCGTAAAGACCGCCTGCACGGTGTCCGTGTAGCGCACCATGAAGTCGCGTCCCTTGCGGCCGACCACGATGCTGCGCACCGTGGCGGAGCTATCCAGGATGAACCGAGCCACCTGCCGGTTGATGTTGGCGTGCATACCGCCGGCCAAACCCCGGTCGGGGGTGATAACCACCATGCCTACGTTATTCACCGGCCGCACCTGCAACAAGGGATGAACGGTGTCATATTCGCCGGTGGGTTGGGCCGCCAGCTCCGCGATCACGTCCAGGATCTTTTCAGCATAGGGCCGGCCGTCGGTGACAGCCAGCTGCGCCCGGCGCATCTTGGATGCCGCGATGAGGGACATCGCGTTGGTTACCTTGCCGGTGTTCTCGACGCTGCGGATACGCCGGCGTATGTCTCTAACGCTGGGCATGTTCAGACCCTGTATTGCCGGTAGGATACGGGCGAATAATTATTCGCCCCTACTGGAACGTCGGTTTGAAGTCGTTGATTGCCGCGGTCAACTGTCCTTCCAGCTCGTCGCCGAGGCTGCCCGTTTCCCGGATGGACTGGCTGAGTTCGGGGTGGGAGGCGTTGACGTGACGGAGCATCTGCTCTTCAAAAGCGCCCAACCGCTCTAGGGGTATGTCTTCCATCAGCCCGGCGTTGACCGCGTAGAGAATGATCACCTCGTCGCCCAGATTGAGCGGCTGGTATTGACCCTGTTTGAGGACCTCCGTGGCCAGCTGCCCCCGGGCCAGTTGGGCCCGCGTGGCGGCGTCCAGGTCGGCGGTTCCAAACTGGGCGAAGGTTGCCAACTCTCGATATTGAGCCAGGTCCAGTCGCAAGCGTCCCGCCACCTGCCGCACCGCGCGGGTTTGAGCAGCGCCGCCCACGCGGGAAACCGACAGGCCCACGTTGACCGCCGGCCGGATGCCGACGTTGAACAACTCCGGCTCCAGATAAATCTGGCCGTCGGTGATGGAGATGACGTTGGTGGGGATATAGGCGGAAACGTCGCCGGCCTGGGTCTCGATGATGGGCAGCGCCGTCAGAGACCCGCCGCCGAATTCGTCATCCATGCGGGCCGCCCGTTCCAGCAACCGGCTGTGCAGGTAGAAAACGTCGCCGGGATAAGCTTCGCGGCCGGCGGGCCGGCGCAGCAGCAGCGACATCTGGCGGTAGGCCCAGGCGTGCTTGGTCAGGTCGTCATAGACGATCAGCACGTCCTTGCCCTCCTCCATGAAGGCTTCGCCCATGGCGCAGCCCGCGTAAGGCGCGATGAACTGCAACGGGGCGGAGTCTGCGGAGCCGGCGTTGACCACGATGGTGTGGTCCATCGCGCCGTACTCCTCCAGGATGCCCACGACTTGAGCCACCTTGCCCTGCTTCTGTCCAATGGCGACGTAGATGCAGATCAGATCGGTGTCCCGCTGGTTGATGATGGTGTCGATGGCGATGGCGGTTTTGCCGGTGGAACGGTCGCCGATGATCAACTCCCGTTGGCCGCGACCAATCGGGATCATGGCGTCGATGGCCTTGATGCCGGTCTGAACCGGCGTGTCCACCGACTTGCGGACCACCACGTTGGGAGCGGTGCGCTCCACGGGCATGGTGCGCTCCGTGGCGACCGGGCCTTTGCCGTCCAGCGGGCGTCCCAGGGGGTCAACCACCCGCCCGACCAACGCGTCGCCCACCGGCACTACGATGATCTGTCCGGTGGCGCGGACGCGGTCGCCTTCCTTGACGGCGTTGGGGTCGCCGAGGATGGCCGCGCCGACGATGTCCGATTCCAGGTTCAGGGCCAGGCCCAGAACGTCGTTGCCGAAGTCCAGCAGCTCATTGGAGCGAACACTCTGCAGGCCCTGGATGCTGGCGATTCCGTCGCCAACCTGCACGACGGTGCCCACGTCCACGAGGGTCAAGTCGCCGCCGAACTCCTCGATTTGCCGCTTGATGAGAGATACTATCTCCTGTCCTCTGACTGCCATCGGCCAGTCTCCTTATGTCGTTTGATCAGGCGGCCTGCGCCCGCACCGTCTGGCGCATCCGTTCCAGCGCGGAACTGGTGCTGCCGTCAAGCAGCCGGTCGCCAATCTGGATGATGAGGCCGCCCAGAATGGAGTCGTCAACCTGGGTGCTGAGCACCACCTCGCGGCCCACGAGTTGCGCCACAAAATTGGTGATCCGTTCCAGTTCGGCGTCTTCCAGGGGAACCGCCGTCGTGACCTCAACCCGTTGACGCCCCAGCCGCTCGTCCAGGAGGTGCGAGTAGCCCTCCTGCACGTCGCGCATTGCGTCCACGCTGCCTCGATTGACGAGCAGGGAAACCAGGTTGCGCACCAACGGATGCACCTCGGAAAGCACCTCGTCAATGGCGGACGTCTTGCGCTCCACGGGGACTTCGGCGTGTTTCAAGAACAGCGCGAATTCCTCATCGCCCAACACGTCGGCGGCCAGGCGCAAATCCTGGTCCCATTGCTCCAGTTGTTCATGTTCCTCAGCCAACTCGAAGATGGCCTGGGCGTAGCGCTGCCCCGACAAACGGTTTGCCACGGCTTGCTGCCTCCCTGTTTGATGTTGTCAATCCGGTGGCCGCCGATTTACCGGCAGCTACCTGCGACGACTGGATTCCGGCTTTCGCCGGAATGACGGTTAAGGATGGATCAGTTGCGGCGCAACGCCTGCTCCCCTTCCGCCAATACCTGATCGATGAGTTCCTGATGAGCCTGCCGATCAACGCTGCGGCGGATGATCCGCTCCGCGGCCGAAATGGCCAGGTCGCCAAAGGCGGCGCGCACTTCGTTGATGGCGGCGTCCCGTTCCCGGGCGATGTCCGCCCTGGCGCGCTCGGAGAACTCCTCGGCGGCCTGTCGCGCGCGGCCCATCTCCTCTTCTCGGAAACGGTCCGCGGCTTCGCGAGCCTGATCCAACAGCCGTTGGCCCTCGCGCCGGGCATCGTTGAGTTCTTCCTCGATGGCGGCGCGGGACGTGGCTGCTTCCTCGCGGGCGCGGTCAGCCGCGGACAAGCTTTCGCGAATGCTGTCAACCCGATTGTCGAGAGCGTTCAGCAACGGCCGGTAGGCCAGTGTCCCCAGCAGGATCAGCAGGATGACGTAGTTGATCAGGTAGCTGATCAACGAGGGGACGTTCAATCCCAGTTCAACCATGTTGTTACACCACGAAGAGCAGGATCACTGCGACGATGAGTGAATAGATACCCAGCGCTTCGGCGAATGCGATGGCCAGGATCATGTTGGTGGTGATCGCGCCGGCGGCGTCGGGGTTGCGCCCGATGGCGTTCATCGCGCCGGAGCCCAGGATGCCGATGCCGATGCCGGGGCCGACCACGCCGAGGCCGATGGCCAGGCCGGCAGCCAAAAGCTGGGCGCCTTCTTCGGTGATGCCCTGGGCGCCCACCGACAGCAACATCGCAAACATTGAGAGGTCAAGTGCCATTGTTGAAAATCCTCCGGTTCAAGGTTGGCCTTGTGTTTTTTGACGCGAGATTGCGCCTTTGTTTGACAAAGAGAGTGTACCAGTTTCAGGTCGTCATTCCGGCGAAAGCCGTCCGCCGAAGGCGGAAGAAAACGCCGGCGGATTCCGGCTTTCGCCGGAGCGACGGGGTTGTTGTCAGGTAATTGGGGCGGCTAATGCTCCTCGTGGCTTACCGCCACCGACAGGAACACCAACGTCAGACCGGCGAAGATGACCGCCTGTACCAGCCCCACCAGCAACTCCAGGCCGAAGACGAACTGCGTCGCCACGAAAGGCACCAGGAAGGTAAACATCACCACCAGTATCTCACCGGCGGTCATGTTCCCAAAGAGGCGGAAGGTGAACGAGACGACGCGCACCAATTCGGAGAGCAGCTCAAGGATGCCGACGAAGACGCCGATAAGTCCGGCCGGGCCTTTGCGGAGCTCACCAAACGCGAAGAATTTCTTGAGGTATCCGAAGCTGTGCGCGCGAAAGCCCCAATATTCCACGAACACGAAGGATATCAGGGCTAATGCCAGAGGCATATTCACGTCGGTGCCGGCCGGCCGGATCAGATGGGTGGCCAGCTTGAACTGGCCGAGGGTTGCATCGTAGGCGCCGTAGCCGACGGCCTGGTAGATGGGGATCAGGAAGATGGCGATCCAGGCGTTGAACAGGACAAAGAAGAAAATTGTCGCCACCACGGGAAAAACCCGGCGGCCCATCTCGGGGCCGAGGACTGACGATGAAAAGTTGAGAACCGCCTCAAACATGATCTCAACCAGAGCTTGCAGCCGGGTTGGGATCGCCTTGGGTTTGCGCCCGGCGCTGATGAAAAGGACCAGCATCACAACGCTGGTGAGCCACGCGGACAGCAGGGTGTTGGTGACGGCGAACTGCATCAGGCCCAAGCCGTGATGCTCTTCTTCCTTGCCGTGGTCTCCTTCCGCCGAATCCGTCGTCTTGGCTTCACCGTGATCATCGGTTTTCTTATCGGCGACGCGGTAGCCGATCACGTCTTGGCGGACGGAAGCCGGAAATATTGGATCAGGAGCCAAGTGGATTCCCGGTTCGGGGAGGAAGGAACTGCCCAGCCCGAACATCTTGGAGCCGATGGCGCCGACCACAAAACCGACGATGAGGAGCACCGCCATGCCGATGCCGAACAGGAGGAATGCCCGTTTGCGCGTCACGACTACCAGTTGCCTCCGTGGTCACTTTGCTCGCGGTCCGGCGTGGCGGCAGACCGTAGGCCGCGTTTGGAGCCGTAGATGGCGGGCAGTACCATGCGGTACACCCCGTAAAAGGCGATCACGCTGCCCAACACCGTGCCGATGAGCACCATCAGGGCCACCTGTCCGGTGAGTTTTCCCAACCACACGCCCCCTACTATGCCCAGCACGATGCACAGCGCGACGTACCAGCCCAGACCCGTCAGCCGCAGGGCTACTATCAGCCATTGCGGCATTTCCGATTCCAAACGGCAGGCATGTTAGCATTCGTTATACAGCGTGTCAATTGGAGGAGCGGCGAAAACCGTAACATGCGTTACGAAAAAGCCCCGCCGTCACCGGGCCGGGCAGGGTACATCAGGGCTTGGAGAACCGGCATGGGCCGGACCTATCTTCGCTCGAAATCCTCCATGTCCAGTTCGTTGATGAGATCAGTGAACGCCGACAAACCCTGCAACTCCTCTTCGGTAACCTCGGCGGGCGCGTCCTCACCGTCCCCACTCTGGGAAGAAACGGGTTGACCGGTTTCCTGGTCCATTGAAATGGCGGCCTTTTCCATAACCTGGTCCGCGACGTAAATTGGCACTTCGGCGCGCACTGCCACCGCCATCGCGTCGCTGGGGCGGGAGTCGATTTCGTGGGTCTGGTCACCAACCTTGATTACGATCTTGGCGTAGAAGGTTTCGTTCTGCAGGTCATTGACCAAGATGTGCTCAAAGGAACCGCCCACCGACTTGACGAGGTCAACGAGCAGGTCATGGGTCAGCGGGCGCGGGACCGTCATCCCCTGCATCCGGACGGCGATGGCTTCAGCTTCGGTGGGGCCGATCCAGATGAGCAAGAACAGGTTGGTCTCCAGTTCTTTGAGCACCACCACCCGCTGGTAGTTCATCTGGCTGATCCGGATGCTGTCGATTACCAGTTCACGCATCTCGCTGCATCACTCCGCTGACTGCATCCGGAAAGGGCTGCCGATCAATCCGGCCGCCCCCACCCCGTTTGCGCGCCTGATTTTACACCCGATTGGAGCGTTAATGTCAAGCGGAACAGGCGTCGTCGCCCGCGCCGGGGTAGGGGACGACGCCTACTGAACGGGTTTGACCGGCGAGCTTTATCGGCGTGGTCTTCGCTGCGCCGCGGCCAACTATCGGTACTCGATTCGTTCTCGCGAGTCTTCGGGCGCAAAGTCCTGGGGAGAAGGCACTGTCGGGTTCGCGCTGGCGGCCAGAGTGGCGCCCGCGAGCATGTCGATGCCTTTGCGAACGGAGCCGCTGGCGGCGTTGAGTTCCCGTTCCAGGTCCCTCAGGGTGCGCAGGGCGTAGGCGTCGGCCTGGTTGCGTCGGTTTTCGGCTTCCTGCTCGGCCTGGCCGATGATGCGCTGGGATTTTATCTCCGCATCGCGGAGCGTTTCCTCGGCTTTGCGACCGAGTTCATGGTCGCTGAGCCGGGTGCGAAAATCCTGTTCCAGTTGTTGACGGGCCTGGTGCGCTTCCGCCACCGCTGAGGACATTATGTCGTCCTTGCGGGACAGCATCTCCTCAGCCCGGTGTATTTCCTGCGGAATGGACATGCGCAACTGCGCCACCAGTTCACTCAGCTTGGTCCGGTCAACCATCACGTTGCTGCTGAGCGGAACTGACTTGCTGGAGTCGACCAGCAGCTCGATGCGGTCGATTATGTTGTTGATGTCGATGATATCCCCCTCGCGCCGGCGGCATGACTTGCCTGAAACGGCTACCGCTGCGGCGACTGGTATTTATCCGCCAGGGCCCGCGCCACGTGGAGCGGCACCATGCCCGCGATGTCGCCCCCCAACTGCGCGACCTCCTTCAGCAAGCTGGAGCTGATGAACATATGCTCCTGGTCACTCATGAGGGACACCATGTCCACGTCCGGTTCCAGCCGGCGATTCATAAAGAACATTTGGGATTCGTACTCAAAGTCGGGTCCGCTGCGCAGCCCGCGAATGATGGCAGCCGCGCCCGCCTCCCGGGCGGTGTTCACCACCAGTCCGTTGAACGGGCGGACCGTCACGTTGTCCAGGTCGGCCACCGCTTCCCGCATCAGCCCCACGCGTTCCTCAGTGTTGAACAACAGACTCTTGGACGGCGTGTCATAGACGGCGATAATCAGGGAATCGAAAAGCCGCGCGGCGCGTTGCGCCACGTTGAGATGTCCCATGGTCACCGGATCGAAAGTCCCCGGATATAGAGCGGTTACCATTTCGGCAATTCTCCAAAACCGTCATTCCGGCGAAAGCCGGAATCCAGTGTTAATTTGATTCCAGTCAGGTCGCTTCTCCACCTTCCGCGCGATAGAACGCCACCGCGTTGTCGCCGTATCGGCGAGCGTCGTACCGACGCAGGCCGTGCACCCGGTCCGGCAGTTCCTGCCGACTGCTGTGTCCCAACACTACCGTCGCGTTGGAGACGAGCAGGCCAGACTCCCAGAGCGCGGCCAGCGTGGGGGTTGGGTCGCCCATCCGGTATGGAGGGTCCAACAGCGCCAGGCCATAACGCTCGCTGCCGAATTCTCCGGCTCCGGCGCGTCCCACCCATCCCGGGACGTCGGCGCAGTGAACTCGGCCCGCCTCGGCATAGCCGGTGCGCTCCAGGTTGTCCTGCAGGACCAGGCACTGCCGGCGGTTGCGTTCGACGAAGTCGGCCCAGGCTGCTCCGCGGCTTAATGCTTCAATGCCCAGGCTGCCGGTGCCGGCGAACAGGTCAACGGCGCGGCGGTCGATAACCTGACTGGTTTCCAATATGTTAAAGATGGCGGCGCGCACCCGTTCCGTGGTTGGCCGAATGCCGGCTGCCACGGCGCCTTTCAGCCGGATGCCGCGTGCCTCGCCACTGGCAACACGCATCGAATTGGAATTGCGTGGGGGCATTGTAGAACTGACCGGGATTGGGTTGACGTTTGCAGCGTCTGCGGGTTTTGGCCGATTTTCGCGGGGTGGGCCGCGCCGATGTCAGTATAACCCGTTCCTGTGGCTTCCGCTCCATGCTTGCCCGGTTGCCGGGGGTGTGCTACCATCGTTGGCGCAATATTGCGCCGCAGTGGATATTAGCCCGTACTCTTGTCTTGACCAATCATGCGCTGGGCGCATCGCGCCAACTGCGGCTCCCGTGACGTTTGCCCATTCGGTTCGCCGGTCAGCCACGCAGCAATGTCCACTCCGCAAAACGCCCAACCACGGACGCCCGGCGGCGAGGCGTTTCGCCGGGCCTTGGCCGAAGCCGCGCCCCCTCTCGGCGCTGGCGCCGTTATCACCATCGGGGTGTTCGACGGTGTGCATCGCGGTCACCGGCATCTCCTCCAAAGAATGTTTGAGTTGGCGGAACCCCCGCTGGTCCCCACCGTCATCACCTTCAGCAACCATCCCGCTGAGGTGGTGAACCCGGAGCGCACCGTCACCAAAATCATCACCCCTGAGGAGAAGGTGAGCCTTCTTTACGACGCCGGCGTTGGCTGTGTTATCTGCTTAGAGTTCACCAACGACCTGGCCAACCTTGACGCCAACGAATTTACGCATCTACTGGTGGACTGCCTGCACATGCGCGGCATCGTGACGGGACCGGATTTCGCCCTGGGTCGCAACCGCAGCGGCAACCTGGAATACCTGCGGCGGCGTGGTCAGGCCATGGGTTTCTGGGTGGAAACCGTCGCGCCGCTGGAACTGGAAGGCTCCGCCATTCGCAGCCGCCGCGTGCGCAACGCCCTGGCCGATGGCAACGTGGACGGCGCCGAGTACCTGCTGGGCCGGCCTTACGCCACCGATGGCGTGGTAGTGCATGGGGCGAAGATGGGACGGCAACTGGGCTTCCCTACCGCCAATATCATCCCGACGCAGAACTTTGTGATCCCCGCCGACGGCGTGTACGCCACCTACGCCACGGTGAACGGCGTGCGCCACATGGCGGCCACCAGCATCGGTGTGCGTCCCACCTTCGGCCTGAGCCAGCGTCTCATCGAGGCCCACCTGCTGGACTTCTCCGACGACATTTACGACGAAAATCTGCGCCTGGAATTCGTTTCCCGCCTGCGCGGTCAGGAAACCTTTGACGGCATCGAGGCGCTCATCACGCAGATGAACCGGGACGTGGCGAACGCCCGCTCCATTCTCGAGGAACACGACCGGCTGGACCACGCCTAATCCGCCGGTCAATTTATGACCCGGCAAATGAGGTGTGCGTTGACCAGCCAAGTTCAAATTCCCGAAAACCTGTCCACCATCACCCGGCGCGGAGTGAGCCGCATCATCTCCGAAGAGGAGTTCACGGCCATGCTGCGGCGTGGCCGGCCCCTGCGCCTCAAGATGGGCTTCGACCCCAGCCGGCCCGACATCCACCTGGGCCACGTGGTGGGCCTCCGCAAGCTGCGCCAATTGCAGGACCTGGGCCACCAGGTCATCCTTATCGTGGGCGACTGGACGGCTCAGATCGGCGACCCCTCGGGCCGCTCGGCGACCCGCACCATGCTCACCCACGCCGAAGTGCTGGAAAACGCCGAGTCCTATATGCGCCAGTTCTTCAAGGTGGTGGACCGGGAACGTACCCAGGTGGAATGGCAAAGCCAGTGGTTCGGCGAGTTCACCCTGGCCAACGTCATCGAGCTGACCAGCCGTTTCACCATCAACCAGTTCCTGCACCGCGAGGACTTCGCCAACCGCTACTCTCAGAACCAGCCCATCGCCATCACCGAGATGCTGTATCCGCTG
Organism: Dehalococcoidia bacterium; assembly: GCA_034421995.1. Lineage (GTDB taxonomy): Bacteria > Chloroflexota > Dehalococcoidia > Lucifugimonadales > UBA3495 > Bin87. Next base: position 1,689 of record DAOUJY010000135.1, on the reverse strand, counting down.
ATGCAGGCTTACGACTCCGTGGTCATCGAATCGGACGTGGAGTTCGGCGGCACCGACCAGATGTTCAACCTGCTGGTGGGCCGGGAGTTGCAGGGCATGATGGGCCAAACCCCGCAGCAGTGCTTCATGATGCCCATCCTGGTGGGCACCGACGGCGTGCAGAAGATGAGCAAGAGCCTGGACAACTACGTGGCGCTGGAAGAGCCGCCCCAGGATATGTACGGCAAGCTCATGTCCCTGCCCGACAGCCTGATCACGTCCTATTACGAGTACCTGACCGACGTGCCCGACGCCGACATCGCCGAGATGCAGCAGGCGATGGAGTCGGAAACGGCCAACCCCATGGATTTCAAGAAAGGGCTGGCCCACCGCATCACCGCAATATTCCACGACGCCACGGCGGCGGAATCGGCAGAGGCGCATTTTGAGCAGGTGGTGCAGCGCCGCGACCTGCCCGACGAGATGCCGGAGGTCTCCCTGTCCGACGTGGCCGGGCTGCCCGTCAACCGCCTGCTGGTGGAAACCGGTCTAGCGGCCAGCAACAGCGAGGCGCGCCGGCTGGTGAGCCAGGGCGCGGTGGAAGTGATACGCAGCGATGGCGAGCGGGTGGCCGTGGTGGCCGGCGAGGCGCCGGCCCTGGCGGCGGGGGACGTGGTGCGGGCCGGCCGGCGGCGGTTCGTGCGGCTGGTGGGGTAGGTGGAGCAAACTGCCAGCAATGCACGAGCCCGGAGGGAAGATAATATGACTCAACCGGATGACACTTATAGGGAAGAAACGGAAAAACTAGCCAGTGTTATCCAGAGTATTCGCGAACAGGTGGACGCTTCTCGCTCTCGAATGCCGGTTCACGCGGATTACGCCCGGACTGCTGATGCCATCCAGCGGGTGCTCCAAAATAGCGCGGATACCATCGAATCCGCCTCACAGCAGCCCTATTTCGGCCGGGTTGACTTTCTCGTTCAAGAGCCAAGGGAACGAGGGCCGCGGGCCATTTACATCGGAACTGCCCTTATCCCCGACGCCAACGTGGTGAGTTGGGTGGCTCCCGTAGCCCGCCTCTGGTACACCAATGACAGCAGATATACCGCTCCGTGGGGCGAAATCAGGGTTCGGGTTGACCTCAAGCGCTATTTGCGAATCCGCGGTCAGCAGCTTATCGAGATTAACGACATCTACCGTCGCGCATTGCCGGAAGGCTCAACCGGCCCCAACCCGGCCCTCACTGCCGCCCTGAGCAACACCACCGATGGACACCTTTCTGTAATCATCGAAACCATTGAACCCGACCAGTACGAGAATATCGCTAACGTCGCCGACCAAGTGTTGGTAGTGCAGGGCGCTGCCGGCAGTGGCAAGAGCCAGATCGGGTTTCATCGTATTGCCTTCCTCCTTTCTCCATTCAACGACCTTCCTGAACGCGAACGTCCCACGCCCGATACAACTATTTTCATCGGACCCTCCAGCTCTTTCCTTGAATATGCCGCCGACATCCTGCCCAACCTCGGTGTGCGCGAAAATGTCCGGCAAACTACCCTCAGGCAGTGGTTAACTAATTGCCACTCCCAGCGGTTGACTTTCAACCTTTGGTGCTAGTTTGAGACGATTTTGAAAATGCCACGAGGTTCCCCTATGCTGCGAGTTGAGAACACTCCGCAGCGAGGAACCCCATGAACATCTCCGATTTTATCA
>DAOUJY010000134.1:0-19657 GCA_034421995.1 Dehalococcoidia bacterium | reverse complement strand
AGCTGGGCCAGCTCCTTGATGACCAGCTTGGCCGTCATCAGGTTGTCGGCCATGGTCAGCGCGTCGGTGTACTCCAGGTCGATCTCGTGCTGGCTGGGCGCGCCCTCGTGGTGCGAGTATTTGACCGGAATGCCCATCTCGGCCAGGTTGAGCACGGTGTCGCGGCGCAGGTCGGAGGCGGGGTAGCTGGAAAGCTGGTCGAAGTAGCCGTCGTGGTCCAGCAGTTCCGGCGCGCCGGCGCTCTTCAGGTAGAAGAACTCCAGCTCTGCGCCCACGTTGTAGGTGAAGCCCATCTCCGCCGCCTTGTCCAGGTTCCGCCGGAGGACCTGGCGCGGGTCGCCGGAGAAGGTCTGGCCCCGGGGCTGGCGGATGTCGCAGAACATCCGGGCCACCGCGTTCTGGCGCGGACGCCACGGCAGCAGGTTGAAGGTGGACGGGTCGGGGTGGGCCCGCATGTCGCTTTCGTGGTGACGCGCGAACCCGTCGATGGCCGACCCGTCGAAACCCACGCCGCGCTCCAGCGCGTCCTCCAGGTCGTCGGCCGTCACCGCGAACCCCTTCAGCTTGCCCAGGATGTCGGTGAACCACAGGCGGATGAACTTGACGTCGTTGTCCCGCGCGGTACGCAGTACGAAGTCCCGGGCGGTGGCTGTCTCAGTTGTCATGTCTATTCCTCACGTATCGGGTTAGGACTTACGCAGTTGGGACCGTCATTCCGGCGAAAGCCGGAATCCAGTGCCCGAAATCGTTAGTCATCGTTCCGATTCTTTCACACTGCGACTTCTGGACTCCGGCTTTCGCCGGAGTGACGATGAAATGTCAGCACAACCTACACCGCCACGTACTCCCGGACCAGGTTGTGGTCCAGGTCCCGGGCGGCGCCTTCCAGAACTATGGCTCCCTTTTCCATCACGTAGCAGTAGTCGGCGATGCCCAGGGCGAAGTCCAGGAACTGCTCCACCAGCAGGATTGTGGTTTCCTGTTGTTCCCGCAAGCGGTTCAGCAGGTCTTCGATTTCCTGCACTATCGACGGCTGGATGCCCTCGGTGGGTTCGTCCAGGAGCAGCAGGGTGGGATGACGGATCAAGGCTCGGGCCAACGCCAGCTGCTGCTGCTGACCTCCGCTCAACGTGCCCGCCGCCTTCTTCGGGTTGATCTTCAGAGCCGGGAAAAGGCTGTACATGCGCTCGATGGCTTCGGGCTTCCCCTTCTTTTCGGGGAAAGACTCCAAGCCCATCAGCAGGTTTTCGTTGACCGTGAGGTAGGGAAAGATGTGCCGGCCCTGGGGCACGTATCCGAATCCCGCCTTCGCTCGTTTGTGAGGCGCCCACCGCGTCAGGTCGGATTGGCCGAAACGAACCTGACCGGAGCGGGGAGTCAGCAATCCCATTATCGCCTTGAGCAACGTGGTTTTGCCCACTCCGTTACGCCCCATCAGGCACACGACCTGGCCTTCCGGCACGTCCAGAGCGACATCAGTCAGCACCAGGCTCTGCCCGTAGCCGACGGACAAGTTGTTGATGGACAAGAATGGTTCGGGTTGACGAAACATCAGTCTGTCCCTCAGTCCGCGGCAACCAGCGCGGCGGGTTCGGCCGCGCGCCGGCCGTTGAGCCGTCCGGCTTCGGGCCTCTGGCTGCGATTGTTGCCCAGGTACGCCCGGATGACTTCCGGGTCCTGTTGCACGTCTTCCATGCTTCCTTGGCTCAGCACCTTGCCCAGGTGAAGCACGGTTACGGTTTGAGCGAACTGGCGCACGAAATCCATATCATGTTCCACCACCAGCACCGAGCGTTCCCCGCCGATGGATTGCAGCAGTTCACCGGTGCGGTCCCGCTCCCGGCGGGTCATGCCGGCCACCGGCTCGTCCAGCAGGAGCAGTTTCGGTTCCTGCGCCAGCAGCATCCCGATTTCCAGCCACTGCTTTTCGCCGTGGGACAGTCCGCCGGCCACGTCCTTGGCACGATGGGACAGACCCACCTGTTCCAGCGTGTCCATGATCCGGTCGCCTTCGCCCCGACGCAACTTGCCGAGCAGTCCGGTGACCCTACTGCGGAAACCGAGCATTACCTCCAAATTTTCATAGACCGTCAGGCTTGCATATACGGACGGCGTCTGGAACTTCCGGCCCACGCCCAGGCGGACCAACTGGTGCTCCTGCCGCCGGCCCAGGTCGATGCTTCCATCAAAGATGATCCTTCCTTTGCTGGGTTTCGACTTGCCGGTGATTACGTCGATCAGCGTCGTTTTGCCCGCTCCGTTGGGGCCGATCAGGAAACGCATTTCCCCGTAGGCCATGGCGAAGTCCAGTTCGTCCAGCACGGTAAACCCATCGAAACTCACCGTCAGGTTCTCCACCGACAGGATGGGTTTGCTCTTGTCGGATACCGGAGCGGATCCGTTGGAGCCGGGCGCGCCGGCCGGCAGATTTGATCGCCTGGTGATCATGTTCTCCCTCCGGGGATGCGTTCGCGTATCGCGCTGCGAATCTGTTCGCGCGACAGCCACCAGGGACGCCGCCAGCCCTCGCCACGCAACAACCCCATGATGCCCGCCGGGAACAGCAGAACCGCGCCGATGAACAGCAGCCCCAGGAAGTACTGCCAGATGGCCGGGAAGGACTCGCTCAGCCCGCTCTTGGCGCCGTTCACGACGATTGCCCCCAGGATCGCGCCCAGCAGCACGCCGCGACCGCCGACTGCAACCCAGATGGCGATCTCAATGGAGGGCACAATGCCCATCATGGTGGGCGAGATTATCCCGACTTGCGGCGTGAACAACGCTCCGGCCACGCCCGCCATGCCGGCGGATAGCGAGAATACCAGCGTCTTCAGCACCGCCGGATCGTAGCCCGAGAACCGCACCCGATTTTCGTCGTCGCGCATCGCCACCAGCAGCCGGCCGAGACGGGAGGATATAAGCCACCAGCAAAGCAGGTAGGCGACGGTCACAGCCCCAACGCTGACGTAGTACAGGATCAATTGCATCGAAGGCGCGTTCAGCGAATAGCCGAATATGGTGGTGTAGTTGGTGATGCCGTTGGTGCCCCCGGTGTAGGGCTGCTGCCCGATGAACAGGATGCTGACTATCAGCGCCAGCGCCTGGGTGATCAACGCGAAATAGACGCCGGTGATGCGGCTGCGGAAAACCAGGTAGCCAAGGGCTCCGGCCAGCGCTGCCGGTACGACGAAAGTCATCGGGATGGCGAACCAAGCGTACTTGAAAGGCACCCAGAAGACGGGCAACTCCGTCAGCCCACTCCAGAACATAAAGTCCGGCAACTTGCCGCCGGCCGACTCCAGCTTCAGGAACATTGCCATGGCGTAACCGCCGAGACCGAAGAAGACGCCATGTCCCAGGCTGAGCATCCCGGCGTATCCCCAAATCAGGTTCAGCGACAAGGCAAGCATGGCAAAGGTCAAAAACTTGCCCAACAGCGCCACGCGGAAATCCGACAATACCAGGGGCGCCAGCAGCAGAACTGCCAACATGACGGCTGGGGCTATCCACTGGCCGATCCGGTCGTTGACCATGACGGGAGCGGAGGCGTTCCTCACCGCGCTGATGATTGATGACCCGGTTGCCATCCCCGCTACCTCCCCTTGGCCCGCATCAGGCCAGCGGGTCGCCATTGCAGGAACAGGATCACCATGGCGAACACCAGCACTTTGCCTACCACGGCGGTGGTGCCGAACTCGAACATGGTGTTCAGCATCCCGATGATCAAGGCGGCCAGGATGGTACCGGGAACCTGGCCCAACCCACCCAGGATGACGACGATAAAAGCGTCAACGATGTAGAAGGTGCCCAAGGATGGCCCGATGGGGCCGATCAAAGTCAGCGCGCAACCGGCGATGCCGGCCAACCCGGAACCCAGGGCGAAGGTGAAGCTGTCAACCCGGCGCGTGGACACGCCCAGGCTGGCGGCCATCTCCCGGTTCTGCATCACCCCGCGCATCCGTCGCCCCTCGCTGGAGCGGTACATATACCAGTAGAGTCCGCCGATGCAGGCCGTAACCAGGGCCAGGATGAATACCCGTTTCATCGGCAGGACAATATCGCCGGTGACGTTAATGGCGGTTCCCAGCCAGGGCGGTGCCACCACCTGCACGTTGGGCGCGCCAAAGATGGACCGGGCCAGTTGCTGGAGGAACAGGCCCACGCCCCAGGTGGCCAGCAGTGTATCCAGGGGGCGGCGGTACAGGAACCGGATCAGCGCGTTCTCAACCAGGTATCCCGCCGCCCCGGCGACCACGAAGGACGCCGGAATGGCGATCAGGAAAGTCATTCCCGATTGGGGATCGCCGGTAAAACTCAGAGCGGCCTGCTGCAGCGCGTAGGTGGTGTACGCGCCGATCATGATGAACTCGCCGTGGGCCAGGTTGATGACGTTCATCAACCCGAAGGACAGCGCCAGTCCCAATGCGATCAGCAGCAGGATGGAACTCAGGCTAAGCCCGTTGAACAGTTGTAGAGCCCAAACTTCCATTTTGTGGCCATTGCGGAGTTTGAGTTGGGGATGGCAGGGACGTCATCCGAGCCTATGGTTGTCGTCAGAATCAGGATTTTCAGGATTTGGGGATTGACAGGATTGGGGCCGTCCGGCGCTGGAGAACACCCAATCCTGAAAATCCTTCAATCCGGCAAATCCTGATTCTGATATTTGAGATTACTGGGCCAGCTCCCGCAGGCCCGTGGCCCACTCGTAGGTGTCCAGGTAGGGATCGGGAACCACTGGAGCGCCGGAGTTCCAGACCTCGTCGATCTGTCCGTCGCCCCGGACCTTGCCGATGCGGACGGTCTTGGAGACGTGCTGGTTCTCGTTGTGGATGGTCACCGTTCCACCGGGAGCGGCGAACTGGATGCCCTTGGCGGCTTCCTTGACCGCGGCGACCTCAGTGCTACCGGCTTTTTCCACGGCGGCCTTCCACAGGTACACGCCAAAGTAGCCGGCCTCAATAGGATCGTCGGTCACGCGGTTCTCGCCATACTTGGACTTGAAGGCGGCCACGAACTTCTCGTTCTCCGGGGTCTGCGTGGTCTGGAAGTAGTTCCAGGCCACCAGGTGTCCGGCGATGTTGTCCGCGCCGATGCCGGTGATCTCTTCTTCGGCCACGCTCACTGAAATCGTGGGAAGCTCCTCCGGGGTGATGCCGGCGTCCTTGAGCTGCTTGAAGAAGGCCACGTTGGAGTCGCCGTTCAGCGTGTTGAACACCACGTCCGGCTCGGCGGCTTTGATCTTGGTGATGACAGTGCTGTACTCGGTGTGTCCCAGCGGGGTGTACTCCTCGCCCACGGCTTCGATGCCGGCGGCAGCCAACTGCTTGTTGATGATCAGGTTGGACGTGCGCGGGAACACGTAGTCGGAACCCAGCAGGTAGAACTTGGTTTTGCCCTCTTCCAGCAGGTACTCAATCGCCGGAACAATCTGCTGGTTGGTGGTCGCCCCGGTGTAGAAGATGTTGGGAGAGGTTTCCAGCCCTTCGTACTGCACGGGATAGAACAGCAGCCCATTGTTGGCTTCAAACACCGGCAGCATCGCCTTGCGGCTGGCGCTGGTCCATCCGCCGAAGACCACGGACACTTCGTCCTCTTGCAGCAGCTTGCGGGCCTTCTCGGCAAAGGTAGGCCAGTCGGAAGCGCCGTCCTCGATGACAACCTCGATCTGCTTGCCCATCACGCCGCCGCTGGCGTTGATTTCCTCAATTGCCAGCAGTTCGGCATCGTGCACGGCGGTTTCGCTGATTGCCATAGTCCCCGACAGGGAATGAAGGATGCCCACCTTGATGGTGTCGGACTCCGGCGCGGCGGCCGGCGCCGCCGGAGCTGCGTTGGCCGCCGGAGCGGACGTGGCGGCGGGCGCTGCCGGCGCGGGAGGCGGCTCGGAGCCGCAGGCGGCTAGCGCGAATGCGACCAGGACGCCAACCGCTCCCAGCGCGACAAACCGCGCCCAGGCCGGTATTCCAGATAACCCTAGATAAGACATTGCGGATTTCCCCCTGTGAAATAAATCTGCCAGCTCCCTGAACCGCCGGACCGTGTGCGACGACCACATGAGGTTCAAAGCGCCAACTTTGCCTGCGAACACACTAGCCCGCCGGTGTTACTGGCAAATTGCAAAGTTGTGACCCCAAAGTTTCCTTCATGTAAACGTTGGGTAAAATCAGCCTGGACCGTAGTGCTTGAAACGACCCTCGCCGGTTGGTACGGTACGCGTATTGAAGGCTTGCGTCTGATGTCCCTTCCAGCTGGCTAAACTCGAGGACAAAAACCATGAAATATGATGTGGCAATTGTGGGGGCCGGCTCCGCCGGTTCAGCGCTGGCGGCCCGGCTGTCGGAAGATCCGGCCCGCTCCGTAGTGCTGCTGGAAGCCGGGCCGGACTATCCGGATTTTGATCGGCTGCCCGACGAACTGAAATACGGGTTTGCCGCCGCTCCGACCCCGCCTGCCGCCCGGACGGCGGGCGGCCACCCGGTCTCCTTGACCGCCAGCCGCCATAACTGGCAGTTCACCGCAACGGCGACTGATCTGGCGCCGCCGATATTGGTGCCCCGGGGCAAGGTCACCGGCGGCTCCAGCGCCATCAATTCGTCCGCTTTTTACCGCGGCGTTCCGGAAGATTTCGACGCCTGGGCATCCTTGGGCAACGACCAGTGGAGCTATGAAAAGGTCCTTCCTTACTTTCGCAAACTGGAAACTGACGTTGACCGGCACGGCGACTATCACGGCTCCGACGGCCCCATATTCGTTCACCACTCCAGCCCGGATGCCTGGGACGCCACCCAAAAAGCCTTCTTCTCCGCCTGCCGCGCCAGCGGCTTTGAGCAGGCCCACGACCACAACCATCCCGACTCCAACGGGGTCGGCCCAGGCATAACCAACAACCACAACGGAGTACGCTTCAGCGCCGCTCTCGGCTACCTGGACCAGGCGCGCCATCGCCTCAACCTGACGGTGCGACCCAATTGCCAGGTACGCCGGATTGTCTTTCATGGCAAACGCGCGACTGGCCTGCTGGTGGAAAGCGGGGGTGAAAATTTCACCGTGGCAGCCGACCAGATAGTCCTCAGCGCCGGCGCGGTGGGTTCGCCCCACCTGTTGCTGCTGTCCGGCGTGGGCCCGGCCGGGCAATTGGAGCGGTTGGGCATTCCGGTCATCCGGGACACCCCCGGCGTGGGGCAGAACCTGAAAGACCACCCCAAGGTGTACCTAACCTGGGAAGCCTCAGAGGTTTTGGGTTCCTCTGCCAATCGGGGAGCCGGCGGCGCGACCCTGCGCCTCACCGCCCCCGGTTCCCAGCTGAGGAACGACCTGAGCATCAGCCTTTCCGCCCTGGTCGTGCCACGGGTCAAGGGAGCCACGGCGCCTGCTCAGGCGCCGGCGCCACGGGCTGACGAGGAGGGCGCAGTCAGTCGCCAGGTTGAAATGATGATCGCCCTGCTTTTGCCCGCAAGCCGGGGTAAATTGACGCTAACTTCCGCCGACTACCGGACGCAGCCGGCTTTGCACTACAATTACCTGTCGGAACCCTTTGACCGAGCGCGGCTGCGAGCGGGGATTCACCTGGCCCTGAATTTGGCCGGGCGGCCAGAGCTGGCGCCGTTGCTGGGCAGACGGATTGAACCCGAGGAAAAAGACCTGGCGAGCGACGAGGATTTGGATCGATGGCTAATGCGGGAAGCGACGACCTATTCCCACATCTCATGCACCTGCCGGATGGGACCGTCCAACGACCCGTTGGCGGTGGTCGATCAATACGGCAGGGTGCATGGAATGGAAGGGCTGCGCATCGTTGATGCGTCCATCATGCCCGACCTGGTTCGCGCTCCTATCAACCCGGCGGTGATTATGATGGCAGAACGGGTGTCAGCGTTCATCCAGTCCGGCGAGTAAAGGTCGAATATGCGAGGGAGGACCGGCGAATGACAGACCTGAAATTTGCGACCAACTCCGGCGGCTACACCGCGCTCAGCGGGGCAGCGGTCAAAGGCTTCCGGGACAGCCTGAACGGCGCGTCCCTGCTCCCCAGCGACGAGGGGTACGACGACGCCCGACGGATCTGGAACGCCATGGTGGACAAGCGGCCCGCCCTGATCGCCCGTTGCAGCGGAACAGCCGACGTGATCAAGTCGGTCAACTTCGCCAGGGAGCGCGACCTGCTGATTTCGGTGCGCGGCGGTGGCCATAACTTCCCCGGCAACAGCGTTTGTAACGACGGACTGATGATCGACCTGTCCCGGATGACCGGCGTGCGGGTCGATCCGGCGGCCAAAACGGTCCGGGCGCAGGGCGGGACAAAATGGGGCGCCTTCGACCACGAAACCCAGGCTTTCGGCCTTGCCGCGCCCGGCGGGACCGACGTGGACACCGGCATCGCGGGTCTCACCCTGGGCGGCGGCATCGGATGGCTGTCCGGCAGTTACGGCCTCAGTTGCGACAGTCTGATTGCCGCCGACGTGGTCACCGCCGACGGACGAATGCTCGCCGCCAGCGTCGACGAGAACCCGGACCTGCTCTGGGCCCTCCGGGGCGGAGGCGGCAACTTCGGCGTCGTCGCCTCTCTGGAATACCGGTTGCATCCCGTGGGTCCGGCGGTGCTGGCCGGCTACCTGGTGTACCCCTACGCCAAGGCCCGGGAGTTCTTTGCCCTGGTGGGCGAGTTCGCCACCGATATGCCCGACGAAATGAACCTCATCACCTTCCTGACCACCCTCCCGGATGGTGGCGGGAAGGCGTGCAGCATCCTGCTCTGCTACTACGGCTCCATCGAAGAGGGAGAGCGAGTGATCCGACCGTTGCGGGAGTTCGGTCCTCCATTGTCCGACGGCGTTCGGCCCATGCCTTATACCGAGGCCCAGAAGCTCGCGGCCGCGCCCCAGGGACGGCTGAACTACCTGAAGTCCCATTTCATGAGCGAAGTCACCGACGACGCGCTGGACATCACCCTCGAATTCTTCGACCGGGCAACGTCGCCGCTTTCCAACGTGTTGTTCCAGTACCTGGGCAACGCCACTCGCCGGGTTCCGCCTGGCGATACCGCCTTCGGTCATCGCGGCGCGCTCTGCGAGTGGGCCACCAACGGCGTCTTCCTGGATCCGGGGGAATCCGAGGTCCACATCCGATGGGTCAGAGACTTTGCGTCGGCGTTGTCGCCCTATTCTTCAGGAGCCTACATCAACCAGGTCGGCACCGAGGCCGAGGAGGGGGAAGAGGAGATACAAACGGCCTTCGGCGACAACTTCCAGAGGCTGGCAACGCTGAAGCAGAAGTACGACCCGACCAACCTGTTCAGCCACAACCAGAACATCCGGCCCCGGATTTAGGTCTTATGACTTGCGACGACCGGGCCGAAAGTATATGGTTGCCAAAATTTCCACCCGACTGATTGGAATCTGGGCAGGTTGAAATGAGACTTGACGGCAAGGTAGCGATTGTAACCGGCGGCAGCCGCGGCATTGGCCGCGCCATTTGCCTGGGGCTGGGCGATGCCGGGGCCAAGGTGGTCGTGGCGTCTCGTACCGAAATAGACCGGTCGGCAGGCTCCGAGTACGAAAAATACGGTTCGGGCGACATACGCGATACCGCCGGCCAGATTGCCGAGAGCGGCGGCGCGGCGTTGCCCGTCCGCTGCGACGTCGCCCACGTCGAGGACATTCAAAACCTGGTGGCCGCCACGCTGGACCACTTCGGGCGAATAGATATTCTCGTGTGCAACGCGGGCATGGACTGCGAGTCGCCGGTGGTGGATCTGGATGTCGAGCTGCTGGACCAGTGCCTGGCGGTCAACGTGCGCGGCCCGCTGCTCCTTTGCAAGTACGCGCTGCCGTCGATGATTGCCCGCGGCGAGGGCGGCTCCATCTACTGCGTTACCTCCGGCTCCGCGCGGAACTATCGTGAGGGACGGGTGGGTTATTCAATGAGCAAAGCGGCCCTGGAGAGAATGTTTCTCAGCCTGGCCGAGGAGGTCCGGCCGCACAATATCGCCGTCAACGTTTTCGAACCCGGGCGGGTGGACACCTGGATGAACCGCCGCGGCGATTGGCCGGGAACCGCTCACATACCCATGGTGCAACCCGACGCATTGGCAGCCCCGGGCGTATGGCTGGCCGGCCAAACGGCAGAAACTCTGACGGGCGAGTTGGTATCAAGGGCCGAATTCGGGGTGACCTGGGGCAAGATCCAAGAGGCCACAGCGTAACCCCTATTGGAACTATCCAAAGGGTTAGGTAGCGACTGAGGGTCGAAATCTCTACGAGCGCACAGGGGGCGGTATGGCGATCTATCGAATCTATTCCGGCGACGACGGCGAAAGCCACATTGAGGACTTGAAGTTGGAGGAACACCCGGAGCTTGGAGCGCTGCTCAATGTGTCCGAGGTGCGCGTGCAGGAGTTTGACGGATCGCGCCAGATGGACTTTCATCCCCTTCCCGAGCGCCGGCTGATTATCCACCTGTCCGGTGAGGTGGAGATCGGGGCCAGCGACGGCGCAAAGCGGGTGCTGCGCGCCGGCGACATCCGGCTGATGGAAGACGTAACCGGGAAGGGCCACTCCCACCACGATCTGACCCCATCGGGCGCAGTGTACATCCTGCTCGACGACTGATCGACGCCGCGCCTTACGTTGCGATGGTCGGAATGTCCAGGTCACGCACCAGGTTGCCGAATTGGGCCACGTCCTCATCTATAATTTGCTGTAGGCCGACCAATTGCTGGTCGATGTCGGCGGAGATGTAGTCGAATACTTCAAACGCCTGCCGGGTCGGCGCAAAGTCGGCGTTGGCGGCCACGGCGGTGAGTTCCGCCAGCTTGCGGTTCAGCCTTGCCGGCAGGTGCAACCGGTCCCGGGCGCCCCGGTACGCCGACTGGATCAGCTGGTCTTCAATCTCCTTCAATTTCCCCTTCACCGTCTCCGCTGCGTCGGCAATGCTCTGCTCTGAGGGATGTCCCTCGGCGCGGTTCACCCATTGGTCCACCTGTTGTCTAACCCGGCGCAGTTGGTTAATGCCGTCGTGGGTCTCCGACACCTTGTCCCGAATCTGGATCAGGAACTGGAACTGAGCATCGAGATCATCCTGGCTGGCCGCCACCCGAGGGTCTTTGACGATGCGGAAAGTCTGGGTCTGAGTGTCGTCCCCGATCTGGAGAGTCACCTGGTAAGTGCCCGGTGGCGCCAGCGGGCCGACCAGGGCGTCTTCGGTCGTCTTGTCTTCGGGCACTTTGCGGGCCGGCGGGTAGCGCAAATTCCAAACGAAGCGGTTCATGCCCGCCTCGGCCGGCGCGCGAGGTTCCGTGGCCTCTCCATCGGCCTCCGGGGGATTGCTGGAGAAGCTCTGTATGGTCTCCCCGTTCTGGTCCAGGATGCTCAGGGCTACTTCTGCGGGCACATCCTTGAGATGGTAGTGGACCAGTACCCCATCAGGCGGGTTCTCCCCGGCGTCCCAGAACTTCCGCACCGTCTCGCCCCATCGGCCTTGGGACTCGCTGTACGTGACGTCCGCGCCCAGCCCGGCCCGGTAACTCTTGCCCTCGGTGGGTTTCCGATTCCGGAAGGGAGACCGGACCCGATAGGTGTCTCGAGGCTGGAGCAGGGTGAGGGGCTGATCCGCCATCGTCGGCGTGAGTTGGCGCAGTTGCGTCAGGTCGTCCAGAATCCAGAATGACCGTCCGTGGGTGGCGGCAATGAGGTTGTCGTCCTTGATTGCCAGATCATACACCGGGACGACCGGGAGATTGGTCCGCAGCGGCTGCCAGGACTCTCCCTGATTGAAAGACACGTACGCGCCGGTTTCGGTGCCGGCGTAAAGCAAGCCGGGACGGACCGGATCTTCCCGTACCACCCGGGTGTAGTCATCAGCGGGCAAGCCAGCGGTCATCGATGTCCAGGTCTGACCGTAATCAGTGGTCTTGAAGAGCATCGGGCGGGTGTCGTCCAGCTTGTAGCGAGTGGCCGCCAGATAGGCCGTGGCCGGATCGTGGGGCGAGACCTCAATCATGCAGATGAGCGTCCACTCCGGCAGATCGTCCGGGGTAACCGCGTCCCACGTTGCGCCGCCGTCGCGGGACAGGTGCACCAGCCCATCGTCGGGGCCGGCCCAGAAGACGCCCGGTTGGTGGGGAGATTCCACAAAGGCGAAGATGGTGGCGTAAACCTCCGCGCCCGAGGTGTCCTTGGTGATGGGGCCTCCCGACGGTTCCAGGGTGGTCGGGTCGTTACGGGTCAGGTCCGGGCTGATGGCCTCCCAACTGCTGCCCAGATCGGCGCTTCGGAACACCACGTTGCCCGCGACGAAAAGGGTCTGCGGATCATGGGGCGAGAACATGATGGGATACGTCCACTGGAAGCGGTACTTCATGTCCTGGGCGCCCCAACCCGTGTAGAGCTCCGGCCATACCGTGATGATCCGCACCTGCCCGGTGGCGTGGTCATAGTGCAGGAGGTTGCCGCCCCCGCCCGCCGAGCTGCCGATGGCTCCGGATATAACGGTGTTGGGATCCTCCGGGTGAACGGCGATGTGTCCGCTTTCCGAGTTGCCGACGACGTAGCAATCCCCCCAGGGGATGGCTCCCTTGTGGGTGCGCGAGGGCACGCTGATGGCGGTATTGTCCTGCTGGGTTCCATAGACCCGGTGGGGAAACTGGTTGTCAGTGGTCAGGTGGTAAAACTGCGCGGTGAGTTGGTTGTAGATGCTGGACCAGGTCTCCCCGCCGTTGAAGGTGACGCAGGCGCCGCCGTCGTTGCCCTCGATCATCCGCAGGGGATTGTTGGGGTCAATCCAAAGGTCGTGGTCGTCACCGTGGGGCGTGGTTACGCGATTGAAGTTGCGTCCGCCGTCAACGGACTTCCAGCACTGGTAGTTTAGTATCCAGACGGTGTCCGCATCCCGTGGGTCGGCGAAGATATGCTGGTAATACCAGGGCCGCCCCTGCAAGTCCCGGTTGTCACTGACCAGTTCCCAGGTGTCGCCGCCATCGTCGGAACGGTACACGCCGCAGTCCTCGGCCTCGATGGTGGCCCACACCCGCCCGGGCTTGGCGGGGGACACGGCAACGCCGATACGTCCCTTGAGGCCGCCGGGCAGGCCGGGATTGTCGGTGATCTCGGTCCAGGTGTCGCCGCCGTCCACCGACTTGAAGATGCCGCTCTCCGGCCCGCCGCTGATGAGGCTCCAGGGGGTTCGCCTGGTCTCCCAGATGGCAGCGTAGAGGATGCGGGGGTTGTTGGGGTCGAGAGACAGGTCCGCTGCCCCGGCATTCTCGCTGCGGAACAGGACCTTTTCCCAGCTGTTCCCTCCGTCCCTGGAGCGGAAAACGCCCCGCTCCTCGTTGGGCCCATAGGCATGGCCCAGGGCCGCCACGTACACCAGGTCGGGGTCGGCGGGATGCACTCGCACCCGGGAAATGTGCCGGGTGTCGGACAGGCCCACGTTGGTCCAGGTCTGACCGGCGTCAGTGGACCGGTACACGCCGTCCCCGTAGGTAACGTCCCCGCGGATGGTGGACTCGCCCATGCCGGCGTAAATCACGTTGGCGTCGGAAGGCGCGACCGCAATGGCGCCCACCGAGGCAGTGTTGAAGTAGCCGTCGGAAACGTTTTCCCAATAGGTCCCGCCGTCGGTGGTCTTCCACACGCCTCCAGCGCACGCGCCGAAGTAGAACACCATGGGGTTGACCGGGTCGCCGGTCACCGCCACCACCCGGCCGCCCCGGGGCGGACCGATGCAGCGCCATCGAACTGCGCCGAGCAGCTCCTGGGCCACGAAAGGAACCGTCGCCTGGTCCTGGTTTATTTCACTCGTCGTCATCGTCGCACCTACCTGTTCAAGGTCTGTACCCTCCGTAGATTTCTGATACCCGCGGTCCGGGCGGCTCAACCTCTATTCACCTCACCGCCTGCTGTCCCAGCACGTTCATCAACCGGCCCACGTCGTCCACGCTATCCAGGTTTTCCAGCATCTCCACCACCGCCTCGGTGTCAGCTTCGGAGAGGGCGCGGCGGAAACAGTCGCGCACCTTCGCCAGGAGCTGATCCCGGGACATGGGGTTGGATGCCGACCCCGTAAAGGCGGAGCATTCGGCGATGACGGTCGTGCCGTCTTTGAGCACGGCGGTGGCGAGGGTTGCGCCCGATTCGGGGCCTTCGGGTTCCACTCGCATCCGGCCCAGCATATCCTCCATATCGGGAGCAAAGCGGCGCGCGTCGGTGAAAGTGTCGATACCCACCTGCCCGTCCAGCAAGGCGGCGGCGGCGCAGTATTCCACGCTGAACTTGCCGTCCAGACCGCTGCGCGGCCTCGGCCCCGAATGTCCCCGGCCCTGGCGACGGATGGTCACGTGTTCAATGTCATTGGGATCAAGGCTGTTCTGCTCGCGCAGGTTGAGCGCCGCTTCGATGGCGTTTTGCATATAGACCTGGGCCGGGAAACGCTTGATGTCGAAACCCGGGTCGATCAGCCGCCAGGACGTGCCCAAACCGCCGGTGGCAATGTCCCAGTCAAAGTCGCCGCCGAAGAGCGCGGCGGCAAAGCCCACCGGGGACTCCAGGGCCTCGTCGCTGGCGGTGTAACCCATGCTGGCCAGGATGGCGGATTCGGCGCCCATCCGAGCGGCATTGCCCGGGTGGGTGGACTTGACCATGGTGCCCGTATTGGCGGTGAGTCCGCCGGTTCGAGAGGCGGCGATGCCCAGGGCCATCAGGGTTTGCTCCGCGTCCAGGCCCAGGGTCTTGGCCGATGCCGCCGCGCCGCCCAGGGGACCCACCAGACCGGGCGGGTGATAGCCGGGCCTGGTGGCCGGCGCGGACGCGGCCCGCAGCCGACCCTGGATCTCCCAGCCCAACACGTAAGCGGTGACGACCCGCTCACCTCCAACGTGGTGGTGTTCCGCCAACGCCAGGGCCGACGGCAGACAGGACGACGTGCCGTGGGTGGGCGGAAACCCCTGGATCTCGTAGTCCAGGCAGTGCCCAAAGACACCGTTGGCGAAGGCGGCCGCCGGCGGGTTAGTCCGGTAGCCCCAGCCCACCACGGAGGCTTGGGGCGAACCGCCGGCGTCCCGCACGTAGCGGCCGATGATGTCGGCCAGTTCCTGCACTGAACCGGCGACCATGTTGGCTACGCCGTCAAGTATGGCGATTTTGGCGGCCTCCACTACCGGATGCGGCAGATCGTCAAAGCCGGTATCCGCAATAAACTCGGCCAAGGTTCGGGTTGCGCTCATGGATTACCTACCTGATTCCAGCGTTACATACGGAGTATAATGCGCCCAACCAGTTTTGGGGGTGTCCCTATGGCTAAAATCAAGCACATTGCCATCACCTGCGAGGATCCGGACGCGGTGGCGAAGTTCTACAAGGAGGGATTCGACCTCTTCGAGGTCGCCCGCAACGCCCGGCAAATCCAGCTCTCCGACGGCAACATCAACCTGACCATCCTCAAGTGGAAAACCAACGAGGACGCCGACGTCGGCCCCAATGGCGAAAACTACGACGGCATCCACCACATCGGCTTCCAGGTCGATAGCCTGGAGGAGACGGGAGCCAAGCTCCGGGAGATCGACGGACAGGAGATTGTCCGCCGGGAAGTGGCCGGCGACGGGCAGCCGCGCCCGCCCCGCGCCGAGGAGAAGTGGTCCGGCCCCAACGGACAGGTCCTGGATATATCGGAGCCGGGATGGCTCCACAAATTGCCCCTGGATTAGGAGACTGTCTCACATGGAAGCAACTTGCGTCACGCATATCGGAATTTGCGTGCGGGACATGGACCGCTCCCTGGCGTTCTATCGGGACATACTGGGCATGACCGTGCTGGGCGACCGCATGACCGACCCCACCGAAGGCGGTCGCCTCCACAACTACCTGCATCGGCGCCAGGCCCGCCGCTGGGTCAGCCTGGCCTACGGGGACGGCGCCACGCCGACCCTTACCCTCACCAGCCACCCCGGCGACGATCCCGACGGAGCACCCATCAAACTGGACATGGTTGGCATCAGCCATATCTCTTTCGGCGTCGCCAACGTGAAAGCGCTGACTGAGGAACTGATCAGCAAGGGCGTTGAGCTGGCCGGTCCCATCGAGTCCTTCACCGGCCCCGATGGAGACATCCGCAGCATCTACGTGTACGACCCGGACGGCATCCTGGTCCAGTTCAATACGCCGTAGCGACAGAACATCCGAATTGCCTCCGCCCATTTTGGGGACAGAGCAGGTTAGGGATATGCCAACATCTTTCGAGCGTCAGCCACTTTGATGGGCTTCAGAAAGCGGATTCACTACGCCTGGGTCATCGTGGCCATAGCGGCGGCGATGGGGTTCATCACCTCGTCGGTGCGGTTCGCCGCCGCCGCCCTGGTGCCCCATCTCAGCGACCCGGCCGCCGGGTTCGGCTGGAGCTATGGCGCCATCACCCTTGCGTTCAGCCTCCAGTGGATAATCTTCGGGCTGGCCAGTCCTTATGTGGGGTGGCTCGGGGACCGTTACGGAGTGCGCTGGTTTCTGCTGGCGGGCGCCATACTGTTCATAATCGGAATGCTGCTGACCGGCATCATGAACAGCCTTTGGCAGTTCTATCTCTACTTCGGCGTAATCCTGGGCATCGCCTCCACCATATTTACCGTGCTGCCGGTGGCCGGCATCACCCTGTGGTTCCGGAGACACCTGGGCGCAGCCATGGGGGTCGTCTGGTCGTTCCAGGGAATTGGCGTCGTTGCGTTCCTTTTTCTGATTGGGGCGGCCTTCAACGAGCTTGGGATAAGGTGGATCTTCTGGCTGCCGGGCATCGCGGGCGGGGCTCTGCTGCTCCTGTTGGTCAAGTTCTTCTACAATGGACCGGCCGACATCGGTTTGCGGCCATTCGGGGATCTTGGAGATGAACCGATTCAAAGGCCCCGGAGAGACGAATCGTCAAAGGTAAGGGCCCGGGTATTCATTCAACAGGCCAGGCGCACCGCCACCTTCTGGAACCTCATCGGCATCCACTACTGGGGATGTATGGGCCACCAAATCATCAACGTGCTGGTGGTGGCCATTGCCGTGGACCGCGGCCTGTCCCTGGGAACGGCCGTCGGAGTACTGGCCGCCCAGCAGACCGTTGGCGTCGTCGCCCGGGCCGCCGTGCCCGTGGTGGCCGAACGCTACGGCTGCCGGATCGTCTGGGTTGTGGGCATGGCCCTCCAGGTCTTCCCTCTGCTGTTAATTCTCTTCAGCAATGACGTTTGGGCCTATTACCTGTTCGGCATCCTCTTTGGCATCGGCCAAAGCACCGAAGTGCCCACGTTCCCCATCGCCAATCGTCAGTATTACGGAAACGTCCCCCAGGGCAGCCTCTATGGTTGGCAAAGCCTGGGCAGCGGGCTCGGGATGGGATTGGCCCCCTTGTGCGGCGGACTCCTGTGGGACCTAACGGGCACCTACCTGGCGCCGCTGCTCATGTCCTTTGGGTTCAGCACGATGGCGCTCATCCAGTCCTGGCTGCTCCCGTCACCGCGTGTGCGGCAGATTCCCGACTGGGAGAGCCACTTGCCGGCTGACCTCCGGCCCGCCGGTAGCACATCATAAAAGCTCGCCGGTGCGTTCTGTCATCCTTCGCCAATGAGTGGCCGCAGCAACCGTCAGACGACGGACTGCGGCAGCGTTGCAATTCAGGCGGTTCAGTTCCGGTTTTGCTCCTTTCGTTGGTGGTTTGGGGTTCTCGGGTTCGGGGGTTCAGGTTGTCGGCGCTACGGCCAGAGAGCGTGTTTGCGAATTGATGCCCTAAGTTTGCGCGTGCTGACGGTTCATCATGTTGGAACCACCCTCGCGCAGCGGTGGTGACACCCGCCGTACTGGTCTATGCGGTACCGGGGAATGCAATTACCGGCCTGTGAGCGATAGCCAGCGGTGCAGAAAATCCGACGTGCGGTCCGCCGGCGGCGGACAGCGGTTGACCGTGTTACCCGAACCCCTGAGAACCCGATATTCAGATGTGATTTAGGCAGGTGGGCCGTGGCCTTGGGCTTGCTGCCTGACTGACAATGTATAGTGTAGGGAACGGATGTACGGTTGCGCAAAGGGCGAGTGTCAGTGGGCCAGGACGATTGCAAAGTCCTTTTTCACCCGCTCATGGTGAGCCTGTCGAACCATTAAACACCGCAACGAGCATCCTTCGACAAGCTCAGGACGAGCGGAAAAGGGTTGCGCGGTGACTTTGCAATCGTCCTGGTCAGTGGGCAGGGCAATCGCATATGAACTGTTTAACCACCGTCATTCCGGCGAAAGCCGGAATCCAGTGACTCAAATCGTTAGCTTCGTTGCGGAAATCAAGCGTCTGGCGGTGTATGGACTCCGGCTTTCGCCGGAGTGACGGATCTGCAATTTCATATGCGATAGCACTGGGACTGCCCCGGTCCGGTGTACGCGTCCATCGCGCCTTTCGGTCAGGCCGGCCAGCCGTCGGGAGTTTCGCCGGCGGCGAGGGCGGCCCGGATGGACGCCGCCGCCTCGTCCGTAACCCACTGGCCCCAGACGCCGGCGTGGTTGTTCAGCCACCAGAGGGCGGTAGCGTTGGCGCCGGCGTCCGGGTTGGCGGCCTGCCATCTGACGATTTCCCGATAGACCGTACTCGGGTCAAAATCCCACTTGCGGAGCATATCGGCCACTTCCGGAGCGCTGCTCGGCAGGCTGCGATTGGCGACAATCAGGATGGTGGCCTCTTCGTAGGCACAAGCCTTGGTGGTGCGCCAGCAGGCATCGCTGTGCGCCGGCTCCGCCAGCCGCGCCAGGTCCAGCAGCAGGGCCGGGTCGCTGGTGCGCCACTGATAGCCGAGCCACGGCTCCCGGCGCTCGTAAGCTCCATGCAGGTCGGCGTTCAGCGCCGCGCCGCTGCCGGGGTTGACGATATGAACGTGGGCGGAAAGGCCATAGCCCGCAACCTGCGCGGCATTGACCTTTTCACAGGCCCAGCCGACGACGCAGGACACCAGGCGGGCCTTGCCCCCGGTTTCGGCGGTGGCGAACAATCGTTGGTACTGCGGGTTCTTCAAGTCCTCCACGCTGTCCAGTTCGGGATGCTGCTGTTGCAGGTAGGCCGGGATTACGAAAGCGGACTGCCAGTCGCGGTAGTTCTCACCCAGTGAAACGACTTCGCCGGCCGCTTGCCCGGCTGCCCAGGCTTCTTCCTGGTTGGGCAGCCAGAGTTCCATCAGCACATCGACGGCACCCTGACGCAAGTTCTGGAACAGCGGCAGAGTTGCGCCGTACCTGACTTGCGTGGGATAGCCGTAGCCCTTTTCCACGATGTACTGGGCGATGCGGTTTTGCACCATCGCGCTGGACCAGTTGAGTTCGGCAAATACAACGGTTCGCTTGGCTGACGCTTGCGGGATGGCGATGCGGAACAGTTGCGGGGCGAAGCTGCCGGAAGGCCGCACTGTCAACACGGCGGTAGTGGCGCCCTGCGGTATGTCGAAGGTCAGGGAGGTGTCGTCCGTTTCACCCGGCTCAACGGCTCTTTCGCTAGACCACGAGAATGCGTTTCCGGCGTCGGTATCCAGGACAAAATCGCGACCTCGCCTGAGCTAGGCTTTACGCAATTCAAGCCGCGTAAGCGAGGGAATCCACCATTCGGTGGTACAGGGTGACGGGAAGTTCTCGTACATCAGGGTCGCCGGCTGACAGTGATA
>DAOUJY010000133.1:0-8562 GCA_034421995.1 Dehalococcoidia bacterium | reverse complement strand
CTGAAGCAGACGCAGTGTAGCAACGAGCGAGCCAGTCGCTCCCACGCCAAGCGCCGGTCCGCTTTGCGCGCATCTCGGACTGTCCCGCCTTGAACTGTCGTTGTAATACTAGTAGCGTTGGCCGATACAATTCGCGACATTCCGTTGACGGCGAAATGGAACAATTTCCTGACGAAAAATCGTCAGAGCGCACTATCTCGTGTTGACGAATTACTTTCTCAAGCCGTCAGGGAAGACGAACTCAATTATCAAGATGCCTGTGCCGACGACCCGGCCCCTGAGCGTATTACGCCAAGGGGTTCGCCGTTCTGCATCAATCTTATCCTGCCTGAAGAGCAGCGTCGCAGGGCAGCGTTGGAATCCAGAGACGATGGGGTTCCGGTCCATATCTTGGATATCTTGGGAGACGCCGGCAACGCCGCCTTGCGCGCCCGTCTCACTCAACTCTGCGAGGCAGTATTGAGACGCCCAGATTGCGACCCATTGGAAAGCAATTCCAGTGCATTTTTTGACGCGATAATAGCGATTTCGATAGCCGACTGGAGCAAAAGTGGGAAGCGGCTGGAATTCCTTCTGGAAGGTCTGGATTTTCTTATTTCCGCTGACCTTCGCCACACACCCAATGCGTTGGTTGACGTGCCTTTCGACTTGAGCGAAGTCATCTCTAATCGGATAGACCTTGATGACCACCCCAGACCGCCTGCGACACTACGGTGGAGATTGAGTGGGGCCACGGACGACGTACCGGTCGAATACAGTCTAATGATCTTGGCCAAGGTTAGAGACGGCGAAGAATTCCGGGACATCACCACCTATGGGCAACTCCTGGAAAATTACGAAAAGAACGTCCAGGACCTACGACTGTGGAGGCCATTGGCCCGTTACTACGGTGTCAAACCGCCCCCTGAACTTCTTCAAGTTGAAGATGGCACGGCCGGCACGCCGCCAGAGGCCACTCCCAGCGTGAACGGCCAGCCGGCTCATGCCGAGATGGTGCGGGATAGCGCCTGATGCCGGCTGGGAACAGCCGTTTCGTCCGGCCGGCGGCGTGGCTTGCCGGTTTGTTATTGGTGGCGCTGCTTCTGCTGTCGCCACATCCGTTGCTCGCCACTGGGCCCTTGCAGGACGGTGGCGAGTCCGTGGATATCTCCGACCCGGAATGCACTTTTTGGCTGGACTTTAACGATGACGGCGAAGGTGACACGAAGATTGATACCGGCTCCGACAGCCATGCTCACCAGGAAACCCCGGTCATAGGCTCGTGTGAGTTCAAGTTGAAAACTCCCACCGAGGCAACCTTGCTGCTCGAAACTGAACTGGTGGAGTGGCATTCCGAGGTAGAGATTGTCCGAGAGCCGGGACTGCCCGAGCGCAAAGTGCTGCAGCCGGGAAAAGTAACCATCCCGGGGCTTGACGGCGAGATGAAAATCACCGTGGAGCATAAAGGTCAGGCGCCGCGCAGCGGTAAAACCCGCACTTTGCGCGATGATTACGAACATGAGGTGCAGGTGCCGCGTCCGTTCCGTCTGCTGGAAATCATCGTGACCACTCCTGCCGGCAACTATGACCGGCTGGAACAAAGCGCCAATTCCGCCAGCAGCGCTTACATCGAGACGCACGGACGTATAACAGGTCCCGACGCCGGCGACGAAACCACGCCGCCGGACGCAATTTCAGCTCTCGCCGGCGAACTGATGGAAGAGGGCTACCCGCAAATCGCCGACCGCCTGCTTGACGTTGAGGTAGCATCCTCCGGCGGAACCAACTGGTGGATGTGGAGCACGATAGCTTTAGGCGCTCTTGTCCTTGTCGTGGCCGCAGTCTTCGCGCTATTGAGCTGGCAAAATGCGCGGCGCTCCTCTGCGCCAATCCCTCCACCAAATCCCCGTGAGCGCGGCAATATGTAAGTCCTGCTTGACGCGGCTATTCCCGGTACAATGGCCTCTGATGACCGCATACTGTACCAAATGCGGCAAGACGCTGCCGTCCGCGTCAACTGCCTGCGCCGCCTGCGACCCCGTTCCCGACTCACCGCCCGCGCAGTGCGCCCAAGCCAGCCCAGCCGGTTGGGGGTTCGGGCCGGTTGCGCTAGGCGTTATCGCCCTGATCCCGACGGCTCTGCTGGTGGCCTCGTTGGCCCTGCTGATTCCCCTGCCGGTGGCAACCGTTGTATCGGCGACATTGCTGGGCGGTGCGCAGATCTTCCTGGTCTGGTTGCTGGCGATGCGGACCTGGCCGCCGCCACTGGCCGCCGTCGGCCTGACGCGCCCCAGGTTATCGTACCGCAGCACGGCGTTTTTCGCCGCCGGCGCCATCGCGGGCAGCCTGTTGTTCGCCCAACTGTACACGACGGCGGCAACCGCGCTGGATTGGACTTTCCTGCTGCCCCCGGAATTGCCGGACGAACTGCTGCTGTCCGGAGCCGCCGCGGTCCTGAGCGTCTTGGCCCTGGCGGTTTTGACGCCCATCGCCGAGGAGATATTCTTCCGCGGCTTCCTCCAGCGCGGTTTGGTCAACCGGTGGGGACCGGTTCCGGGATTGGTTGTCTCGGCCGCCGTGTTTTCAGGATTGCATTTCTCGCCGGCGGTGTTCCTGCCGGTGTTCGTAACCGGCCTGCTGTTGGGGGCGCTCTATTGGCACACCCGCTCGCTGTGGCCGTGTATCGCAGTCCACGCCGCCCAAAATTTGGTGGCAGTCCTCACGATAATGCTCGAACTGTAGAAAATCCTCGACCCGACCGAGTGGTAAGATAAATCGTCCGACAACGCAACCAACATCGGGGTTTTACATGGCGACCCAACCTGCTACCACCACCGACCGCATCGCCGCCAAGTTCGCGTCCATCAAGTCTGAGGGCCGGCCCGGCCTGGTCGTTTTCGTAACCGTGGGCCACCCATACCGGGAAGCCGCCCTGGAGATCGCGCCCAGGCTGGTGGCTGCCGGCGCCGACGCCATCGAGCTGGGCGTCCCCTTCAGCGATCCCATCGGGGAGGGTCCGGTCATCCAGCAATCCAGCTACGTGGCGTTGCAGAACGGGGTAACGCTGCGCGATTGCCTGGATACGGCGACCGGCCTCCGCCCACACGTCGGCGACACTCCGTTGATTTTGATGGGATACTACAATACCTTCCTGACGTATGGCCTGGAGCGTTTCGCTGCCGACTGCGCCGCCGCTACTGTGGACGGCCTCATCATCGTTGATCTTCCCAGCTCGGAGGCTCATGCTCTGGTCGCCCAACTCGCCCCTTACGGGGTCCACTTGATCCCGTTGTTAGCCCCGACCAGCACTGACGAGAGCATCGCTCTCTCGGTCAATATTGGCGGAGGGTTCGTCTATTGCACCAGTGTGACGGGCATCACCGGGGCACGCTCCGAGGTGTCGGAACGCGGCCTGGACTTGGTGGACCGCGTAAGGCAATACACCGACCTGCCTTTGGCAATCGGCTTCGGCATATCCCGCCGGGAGCACGTTCTCGAGGTGGGCCAGCGGGCAGATGCCGCCGTGGTTGGCAGCGCCCTCGTCCGCGCTCTGGGCGAAGGCCCCGATGACGGCGCGGCGGAACGCGGCGCCAGGGTTGTCGCCGAACTCGCCGGCCGATGAATCTCAAAAGGAATTACGCAGTTGAGCGCTTTCACACCCGTCATTCCGGCGAAAGCCGGAATCCAGTAGCGTTTTCTGGACTCCGGCTTGCGCCAGAGAGACGGATCTGCTGTTTTGCACAGCCCTGTAATTTGTCAGAATCCGTTGACAACTTCCGTGTGTGGGGTTAGGATTTCTGTGCAATGAGTACCGCCTGCCGCCAAATCTCATACGGTTATTACCGCCCCTTCTGGTTTTACGCTTACCGCCGCCCGGTAGGCGAGTATCCGGCGTGGGAAACCCGTTAAACTTGGTGACAACCACTTTGGCAGGACTTCAGCCGGATGCAGGCTGAAGTCCTTTTCTTTTGGGAAACAGCCTGAACTCACCGGCGCCAGCGGCGAACCTTTCAACAGGCGAACCTTTCAACAACGGAGGATGAAAAAGATGGCAACCTCACCGGCAAAAGATGTGAACGTAATGAGCAACAACGCCTTGATCCGACCGTCGGAACTGGAAGAGCGCATTCCCCTCAGCTCCACCGCTGAAGCCACCGTCCTCGAGGGACGGCGACAGCTTGAGGCCGTCCTCAACGGCGAGGACGAGCGCTTTGCGGTCATCGTGGGCCCTTGCTCCATACACGACCAATCCGGCGCCCTGGACTACGCCGAGCGGCTCAAGCCCCTTGCCGACCAGCTCAGTGACCGGATCATGGTCGTCATGCGGGTTTATTTCGAGAAGCCCCGCACCACCGTCGGCTGGAAGGGCCTGATCTACGACCCCAATCTGAACGACACCTATCAGATCGAAGACGGTCTGCATCGCGCCCGCCAACTCCTGATGGATCTCTCCGAAGCCGGCCTGTATTCCGCCACCGAATTCCTGGACCCCATCGTGCCGCAGTACGTGGCCGATCTGGTTACCTGGGCTGCCATCGGAGCGCGTACCACCGAGAGCCAGATTCACCGTCAGATGGCGTCCGGCCTGTCCATGCCCGTTGGCTTCAAGAACGGCACCGACGGGGATCCTCAGACCGCGGTGGATGCCCTCGTCGCCGCCCGCACCCCGCAGGCGTTCCTGGGCATTGACCATGACGGCCAAGCTTCCATCGTCGAAACTCGGGGCAACGAGTTCTGCCACCTGGTGATGCGCGGCGGGCGCAGCGGCACCAACTTCGACGCCCGCTCCATCTCCGCCGCCGCCGAAGCCCTGCGCAAAGCCGACGCGCCGACTCCCATCGTGGTCGATTGCAGCCACGGCAACTCCAACAAAGACCACACCCGCCAGCACATCGCCTTCCGGGACGTCTTGGCCCAGCGCCTGGAGGGCAACCCGGACCTGATTGGTGTGATGCTGGAGAGCAATATCAACGCCGGCGCGCAGAAGCTCGGACCGGATCCCGCCGAACTGGCGTACGGCGTCTCCATCACCGACTCCTGCATCGGTTGGGAGGAAACGGTGGAGCTGCTGGATTGGGCCTACGACCGTCTGGGCTGAGAGGCGGCCTCCTCGGCTGACTGACCGCCGCATCGTCGCAAGCGTTCCCACCGCCGGTCGGGATGGGTTGCCAACCCGTCCCGACCGGTTTTTGCCGTGCTATAATCGACGAAAACGTGTGACATAAACCAGCGCAACCGGGCGTCCCCACATCAACCGCCGTTGCAGTTTGAGGAGGCCGGAATATGTTCCCCCAAGTTAGCCTGACTAACGAGGTTTCCCGAGACGACGTTTCGCGAGTGCGCGATTGGCTGCGCGATCCCGAAGTCAGTTCCCTGTGGTACGGCACCGACGATGCCGACGGTCACGCCCTCCACATTGGATACTCCCCCGAAACCATCCAGGAGGCCGAAGACGCCGAATGGCATCAGGTTTTCAACCAGGATGAGCGGCGTATCTACTCCATATACTCAACCGACGAAGCGCACATCGGCGAGGGACAACTGCTCGTCGAGTGGCCCCTGGAAGAAGCCCAGCTCTTCATCCTGATTGGTCGCAAAGACCTCTGGCACCATCATTACGGCACTGCGGCCCTGGTTTCCCTGCTGGATGAGGCTTTCGACAACCTGGAACTGCACCGGGTCTGGGTGGACGTTCCCGAGTACAACGAACACGCCTTGCAGATGTTCCGCCACCTGGGGTTCGTTTTGGAGGGTCATCTGCGCCGCACCCACCGCAAGGACGGCAACTGGTACGATTCCTTTGCCATGGGCCTGCTGGTCGATGAATACCACCGCCGCCGCAGCCGGGTGCTGGCACAATACGTCTGATAGCTGGCGCCTAACCTATCCAATTTCGTCTTTCCGGCGAAAGAACGTCACCCCGTACTTGATACGGGGCCGGAATCCAGAGGGGCATCATTATGCCAGTCATCACCATCAACGGCGTCATCGGCAGCGGGACGCTGGAAATCGGCCATCTCGTCGCCCAGAACATGGGCCTCAACTACGTTGACCGCTACATCTTCTCCGAGGCGGCCCGGCTGGTCGGTTCGCCAGTGAGCCAGCTCATTGAGAAAGAGCAGCGTGTGGTGCCCTTCCGCGAGAAGGTCGCCCGCTTCATGCAAACCGTGCTGGAACGCTCCGCAGTAGCCGGCGCCGGCGCCGAACCATACTTCGGGCGCGGCATCGAGATGCTCCCTGCCGAGGCCTATACCGAACTGGTCTCCGACGCGGCGTCAGCCTCCACCGTACACGACCGCGCTTTCATTGAGGCCACCACTTCCGTGATCAAAGAACTGGCCGGCGGTGGCGACGTAGTGATCATCGGGCGCGGCAGCAACATGATACTCGCGGATACTCCGGGAGTCGTGCACGTGGGTCTCCTCGCCCCCATGGACGTTCGCATCGACACCATGGCCAAGCGGGAGTTATTTACGCCCGACGAGGCCAGGTCCTACACCGAGGAACTGGAAAACGCCCGCGTGACCTTCTATCGCAAGTTCTTCCGGGTCAACCCCAACGACCCCACCAAGTTCCACCTGATGCTCAACATCGGGCGTATCTCCCAGAGCACCGCCGCGGAAATCATCGCCCACGCCGCCGAAGACATCACCGCCGCGACCACCGCCTAGCCGTGCTGCCCATATCCGACGGCGGGCGGCCCCGGGGAACTTTCCCTTACGTCAACGCCGTTCTCATCGGCCTGAACACCCTCGTCTTTCTCTACGAGATTGGCGTCGGCGGGTTCGGCTTCCTTTTCGGCGGCGGCAGCCTCGGCATCTACGTCTTCTTCCTGAAGTTCGGCTTCATACCGGCGGAGCTGACGTCGGGGCAGGCTTTCGAGAGCCTCGGATTGGGACGCGGCGGCGCCATCAGCATCGCCTCCCCCATACCAACCTGGGCGACGATGCTGACGTCCATGTTCATTCACGGCGGGCTGATGCACTTCATCGGCAATATGCTGTTCCTGTGGGTGTTCGGCGACAACATCGAGGACACCTTCGGACACGTCCGCTACCTGATTTTCTACGTAATCTCCGGCGTCTTGGCCACCCTGGCCCACTTCGCCATCGACCCAGCCTCGCAAACCCCGTTGGTGGGCGCCAGCGGCGCAATCTCCGGCGTGATGGGCGCCTATCTGCTCATCTACCCGAACAACCGCATCCGCACCCTCATCATCTACATCCTGATCACCGTAATCGAGCTGCGGGCGATGTGGCTGCTCCTCATCTGGATCGGCTTGCAAACCATCCAGGGCCTGCTGTCCATCGGCGTCAGCGACCAGGTGAGCACCGCCTTCTTCGCCCACATCGGCGGCTTCGTGGTGGGCGTAGCCGTCGCCCTGGTGTACAAAGCATTCCCCCGCCGCCCCTCCGGGCCTGCGGCCGGCTATTGGGGCAACGGCGGCGGCGGATACCGGCGCCCGCCGCAGTACTGGCGGGGACGGCGAATTGATTGAAAAGCGGTGGTGGCTTACGATTGATTTATCGACTGATACGGTGGAGGCAACACAATGAACGTGATGGAAGCCAAGGAGGCGGCAAGGGATTACATAATCCAGCTCTTTGCCGACGAGGAAGTCAGGTACGTCGGCCTCGAGGAGGCAGTGTATAACCCGGACGCGAAGCAGTGGCGTATCTGCTACGGTTTCGTCCGGGCTTGGGACAAGCAGGGCGAGCTGGGCATCAAGATGGGTCTCAAAGCGCCGCGCTCGTACAAGGATGTCAAGATCGACGATACCACCGGCTGCGTTGTTTCTCTGACGGATCGGGCATTGTCCGGTTACGACGACTGATGCCTGTTTCCGGTTTATTTATTGACACCAACCTGCTGGTCCTGTTTGTGGTGGGCAGCGTCAGTACGAACATAATCGCCAGGCACCGGCGTTTGGTGGACTACAAGGCAACCGATTACGAAACCCTGCTCGGCTTGCTCAGCCGGGCCAACCGGATATTCGTAACCCCGAACACGCTCACCGAAGCATCCAACCTGCTTCGCCAGCACCGCGAGCCGGAGCGGTCAGACCTGATGGAGCGGCTCCGGCTTCTGATTGACGAGAGCGAGGAAATCGTAGTCACCAGCGCGCAGGCATCTGCCAACTCGGAGTTCCAGAGGTTGGGGCTAACCGATGCAGCCTTGCTGGAGGCGATCAGCGAGGAAAGACCACTGATCACCGTAGATACGGACTTGTACGCAGCGGCGCTGGCGAAGGGCGATAACGTGGCGGTGAACTTCAGGGAGTTTATGGCATTGGGTTCATAACAGGTTCCAATTCTGCTGGCAGGTAAGTACTGGCACGATTTATCCGATGATCTTGCTGAGTTCAGCGTAGTCTTTGAGCAGACGTTCCGCTTCCCGAGTGCGTGCTAGTCTGGTACGACTGCGCATCGTCTCAAAGTGACGGTTGAGCCGTTCCTGAACCTGTGTCAGCCGCCTGAGCTAGGCTTTACGCAATTCAAGCCGCGTAAGCGAGGGAATCCACCATTCGGTGGTACAGGGTGACGGGAAGTTCTCGTACATCAGGGTCGCCGGCTGACAGTGATA
>DAOUJY010000132.1:0-65538 GCA_034421995.1 Dehalococcoidia bacterium | reverse complement strand
GGTGATAAAATCGGAGATGTTCATGGGGTTCCTCGCTGCGGAGTGTTCTCAACTCGCAGCATAGGGGAACCTCGTGGCATTTTCAAAATCGTCTCAAACTAGCACCAAAGGTTTTTAGAGCGTCTGAAAACAGTGACAGAAGAAAAACCTGTCAAATGATACCCCGGGACGGTAGTACCATATATGGGTTCAGTATGCGGTGGGCTGACAAATGGCCGCATCGGACAGGAAATGACAGGGGCGCAGCGGAGAAAGACCTGGGGTTTCATATCATAGGAGAGGGATTTAATCCTTTCAGTCCTACTTCAAACTTCTTCATACACTCCGAGAAAGTGCGACAACTCTCTCCTGATTATGCTGTAAAACGAGGTACGCAGTTCTCATTCCTTCGCCATACCGGCGCTTGCCTGCGTATCTGGGTAGAACCGGACAGCAATGGCAGTTATGGCAAGCCTGGCTGGGTCCAGTTCCAGGTTCTGGTTGGCGGAGATGGAGCTTTCAGCACAACCGGCATTGCTTCAAGCAGGGACTCAGCTGGTCGCAGCATAGGCAATCCCGCCGAAAGCGGCAACAGCGCTCTCCTTGCCGTGGGCGCGACCAATTTGCGCACGCCTACGCCGGGTATCTTGCATTACAGCAGCCAGGGCCCCGTCTTTGCGTCCGGCTCAAATTATGCTACCCGTGTCAAGCCTGATATTGTCGCCGGCAGCGTTGCCCTGACTTACACCAAGTGGGACGCAGACTGCAACCGCGACTCAACCTGCGGTGATGATTTGTACTTCGGCGGCACAAGTGGCGCTACTGCTCATACGGGCGGGCTGGCCGCGCTGACGGTTCAGGCTCTTACGAATCCGTTGGGGACGCGCCCGTCGCCGACCCAGGTTACTGGGTTTATGAAACAACACGCTCAGGATAAGGGAACCCGCGGCCCTGACCATAAATGGGGTGCCGGGTTTGTCAAACTCCCCACCCTCACCCCGACCCCGACGCCCACCCCCACGCCGGCGGCCTGCCTGCCGGTCAGTAACTATGCCGCTGCGAGGCTTTTGCCCACCACAGACTACATCTCCTGGCAAAACCCCACCGGCGGCTTGCGGCCCGTGGGGCGGAGCACCGATGTCCGGAAGTGGATCGGCGACGCCAACGGCGACTGGAGCACGGAAAGCATCATCAACGCGCGAGCCTCCGCCACCCGTAGCTATAACAGGGACATCGACGACGACACTTACTACGCCTACCGCACCCGCAGCCGGTGCGTCAGCGGCAAAGTCAGCGGGTGGACCAACTGGGTAATCACCGATCCCTCCGACGAGGCCCGGAGCGCGTCCGACGACAGCCCGCGGTTGCCCACGCCCACGCCGGTTCCCGCCGACTACGTTCCCCCCAGCGGCGACGACGCTGGCGACGGGCCGCCCTCGCTCCTCACCGCGCCGACCAACGTGACCGCGACGGGCGGCGCGGGCACGGTGACCGTAACCTGGACCGACGGCCGGGCGGCCGTCCACCACCTGGTGGGGCTGTTCACCCCGGACCTCAAGCGCCGGGTGTCGGTAGTCAGGGCAACCGGCGGTTCCCACACCTTCACCGGGGTCGCCGCCGGCGAATACGTGGCGGCGGTGGCGGCGATTGATGCGGACAGCAACTACCTGTACACCGTCAGCGACACCGTAACGGTGCGTTAGCCGGTGGCGGAACGGCCTGCCCGTCAGTCAAATGCCCAGTGGCGAAATTTCCTCAACTGACACCTTTCCCCTTGACTGCCCATTCCAAGAACGTATATCCTAATCGCAGCCAAGGCAAAACAGCTGTTTCTATCAAATCTCCAAAGGCAGGATTTCACTTCGACGGCCAACCCCGTCAGTTTCCAAATCGCAACCGGTCGCACTCGGCAAGGCTCAGTTAGACCCGACCACCTCAATCGGATTGCCGGCTGGACCACCGGGACTGCCCGTGCCCGCGCGCAGGCGCGCCTCTGGCGCGCTGAGTACACGAAAAAGTAGGGAAAAATAGTTGCGTACCCCAACCGGCCGTATGCTGACAACGAAGTGCTGCTGCCAAGTCCGCCTTTGGCGGGAAATCCTGCCTTCCCAATCGTAACCACCAGCACCCTTCAAAGGAACCTCACCAATGTAAAATAACTCCGAGCCTTAAAATTCCGCTTCTCACCAAGTGCTCGCGCCGAGTACCCTTCAGCCGAGTACGACGCATTGACTTGCCCGACGCATAGTGCTACATTCAACCCACAATTGAACGCCTGACGCGATTCTGGCGGGAGCTTGGGCAAACCAGGCTGAGAGGGCGGCCTAATTCGTCGCCGACCGCTGTACCTGACTCGGATAATGCCGGCGTAGGGACAGCAGGCAGCGTTTGTATTTTGCCGCCGGGTTCCTGCCTGGCGGTTTTGCGTTTGGCATATTCCGGGCAGTCCGCCCGCAGCGGATGAACTGCCCCGGTAACGACACAGGAGAGTGGCAACGATGGCCGATGAACTGGTGATTGGCGGCGTGACGTTCAATTCCCGGCTGATTGTGGGAACCGGCCGACACCGCAGTATGCAGGAAATGGTCGATTCCCTGGAAGCCTCCGGCGCCGAGATGGTCACCGTTGCCATCCGGCGGTTGGACCTCGACAACCCGGAGCAGAACATCCTGGAGTACATAAACCTGGACAAGTACCGGCTCCTCCCCAACACGGCCGGCTGCCGCACCGTGGAAGAAGCCCTGTTCGTAGCCCGCCTGGGCCGCGAGGTCGCCCAGACCGACTTCGTCAAGCTGGAAGTCATCCCGGACGCCAAGTATCTGTTCCCGGACCCCAACGGAACCCTGGAGGCGGCCCGGCAACTGGTCGATGAGGGGTTCAAGGTACTGCCTTACATCCACGCCGACCCGGTGCTGGCCAAGAACCTGGAGGAGGCCGGCTGCGTCACGGTGATGCCACTGGGCTCCGCCATCGGCTCCGGCCAGGGCATCCACACCGCTGAGGAAGTCCGGATCATTCTGGAAAACGCCACCGTCCCCGTAGTGGTGGATGCCGGCCTGGCCGTCCCCTCCGATGCCTCCAAGGCGCTGGAGATGGGCGCCTCTGCCGTGCTGGTGAACACCGCCATCGCCCAGGCCGAAGACCCAGCCATGATGGCCGACGCGTTCCGCAAGGGCGTCGAGGCCGGCCGCCAGGCGTACCTCGCCGGCCGTATCCCGGTCCGCACCGAAGCCATACCCAGCAGCCCGCCGGCCGACGTGCCCGAGCCGGTGCTGGCCGACTGAGCGGTCGCGTCATGCCCCTGTCCCTACCCTATCCCTGCTTGTGCCTGGTCACCGACCGGGGGGTCTGCCCGCCCGACGAGTTGCCCCAAAGGGTCGCCGCCGCCCTGGCCGGCGGTGTGGACATGGTGCAACTCCGCGACAAAGAGCTGCCCGGCGGCGCGTTGTTCGAGCAGGCCATGGCCTTGCGGCAGGTCGTGCCGGATCACGCGTTGCTGCTGGTCAACGAAAGGGCCGACGTGGCCGCGGCCGGCGGCGCCGGCGGCGTGCAGTTGGGTGAGGCGGCCATGGCCACCGAACTGGTGCGAACCATCGTGGGCGATGACGCGCTGATTGGCCGCTCGGTGCATTCGGTTGACGGAGCGCAAGCGGCCGCCGCCTCGGGAGCCGATTTCCTGCTGGTGGGCGCCATGTTCGCCACTCGTTCTCATCCCGGCGAGGAACCCTCCGGCCCCGGCCTGTTGGAGCGCATCCGGGACGCCGGCGTTGCTGTCCCGTTGCTGGCCATCGGCGGCATCACCGCGGATAATATCGCCCAGGTGATGGCGGCCGGAGCCACCGGCGCGGCGGTCATTACCAGCGTGCTCGCCAGTGATGACCCGGAAACGGCGGCGCGCCGGCTCAAAGCGGCCATGATGGATGCCATTCCCGAGAGTAGCGTCAACCGAAACGAAAGCGGCGCCGATGACCGCTTGGCAATGGAGAGGAGGTAAGCGCAGCCATGATTACCCTGAAGGTAAACGGCAAGCCGCGCGAGATTGAAGACGGCCTGGACCTCCAGTCCTACCTCGCCACCATTGACGTGAATATGCGCTTCATCGCCGTCGGCTACAACGGTCAGGTGGTGCGAAAAGAGGACTTTGGCGACGTCAAGCTGCACCCGGGCGACGCCTTGGAAATCGTCCGCCCCGTGGGAGGCGGCTGATCGGATGGCCTCCGGCGGAGATGCCGGCGATGTGGCGCTGGACCGAGTTCTGGCGGATGTCGCCGACGCCCACCCGGATCGAGTGGAAGGGTGGCTGAGAAACGAGCCGGGCCACTGGGGTTTCTTCGCCGGCCAGGCCGTGCTGGCGGTCCGCGAACTCATCGGCCGGCGGCTGGAAGAACCGGAACGCCGCTTCGTCTGGCATCGAATGTGGCTGGTCTTGCAGCAGCGCCAGCGGTCGGATTACTTCAACTAATCCTCATCCTGGCAGCACTCGTTCACGTATGCCGGCGGATAAAGGGTTTGCTCCGCCACCCACTCCAGGGTTTCGGCCAGCCACTCCTCCAGTGTCTTGCCTTCTGATCTAGCGGCGGCGTCCGCCGTCCGGTGGACTTTGGAGCTGACCTTGAACGAGATTTCGCCGGAATAGGGCTTGTCCGGTTCACGGCCACGCTCCCGGCAAAACTCCAGATAGTCGTCAACAGAAATTTTAAACTCCCGGCGCAGCTCATCCACGGAAACACCCTGGAAAGTTACCACGTCTCGGGTGTCCACTACCTCACCGTGAAAGATTTCAACGCTGTCATCAAAAATTACCGCTGCCCGGTAGCCCTTGTACTCCATCATGGCGTAACTCCAGCTCTGGTTAGAAATCGGCGCACGGACGTTACCATGCCTTTACCCGTCTCATTCCTCGGATGTGGTCTGTGGAAAGTAGTGCCTACGTTGTTCAACTCTACGCGTACCCTCGAACCGGCCCCCTCCTCAATGTGAGCACCGCAGGCCAGCAGCAGCGACTCAATGCCGTCCCAGCGGATGTTTGCTCGAGTGGGCTGGGCGAAGATAGCTGCCAAGGTGTCCCTATGCCGGCGCCTCAATGATACCATGATGGTAGAACCAATCTGCCCCCTCCGCATTACGCGAGAGGGGGCTTTCGGTTTTTTGGACTACCCCACGACCGCGATGGACTCGATCTCCACCACGTAGGCCGGGTTGGCCAGTTCGCTGACCACCAGCAGCGTGCTGGTCGGCGGGTTGCTGGGGAACAGCTCGCTGCGCACGGCGCGGATGGCGGGAGCGTGCTCGATGCCCGTCACATAGGTCGTGGTCTTCACGATGTCGGCGAGACTGCCGCCGGCAGCCTGAACGGCCACCTCAATGTTGCGCCAGATCTGCCGGGTCTGCGCCTCGGCGTCGCCGGCCCCCACCACGTTGCCGTTCTCGTCCTGCGCTACCATGCCGGCGATGTACACGGTGTTGCCCGCCTTCACCACGGCGGTGAAGCCCGAGGGTGACGGGTCGGCGATGCCGTTGGGGTTCATGTAGGTGCTGTTTGCCATTTCGTTGCCTCCATTTGTTTGGTTCGGGTGGATTATACTGCCGCCGCGCTTCCGGCGGCGTCGGGTTGCGTCGCCGTGGCTCGGGGAGGTAGGCGGGGTGCTTTTGCCAGGAAAATCAGCATTCCCGCGCCGGCGTACATCGCCATTAGCACCATGAAGACCACCGAGTAGCTGTGCGTAAACGTGAGCAGATAACTGCCGAACAGCGGCCCAATCCCCAGGGCGGTGGTCTGCAGCGGCCCCAGTGACCCCATGATCGCTCCGAAGGAACCTCGTCCAAAGTATTGGGCCAGCAGCATATGCTCCAGCGTGCCGACGGTGTTGGAGAAGAACCCCCACAGGATGGCGAACAGATAGGCCGTCAGCACCGAGTTCACGCCGGTGATCAGGAAAATTCCCGACGCCACGGCCCCGGTGATGGTGATTACCATGCAGTATCGGGGTCCCAGCTTGTCGGCCATATATCCCCATACCAGGGTGGTCATCGCCAGCACTGCGCCGAGGCTGCCCACGCCCACCGCCTGCGGATTGGACAGGCCGGGGCCGGACTGGCTCACCAGGTACGGCACCAGGATATAGCCCGACCCTGCTGACGCGATGATTGCACAAAAGGCAGTAGCCGCGATGCACCAGTAAGCCCGGGTCCGCATGGCCTCCCGGGCGGTCCAGCTGAACTCGGGTTCCAGCCCCGGAGCATTCCTTCCTCGGCCGGCGCCGGCCCGCGCCGTATTCGCCGCCGCCCGCCCGGGACGGGCGCCGTCGGGCAGCATACCGATTTCCTCCGGCGTGCGGCGCATGGTCAAGAACGCCGGCACGGCCAGCAAAAGCAGGAACACCCCAACGTAGCCATAAGCCGCCCGCCAACTCTGGCTCAGCGCAATCAGGGAAATTATCTGGATGTTGATTGCGCCGCCCACGGGCCGGGCCATCCCGGAGATGGAAATGGTGATGTTGCGCCAGCGGCGAAAGAAATTCACCGTGGCAACCCGTGGCACCACCCCGATCAAAAATGGGTTGCTGATGGACCGCGCGATCACGTAGGGGACGATGAACTGCCAAAGCGAGTTGTTGCCGAGGGACGAAATGACCAGCAGGCAGCAGCCGACGACAACCAGGCCCAGGGTGGTGAGCACGCGCGGGCCGTACCGGTCGGCCATGTATCCCGCCAGCGGAGCGAACAGTCCCGAAATCCAGGTTCCTGCCGTCACCGCAATGGCAATTTCGTCAATGCTCCAACCGGTGTCTTCCGAAATATAGACCTGGATGGTCCCCATAACCACTTGGGAGACGCTGGCGCCCCCCGCGCTGGAAAGGCAGCCCATCGCCAGCACCAGCCAGCCGTAAAAGAACGGCGTGGGCGGATGCCAGTCCAGGAAACGACGCAGTAAAGAGCGGTTCAGGGGCGGCCTCGAA
This sequence comes from Dehalococcoidia bacterium, assembly GCA_034421995.1. GTDB lineage: Bacteria > Chloroflexota > Dehalococcoidia > Lucifugimonadales > UBA3495 > Bin87. The sequence goes on along the minus strand of DAOUJY010000132.1, from coordinate 58,600 downwards.
TAGGGTGTGACACCAGTGTCCAGGAAGCGGCGCACTGCCGCGCATTCGGGTTGGAGTCAATTGGCGACAAATATACTCCCAATCCGCTATCAAATAAAGTCGCCGGGTTAACATCAAAAACCGGGGCGGTTGCGAAAACCGCCCCGGCTGCTATCCCGAAGGATTTGTACCCGAGATTTAGAAGTCCATGGGCGGGGCCGCGGGGGCCGCCGGCATGGGCTCGGGAATCTCGGTGATCATGGACTCGGTAGTCAGCACCATGGCGGCCACGGAGGCGGCGTTCTGCAGGGCAGAGCGGGTCACCTTCACCGGGTCGATGATGCCCCGCTCGAGCATGGGGCCGAACTCGCTGACCTCGGCGTCGTAGCCGTAGTCGTCGGACTGGTCCTTCACGTCGTGGAGGATGACCGCGCCTTCGCCGCCGGCGTTCTCGACGATGATCTTCAGGGGCTGCTCGAGGGAGTGGCGGATGATGTTCAGGCCGACCACTTCGTCGCCAGTCAGGCCGCTGACGCCTTCCAGGGCGCGCTGGGCGCGAACCAGAGCAACGCCGCCGCCGGGGACAATCCCCTCTTCAACGGCGGAACGGGTGGCGGACAGGGCGTCCTCCACGCGGGCCTTGCGCTCCTTGAGCTCGATCTCGGTGGCCGCGCCGACCTTGATGACGGCCACGCCGCCGGACAGCTTGGCCATCCGCTCTTGCAGCTTCTCCCGGTCGTACTCGGAGGTGGTGTCTTCGATCTGGGCCTTGATCTGGTTGATGCGGGCCTGGATGGCATCTTCGGAGCCGTGGCCTTCCACGATGGTCGTGTCGTCCTTGGTGGAGGCGACGCGGCGGGCGCGGCCGAAGTCCTCGATGGTGGCAGAGTCCAGCCGGCGGCCGGTCTCTTCGCTGATGACGGTGCCGCCGGTCAGTATGGCAATGTCTTCCAGCATGGCCTTGCGGCGGTCGCCGAAGCCGGGGGCCTTGACCGCCAGCACGTTCATGATGCCGCGCAGCTTGTTGACCACCAGGGTGGCCAGGGCCTCGCCGTCCACGTCCTCAGCGACGATCACGGCATTCTTCTGACCGACCTGTAGCAGCTTTTCGAGGCAGGGAACCAGGTCGGCGACGGCCGATATCTTCTTGTCGGTGATGATCAGGTAGGAGTCGTCGATGCCGGCTTCCATGCGGTCGCTGTTGGTGATGAAGTAAGGCGAGATGTAGCCGCGGTCAACCTGCATGCCTTCCACGTACTCGATCTCGTCAGTGAGGCCCCGGGACTCTTCGACGGTGATGACACCGTCCTTGCCGACCTTCTCCATGGCCTCGGCGATGGTCTCGCCGATGGCGTCCTCGTGGGCGGAGAGGGAGGCAACCTGCCCGATGCGCTCGCGGGTCTCCACGGGCTGGGACATGGACTGTAGCTCGGTCACGATCTGGCCGACGGCGCGCTCGATGCCGCGCTTGATGGCCATGGGGTTGGCGCCAGCGGTGACGTTCTTGAAGCCTTCGGTGATGATGGCCTGGGACAGCACGATGCTGGTGGTGGTGCCGTCGCCGGCGGCGTCGTTGGTCTTGGTGGCGGCTTCCTTGAGCAGCTGGGCGCCCATGTTCTCAAAGGCGTCGGGCAGCTCAATTTCCTTGGCGATGGTCACGCCGTCGGAGCAGACCTGGGGCGGGCCGAACTTCTTGTCCAGCACCACGTTGCGGCCCCGGGGGCCCAAGGTAATTTTTACCGAGTCGGCCAGGGTGTCGATGCCGGTTCGCAGCGACTTGCGGGCCTCTTCGGAGTACGCCAATTTCTTTGCGGGCATTGCGTTTCTCCTCAATCGAGTGTGTGCGGGTGGGTCGGAAAGCGGGCGTTAGCCGATCTTGGCGAGGACGTCGGACTCGCGCATGATCAGGTACTCTTCGTCGCCGTCTTCGTACTCGGTGCCGGCGTACTTGGAGTAGATGACCTTGTCGCCCACGGACAGTTCCATGGGGATGCGGCTGCCGTCGTCAGCAGCGCGGCCCGGCCCAACGGCGATGACCTCGCCTTCCTGGGGCTTCTCTTTCGCCGTGTCGGGCAAAAGGATGCCGCCCCGGGTCTGGGCCTCCTGCTCCATGGGCTTGATGACGATTCGCTCGCCTAGTGGTGTGAAAGTGGCCACTGAATGCCTCCTTGCAATGTGGTGATGTTGCTGGCTTGGTTAATGCCGTGTACCCGCATCCTTCGACAGGCTCAGGATGAGCGGATTGGCTACTTCTTGCGGGCGTAGTCCGTGGTGTAGAAACCGGAACCCTTGTAGATGACCGGCACGGGGTGGAACACTCGGCGGGTGACGCCGGAGCATTCGGGGCATTCCCCTTCCGAAGCGGCGCCGAAGCTCTGCCTCTGGTCATACTCGTGGTCGCAGTCGGTACACCGGTAAACGTATCTGGGCATCTCTACCTCCTAGCGTCGGTCAGCCGGCTGCTGGCCGGGCAGGTTGCACTCTATTTTCGTCGCGCGATGACCGTTTTCCAATGGTCTTAATGTTAAAATTGCGTTGAAAATCCGCCGGCCCATTTCGGCTGGAGCGATCAGGCATGGTAAATCGCTATTCCATCGCAAACCCATCGGGCCCGTTCGGCGACGACAACGTCGAACTGCAGCCTGAGTTGGAGAACATCCTGCGCAACGCGGTCCGCGCGTTGGGCGGCAGCGCGGCGGTGGTGGCGACCTGGGATGACGCGGCGCGCCGTTTCGTGGTCACCGGAGCCTACGGACTTGATAGTCCACAGATCGCCCGTATCCGTCCGCTCCTTAACGAGGCCATACCCGACCTGGCGCTGAGCCGCGAGCCGTTCACCCTGCTCTCCGCGTTGTTGACCCAGTCCGCGCTACCGGTTTTAACCACCGGGGATATGCAGAATCCGGTAATGGCGGTCCCGCTCCATACCGCCGACGAAAACGTGGGCCTGATTTTCGTGCTGCGCTCCCCCGATGCCGCCAATTTCTCCCAGCTCGACCCGCCGGTGCTGGCGGCATTCGCCGAGCAGGCCGCCATCGCCGTCCAGTCCGCCCGGCTGGCCCACCTGCTGAGCCAGGAAAAGCAGCGCGTGGAGTCGATCCTGGAGGGCAGCGCGGACGGTATCTATACCGTGGACGCGGTGCGCCGCATCGTCAGCGTGAACCCGGCCATGGAGCGGCTGCTGGGCCGGCCCGGCGAGGAGTTAGTTGGGTTGCCCTGCGCGGTCGCGCTGGATTGGCGCGACCGGGACGGCCGGCCGCTTTGCCCCGGGCGGTGCCCCATGCTGCATACGTCACCCTCCGGCGAGGGCGTCGTTAGCAGTGGCAACGTGACGGAACTGGCCGCGACGGTACGCTCCCGCACCGGCCAGCGTACCGACGTGGCCCTGGTTTACTCCGTAGTGCGGTCGCCGGAAATGGCTCCCCTGAACGCTGTGGTCAACGTCCGGGACATGACGCGGGTTCGAGAAGTGGAGGAGATGCGCTCCACCTTCCTGTCCATGCTGGGCCACCAACTCCAAACGCCGCTGGCTATCATCAAGGGCTACACCAACACCCTCTCCCGCCCCGACGCGGAGTGGGACGCCGAGACCCTGCGCCGCAGTTTCGAGGCCATCGAGGAAGAGACCGACCACATGAGCCAGCTCATGAACCGCTTGCTGCTGGCCTCCCGTTTGGAGACCGGCGCCCTGCCCATCAATCTGGAGCATGTGAACCTCGCTGCGGTGGCGGAGAAAGTCGTGGGGCGTATGCTCCCCACCTCCGGCAAGCATCAGTTCTCGGTTTCCTTCCCGGACGACCTGCCTCCGGTGCCCGGCGACCCGGCGTTGCTGGAAGAAACCCTGGTGAACCTGGTGGACAACGCGGTGAAGTATTCCCCCGGCGGCGGCCCGGTTACCGTATCCGGGCGGCACCACGACGACGGGAGAGTAACGGTGACTGTGACCGACGCCGGCGTGGGCGTGCCCCGCTGGGAAACCCGTCGCATCTTCGAGCGCTTTCACCGCTCCCAGGACCCGGTCCTGGCCCATTCCCGGGGCATGGGGCTGGGCCTCTACATCTGCGACGCGATTATGAAGGCCCATCATGGTGACATTGCCGTTGCCAGCTCGCCGGGAGAGGGTTCGGCCTTTACCCTGTCCTTCCCCAACGGCGCGGAGCTGCCGGAATGACCTCTGCCGACCGTCGCACCATCCTGGTGGTGGACGACGAGCCGCATATCGTGCGGTTCACCGCCATGAACCTTGAGGTGGAGGGTTTCAACGTAGTCACGGCCGGCAACGGCATGGAGGCGTTGCAGGCGCTGGAAGGCGGCGATGTCATCGATCTGGTGGTGCTGGACGTCATGATGCCGGAACTGGATGGCTTCGAGACCCTGCGCCGCATCCGGGCGGAGTCATCGGTCCCGGTGATTTTCGTCACCGTGCGCGGCGACGAAGCCGACCGCGTGGCCGGGCTGGATCTGGGCGCCGACGACTACCTGACCAAGCCCTTCAGTCCGCGCGAATTGGTGTCGCGCATCCGGGCGTTGTTCCGCCGCGCGGATTTGTCAGTGATCGAAGCCACCGAGCCGCCCCGCTTGCAGGAAGTCGCGGTGGACGACTGGCTGACCATCGACTTCGACCAGAGCCGCGTGGTGGCCGGCAGCAAGGAGATGCGCCTGCGCCCCACCGAATACCGGCTGCTGTACCAACTGGTCAGCAATCCCGGACAGCTGCTCAGCCACGACACCCTGCTGGAACGGGTGTGGGGGCCGGAGTACCGCGGCGAGCACCAGTACGTGCGCACCTACGTTACCTATCTGAGGCAGAAGCTGGAACGAGACCCCCGCAACCCGGAGTACATCCTCAGCGAGCGGGGCCTGGGCTATCGCTTCAAGGATTTGGAGAATTGACGCCCGCGTTGCGCGCCATGGCGATGTCCCGGGCGGTTTCCGCCGGCATCTCTGCGGTCAGGCGGATGGAATCCACCCACTTGACGCTGGCGTAGCAGGCTTGGCCGGCGCTGACCAGCCGGCAGGGGCCGCCGTGCTCCTCCGGCAGGTCGGCTCCGTTGAGCCGCGTCGCCAGCAGCACGCTATCAGCGTCGTCCAGCGCAATTGCGACGGTGAAATCGGACGCGGACACGGCGGCGTAGCGGGCGTCGGGCAAAGGCCCGGCGGCTTCCAGCAGCGCCGATAAAGGCACGCCTTCCCATTCCTGATCGGGGACGGACCACCCTTCCGAGCATCGGAAATCGTCGGTCAAAGCTTGCCGCGTCAGTTCGGCCAATTGCTCCGCCGTGAACACGGTGGGACGTTGTACCAGCCCCTCCACCCGCAGGCCGGCCCAGGCTGCGGGGCGGCCGTGATGGTGGGCGAAGACCGGCAGGGTATCGTAGATCGGGCCAGAGTTGCGGTCGGACATAATCTTCCTCCGGTTTCAGACGGGAGCGCCCCGGGTCATGGTTACGGCCACGATGACAATCAGAACGGTCAGCAGCACGTTGATGCGGGCAATCCAGACCACGGCGCGACGCAAGGCGGGCAGGTAGCCCGGCGGCTCGGCACCGGCCTGCATTGCTTCAATCAGCCGGTTGGTGTGGGGGCCGATGATGAAATCATGTATCGCGCTGAGCCAGATCACCACAACCACCAGGGCCACCTTCACCTGCAACACGGCGACGAAATGCCCGCCCATGCTGAAAAACTCGGCAAAGCCAATGCCGAAGCGAGTGGGCAGGATATAAAGCCCGGTGGCCACCAGCAGCGCAATGCAGATCCACGAAATCACGCGGAACCGCCGCGCCATCATCCCCAGCAGATCCGGTGGCAGCGCGGCCGGCTGCCCCGGCGCCGGCGAGAAGCGCCGCATCACGGGTATCAGCACCAACGCCAGGAACAGGCTCCCGCCAATCCAGACGATGGCCGAAGCCAAGTGAATGAAAACCGCTGCCTGGTACATGAATCTTTTTCAGCCCCGGAGCAGGTCCGCCAGGCCGCTGACCGGTTCCCCTTCCTCCAGCAGCTCCAGGCGGGACAGGACTTCCGCCGTCGTCGCTTCCGACAGCGACTGCGCGGCGCAGTCCCGGAATTTCTCGCGGATATCCGCCATGGTCACGCCGCGCAGGGCGCCGCTATCGGCGCGGTGGGCCTGCTGCCGGAGGACGCTGCCGTCCTTCAGCCGGACGTCAACCTGGTGGTAGCCTTCGGTCCAGCTGGGTTGGCCCTCGTTGCCCGGAATGCGGCGCATCTCGATGCGCGGGATCATCGCCTGGGCTTCGGGACGCATCACCTGATCGTCGGTGAAGGACTGCAACCCGACCCGTTGGTCCAGCAGGGCGGCGGCCAGGCAATACTGCATACTGAACTTCCCTTCCAGCGACGACACCGGGCGCGAGTGGATCAGCGAGCGCGGCGGATCGAAGTCCACCATCACGTCGATCCGGTCCACCGCCGCCGGGTCGATGGCGGCCTGGGACAGCAGGTCGAAGGTGGCGTCCAGCGCCAGGTGGGCGCTGCCGCAGCAGGGGTACTTCTTGATTTCGATGCCCGACTCCACCAGGTACAGCTTGTTGCCCAGGTTGGCCTCGACTTGCTGGCTGTCGAAACCCTGGCCGCCGGAGAAGGCCCGCACGAACCCGAAACGACCTTCCAGGGCGTCGCCGCTGGCGGTGAATCCGTCCCGCACCAGCTTGGCCGATACGACGCCGGCCCGGGCGGCGTCCCCGGCGTGGAACGGCTTGGTCATGGTGCCGAAGTTCTGGCGCAGTCCCGAGGCCTGGGACGCGGCCAGGGAGACCGCCATGGCGGTCTGTTCCGGGTCCAGGGCCATGATCCGGCTGGCGGCGGCAGCCGATCCGACGGCGCCCAGGGGGCCGGTAGGATGCCAGCCCAGGTCGTCATAATAGGCTTCGCTCAGGGCCTCGCCCACGGCGCAGGCCACCTCAAACCCGGACATATAGCCCAGCAGCAGGTCCTTGCCGGAAGCGCCGGTCTCCTCGGCCACGGCCAATGCCGCCGGCAGCAGCACGGCGGTGGGGTGCGTCTTGGTAATCTGGGTGATGTCGTCGTAGTCCAGGGCGTGGGCCATGGCCCCGTTGACCAGGGCGGCGTTGGCCGCCGAGGTGCGGAATCCCCGGCCCACCACGCTGGCGGCGGGGGCGGCCGACTCGCCGGCAACGTAGCGGCAAAGAATGTCCGCCAGGTCTTCCCGGGAGCCGGCCAGCATGCACGCCAGACAGTCCATGATCGCTCCCTTGGCCGCTGCAACGGCATCGGGCGGGAAGTCCTCAATGTCGGTGGCGGTGACGTATTCAGCAATGCGCTTGGTGGTGTCCATGGTTTGCCTCCTGGCGGCTGCTCCTGCTGCTTTTCGCAGGTTAGCAATTCTAACCTGCCGGGGCAATGCGGGAAGGCGGTCTGCGTAAGATTACCTGGGGCTGAGTAGCGAAATTTCCTCCAGTGGTTGGTGGTGGCGTTCCGTTTCAGGTGGTTGGGCTGGCTGGTTGGTTGGTTGGTTGGCTGCGGGTTCGGGGGTTCAGGTTGTCGGGGCTACGGCCAGAGAGCGTTGATCTGGGAATTGAAGCGCTAAGTTGGCGCGTGCGGGCCTCCCCCTACCCTTCCCCGTCTGGATTCCGGCTTGTGCCGGAATGACGAGAAAAGGGGCGACCCCCGCGCAGGGGTGGTGGTGCCTGCCGTACTAGCTTGTGCTTATCGGTATTGCGGTTACCGGCTCATGGGCGCTAGCCAGCGGCGCAGAAAAGTCCGACGTGCTGCCGTGTACGATGACAGCGGTTGACCGTGTTACCTGAACCCTGTGAACCCGATATTATTCAGATGTGGTGTTGGGCAGATGGGCCGTGGCCTTGGGCTTGCTGCCTGACGCGTGGGTATAGTATAGCGAACGGATGTGCTGTTAGGCAAGGGTTGGGGTGTCATCGGATTGGGTTCCGTTTCGGGCGGTTTATGGGGCGGGCGGCGTTGCAGGCGAGGGGTAGGGGCGAATGATTATTCGCCCCTACAGATCGAAACCACCTAAATTGGAACGCTACCGTGAGGTTTGCAGGGCAATCGCATCATCCCCGTCATTCCGGCGAAAGCCGGAATCCAGTAACTGAAACCAGCAATGACTTTCACGATTCTTTCAATTGGCAGCTGCTGGACTCCGGCTTTCGCCGGAGTGACGAAGCGGGTAGGCTATGATGCGATTGCCCTGGTGAGGTTTGTCCCGCGCTTGACATCGGCTGCAGCGGCAACTACACTATTCCTAATGTTGCTCACCCTTCCTCCGCCTGCGAAAAGCGGGGGAATTGGTGAGCGGTATTTTTCTGACGTGCCACGTGTGTCTATGCCCGATCCCCTCCGACTGGTCCTGTTTATCGACGCACAGAATGTTTATCGGGGCGCGCGGAGCAGTTTCTTTCCCCAAGGTGGGCCGTCTGCTTACGGTCAGTTCAACCCCATACGGCTGGGAGAACTCATCGCCGCGCGCGGTGGGCCTGGTGGGGCCACGTGCGTTTTAAACGACGTCAGGGTCTATACCGGACGTCCCGACCCACGGTTGGACCCCAGGACTTACGCCGCTCATATAAAGCAATGCGCCCGTTGGGAAGCGGATGGCGTCAGCCTAACCTGGCGTCCACTTCGCTACCCGCCTCGCCGAACCGGGCTGCCGCCACAGGAAAAGGGCATCGACGTGGCCCTGTGCATCGACTTCGTGACCATGGCCATAGACGGGCTTTATGACGTGGGCGTAATTATGTCCACGGACACCGACTTGCTGCCGGCCCTCGACTTCACCCGCCATCGCTACGCGGGTGTTCGCCACGTCGCCGTAGCCGCCTGGGATGGCCGCCGGCGGCTGTCGTCACCCGACGGCAACATCTGGTGCCACTGGCTTTCCAGAGCGGATTACGACGCTGTTGCCGACGTTACTGACTACAATCGCTAACGGCCCGCCCGCCCGGCTCAGACGGCAATGACCGTCTCCGTGTCTCCGGCCTCCAGCGCGCTCATGTAGGCCAGGATCAGCTCTTTGGTTACATAGACGCCGTGGTGGGCCTGTTCATCGTTGCGGCGGGTGATGGGGAAGGAGTCCATGACGTAGGCCGCGTCATCCCGATCCAGGCCGTAGAGGATGAAGTAGAGGGCATCGAGGCGGGCGCGCAGGTGGCGGCGCTGCGCAACGTCCCAGCCGTAGGGTTCGCCCTCATACCCCTGGGCCCGGGCGAAAGGCTGGAGGTCGTAGGCGGTGTAGCAGAGGCGCAGCACGTGGTCGCGCACCAGGTCGGCGGCGGTGGTGTCGCCAAAATGGCGGTCGTAGGCGGCGCGGGTGATGACGGGGAGTTGCTGGAGGATGTAGTAGCTCATGTTTGTGCCCTGGAGTTTGCGTTTGGCGACAAAATCCATAGCGAAACTGCTGAAATTCGCGGCCCACAACGGTGCAAGGTCATTGAAAACATCTGCAACTTCCGCGGAGTCAGCAATCATTATCGGCAAACTATGTCCGTAACCCGCCCACGGTACAACTGTGGATATGAGCGTGCGCTCATCTTGGGTTCTGGCATTGTTCCTGAACCCGATGGCATACGCCGGAGTGTCCGGAAATTTACCCCTTACAAAATTCTCGTGAATCCAGTAATAAGGCCTGGAGTAAAACAAGGGGTTGCGGTGCTGTTCTTCAGTTATTGGGACATTGACATAACGGTTCTGAGGGTTGTTGGGATTGAACCCAACTGAATTGAGGCGATGATCGTATTGATGAATCATCCTGGACTGAAATAAAGGTAGCATCTCTTGGGTCCCCCTACGGTAGCGGTTAAGTCCGACTGGATAATATCCTTCGGATACCAGTTGCTCCGTAGTGCGAAACTCGCTGCTATCATTCGTCATATGAGCTACCATTGCAAATCGGCTGATGACATTCGGGCTTTCAAGGGCTCTATTTTCAGAGGCCAAAACCGGATGGCTGCGATAGATAGACAATGCAATGTCAGCATCCCGTCGGTTGAGAAATATAGGAGCCGTTCCAGTGTTCGGATTCACTAAAGCAAAATCGGTTGCCCGCATCGTTAGTAGCCGTTCCTCATCCACATCATTTGGTAGATCGGCCAGCAGGAAACCGCAAGGTACTTCGTCGGCTGTGCGAGAGGTTCCGCCTACTACCATAGTGCAGAACCTGTAGCTATAGTGCACGTCAGGGAAAAATGCTCCCCGCCCTGACCCACGGCTATTCTCAAAATCATACAAGGCAAGTAATCGGTTCGCCTCAACGATAGATCGGAAAAACCTGGCTGCCGACCGGTCAGCGTAGATGCCTGACGGCGTGAGCAGGGCAATAACGCTGTTCTGATTCCCTAAAGCAGTAACCCGTTCCATAAACAACCAGTACAGGTTGGTATCGCCGCCGCTCAGTAGCAGGTAGTCACCACTGGTACGCCCATACTGCCGCATTGTATCCGCCTGCGCCAATGCGTCTGCGTAGTCGTGGTGTATCAGGTCGCCGTCGCTTTCCAACTGGGCAATCATAGCCCGTCGCTGCGACGCCGGCGTAGCCAAAGCAATATCCGCCCGGCGGGGCAGGAACCATTCCACTTCCTGCAATTTGACCACTTCCCAGGGCGGGTTGCCGATAATGGCGTCAAAGCCGCCGCGCCGGGGGTTCCAGCCGTCAAACACGCCAGGGAAGGCCAGCTCCCAATGGAACATACGCCGCACCCGGGCCACCTCCTCGGTATCCAGCCACAGCCGCAGGAAACGAGCAAAGCCGGTGTAGTCGAAGTTGGGAACCTGCCGGTCTTCCTCGCTCAACGCGCTGGCGCCATGTTCCAGGAGGCGCAACTGCGTGTCGTAGTCCTGCCCCAGCCACCACTCAACGGCGGTGGCGTGGTCGTCGCCGATTTGGCGGCGCAGTTGCCGGGGCTGGCGCAGGGCCAGCGGGCGGTTGTTCGCTCCGGCGGCCATCCAGCGCAGGCCGGCAAAGAAGTTCAGCATCCGGCGCACCGGCGCGACGCTCTCCTCCATGCTGCGGAACAGCGTTTCGGACTCCTTGACCTCGCCGATGTCGGCGTCGTCGATTTGCTCGATGGCGCGGATGCCCGCGGCGGCGGCGGTCAGTCCGGCGAAGACGTAGTTGGCGAACCCGCCGCCGGCCGTCCGTATGTCGTCGGCGGTCTGCGCCAGCCAGCCGCCCACCAGCGAATCGCCGCAGCGCAGGTGGTGGTCCAGGAAGGTCAGAGGCGCGCCCACGGTGAAGCTGTGCAGCCACAGGGACATCTTGGCCAGCTCCACCGCCAACGGGTTGAGGTCAACGCCGTAGATGCAGCGTTTGAGAACCATGCGGCGGACTATGGCCCGGTCGGCCAGGCTGTCAGGGCCGAGTTCCCATCCGTTTTCGCCGGCCTGCCGCATGATTTCGCCCCGGATGTTGGCGATGCGGGTTTCCAGCGGAGAAACGTAAGGGGCATGGTCGGGCAGCCAGCCGGCGACCTCGGCGCCCAGGCCGGCCAGCCGGTCAATCTCGCCGGTCAGATAATTCAGAGCATCCACCAGGAAATGACCGCTGCCCATGGCCGGGTCCAGCGTTTTGAGTTGCAGCACGGCCTCGGCCGGGTCGGCGGCCATCAGCTCGCGGCGGCGCGCATCAAAATCCCGTGGGTCCGACGCCAGCGACACGGCCAGTTGGCGGAACCGATCCTCGCGTTCCGCCACCAATGGCCCCAGGGTTTGCTCCACGATGAGCCGCACCAGTTCGGGCGGGGTGTAGTAGCTGCCGGAGTCCTTGCGGGCGTAGGGTTGGAGCTGGGCCGACACCTTGCCGTCGTGGATCACCGGCCGGCGTTCCAGCAGCCGCTCGTAAAGCGTCCCCAACTGGGCCACGGAAAGGTCGCGGAAGTTGACCAGCGTCCGGTCCAGAGAGCCGTTCACCGCCGCCGCGCCCAGGCTGTTGATGATGGTGGCGACGCTTTCGTCGGATAATCTCACCCCGGCCAGCAGTTTCGGACGCTCCCGGTCGAACAGGCCGCCGTTGTAGGCCGGCAGCCCGGCCAGCGGCTCGCCGGCGTCAATGCGGCTGAAAAGTTCCTGCAACCGGGGCCAGTAGGTGTAGGTGTTGAGAAAAACCGGGTTGGACGCCAGCCGCTCCAGTATCTCCCGCCGCAAACCGCGCAGGCTGATGGTGGAATAGGCCGGGTGCTCCGTGGGCAGCAGCCGCCGGTCCTCGGCGTACATCAGGAACAGCAGGCGGTAGAGCAGGAAGAGCGACGCTTCCTGTACTTCATCCGGCGCGGCGTCCGGCTCTGCCTGGTAAAACGCGCTGATGAGCTGCGGATACACTTCCTCAAAAACGGCGTCGGTCAGGGTGTCCACCACCGTCTGAACGTAGTCGGCGGCCCCGGCCAGCGCCCGGTCGAGGAAACAATACCCGTCATCCCCGACACGAAAGGCATCGCGATGGAAGAAAATCAGGAACTGACGGCGCTGCTCCTTGCCGGCGTCGCTGACGCACTCGCCGAGGTTGAGCTCAAACCAGATGTCCTGCGTCTGGTGGAACTTCCCGTCCGGCCCGATTCCGGTGGCCCGGTACAGCCGCCAGGTTTCGCCGTTGGTCAGGATGCCCCACTTCACGCGCCCGCCGGTGGATTGCCAGAATTGCCGGAGGTATTCCTGGATCTGGGCACTGGGGCTGAGGGCGCCGGCGCGCCGGTCCAAGTCGGTGTCCCAGGCTTTCGCTTCGGCCGGGGCCAACGGATAGACTGATATGTCGCCATCGCCGGCGGTATAGGCCGCCCGGTCGTCATCGTCGGCGAACAGCATATAGTCGGGCGTCCGGCCACTTACGGGAATAGGCTGCTGCGGCAGATAGCTCCAGCCCAGAACGTTCAGCACCGGCCGGATGAGCGCGTCCTCAATCTGCGCCTCGTTGGAAGATTGATACGCGCGGACGAAAGCATTGTAGGGAGCCCGCAAGTCCTGGCCGAAATGAGAGAGGAGTTGGGGGCTGACCTGCTGGTACTCCGGCGTCTCCCGCAAGCCGGCTTCCAGGAAAGATTGGCTGAACAGCGTGTTGGACATGGTGAGACATGGTGCCACACTCCGGCGCCGGCAGACAATATTTGGCGCTCACCGGGCAGGGCAATCGCATCATCCCTGTCATTCCGGCGAAAGCCGGAATCCAGCAGTGTTGCCTGGACTCCGGCTTTCGCCGGAGTGACGGATTATCAATCGAACTACCTGAAAAGGAACGCTACGGCCCCAAGGCGGATGGTTGAACGGATGCCGTCGTGCGGTTATGCTGGTGCCGATACCCACCTGACTACGTATGCCGGCCCGAGGTCACCAGCCGGCATCCCGGAGATGAAGTATGCGACTGGAAGGTAAGGTTGCCATCGTGAGCGGCGGCGCCCACGGCATGGGGGCGGTGGAGGCCCGGCTGTTCGCCCGCGAGGGGGCCAGGGTGGTCATCGCCGATATTCGGGATGACGACGGGCGGCAGGTGGAGGCGGAAATCAACGAGGCCGGCGGCGAGAGCGTCTTTGTCAATACCGACGTGACCAGCGAAGACGCCTGGGCCAACGTGGTGTCGGAAGCCGTCTCCCGGTTCGGCCGGCTGGACATTCTGGTGAACAACGCCGGCATCAGCAGCCGCGCCGTCCCCGACGACGACAGCCTGGAAGCCTGGTCCCGCATCATGGACATCAACTCCACCGGCGTGTTCCTGGGCACCAAGCACGCCATACGGCAGATGCAGCAGAACGGCGGCGGCTCCATCGTCAACATTTCGTCCATCGCCGGCTTGGTGGGTATGCTCAGCGGCCATCCGGCCTACAACGCTTCCAAGGGTTCGGTGCGCATCTTCACCAAGGCCATGGCAGTGCGCTACGGCAAGGAGAATATCCGCGTCAACTCGGTGCACCCCGGCTATATGCCGCCCATGATGGGAAGCATCTCCACCGAGGACGTGCGCGAAGGCCGCCGCGAAATGATCGAGGGCGAGGTTCCCATGGGCCGCGAAGGCCGGCAGGAGGAGGTCGCCAACGCCGTGCTGTTCCTGGCCAGCGACGACGCTTCCTACGTCACCGGTGCCGAGCTGGTGGTGGACGGCGGTTTCACGGCCCGCTGATGCCCCGGTCCGAATCCCGCCACACTGATTTGATATGGGATCCGGTTGATATGGAATCCGGGAAAGGGGGACGTTGCCATGCCCATCAACGATGTTACCATCGTGCGCCGGTGCGCGAAGTGCCGCTACGAAATCGGGACGATGACGGTGAAGAAGGACAATATGCGGCTGATGACCAGCGAGTTGGCCTGGTGCGAAGCCTGCGGCTCTGACGTGCCGGAGGTTCGGGACATCGCGGAGCGGGAGGAAACGGTGGCGGCGGAACAGGCCAGCTACCCGGGCAATCCCCCGGTGGCCGACGTGAGCGCCGCCGAATTTCGCCGGCGCCGGAACTCCGGCATCAGCGTGTAGCCGGCAACACAACGAGGCGGGGCTGATATGTTTGCGGCAGATGCAATTCTTGAGTTGGAACGATTGTCGGCATCCGTCGCCGCCGATGCGGCGGACGGCGATTTCGACCTGGCGTTGGGGGCCCTGCTCATCGCGGCGACGGACGATCCCAACGTCGATATCGAGGGCAGCAGCGCCAACCTGGACCGGATGGCCGAAGCCGCCCGTGCCCGGATACCGGCGGACGCGGGTGCCTTGCAGGAACTCAACGCCGTCACCGACCTGCTCTTCGGCGTAATCGGCTTCGCCGGCAACCGTGACGACTACTACGACCCCCGCAATTCCTACCTGAACCAGGTTTTGGAGCGGCGCCTGGGCATCCCGATAACGCTGTCCCTGCTCTGCATGGAGGTGGGCCGCCGGGCCGGCGTTCCGATACTCGGAATCGGTATGCCGGGGCATTTCCTCATCCGCCACCGGCGGGAGGAAAACTTCTTCGTGGACGCCTTCAACGGGGGCCTGCTCCTCAACCGCGACGAGTGCGGCGCATTGCTGCGCGAGGCCGCCGGCGACGAGGCGCGGCTGGAATCGTCCCACCTGGACCCGGTCACGCCCCGGGAGATACTCGCCCGCATCCTGCGCAACCTGAAAGCCATTTACTGGGACCAGGAGGATTTCGACCGCTGCATCACCGCCATCGGGGCGCTGATGACGGTTTTGCCCGACCGCCCCGAGGAACAACGCGACCGCGGCGTGGTCCACCTTAAGGCCGGCAACCACCAACAATCCGCAGACGACTTCGCGGCGTATATTGAAGCAGCGCCCAACGCTGCGGACATTGAAACGGTACGCAACGCGCTGTCGCGGCTGCGGGGCACCCTTTCCGGATAACCTTGTTCGCCCGAATCATAGGTGCTGCCATGTTGCGTTACGTCCTGATCGGCGTCGGCATAGTTGCCATTGTCCCCATCGCCTGGCTGGCCTGGTGGCTGCTCAGCCCGCTGTGGATGGATACCGAGGTCTCTGAGGAGTTCCCCCTGGCGGCGCGGGCGGTCATCCCCGAAAACATGACCATGGGAGAGGTTGAGGAAGTGATGGCGGCGGCGGCTCAGATTGAGCGCACCCCCGTAGCGGAAAGTATGCCCGAAATGGCCGCTGCGACCGCCGGTCAAGACGAGCCGCAGTCCCGGCTGACCGGGCAGTTCCAGGACGCCGACGCGTTCCACAAAGGTTCCGGCTCCGCCACCGTTTACGACGTCGGTGGCGGCCAGCTGGTCCTGCGGCTGGACGAGTTCCGCGTCACCAACGGCCCCGACCTGCGGGTGCTGCTGGCCGATGCGCCCAACCCGGAAGGTCATTCGGACCTGGCGGATGCCGGGTACGTTGAGTTGGGCAAGCTGAAGGGCAACGTCGGCTCGCAGAATTACGAAATTCCCGACGATTTCGACCTTGCCAAAGCGCAGAGCGTGGTGATTTACTGCAACCCGTTCCGCGTGGTGTTCAGCGTAGCGTCTCTGGAAGCCCCCGCAACCTAGTACGGCGGTTTGAACCATGGCATATCTGCCGATAGAGGACTACGGCATCGTCGGCAATATGCGGACCTGCGCGCTGGTGGGCGTGAACGGGTCGGTGGACTGGTTCTGTTGCCCTGACTTTGACTCCCCCAGCGTGTTCGGCGCGATTCTCGACGACCGCAAGGGCGGTTATTTCAAAATCGCGCCTCTCCTCGATAACCAGCCGGTGTACAAGCAGGTGTACTGGCCGGCCACCAACGTTCTGGTCACCCGGTTCCTGGCCGAGAACGGCGTGGCGGAAGTAATCGACTTCATGCCGGTGGCAACCGCCGAACACCCTCACCAACACACCGAATTGATTCGTCGCGTCAACTGCGTTCGCGGGGTCGTGCCCTTCATCCTGGAGTGCTACCCGGCGTTCAATTACGCCCGGGACAGCCACCGCACCGAACTCAACAGCAACGGCGCGGCGTTCATATCGGAAGACCTGGGGTTGCAGCTATCCACCAGCGTTCTCCTGGAAAAGCACGAAAGCGGCGTCCTGGGCGCTTTCGCGCTCAACGAAGGACAGTCCACCACCATCTCCATCGGCGTAATGGGCGATGAGAGTTCCGACTATCATCCACCGTCCGAGGCGGAAAGCGACGCGCTCTTTGAGGAGACGGTGGCCTACTGGCGGAACTGGCTGTCCCAGTGTACCTACACCGGGCGCTGGCGTGAGATGGTCGAGCGGTCGGCGCTGGTCTTGAAGCTGCTGACCTACGAACCCACCGGAGCGATCATCGCCGCGCCGACTTGCAGCCTGCCGGAAGAGTTGGGCGGCGTGCGCAATTGGGACTATCGGTACACCTGGATTCGTGATGCGGCTTTTACTTTATACGGCTTGCTGCGGATCGGCTTTACCGATGAAGCCAGCCGGTTCATGCACTGGCTGGAGGCCCAGATTGACCCCTTCGACGACGACTGGCGC
Source organism: Dehalococcoidia bacterium (assembly GCA_034421995.1). Classification (GTDB taxonomy): domain Bacteria; phylum Chloroflexota; class Dehalococcoidia; order Lucifugimonadales; family UBA3495; genus Bin87. Next base: position 41,709 of record DAOUJY010000132.1, on the reverse strand, counting down.
AACATCCAGATCCTTTACGGCATTGACGGTCGCCGCCAGTTGGATGAGTTCACCTTGGACCATCTGGACGGCTATCGCGGCTCCAAGCCGGTTCGCATCGGCAACGGCGCCCACGACCAGTTGCAGCTGGATATTTACGGCGAACTGATGGATTCGGTGTATCTGTTCAACCGTTACGGCGAGCCCATCTCCTTTGATTTCTGGACCAAGCTGCGGCAAATGACCAACTGGGTGTGCGACAACTGGACGCTGGCCGACGAAGGTATCTGGGAAACCCGGGGCGGACGGCAGCAGTTCGTTTATTCCAAGCTGATGTGCTGGGTGATGCTGGACCGGGCCCTCAAGTTGGCCGAGTCGCGCTCGTTCCCTTCGGAGCGTACAAAGTGGATTGCCACCCGCGACGCGATTTACGAAGACATCCAGGCCCACGGCTGGAACCATGAGCGCCAGGCGTTTGTCCAGCACTATGGCAGTGATTCGCTGGACGCCTCCACGCTCATCATGCCGCTGGTATTCTTCATGTCGCCAACGGACCCCCGGATGTTGAGCACCATTGACGCCATCAATCGCAGCCCCCAGCAGGGCGGTCTGGTGTCCGACAGCCTGGTGTACCGCTACAATCCCGATCAGTTTTCGGATGGGCTGACCGGCCATGAGGGAACGTTCAATATGTGCACCTTCTGGCTGGTGGAGGCGCTGACCCGCGCCGGCTGGGGAGACCCGCGCCGGCTCGACCAGGCCCGCCTGATGTTCGAGAAGATGCTGGGCTACGCCAACCACCTGGGCCTGTACGCGGAAGAAACCGGCCCCAGCGGTGAGGGCTTGGGCAATTTTCCGCAGGCTTTCACCCACCTGGCCCTGATCAGTTCCGCGTTCAATTTGGACCGGGCGTTGTCGGGTATCCGCTAGGGCGTGTTGACGTTTCTCGTCATTCCGGCGAAAGCCGGAATCCAGAGTTAATAGGGAGGAAAAATGCCAATTGAGCAAATCGCGCCGCGATTGGATCGAATCCTGGACCTGGACCAGGAAGTGGAATGGCTGGCCAGCGGCTTCGGCGGTGACGGCTCGGCGCTGGGCGTGCCCTGGTGGCCGGCGGAGGGGCCGGTGTGGTGGCAGGAGGGTGGCTACCTGCTGTTCAGCGACATCGGCCAGAACCGCCGGATGCGCTACAACGACGCCGACGGCTTGTCCGTTTTCCACACGGAGACCAACGAAGCCAACGGGCTGACCCGCGACCCCCAGGGCCGTCTCCTGGCCTGCGAACACGCCGCCCGGCGGGTCACCCGCCGGGAAGCCGACGACAGCATTACCGTCGTGGCGGACAGTTACCAGGGCAAGCGGCTCAACCGTCCCAACGATCTCGTCGTCAAGTCCGACGGGGCGATCTATTTCACCGACCCCTACCGGGACACCTACCCCGGGATGGAGTTGGGGTACGCGGGCGTGTACCGCGTTTCACCGGACCTCAGCGACATCGCCCTGCTGGTTGACGATTACGTCGGCCCCAACGGGCTGTGCTTTTCGCCTGGTGAGAGCATCCTTTACATCAACGATTCCCGTGTCGGCCTCATCAAAGCGTGGGACGTGCGGCCCGACGGCGGCATCGAGAACGGCCGGCTGTTCTGTGTGGTGAACGACGAACGCGGCGGTGTGCCCGACGGTATGAAGTGCGACTTGGAGGGCAATCTCTACAGCACCGGCCCCGGCGGCGTGTGGATCATCTCGCCCGACGGACGGCACCTGGGCACTATTGCCCTGGGCGAAGGACGACGCGCCACCAACGTCGGTTTCGGCGGCGGCGACTGGCGCACGCTGTACATCACAACCTTCCACGAGTTGTGCCGGGTGCGGGTGAATATACCGGGGGTGCCGGTGCCGCGTATGATCTGACCGGACCAAGGTAGGGGCGAATAATCATTCGCCCCTACAACACGCCTTATTACCTGCCGGTGCGAATGTAGTCGGCGACCTTCTCGCCGATCATGATGGTGGTGGCGTTTGTGTTGGCGCGGATGCAGTCGGGCATGATGGACGCGTCGGCGACGCGGACGTTCTCCAGCCCGTGGATCTTGCCCTGCTGGTCCACCACCGCCATCTCGTCGCTGGCCGGCCCCATCTTGCAGGTGCCGGACACGTGGTGCGACGTGCCGGAGTTGGCCATCAGCCAGTCGTCCAGCGCCGCGTCAGAAGCCAGTTCCGCGTCCACCGGATTTACCCGCTCCAGCAGGATTTCCCGGTAGGATGGATGCTCACCGATTTCCACGCAAGTGCGAATCGCCTTGCGCATCCGCTCCAGGTCGAAGGGTTCCTGGTAGTAGTTGTAGTCCAGGTACGGATACTCCAGCGGGTCGTTGGACTTGAGCCGGAGTTCGCCCTTGCCCAGGGCCAGTTGCAGGCTGGCGCTGATGCCGATGTAGTTTTCGTCGTCGTTGATGACCACCTGGGCCGGACGATGCTCGGAAGTCATCAGCAGAGGCGAAATCTGCATATCGTTGCGGAGGTACGAATCCTGCACCGTGTAGCGCAGGCCCACCTGGATGGCGGCGGCCTGCACGTCGGGACGGTCTCCGGCGGCGCGGAACAGGACGCACGCGGAGGGATGATCGCGCAGGTTCTGGCCCACGCCCGGCAGCTCATGCACCACCGGTATCCCCACCTCGCGCAGGTGGTCGGCCGGACCGACGCCGGAGAGGAGGAGCAGCTGGGGCGAAGCGATGGCGCCGCTGCTGACGATTATCTGGTCGCCCTCCACAATGAAACGCTCGCCGCCGCTTTCCACCTCCACGCCCACGGCGCGATTGCCGTGAAAAACGACCCGGCACGCCTGCACATTGGCCCGGATGCTTAGATTCAAGCGATGTCGCGCCAGGTTCAGGTAGGCCAGCGCGGTGCTGATGCGGACGCCCTCCAGCGTGTTGCGGGCGCGGGGAGAGACGCCGGTGGATTCGGGATGATTCTGGTCGGGGTCGTCACGGAAACCCAGGGCGATACAGGCGTCCTTGAAGGCATTGGAATGGGGCAGCCACTCGTCGGGGCGATAACGGCGCACCGGAATGGGGCCGTCGGTGCCGTGCCAGTCGTCCTGGAAATCGTGGTCGTTCTCCATGCGGCGGAAGAAGGGCAGGACGTTGGTGTAACCCCACTCGTCGTTGCCCCACTCGGCCCAGCGGTCGTAGTCCTCGGGTATCCCCCGATACAGCACTTGGCCATTGATGGCCGAAGAGCCGCCGGTTGCCTTGCCCCGAGGGATCACCAGATCCGTCTGCTGCGCGGTGACCCGCGCGCTGTATGCCCAGCTGTGGGGACCGTAGGCGGAGAAAAAGACGTTGTTCCCCAGCTTCAGGTCATCGGGCAAGTGGTTGAAATCAGGATAGTCGGGGCCGGCTTCCAGCAGCAGGACGCTCTTGTTGGAATCTTCGGAAAGGCGCGTGGCAATGGTGGATCCGGCGGAGCCGGCGCCAACCACGATGTAATCGTACCGCATCAGTACCTCCGTGCGCTTATGGAGTTTAGGTTGGCGTAATACTAGCCGCCGACGTTGTGGCAGGCAACAAATATCCGGGATCCTGGACTGCTCCGACCACCTACCGCGAACGGCGGAAAAGCTGCCATACGGCAACGCTGAACCCGGGCAGCAACTCGCCGCCGTCCAATATATCGTCCCCGTTCAACACTTCGGGAGGTTGGCCGGGTCGGTAGCGCGTCAGCGTGGTCGCTTCAGGGTTGGGAACCCAGACTTCACGGGCGCCGAAATCGAGCCACATTTGGGCCTTGTCGGACAGTAAGCGGTCGGCGCGGGAATTGCTGGGGGAGGCTACCTCAATACACAGGTCGGGAGTGAGGTCGGGAAAGCCGGATGTTCCGGGTGGGATGCGTCCGGGAGCGAACCAGGCGATGTCGGGACAGCGCACCGTGTCCGGATCCTGTTCCAGCCGATAGCCGGGTTCGCCGGTCATGGCTTCGCCATAGCCGGTAGCCTCGGTGTACTGGAACATGATGCCACTGGTTCGGAATACGGTTATGGCGTGAGGGTGCCCAGTACCCACTGTTTTCTCCGTGAGGACGCCGCGGATCAGCTCGTAACGTTTGCCGGGGACCGGCTCCATTTCCAGAAACTCGTCGGCGGTCATCAACCTTGGTCTGGTGGTGGTCATCGTCAGCCTCAACAATGGCGGGCAACGCTGGCCCAAGTTTAGAAGAGCGCAGGCTGGCGCTATTATACGGCATCAGGCTGTGGTGGTCGGATTTAGGAGTCCGTCTCAGGACTGACGTTTGGTCGTTGTTGCAAAAATTGCGCCTATGTTAGAATCGCGGCCATGAATACTGTGGTCACCGACACTTTGGGACATTGGATCGCGTTGAGCCAGGTCCCGCGACTGGGCGCCGCCCGTTTCCGGTTGTTGGAAGCGCATTTTGGCGGGGACATGGAACGGGCGTGGGGTGCGCCTATGCGGGACCTGCGTGCCGCTGGTGTTGGGAGCGCAGTGGCCCAGGCAATAACGGAGGCGCGCCAATCCGTCGTTCCAGAGCGCGAGACGGAGCGGCTGGCCAACGCCGGCGTGGACGCCCTGACTTGGCATGATCACAGGTATCCAGAGCGCTTGAGGCAAATCCCTGACGCTCCCCCCGTGCTATATGTGCGCGGTTCTCTGCCGCCGGAAGAGGAACCAGCTGTGGCGGTGGTGGGCACCAGGCGGCCCACCGATTACGGATACCGGGTTACTGCCGACCTGTGCGCCGCGCTAGCCAGCCAGGGTATCACGGTGGTCAGCGGGCTGGCCCTGGGCATCGACTCGCGGGCGCACAAATCTACCCTCGACGCCGGCGGCCGGACGGTCGCCGTGCTGGGCAATGGGTTGGATACGGTGTATCCCCGGGAAAACTTGCGGCTTGCCGAGCGCATCGTTGCCGAAGGTGGGGCCGTAGTCAGCGAGTTTGCCCTGGGCGTCAGGCCCGAGGCCTCCAACTTTCCCCGACGCAATCGCATCATCAGCGGTATGACTTTGGGCACCCTGATCACCGAGGCCGGCGAAACCAGCGGTACCCGGTGGACAGTGTATCATGCTCTGGAGCAGAACCGGGAGATTTTCTGCGTGCCGGGCAGTATCTATTCGGAAACCAGCAGGCTCACCAACCGTCTTATCCGCGAGGGGGCCAAGTTGGTGAGCAACGTCGGCGATATTCTGGTAGAAATCGGACTGGACGCCGCCGAGCGGCAGATCCCACTGGAGCTCGATGGAACCGGGCCAACGTCGAATACCCTGGACGATATTGCCGGCAATGGGTTTGGCCCGACGTCGGGCGTTGTGCCCAACAACCCGGTACAATGGGAACCGGTCAGCGTGGAAAGCGCCGACCCCGAAGAGGCAGACCTGCTGCGGCACGTGACGAGGGATCCCATTCATATTGACGACCTCGTGCGGGTCAGCGCTATGCCTATCACGCAGGTGAGCAGCCTGCTGACGATGCTGGAACTGAAGGGCCTGGTGCAACCGGTGGGCACAATGCACTACCGGTTGTCCGGCTGAATTGGAGACAAACCTGATCGATGCCACCCAAGACGGGTACCAAAAATACCGTTAAGAAATCCTCGTCAACGGCCCGCCGTAGCAACGGAACCGCCAAATCCGGCGGCAGAACCGGAGGCGACAAAGGGGCTGCCAAGCCGCGGGCCACCGGGAGCCGAGCCTCCAGCGCGGCGCGACGAGCCCTGGGGATGCCCTCGACCCGAGGCAAACGGCTGGTGATTGTCGAATCTCCGGCCAAAGCCCGCACCGTCGGGCAGATCCTGGGCAACAAATACGTGGTGACCGCGTCCATGGGCCACGTGCGCGACTTGCCCAAGTCAACCTTGGGCGTCGATACCGAAGCAGAATTCGCGCCCAAGTATCTGACCCTGAGCGACAAGCGCGATTTGGTCAAGGGCCTGAAGGAAGCCGGCGCCCAGGCCTCCGACATCTTCCTGGCCACCGACCCGGACCGGGAAGGCGAAGCCATCTCCTGGCATCTGCAGGCGGCGGCCGGCTGGGACAAGTTCGAGCGCCCGCCCAAACGGGTGGTCTTTCACGAGATCACCAAGCAGGCCGTTGAGGACGCTTTCGATCATCCCCGCGAAATCGATATGCAGTTGGTCAACGCCCAGCAGGCCCGTCGCATCCTGGACCGGCTGGTGGGGTATGAGATCAGCCCGCTGCTCTGGCTGCGGGTGAAGCTGGGGTTGTCGGCCGGCCGGGTGCAATCCGTCGCCCTGCGGATGATTGTGGAGCGTGAGCGGGCCATCGCCGCCTTCGTGCCCCAGGAATGGTGGTCCCTGGAAGCCGAGCTGCACAAGGACACTGACCCGACCGACCGACCCAACCTGTTTTCGGCCACCCTGCATTCCAGGAAAGGGTCGCGCAAACTGACCATCGGCGACGAGGATTCCGCGCGGAGCCTGGAAGCCGAGTTGCAGGGAGCCGCGTATTCCGTGGACAGCGTGGAGAAGAAACCACGCCGCCAGCGGCCGGCGCCCCCCTTTATCACCAGCACCTTGCAACAGGATGCGGGGCGCAAGCTCCGGTTCACCGCCCAGCGCACCATGGCGGTGGCGCAGCAGTTGTACGAGGGCCTGAATATCGGAAACGAAGGCTCGGTGGGCCTGATTACCTATATGCGTACCGACAGCGTCAATGTCGCCGACTCTGCGGTGCGCGAGACGCGGGACTACATCCGCCAGCGCTACGGCAAGGAATACGTGCCGGACAAGCCCAGGGCGCACCGTCGCCGCAGCAAGAACGCCCAGGAAGCCCACGAGGCCATCCGTCCTACCTCCATCGCACGCACGCCGCAGGTCGTGGCCTCCTATCTGGATCGGGACCAGCTCCGATTGTACACCCTGATTTGGGAGCGTATGGTGGCCAGCCAGATGGCCGACGCTCTGCTGGAAGCGACCACGGTGGAAATTGACGCTCAATGCGCCGCTCCCTCGGACAGCGTGTTCCGTTTCCGGGCCACCGGATCGGTTCTCAAATTTGCCGGGTTCCGCGCCGTTTACCGGGAGGGCCGGGACGATGCCGGCGATGGCGAAGAGAACGCCCTGCCCGAATTGGCGACCGGCGATGGCCTGATCAATAACAAACTGGAGGCCAACCAACATTTCACCCAGCCACCGCCCCGTTTCACGGAAGCTACCCTCATCAGGGAGATGGAGGAGAAGGGCATTGGCCGTCCCAGCACCTACGCTCCCACCATTGCCACGTTGATCGAGCGCGAATACGTGGAACGAGAGCAGCGCCGCCTGGCGCCTACGGAACTGGGCTGCACCGTGACCGACCTCCTCACCGAGCGGTTCACCGAAATCATGGATTTTGAGTTCACCGCGAAAATGGAGGAAGACCTGGACGACGTGGCCCAGGGCGAGCAGGATTGGGTCCCCATGCTCCGGGAGTTTTACGAGCCGTTCCACAAGACCGTGACCGATACGAAGGAGGAATTCACTCCGTCTTGCGAAAAGTGCGGCCGGCCCATGGAAATGAAGATGAACCGCTTTGGTCGTTTTCTGGGCTGCTCGGGCTATCCCGAATGTAAGAACACCAGAAACCTGCGCGACACCGGAGAGCGGCCGCCGGACGAGCCGACCGATGAGGTTTGCGAAAGGTGCGAGCGGCCCATGGTCATCAAGACCGGGCGATACGGACGCTTCCTGGCCTGTACCGGCTACAACGCTCCGGAGAATCCTTGCGACAACCGGCGCAACATCGTCAAGAAGAGCGAAGTGCCCTGCCCCAAGTGCGGCGGTGACCTGGTGGAGCGGCGGGCCAGAAAATCGGGCCGTCCCTTCTGGGGTTGCGCTAACTACCCCGACTGCGATTTCCTCGTCAACACTGAGCCGCTGCCGATACCCTGCCCGCAGTGCGACGGTATGCTGGTGACTGCGGCCCGGGGACAGGCCACCTGCACCGTTTGCAAGTGGAAGGGCGACCCGCCGGAGCCGGCCGGCGATGCCGCGCCCAGCGAAGCGGAGTTGGCGTCCGTTGGCGACTGATACCACAGCCGTTGCGCCGCGCTCGGCGCGGGATTGCCTTCCGGCCGCTCCGGACCTTCTGGAGCGGTACAGCCTTTTCCTGACCGGGCAACGGGCGCTGTCGGACAACACCAGGCGGATTTATCTGGACGACCTGGACACGTTTTTGGCCTACTGCCGCCAGCAGGGGCATGACCTGCGTGACATGAACCGCCAGTTGCTGCGGGCGTACGTGGCTCACCTGGCCACGGCGGGACGCACCGACGGGCCGCGACCCACGGGATACGCCCGGGTCAGCATCGTCCGCAAGCTGACCGCCCTGCGTACCTTCTACAACTTCCTGGTGCAGGAAGGCTGGTTCAAGTCAACGCCGGTGCCGTCGGCCCGGTCTTTCCCGGTTAAAGTGGAAAGACCGCTGCCCGCGTTTTTGGTGGAAGGCGAAGCCCAACGGTTGCTGGCCGCCACCGACGAAGATGAGACGCCCGAAGGACTGCGCGCCCGCGCCATCATGGAGTTGCTGTACGCCTCCGGCGTCCGGTTGGCCGAACTGCACGGGATGAACCTGGGCGACGTGCACCACGGGCGTCGGGAAATCCTCGTGCGCGGCAAAGGCGACAAGGAACGTTGGGTGCTGTATGGCGACGAGGCGGCGGAGGCTCTCGACCAATATCTCAGCGACAGTCGCCCGCAGCTCGCCGGCAGTTCGGAAACCGATGCCCCGCTGTTCGTGAACCGCTATGGGAAGCGGTTGTCCCGTCGCAGCATCCAGAAAGTCGTCAGCGATTACGCCGCTCGCGCCGGACTCAAGGAAGGCATCCACCCCCATACGCTGCGGCACAGTTTCGCCAGTCATATGCTGGAAGGCGACGCCGACTTGCGGGTCATTCAGGAATTGCTGGGACACAGCAGCGTGTCAACCACGCAGATCTACACCCACATCACCAAGCAGGAAGCCCGCCGCGCCTACATGGACTTCCACCCGCTGGCGACAGCGGCGGATGACGCGCCGGCTGCCGATGATGAGAGCGCGGACGCATGACTGCTATCCTGGTGCTGCACGGGCCCAACCTGAACGCGCTGGGGCGGCGCGACCGGCATCATTACGGCACGCTAACGCTGGATGAAATCAACCGGCGCATCGCGGAACGGGCGGAACAGCTTGGCGTCTCCGTGGACTGCTTTCAGTCCAATCACGAGGGGGCGCTCATCGACCGCTTGCAGGAGAGCGCTGGCCGCATTGACGGCGTCGTGGTGAACGCTGGCGCGCTGACCCACTACGGACTGTCTCTGAAAGACGCCCTTACCGACGCCGGCGTTCCGGTAGTTGAGGTGCATCTGAGCAACATCCACGCCCGCGAGGAGTGGCGACGCCGGTCGGTGCTGGCCGATACCGCCCGTGGTCAAATTGCCGGGTTGGGTTGGAGAGGCTATACTGCGGCACTGGAAGCGTTGGCAGGCATCATCGCCGACGAGGCCGGCTGACGTTCAATAGCAGCGGCAGGCGAACCGCAAGGGGATCACGAACATGAGCATCAACTTTGGCGATTTGAACAAGGGTATGGTCATCGAGCTGGAAAACCAGCCGTGGCAGGTGATGGACTATGAGCGGCACAAGATGCAGCAGCGCGCCCCGGTGACGCGAATCAAGATGCGCAACCTCATCAACGGAACGGTCATCGAGCGCACCTTCCAACGCTACGACACGGCGTTCAGCGTGGCCGAGGTGGACAACCGGGAAACCCAGTACCTCTACACCGACGGTTCCAACTACTACTTCATGGACCAGGAAACCTTCGACCAGCACGAGTTGACCCCTGAACAACTGGGGGACGCCCTGGGCTACCTGACCGAGAGCATGATGGTCGAGTTGGTGTTCTACAAGGGCAACCCCATCAACGTGAACCTGCCCATACACGTCGAATTGGAAGTGGTGGATACTCCGCCGGCATTCAAGGGCGATACCGCCCAGGGCGGCAACAAGCCGGCCACCCTGGAAACCGGACTGCGCATCACCGTACCCATGTTCATCACCCCGGGCACCCGCGTTCGCGTGGACACCCGCAATGGCACCTATTCGGAACGGGTCTCGTAGGCCCCGCGCGATACGCTGAAGAGGTGGAACGCCCATGCTGTCGCCGGTAGTCCACTCGGTCAGCCAGGTGGCCATCTATCTCAAGGACAAGCTTGAGTCGGACGGCCTGCTGTCCCGCCTGACGGTACAGGGCGAGATCGCCAACCTGCGGACGGTGGCCTCCGGCCATTCCTACTTCAGCCTGCGGGAGGACGGCAGCAGCATTCGCTGCGTCATGTTCCGCGGCCGTTCCGGCCAGGAGTATCTGCAAGAGGGACAAGAGGTACTGGCCGGCGGGAACTTCACCTTCTATCCTCCCTCCGGCGAGGCCAATATGCAGGTCGCGGTGGTGCTGCCCGTCGGCGCCGGCGCCCTGGCCCTGGAACTGGCGCGGCTGCGACAACAACTGGAGGCGGAGGGTCTTTTTGATCCGTCGCGCAAGCGTCCGCTGCCCTTGTTTCCCCGCGTCATCGGTGTCGTGACCTCGCCCAGCGGCGCAGTGTGGCAGGATATTCAGAACGTGGTTCGGCGACGGTATCCGCTGGCGGAACTGCGGCTGTCACCGTCGGCGGTGCAGGGCGACTTGGCCGCCGGGCAGATTGCCAGCGCCATTAAGCGTCTGAACGACGAAGGTTTGGCCGACGTGATCATCGTGGCGCGAGGCGGTGGTTCGCTGGAAGACCTGTGGTGCTTCAATTCCGAGGACGTGGCGCGGGCCATATTCGCCAGCGGCATCCCCGTGGTGTCCGGCGTAGGCCACGAAACCGACCACACCATCGCCGATGACGTCGCCGACCGCCGTACGCCCACCCCTTCGGCAGCGGCAGAAGTTGTGACGCCGGACCGCAATCAGCTGCTGGTCAACATCTTCGGCGCGCGGCAACAGATGACGTCGGTGATGATTGCCCGCGTAGAAGGGCAGCGCAGCCGGCTGGAGTCCCAGCGGCAGCGGCTGCAACGCCGGGCGCCGGACCTGGGGTTGTTGCGCCGGCAGATTGATGAACTGACGGAACGCGGTTTTGCGGCCATACAGCTGCGGCGGGAAAGGCTTCAGGGGGATGTGGCGACGCTGGAGGCCAAACTGGCGGCTCTTGATCCGGCTGCCACGCTCCGTCGCGGCTACGCGGTGGTGCGCCGCGCGGAAGACGGCTCCGTGCTCACTGCTCCGGATCAGGTTGCGGACGGCGTGTCGCTGGACATAACCCTGGCCGGCGGTTCTTTGGACGCCACTGCCGGCAGGAGCGCGGCGGGCAATGCCCCGGCTGGCGACGCGCGGCCCGCGGAGGTCAGCCGCGTGGATAGTGGCGATGAACGCGCCCGTAAATCCGGCGGATCACGCCGCCGCCGGTCCGCCACACCGTCTCCCGCCATGCGGCCGCTCCTTTAATCCGGTTGCCGGGAAACCTTCATTATGACCGAACCCACCGCCGAGTGGCTTGACGAGCTGGCCGCGCTGCCATTCGAGGAAGCCTACCGCCGCCTGGAGGACACGGTCGCCCGGCTGGAACAGGGCGAACTGTCCCTGACCGATTCGGAACTGCTGTACCGACAGGGCATGGAGTTGGCCGGTCGGTGCCAGCAGTTGCTCAACGAAACCGAGCTCCGCATCACCCAAATCGGAGATGGCCGGGAGAACGCGGCGCCAACCGACGGCGCGGCAACGGATGACGATGACGAATGGGACCTCCCGCCCCCGCTGGATCCGGACGATCCTTCGCTTTTCGACGATGACGACGCGCCATTCTGAGGCTTCGGCGCGGATCGGAGGAATGCCGTGCTGCGGATAGGCTGGTTTTCCACGGGACGGGGCGAAGGTTCCCGCGGCCTGCTTCGCTTTTTCTGCGACGCCATCGCCGACGGTCGGCTGGAGGCGAGCATCGAGTTTGTCTTCAGCAACCGGGAACCCGGCGAAGCCGAGGGTTCCGACGCGTTTTTCGATTTGGTGCGCTCTCGCGGCCTGCCTCTGGTGACGCTGTCTTCGAGCCGTTATCGCCGCGAACACGGCGGCGGCGGGATGTCTCGCCACCGCGCCGGTTTCGACCGTGAGGTGATGGAACTTTTGCGGGACTACCAACCCGATGTTTGCGTGCTGGCCGGCTATATGCTGATTTGCAGCGGCGAAATGTGTCGCCGTTACCCGCTGTTGAACCTCCACGGCGCACTGCCGGACGGCCCCATCGGAACCTGGCAGTCGGTCATTTGGCAGCTAATCGAAACGCGGGCCACCCGGACCGGCGCAATGATCCACCTGGCCACCGAGGAGGTTGACCGGGGGCCGGTCCTGTCCCACTGCGTGGTGCCCATCGTGGGCGGCGCTTTTGACGCGGACTGGCAGGCGCTGGCCGGACGTGACATGGCCGAGGTGCAGGCGGTACAGGGCGAGGAGGACCCGCTGTTCCAGCGCATCCGCGCCGAGGGCTATCGTCGGGAACCCCATCTCATGCTGGCAACGCTCCAGGCGATTGCCGAAGGTCGTTTGATGGTCAGGCCGGGGCAAGCGTTGGATGCCGACGGCAGTCCTTTGCGGCGGCGGTATCCCAGCGGTCTGCCGCTGACTCAAGAGATCGAGGCGGCCATTGCCGCTGAAGACGCCGCCTAAGCGGACTTCTTCTGCGACGTAGCTGCCTGGGCAATGGCGGATCTCAGGGTCAGGTAACGACCGCCCTGGCGGCGGTACAGGCGCGGCGATGCTTCGCCGCGGATAGCGTCCCCATGGACGACGCACCGGCCAATGTCGGCCAGCGACGGAAGTTCGTACATCACCTCAAGCAGGGCGTCTTCGACAATGTGGCGCAGGACACGGGCGCCGGTGTGGTACGTCAAGGCGCGTTCCGCCGCCGCTTCCAGCGCGTCGTTGGTGAACTCCAGCCGGACGTTGTCCAGTTGGAAAAGCCGCTGGTATTGCTTGACGATAGCGTTCTTCGGCTCGACGAGCACTCTCACCAAATCGTCCCGGTCCAGCGGTTGCAGTGCCGACACTACGGGCAATCTGCCCACCAATTCGGGAATAAAACCGAATTGGAGCAAGTCCTCCGGGGTGACTTGCTCCAGCGTTGCCGTGCCGTTGCCGTTTTTGTCGGTACGCTCCGGGTTTTGGGCCAGAAAACCCATGGAGGAACCGGAAGAAACCCGCTTTGATATTATCTCCTGCAAGCCGTCAAAGGCGCCGCCGCAGATGAAAAGGATGTTGCGGGTGTTGATCTGCAACATCTCCTGGTGGGGGTGCTTGCGGCCGCCCTGGGGCGGAACGTTGGCAATGCAGCCTTCGATGATTTTGAGGAGTTCCTGCTGCACCCCTTCGCCGGCTACGTCGCGGGTGATGGAGCGATTGACCCCTTCTTTGCGGGCGATCTTGTCCAGCTCGTCGATGTAGATTATCCCCTGTTCGGCTCGCGGTACATCCCAATCGGCAGATTGGATGAGTCGGAGCAGGATATTTTCCACATCCTCGCCCACGTATCCCGACTCGGTGAGAGAAGTGGCGTCGCAGATGGCGAAGGGGACTTCCAGGGTTCGAGCCAGCGTTTCCGCCAGCAGGGTTTTGCCCGAGCCGGTGGGGCCAATGAGCAGGATGTTGGATTTTTGCACCTCAACATCCTGGGAGGCGGCTTCGTCGCGAATCCGCTTGAAGTGGTTGTACACGGCGACGGCGAGCGTCTTTTTGGCCTTTTCCTGGCCGATGACGTAGGAGTCCAGGCTGGCGTAGATTTCCCGAGGGACCACAATGCGGCGAGAATTACCGGACTGGTCAGTCGCCTGTTCCGTAGGCTCCACTCGGTCGTTGCCTTGAGGCGCGCGGCCATCCCCGGCATTGCGTCCTTTCTTGCCGCCGCGTTCGGCCACGTAGTTCGCCAATTCCCGTATGCAGTCGAAACAGATGCCGCCTCGGCTCTGCCCCGGGGGACGCATCAGCCGGTTCTGTGGAAACAGGCTGCCGCAAAAGACGCAACGGTGGGAGTTGCGGTTGGCGTTGCGGCTACCGGTGGTCATGGCGCGTTACGGAGCGTGAGGGAAGGGTCGTTTCGTGGGAACGCCCGGAATCAGGCCGCTTCGGCGGTGGCTTCTTCTTCCGGCGCGCCGAGTATCTCGTCAATGATCCCGTACTCGATGGCTTCGTCGGCGGTCAGGAAGAAGTCGCGGTCGGTGTCGTCGGCAATCTTTTCGATGGTTTGTCCGGTGGCTTCGGACAGTATCCTGTTGAGCCGTTCCTTGAGGCGGACAATCTCCTTGGCCTGGATTTCGATGTCGGCCGCCTGTCCCTGGAAGCTGCCCACGTTGGGCTGGTGCATATGAACGGTGGAGTTGGTCAGGCAATAGCGCTTGCCTTTCTCGCCGTTGGCCAGCAGCACGGTGGCCATGCTGGCCGCAGTGCCGACGCAGATGGTGGACACCGGGGAGTTGATCAGCCGCATGGTGTCCAGGATGGCGAGGCCGGACGCGATGTAACCGCCGGGGCTGTTGATGTACAGGCTGATGTCCCGGTCCCGGTCCTCGCGCTCCAGATAGAGCAGTTGCGCGATGATGACGTTGGCCACCTGGTCGGTGATGGGTGTGCCCAGGTAGATGATGCGCTCGCGCAGCAGCAGAGAATAGATGTCGAAGGCCCGCTCGCCCCGGGGGCTGGTCTCGATGACCATGGGGACGATGTTGGTGGGCTGCAACAAGGGAGAATCTTCAAAGGGAACGGCCATTGGGGTCTCCTGTTGAATGGCAGAATGGTTCGGGACGGAACGCCGGCCGGGTGTTGCTAGGCGATGGCGCGGTTGAACGCGTCGGGAAGTTGGTCCATAACGTGGTCAACGATGCCGTATTCCACCGCCGTCTCTGCGTCCATCCAGTAGTCCCGGTCGGAATCCCGGGACACCTTATCAAAGGGCTGGTTGCAGTTTTCCGACAGGATGGTGTTCAAGCGCTCGCGCAATCGCAGGATCTCCTGGGCGGTGATCTCAATGTCTGAAGCGGAACCCTGGATGCCGCCCATCACCTGGTGGATGAGGACCGTGGAGTTGCGAGTGCAATAGCGTTTGCCCTTCGTGCCGCCCGAGAGCAACACCGCGCCCATGCTGGCGGCCTTGCCGATGCAGATCGTGGCCACGTCGGGCTTGATGAGCTGCATGGTGTCGTAAATCGCCATTCCGTCCAGGACGGAGCCGCCGGGGGAGTTTATGTACAGGGTGATATCTTCATCCGGGTTTTCCCAGCTAAGGTAAAGCAACTGGGACACGATGGCGTTGGAAATATCGTCATCTACCGGCGTGCCCAAGTAGATGATGCGAGCCTGGAGCAGCAGGGAGTAGGGATTGAAGGCGCGTTCGCCTTCGTTGGTGGGTCGGATAATCCCCGGAATGATGTTGGCCGGCAGCGGGCGTCCCGAGGGATCTAGCAAGTGCGACATTGGGAGTGTCTCCTGGGGTAGTTGGCGACGGGATCAGGCCCGCGCTTCTGCATCGTCCTCGCCGGCAGCAGCGGCTTGGGGTTCCTCGGCGTCATCCGCCACCTCGGTGGCGTCGTCAGCGCCCGCTGCCTCGGCGGCGTCCTGGTCCGTTTCCGCTCCGTCGGCGTCAATCTTGCCCTGGGTGATGTCGGTCAGCCGCTCCATGACGCGGCGGCTGTGCAGGCTGGAGCGGATGTTGTCTCGCGTGGACTCGGAACCGAGGAACTCACGGAGGGAGTCTAGGTTGGCCGTCTCTTCCTCTTCTTCGCCGGCGGACAACCCCAACAGGCGGTCGGCCTCGGATTGCACGTCGCCGTCGGTGATCTCGATTTCCTCGACTTCAGCCAGTTTCCGCAGAACCAGACCGCTCACCAGGCGTCTTTCGGCGGTGGGACGCATTTCATCCATGAACTCTGCGTCGGTTTTGCCCACGAACCGCAGGTAGGTAGCCAGGTCCAGGCCCTGCTGGCGCAACATTCGCTCGCGGTCAGCGACCATCGCGTCCAGTTCCCGCTCGTAGAGGATTGGCGAGGCGTTTACCACGGCAGCATCGCAGAGGGCCTCTAGGCTTTTCTGCTCCAGATCGTTGCGGGCCGCCGCCTCGGCTTGGGCGGTCAAGGATTCCTGGATATTGGTCCGGAGCGAGGCGAGGTCGTCGAAGCCCTGGCCCACGGATTTGGCAAAATCATCATCCAGTTCGGGCAGGTTCTTTTCCTTCACCGACAGCACGGATACCTTGAAATCGATCTCCTGTCCGGCGTACTGCTCTCTGGGGTAATCCTCAGGCACCGTTATGGTGAACTCGGTTTCGTCATCTTCGGACAAGCCGACCAGGTTGGGTGCAAAGCCGGGGAATGGCAGTACGTTCTCTTCGTTGGGAACGTACTCCACGTCCTCGTCCTCCACCACGGTCTCATCGTCCATGGTTCCGTGAACGTCGAGGTTCAGGCGGTCGCCATATTGCGCCGCCCTTTCCACGGGTTCCCAAACGGCCTGCTCTTCTTGCAGCCGTTCGAGCACGCTGTCGATTTCTTCGTCCGCAACGTTTGCGCCTTCAGATTCGACGCGGATAGACCGGTAGTCGCCCAAGTCAACGGTGGGCTCCAGGGGGACCTTCGCGGTAAAAGAAACCGGTTCCAGGTCAGTGACCTCAATGCTCGGTTCGGCGAAGGCCGATACCTCTTCATCCTGGAGGACTTTGTCCAGGGTTTCGGGGACCATGAACTCCAGAGCTTCCTGCACCAGAGCGGCGCGGCCCACCATGCTTTCCACGATATGACGGGGCGCGCGGCCACGGCGAAAGCCCGGGATGTTGATGCGCGAAACGGTCCGGCGGTAGGACCGTTCGATGAAGGGGTTCTCGTCCTCGCTGGCCAATTCCACCGTCAGCGTGACTTCGATGGGTGATGAATTTTCCCTGGTGACCTTCACCGCCGATTCACTCCTGTGGGCTGCTGTTGCTGCAAAAAAGGCGGGCAGGGCGGTCGCCACCGGCCTGCCCGCTGGTGTGTGGGAGTATAGCACACCGAGCCGATTCGGGAAAAGCGAGCGATGCTCACACGTACCCGCTTCTGACGAATTTGCCGCGCCGGTGTTTTGGATAGAATTTGAACTTTTTAAAAATCGGCGAATTATGCATTTCCAGCAATAGGCGCAACGCGCGAACCCTTTGTTAAATTACCGAATATTACGGAGCAGGCCGGGCTGAACCAATTCGGTGCGGCCACTTTGCACCGTTTTTCAGCTTCCATTCACTCAGGACAGTGACAGTACGGTGCTGGCGACGGCGATCAGAAATCAGCCGATGCTCATGCCGCTCGGCGCGGCGTTCCGCAGACGGTTCTACCGGCCGGTGGCATATGCGGCCGGCCATGCTGCGGAACCTAGGCATCAGCCCGTGCTGCCGGAAGAGACCTTGCGGCTTTTGGCGGTCAGAACCGGCGGCGTTTATGTGGACGGAACGCTGGGTGAAGGAGGTCACGCCCAGTCCATTCTTGATGCGTCGGCGCCTGAGGGAGTGGTGTTGGGCATCGACCGCGACCCGCGTTCGTTGGCGGTGGCAGCGCGCCGCCTGGGCGGTTATGGCCAGCGGGCCCGGTTGGCGCACGGGAACTACGCGGAAATGACGCGCATCACCGCAGCAAACGGCATAACCGCCGCCGACGGGATTTTGCTGGATCTGGGTTTCTCTTCGCGCCAGGTTGACTCCCCGGGATACGGTTTTTCATTCCAGCGGGATGAACCGCTGGATATGCGTTACGACCCCAAGGGAGCGACCGCGGCAGACCTGGTCAACTCCCTGAGTGAGCGCGAACTGGCCGATGTGATCTTCCGGAACGGAGAAGAACGCCGGAGCCGCGCCATCGCTCGGGCCATCGTGAACGCCCGCCCGGTCAACACCACCGGCCAATTGGCTGATCTGGTGACGCGGACCGTTGGCGGTCGTCGCACCGGCCAACACCCGGCCACCCGAACGTTTCAGGCCCTTCGGATTGCGGTCAATCGGGAGTTGGAGCACCTGGCAACCGGGTTGGGCCAGGCGCAGGAACTTCTGAGTATCGGCGGCCGGCTGGTCGTCATCAGTTATCACAGTCTGGAAGATCGCTTGGTCAAAGGTTGGCTGGACCATGCAGCGGCCACCTGCATATGCCCGCCCGACCTGCCGGTGTGCGTCTGCGAGCATACGCCAACCTTGCGCTTGGCGCAGCGCCGCATCGTCCGGCCGACTGACGCGGAAAAGGAAGCGAACCCCCGCAGCCGCAGCGCGCGCCTGAGGGTGGCGGAACGCATCTGAACCGCCGCGGTCCGGTTGGTCACCTCTTACTTCAATCGGCAAATCATGTAAGGAACTTGCAAATGCCACGGGAACCGATTTACGCCGCTATCGATATTGGCACCAGCAAAGTGGTCTCGGTCGTCGCCAGACTGGGGCCGGAAGGAGAGCTCAAGCCCTTGGGCATGGGTTCGGCCCCGTCCCTGGGGGTGGGACAGGGAGTCATTGATGATTTCAACCAGGTCAAGGATTCCGTTCGCGACAGCCTGGACGAATCCCTCCGCTACGTGGGCCGCAATCCCGTGGAGGATTTCTTTGTTGTGGTGAACGGCGACCATCTGGTGAGCGAGAATTCAAAGGAAATGCTGGGCAGCGGCGGGGATTCTTTGACCGTGACCGAGCAGCACCTGCGTTCGCTGATTAACAGCGCCTCCGGCGTTCTGCAGCAGCAACTGGACAACCGATCCGAGCAGATGCTGCATATCATTCCCATGCGCTATCGGCTGGACGGAGTGGCCGGCGTGCGAGACCCGACCGGTTTATACACCAATGAACTGGAGCTTGAATCCCACGTGGTGCGCGGGATGTCCGTGCCCTTGGGGAACACGGCTCGAGCCCTCCAGGCGTGCAAAATCCGCGTGGAGGGTATGGTGTCGCATCCCCTGGCATCGGCGGAAGGGGTTCTGACCGCCGATGAGCGCGAGATGGGCGTGGCTATCGTGGATATAGGCGCCGGCACCATCAAAACTGCCGCCTACCGGGAAGGGACGCCGTTCTACTCATCCGTGGTTCCCATTGGCGGCAACCAGCTCACCCGCGACATGGCAGTGGCTTTGCGTATTCCCTACCAGATTGCGGAAGAGTTGAAGCTGGAACATGGTCACGTACTGCCCGATGACCTGGACCCACACGAAGAGGTACTGATACCGGCGACTCAAGTTCAGCCCAAGCGGGTCGTCCGGCGGCGGGAACTCTGCGAGCCGTTGTACCTCCGGTCATTGCAGATGCTCAAGTTGATTAACGAAGAATTGTCCAAAGCGGCAATGGCTTGCCCGCCCCACGGTGGCATCGTGCTCACGGGCGGCGCAGCGCGTATGCCCGGCTTCGGGGAAATGACGGCTCGGGGTCTGCGTACCCAGGTCCGGGTTGGAGTGCCCCTGTGGTACGCCGGGTTGCCCGACTCCATGCGGCAGCCGGAGTATGCCGCGGTGTTGGGCGCGCTCCAATGGTCAGTCAAACACCGGAATCGAACCGAACCGGGTCTCACCCGGGAACCGAAGGATCGCAACTGGTCGCCGGGCGCGTTGCTGCGGCGGCCCTTCGCCCGCGCCGCGCCGCGCCAGTCCGAGCGCGATTGACGACGCAAAACCCCGGGCTTTCCAGCCGACAACTCTGCTCTTTTGCACCAGTAACAGGAGGCATAACAAACATGATATTTCAGGATAACTCGGCGTCTTGGGAGCCGGCCAGTGGCTTCGATGAGACTGATGGCATGATCCCGGAAATCGGGCGTGGCGTGCCGCTGATCAAAGTCCTGGGCGTCGGCGGCGGCGGCTCCAACGCGGTGAGCCGTATGTATAAGGAAAAGCTGCCGGTGGTCGAGTACTATGCGCTCAATACTGACGCCCAGCATCTGGCGCGGTGCGACGTACATTACCGGATCGCGCTGGGCCGGAACCTGACCCGCGGTTTGGGCGCCGGGGCGCAGCCGGAACTGGGCCGGCAGGCGGCGGAGGAGTCGCGTTCCGAGATCGAGCAGGCCGTGCGCGGCGCCGACATGGTGTTTATCGCCGTGGGTATGGGCGGTGGCACCGGGACCGGCGCCGCTCCCATCGTGGCCCAGATTGCCAAGGAAACCGGCGCGTTGACCATCGCCGTGGTCAGCCGGCCTTTCGGCTTTGAGGCGAAGATGCGGCAGAGGAACGCCGAGGACGGCCTGGAGCGCCTGAAGGACCAGGTTGATACGATGATTGTCATCCCCAACGACCGCCTGCTGGCGCTCAACGAGGAACAGGCCGATTCGTATTCGTGGGAGGACGCGCTGAAGCTCGCCGACTCGGTCCTGCACCAGGGGATCAGCGCCATCGCGGAAGTGGTTACGGTGCCGGGCGAAATCAACGTTGACTTCGCCGACGTCAAAACCATCTTGACCGGCGCCGGCCAGGCTTGGCTCTCCATCGGCCGGGGCCGGGGCGAAGGACGGGCCCGGGAGGCCGCGCGGCAATGCACGTCCAGCCCACTGTTGGACATTTCTCTGGAAGGTTCCCGGCGCATTCTGTTCGTGCTCACCGGCGGCAACAACCTGTCGCTTCAGGAGGTTCAGGAGGCGGCGGCGGTGGTGGAAGAGTTGGCCGACCCCAACGCCAACATCATCTTCGGCACCAACCGGGACGCCCGGCTGGATGATGAGGTCAAGATGACCATGGTGGCCGCGGACTTCCCCGCCGTGATGGAGACAACGGAGGACGAAATCGCCAAGCTGCTGGGCGAAATGGATGTTCCCGAGCGGCGGGATTACGAGTTGCCCACGTTCCTCCAGCACCGGCAGAACCGCCGGGGGTTCAATCGCTGACGCTCAGATCCGTCTGAAGTCTTTTGCCTCCCTCCCGCCAGGAGGGGGGCAATTTTTTCGTCGGTGTTGGCGGAGCCGCCAAAATTGGCGAAATTGTCTCAAATTCGTGACCTCCCTTTGGTGTCAAAGGGCAATTCGCTCCGTTATAATCCGACCACTACAAGTTGTGCTTTTTCCACGTAAAAGCACAATATATGCCGCTTTCAAAAATTATTTGAAAAACCGACCAAAAGGTTTGCAACGTCATGAAATGCCCCTACTGCGACGCCGGTGAAAGCAAGGTTACCGATTCGCGAGATGCCGAGAACGGCATACGCCGCCGGCGCGAGTGCCTATCCTGCGGCCGGCGGTTCACCACCCATGAGCAGGTCAGGTTGCCCGTCTTGCTGGTGGACAAACGGGATGGCCGACGGCAGGAATTCAACCGGGACAAGCTGGTTTCGGGAATTGACATGGCTTGCACCCGGCGCCCGATTTCCCGCCGCGACATTGATCGCCTCGCCGACGACATCGAAACGGAGTTGCAGCGCCTGGGCAGCGGTGTGGTCAAAAGTCGGGACTTGGGGCTGATGGTCCTGGAGCGGCTGCGTATCCTGGATGAAGTGGCGTATATGCGCTACGCGTCGGTCTATTACGATTTCCAGGCCGCCGGCGATTTTGAGGAGCAAGCCCAGTCCTTGCGACAGGGCCAGCCCGAACCCCTGCTTAGCGTGGCTGCGGTGTCCAACCGCCGCACCCGCGCCCGGAGCGCCACTCGCCGCTCCACGCCGGGACGCCGGCCCACCGCGTGACGACGTCCGACTGCATCTGCCACCAACGCATGAAGACGTCACACAACAATAGTGAGACTCTGGGCGCGCCGGCATCGCCACCATCGCCGGGCGCTCGCGGTCAAGCCGATTCGGCAAATTGCTATCTGCTCGCCAACCACAATCCAACACGGAGGTGTTCAACACCATTATGAGCAGCAGCGTTCAGTACTCCGCCTTTACCAGGTTGTTGACCCACAACAATCGGGTCCACGATATGGAGGATATGCTGCGGAAGATGTGGGTCCCGTCGGACTGGAAGGTCAGCGACGCGGACATTGGCTACTCGTGGATCCCCAATCCCTTTGCCGAACTGCAGGATGACCTGGACCGAGAGGCCCGGGCCTGTTTGGTCAGTTGCTGGGCGGCGCTGCCGGTGTCGCAGGAGGATGATGGCCTGTTTGCATGAATGCGACCACCAACCGGGTCGATTCATGAACCGTCCGGGTTGCCCCGGCGCAGCGACAATCAGGCACTGACATCCATCCGCGTGAAGCTCCGGAGCTTGACCAAATGCAACAGACAATTCAGTACAACGTTGAAATCAATTGCGGCCCGTGCCCGGAAGGATACGAGTCGCGGATTGCCCGGCAGTTGCGGACCGCGTTTCCGGTTACGGGCTGCCGAAACACGCGCAACGGACTGACCATTCGGCTCGTTGCCCCCCGGCCCTTTGCGGACGGGGCGTTGAAGGACTTTGCCGATATGGTTTGCGAGACCCTGACCAGCCTGGGGATCCGGATCACCGCCGGCGTGGTGCGCCTGGTGACCCGGCAAAGGACCGACCCGGCCGGCATCGTCCACCGTATCCAGGATCTCGCCGCCACGCTCACCGGCTTGGATCTGCGGCCAGTGCGCGAGATCCCGGTGCTCTACTTCTACAAGGGGTTGAGGTTTGACCTGGACCTGTCCGCGCGGTTGCAGTCGCTGCATGGAAGAGGCGAAGCAAGCGTGTAACCATCACCGCGGCGGGGCGCTGGACCCGGCGTTCCGCCACGCATTTATTTATCTAACGGAGGCCATCGTGACGGCTACTGCAGCAAGCATCAATATGACGCCAGGCCCGGAACCCGCCGACGCGGTGAGGCGGCGCATCCGGGATGCCGTGGCGGCGGCCGGCGTCGCGGAGGAATACAACAACCGAAACGGAGCGCTGACCGATAACGCCCGGGTGGTGTTGCAGCGCCGCTATCTGTCCAAGGACCGGGAGGGCAACGTTCTGGAAGACCCGGAAGGAATGTTCCGCCGGGTGGCGCGCAACCTGTCCCAGTCGGAACTGCAATACGGCGCTACCGAAGCAGAGCGGGCGTCCGCCGAGGAGCGGTTCTACGAAGTGATGCGCCGGCTGGAGTTCCTGCCCAACTCGCCGACCCTGATGAACGCGGGGCGGGAATTGCAGCAGCTTTCGGCCTGCTTCGTGCTTCCGGTGGAGGATTCTCTGGATGCCATCTTCACCAAGGTCAAGGAAACGGCGCTCATCCACAAGAGCGGCGGCGGCACCGGCTTCGCCTTCTCCCGGCTGCGGCCGGAAGGCGACGTGGTCGGTTCCACCGGCGGCGTGGCCTCGGGGCCGGTGAGCTTCATCAACGCCTTTGACGCCGCCACCGACGTGGTGAAGCAGGGCGGCACCCGCCGGGGTGCCAATATGGGCATCCTGCACGTTACCCACCCGGACATCCTGGCGTTCATCCAATCCAAGGAGGACGGCCGGCATCTGAACAACTTCAACATCTCGGTGGCGGTCACCGAAGCGTTCATGGAGAAGGTGGCGGCCGGCGAAGATTACGACCTGGTGAACCCGCGCACCGGCCAGGTGGACGGCCAGCTCAACGCCAGGGAAGTGTTCGAGCGCATGACCCAGCTGGCCTGGAGCACCGGCGACCCGGGCATCGTATTTCTTGACCGAATCAACAGGGATAATCCGAATCCGCAATTGGGAAATATTGAGTCGACGAATCCTTGCGGCGAGCAGCCGCTGCTCCCCTACGAATCCTGCAATCTGGGCTCGCTGAACCTGGCCCGCATGGTGCGCTACTCGAATAACGACGTGTCTATCGACTGGGAGAGAATGGCCGAGGTAATCACCACCGCCGTCCATATGCTGGACAGCGTCATTGATATGAACGAGTATCCGATCCCGGAGATCGCCGACATGAGCCGGCGCACCCGGCGCATCGGCCTGGGGGTGATGGGGTGGTCGGACCTGCTCATCCAAATGGGCATCCGCTACGACAGCGATGAGGCGCTGGCGCTGGCCCGGGAGGTGATGCGGTTCATCCAGAATGAGACCTATCGGGCCTCCGGCGAACTGGCGGAAACTCGCGGCCCGTTCCCGGAATGGGAACGTAGCGCGTACAACAATGGCCCGAACGCCCGCCCAATGCGCAACTCCGCTCCGGTCACCATCGCCCCCACCGGCACCATCAGCATCATCGCCGGAGCGTCCAGCGGCATTGAGCCCCTGTTTGCCCTGTCCTACGTGCGCAACGTGATGGACAACACCCGGCTGGTGGAGGGCAATACCTACTTTGAGGCCGTGGCCCGCCACGAGGGGTTCTACTCGGAAGAACTGATGGAGCAGTTGGCCGCCGTCGGCTCGCTGGAAGAGCTGGACGTGCCCGGCTGGGTGAAGAACGTGTTCCGGGTTTCCCACGACATCGACCCGCGCTGGCACGTGCGGATGCAGGCGGCGTTCCAGGAATATACGGACAACGCTGTGTCCAAGACCATCAACTTTCCCCACGACGCCACCGTTGACGACGTGGCCGAGGCGTACCAGTCGGCCTACACCCTGGGCTGCAAAGGCATCACCGTCTATCGCGACGGCAGCAAATCGGAGCAGGTGTTGAGCACTGGGACAACGACTGAACCGGCGCATACCGAGGGCACGTCCGACGTGGTGGAGATAGAAGTGCCCCGGCCGCGAGCGCCCCGGGGACGGCCCCGCCAGATCCAAGGCATAACCGAGCGGGTCAGGACCGGTCACGGCAATATGTACGTCACCGTCAACGTGGACGCCGACGGTCTGCCCTTCGAGGTGTTCGGGACCATGGGCAAGGCCGGCGGCTGCGACGCCGCTTTGCTGGAGGCCGTTTCCCGGCTGGTCTCCTTGGCCTTGCGGGCCGGCATCGAAACCGGCGAGGTCACGCGCCAACTGCGGGGCATCACCTGCTGTCCGGCCTGGGACGAGGGCGTCCTGGTAGGCTCCGGCCCCGACGCGGTGGCGTTGGTGCTGGACAACCTGATGAGCGGCCTCAACGCCGGCAGCCATCCGCCGGCCGGCGTACAACTGACCCTGACCGGAAGCCCAGGAGGCGCCGGCAACGGCAACGGAAGTGCGAACGGCAACGGCCACTCCGCCAGTCCGGCGTACCCGGTCGGCTTCGCCCAACGCTGCCCGGAATGCAACGGCGGCGTGGTCAACCAGGAGGGATGCCTGACCTGCTACTCCTGCGGGTGGAACAAGTGTGAATGACCTGGTGGGGCGGATACTGGTCCGCCCCCAAAAGTATTGATGGAGGGCAGCATATGATGCCGCCGGGAGGGCGGCGACGGTATATTGTCGCCGAGAGAGAAAGTTTCAACTCCGATTGGCGACGCGGCGTTGCCGAAGGTTGGATTAACCCTATGACTGACGCTGTTGTACTACAAGCGATCATAGAGAGCCTGTCCAGGTCTCCCCACGCTTCTCAGCCCATTCCCGGTTGGCCCTTCAATGTCAGGACTATCAGGTTTCCGCGCTCGGCGAGATACGAACAGGGCAGGGTAGAGATTCAGTACGAAATTCTTGAAGACGACGGGAGAGTGTGGCTCGAAGGGATTAGGCACGTCAATTGATGGCGCGCCTGGCTTGAATGTCCCGGACGCTCATTGGCAGGGAAACCACGCCGGACAAGGCGTAAGGAATAGGCTGTCCGTCCTCGGTGGAAAGCCACCCCACTTCTTGGTGAGAATACTGTTCAATGCCGGCAGTGTTGAAACCGGCAAATCGCTTCACTTGCGCCTCGAGGCACTGGCGGTCGTCGGGGCTGAGACGTTCCAAGTCGGCGGCTCGGCGTGGCAGGATATGATACTGCTGATACCCGGGGACTGTGGTCTCGTACAGCACTTCAACATCGGCATTTTGCTCCATCTGTTCACGCACCTGGTGCCAATTTTCGGGGTAAGGGCCGTGAGGAAAGTGCAGATATGTGGTGCCGGTAATGGGCCTGCCGTACTCCATGTAGGATTCGCAGTCGGCATAGTAGAGAAGCTTAACCAGTTTGGAAACCCCGAAGTTGGGGTCGTCAAGTGAGAGCTCGCTCAAGTAGATTGCGGCCTCAATCAGCTTGCCGCGGTCCTGCTCAAAATTTTCTGGTGAGGCCATAGCGTCCTCCCGAATAGTGGCATATGAAAGTCGATTCGCAGCGTAAGTTTAAGGCGGTTGACCAATTTGGGCAAGCAGCGTTTAGGAACAGCAGCGCCTTTCATGCTAGACCAGCCTGCTATAATTGACCGCGCATTTGGGCACTGTTTTGGTCGAGGAAAAACGATGGCTTTTCAGACGCTGCTTTACGATGAACGCGACGGTATCGGTTATCTCACGTTGAACCGGCCCGACAAGCTGAACGCCCTCAGCCAGACGTTGATGGCCGAGTTTCGTGAGGCGCTGGAAGGTATCGAGGCCAATCCCGACGTGCGGGTGGTGATCCTGACCGGGGCCGGGCGCGCGTTCTCCGCGGGCTTTGACATCGAATCCGAGGCCGGCGAAGCCGACGGCGGCCCGCTGTCGGTGGATGGCCGCCGTTCCCGGCTGAAGGCTAACATTGATACTTTCCTGATGGTATGGAACCTGAGCAAGCCGGTCATCGCCGCCGTCAACGGCTACGCCCTGGGCGGCGCGTGCGAGTTGGTGCAGATCTGCGACGTCAAGATCGCCTCCGAGCGCGCCATGTTGGGCGAGCCCGAGATCCGCCTGGGGTTCGGTGCGCCCCTGCTGATGACGCCCTACTCGGTGAACCTGGCCATGGCCAAGGAGCTGATGCTCACCGGCGACATGATGGATGCCTACGAAGCCGCTCGCATCGGCATGGTCAACCGGGTGGTGTCCCACGACAACCTGATCGCCGAGTGCGAACGAGTTGCCACCAAGATCAAGAACATCCCCGCCATCGGCATCAAGACCACCAAGCTCTCGGTCAACCGCGCCCTGGAATCTGCTGGTTTCCTCTCCGCGCTCAACCACAACCTGGAGTTGATGACGCAGTTCGACACCGCCGAAACTCCGGAGCAAGAGGAGTTCTCCCGCATCCGCGCCGAGGGAGGACTGCGGGCCGCGTTGGAGTGGAGCCGGAGCAGATTCCCGGATTAGCCGCCTTTTTCAGGAGATCCACCATGGCAGTCATCGCAGTTGACATCAAGAGCCGCCAGCCCTACGCCGATGGCAAATCGTTCGCCGACGCCGGCGAATACGAACGCATTGAGGGCGTGCTGACCTACGCCGTTGACCCCAATAACGCGTCCAACCGGTCCATCGTGGACTTGCAGTACGCTCCTGTCGATGATGCCGGCCGGGTCCGGTTCCAGTCGGACTTTACCTTGGTGTCGCCCAAAGACCCTGCCCGCGGCAACGGACGCGTTATTGTGGAAGCGGTGAACCGGGGTCGCCGCCGTACCATAGCCTTTTTCAACCGGGGGCCGACGCCGCCCATTGATTCAGATGCCATCCCCGAGGGCGACGGGTTTCTGCTCCGCCACGGCTACTCGGTTCTGTCCATCGGTTGGCAATGGGACGTTTACCGAAGCGACGCTTTGCTGGGCCTGGAAGCCCCCGGTATCCTCATTGATGGTTCGCCGGTCACCGGACAAGCCTGCGTGGAGATGCGCCCCAACGCCAACGACGCCACCCGCCTCCTCGCCAATCGCGAACACCGGCCCTATCCCGTCGCCGACCTTGAGGACCCCAACGCGATGCTGCTGGTCCGCGATTGGGAGGACGGTCCCGACAGCGTGATCCCCCGTTCGCAATGGCATTTCCCGGACGCGGAGCACATCAGCCTTGAAGGAGGCTTCCAGCCGGGCAAGATTTATTACGCCATCTACACGGCAGCCAGTCCCGTAGTGGTGGGCTGTGGGATGCTGGCTATTCGCGAAGCGGCCACCTGGCTGCGTCAGCCCGGAAACTTTAGCCATGTGCCGGGCGGCTACGAGCGCATCTACGGTCACGGGGTATCTCAATGCGGTCGCCTGTTGCGCCATATGGTCTATCTGGGCCTCAATCTGGATGAGGACGGCGGCGCTGTTTTCGACGGCCTGCTGCCCCATGTGGCCGGCGGGCGCATGGGCGAGTTCAACCACCGTTTCGCTCAGCCATCCTGCCAATCCAACCCCGGTTTCGGCCACCAGTTCCCCTTCGCCGACAACGATCTCACCGATCCACTCACCGAGCAGAACGACGGACTTCTCCGCCGGCTGCGTGAGCTGAACGCGGCGCCGAAGATCATTTACACCAACTCGTCCGCCGAATACTGGCGCGGCGACGGCTGCCTCGCCCAAATCGACAGCATCGGCGGCGTTGATCTGAAACCTGCCGACGAAACCCGGCATTACCTGTTCGCTGGAACCCAGCATCTCCCCGGCGCTCCCGAACTGATGGAAGGTCAGGGGCCGGACGGCTCCACGGGCTCCCATCCCTACAACGCGGTGGATTACATACCGCTACTGCGCGCCGCCCTGGTCAACCTGGACCGTTGGGTCTCCGACGGCGTGGAACCGCCGGCCAGCCAGCATCCGCGTCTCGACGACGGCACCGCCGTTCCGCAGTCGGATTGCCTGGTCAGCCTGCCGTCCATTCCGGGTCAGAGCGCGCCGGACAAGTCGAGGCTGTGGCGCATCTGTGAGATCGACGTGGGGCCGGCAAGCAGCGTCGGTATCGCCGCGTATCCCGTGAAAGAAGGACGCGAGTACCCATGCCTGGTATCCGCCGCCGATGCCGACGGCAACGAACTGGCCGGCATCCGCCTTCCTGACCTCGCCGTGCCGGTGGGAACGCACGCCGGCTGGAACCTGCGCCACCCCGACACCGGAGCCCCCGAGCAGCTGATGTCGATGCAGGGTTCAACCCACTGGTTCCCGGCTACTGAGGCCCAGCGCGTCGCCGCCGGCGACCCCAGGCCGTCGGTGGCGGAACGCTACGCGGATCGGGAAGACTATGCCCGCCAGGTCAAGGCATCCGCGCTCTCGCTGGCGCAATCCGGATACCTGTTGGAGGAGGACGTTGACCTAGTGGTCGAGTCCTGCCTCACCCGCTATGACCACGTTATGGAAGATTAACCCGATCCTGTCCCCAGCCAAATGGCGCGTTGGCGGGAACGGGTAGAGCCTCAAAAGACGGATGGTTGAGCAGTGCGTGAATACACTCCTCGGAACCGGCAACGTAGGTGGAATCCAAATCGTAATGCGACATGACGAACCAGGCCCGGTCTGCCGGCCACCAGATATTAGGCGCGTTGCACCAGGTGGGGAAAGTATAGAAACCGTTCAACGTATCAAGCGCGCCCCGGTAGAGAAAGTATTTCCAATCGTCGCAAATGAACCGCTCCGCGCCCAGCACTTCTCGCGGCGGAGACAGCGGAATGCCGCCGTCGGTTGTCAATATAAACATACCGCCGAACTGGCCATAGCCTTCCCAAACCCCGAAGAAACATTCCTCCGCCGTGTCCGTGTAACCGGCCAGAAAATCGGCCAGGGCTATCGCGTCATCATATAATTCTTCACCGGGGTCATATGTCCACGGCGCCGGCGCAACTCCAAAGCCCGTAGCGGGAACCTTGATGCGCTCAAAATCCATCAGCGGATGTACCCTCCGTCCCGCCCATTCCGCCACCTCCGACCAGCGAACCCGCGAGTCTGGAGTGCTGTCGGCGATATTATCAGCCGGGTGGAAAAGGCGCGCGTGTGCCGCGAAGCCGGCTGGAATCAAGGCATCAATACCCCTAGAACGGTGACTTATTCCCTGCTCAATCCACCTGGCCTCAGCAACCTCGGTAAGAAAAGTCATACCCGGCGGGTGGAAATTTTCCTGATGGTACTGATTCATGGCTGCGATGTCCTCCCGTTGACACGCCGCAATTGGTGCCAGCCCCAAATGATGACGATGGTAGCCAAGGCCAGGTGCAGGGCAGTAGAAATCCAGGCGGTGAACCAATGGCTGTCGGGCGCAATGGTAATTCCGATCATCAGGCGGACCGCCATCACGGAGAAGTATAACGCTCCCACCCCGATAACGATCCGACTGGCGCGCCGGCCCAGCATCCGGCGGCCTTGGGCCATGCCGGTGAGGCCGTAGCCCAGCGCGCCCAGTATGATGATTTGGGTGGCCAGCAAAATCCCGTAGGGCAAACCGCTGCCCTGCCAGGCGTCGAAAGGCGGCAGGAACGGCAACGGCGCCCAACGCTGCACCGCTTGGCCGACTACGCGGAACAGAAAGGCGACCGACAGAGCCGTTGCCGCTGTTATCAACGCTCGGTCAATGCGGTTCGCGCCGGGTTTCAACCCAACCCCGCGTATTCCCGGTACCAGTCGCTGGAAAACACCCCGTCAGGGTCGAATTGTCGTTTGAGAGCCAGAAACTCCCCGAACTGCGGGTAGCACCTGGCCAACTGTTGCGGGGTAGCGAACTTGTTGTACGTCAGGAAGTAACTGCCGTCGCTGGCGGTGGCGAGGTCAATCAGGCTCCGCAGCGCATCGCCTACCTGCGCGATGCCGACCGCCGTGTGGTCAACGTGGAGGTTGAACACGACGCACGCATACCGCTGCCGCGCCCAATTCAGGAAGGTTTCGTCATCCTGCTCAATCAACCTGATGGTTCCGTAGATTACGTTGGCCCCCCGTTGGCGCAATTCCTGGCCGGCCGCGTCCATGAAGTCTGGCAGCCGGTCCAGCGGGACGTACAATTCGGTGATGGTCTCGCTTCCGGCGCATCCGGCGCCCAGGCGTTCGTCCAGCTCCCGATGGTAGTCGTCAATGTACAGGCTGAGCTGAAAGGTGTCGCTGTCGTAGATCTGGCCGTCCGTGCTGCGGTAGAAACCCGCGTACTCGTCGAAGGCTCGCGCCTTGTCGGCGTGGGACCAGTAAAGCAGACGACGCCAATCCGCTTCGGTGAGGAGATTCAGCGGTGATTTTGAGGCGCTTCGGTTCTCGTCTTGAACCGGGCGATAGCACGACAGCACGCCGTCGCGCAGAAAGCCGGGCGAAGTTTCGTCGGTGCGGTACTGGAAATCGCCGTAGGTGAACCCGTCGGCGATGCGCTCGGTGAACCGCTCCGGCAACCGGTCAATGGTGGTTATCTCCACCGCCCGCTGCATCTGCTGCGCCGGCATCAGACGAAGGTTCACAGTGGCAATTACGCCGAACAACCCATATCCGCCGATGGCGAGACTGAACAGCTCCGAGTTCTCCTTCCGGCTGCACCGCGTCAGATTTCCATTGGGGTCAATCAGCTCGAAAGATTCCACGTCCTCCACGATGGGCCGGTAGGTCAGGCCCCGGCCGTGGCCATTGGCCGCCAGGGCTCCGCCGATGCTGAGGCGGTCGGCGCCCGTCTGCTTCTGCACCACGCTCCAACGCCGTGGACTGTCCCGCTGCAAATCGCGCAACCCGGCTACCAGGTCCGACCACAGGATGCCCGCCTCCACCATCACGACGCCGCGCTCGGCGTCCAGGCTGATGATGCGGTTCAAGTTCCTGGTGTCCAGCAGGACGCCACCGCTGAGAAACTGCTGCCCGCCCATGGCGTGCCGTCCGCCGGCGATGCTCAGGCTTTCCCCGGCTTCGCGCACGGCCATGATGGCCTGGCCGGCTTCGGCGACGCTGTGCGGCGTGACTACCCTGCTGACGGTAGCAGCGTTGAGTCTGGAGTGGATGTCGTTGACCAGAATGGGGTTATCAGCTGCCATGTTCCAATGTGGATTACAACTCGAAAATATCCCGCACCGGGCAGGTGAAACCGGGGAGTACGTCGCCACCGTCCAGAGTGTCGGCATCAGTCAAAGTTTGCGCCGGGCCGTCTTCCGGCAGGACGGTCACGGTACGGTCATCCGGGTCAACCAGCAGAACCAGGCGGACGCCGTAACGCAGCCACATCTGGGCCTTGTCGTTCACGGCGACCGGACGGTCGTTGGGGGAGATTATCTCAACCACCAGGTCGGGAACGACTTCGGAATAACCGCGCACGCGGGTGTCCAGGGGCAGCTTTTCGGCGGATATAAATGCTATGTCGGGTTCGCGGACGGTATCGGGGTTGCGTTCTAGCCACATGCCGACGTCGGTTCCTACGACACGGCCTAAACGTCTGGATTTGACGAAAGTGCCCATCAAAATGGCGATGTTCACGGCGATTGCGCCGTGTTCGATTCCGGTTCCCACAGTCTTATACAGCACCCCTCTGATCAGCTCGCCGCGGACGCCGTCGCTGTACAGACGCAGCAGGTCATCGGCAGTGAGCAGTTTCGCCTCGGTTTTTGCCGCAGCAGTAGTCATGGTGAACCATCCGGTTGCCGGTTGATGCCGGCATTATACACGGCTCGTTCCGCCTCCGACGGATTCGGATTCCGAACGTTGCGACGACCTGAGATACAGGAGCAAAGCCGCGCCGGTGGCGATGACGAGGATAATCATTCCGATTACGGCAAAGTCCGTGGAGACATTGAGCTGCAGCCAGACGACAAACATCAGGAAAATCTCGGCAATCATCGCCAATGCCGCGACGATTATTGCAACAATCCATGGCCGTCTAGCGGAAGGGGGCAGACTCGCGAACGTATCCGCACACAACGCCAAAGAGATTAGCGACAGCATGATTGTCACAGTCACGAAGAAGCCCGCCCCTATTTTTTCGATATCGTCGAGGGGTTGGTCAAAGCTTGACAGCATCCCGACCGCAATCAGGAGCGCCACGCCGCTGAGTGTTATCGCTATGAATCTACGTATGAATTTACGCAGACGGGCAAACCGACTATTCGGAGCCTGATCCCTCCTGATAAATATGCTGGTGAGGGCGATAGTAGCGGCCATAGCGGCCGGCATCAGCGTGATGACAGTCACCAAGAATATGGTCATCAGTGCCTGAACTTTCTCGATAAAGGACAAGCTGATTGGTCGGAATGGCCCCACCGCAACCGGCGTCCACTCCCCATCCGGCGTGCCCACCACCACGCCCAGGATTCCCATTGCAGCAATCACGTTGTCGGACTGCGGGTCATACAATATGCCGTATGGCCCGGTGGTAATTGCAATAGGCGACATTGCTCGCTGTTGTAACCACCCCGAGCTGCCGCTTTTCAGGTGCTTGGTGGAATATGCGGTGCTGGCGCTTCCATCGCCGGATATGTGCATGATTCCGTGCTCCCCGATTTCAAAACGGCCCCGGGGCGTATCGACACTCTGCCGGATGGAAAAATCAAAACGCTCAGACGGGTTGCCGGACTGCCAGGTGAATCCACCGTCCGAGCTCTCGTAGAAATAGTACCGAAGGTCATCACTTGCATAAATCATCCCTCCATTCTTCGATGGCTCGGTCGCCATTAGGTGCCTAATGCCCTGTGCAGGTTCTGCTTGTGAGGTGGCTACCGACGCAATCGTGGCCAGCGCGGCGGCCAGCAGCACAATCCGCTGCCGCAGCGTTCCCGTCCCGCCGCCGTTGCCACTATCGCCGCTGCGCCGCCAGACCCACAGGGCAATGGCCAGCCCCACGGGTATCACCAGCGAATCCGTGGGGTCCAGCGGCGACCCGCTCGTTCCACCCGATACCAGTAGTAGCCCGCGTATTATCACGTCATGCACCGGCGCGAAGGTGTTGAACGCCGCGTAAAGCAGCGGCAGCCCGACGTAGGCGGCCATAAACGCCGCCCGCTGCGCCCGCCGGTGGTTCCGCGCCGCCAGCGACAGCAGAAACGCCAGCAGCGGCGAGGCAAACGCCACCCACGCCAAATCGCTCAGCTTGCCCGTGGTCCACGGGTTGGCCCACAGCGACTTGAGAACCAGGTCGTTGAGCAGCAGGACTCCCAACGCCGCCAGCGTGACCGGATGCGTCAGGGCCAACCGGCTGCGCTGGCCGAAATCGGCGTTGGCATTTTGCATTTGCGCTGGCGAAGTCAATGCAATCCTGTAAATCCCCAAATCCGGCAAATCCTGATTCCGACGATTTCCTTACGAGATTGGAAAGTAATCGGATGCACCCGTGTTACACTCGCCGCCGAGTCAAGCCATCGTACAGCAGGGGGATTGTTATGCAACCGCTTTCGGATTTGCGCGTTCTGGCCGTTACCGTATTTCTGGCTGGCCCGTTCTTGAGCATGACCCTGGCTCGGCTGGGCGCGGAGGTCATCAAGGTGGAGATACCCGGCCGGGGCGATCCGGTACGCGGCAACGGCCCCTTCGCCGGGCCGGACGGCATCCAATCCGAGCAACTATCGGAAAAGCACATCGCCACCCGCTTCCTCAAGCGCAGCCAGGGCGTCAAGAGCGTAACGCTGAACCTGCGCACCCCGCAGGGACGGGAACTTTTCCTGCAAATGGCGAAACAGTCCGACGTGGTGCTGGAAAACCTGGCCCCCGGCTCCATGACGCGGCTGGGTCTCGGCTACGACGACGTGGCGGCGGTGAACCCAGGCGTCATCTACGCCAGCATCTCCGGCTACGGCCAGACCGGCCCTTATGCCCACCAGCCGGCCCACGACCCGCAAATCCAGGGCATGAGCGGTCTGATGGACATCAACGGCGAACCCGACGGCCCGCCCACCCGCGTCGGTTTCTACATCGGCGACCTGGTGACGCCCATGTTCGCCGCCACCAGCATCCTGGCCGCCCTGCGGGAAAAGGAAAAGACGGGCCGGGGCTGCTATCTGGACGTTTCCATGATGGACACTCTGGCATCATTGATGCTCATGGAGAACCTGGAGGAGGACATCGCCGCCGGCATCCCCCTGCGCACCGGCAACAACAGCCGCAGCGGGCCCACGGGTCAGTACCACGCCAGCGACGGAACCATCATCATCACCGCCGCCAGCGATGACCAGTGGCGCCGCCTCTGCAACGCCATCGGTACGCCGGACCTGATCGAGGACGAGCGGTTTGCCCGCTATCAGACCCGCTCGGAGAACGCCGCCGCGGCCCGTGCCGAGGTGCAGCAGCGCATCGGGAAGATGACCAGAGCGGAGGCGCTGGAATGCCTCTCGGCTGGCGACGTGCCCTGCGCTCCGGTCCGCACGGTGCCGGAAATTCTTGCCGACCCGCACTTCCGCGACCGGGGCGCGCTGCGACCCATGCGAAACGCGGCCTTCGGCGGCGAGGCGGACGAGGTGGTGGCGGGATTTCCGGTGTTGTTCGACGGAGAACCCCTGCCCGATGTACCCGGTGCGCCGGCATTGGGACAGCATAATGCCGAGACGTTCGGCGAACTGTGCGGTATCGATGACAATGGATTGGCGCAACTGCTTACTGATGGCGTAATCTGAACTCTTCTATGTAGGGGCGAATAATTATTCGCCCCTACCCCGAATTGCTAATAAAGGAGCAATCAAATGCCCCGCATCACCACCAAACCCCTGCGCTCCGTGATGTTCGTCCCCGGTAATAAGGAAGACTGGATGCGCAAGGCGCCGCAGTACGGGCCGGACGCGCTGATACTGGACCTTGAAGACTCGGTGCCCGAATACGACAAGGACGCCGCCCGTCCCCTGGTCGCCAAGATGATCGACGAACTCTCCCAGCGAGGGCAGACGCTGTTCGTGCGCGTCAACCGGCTGGAGACCGGACTGACCGGTTTCGACCTGGAGGCCGTTACCCGTCCCGGCCTCTACGGCATCCTGCTGCCTAAGGTCGAATCGCCGGCCGACGTGGTGGAGGCCGACGTTCTGCTGCGGTACTTCGAGCGCAAGGCCGGCATGGAACTGAACACCGTCTGCATCGACCCCGGCCTGGAAACGGCTTCTGGGATTCGCATGGCCTATGACATTGCCATGGCCTCCGGCCGGGTGGCCCACATGGGCGGCAGCGGCGGCAAGGGCGGCGACACTGCCCGCAGCATCGGCTACCGTTGGACGCTGGAAGGCGCGGAGACGCTGTACCTCCGGAGCAAGGTCCTCATCGACAGCCGCGCCGCCGGCATCCAGTGGCCCATCAGCGGCGGCTGGTTCGACATCCGCGACCTGGACGGCCTGCGGTATTGGGCCAACAATCTGAAGGCGCTGGGCTACACCGGGATGCACCTGATCCACCCGTCCCACGTGCCCATCGTCAACGAGATCTTCACGCCTACCCCCGAGGAGATCGCTTTCTGGCAGGGCCTTCTCGACGCTATGGAAGAAAGCCGGAAGCAGGGCACGGCAGCGGTAACCTACGCCGGCGACATGGTGGACGTGGCCCACGAGGAGACGGCGAAAGCCATGCTGGAAATGTGCCGCAGCCTGGGGTTGGTGTAGCGGTCCTTTGGGAATGACGATCCTCCGTCCTCTACAAAACCGCCGGCCGGTGATACGATAGGGCCAAATTCGCACCCACCCGACGCGAGGTAACTCCCATGCCCACGAAACGCATCGGCCTCCACGCCGGCGCTCCCAATGCCGAAGCATCCCTGGACCTCATGCGCCGCGCTGAGGCGGCCGGCGTACATGCTACCTGGCTCACCACCGGCGGCACCGGCCTGGACGCGCTGACCCTGTTCGCCGCCGCCGCCGTGCAGACCGACAACATCCTTTTCGGAACGTCCATCGTTCCGACCTACCCGCGCCATCCCATCGTGGCGGCCCAGCAGGTGCAGGTTCTGGACCAGCTGGCCCCCGGCCGGCTGCGGTTGGGCGTCGGCCCCAGCCACCGGCCCACCATGCGCTCCATGTTCGGTTTCAGCCTTCGGGCGCCGTTGACCAACCTGCGCGAGTACCTGATCATTCTCCGTGCGCTGCTCCACGATGGCGCCGTCGATTTCGACGGCCAGGAATACACCGCCCACGCCAGCATTCCGCGCCCGGTGGACGTGGCGGTCATGGCGTCGGCTCTCCAGGAAGGTTCCTACGAGCTTTGCGGGGAGTTGGCCGATGGCGCGATCAGCTGGGTCAGCCCGGCCGTGTTCCTGCGGGACAAGGCCCTGCCGGCGATGCAGCGTGGCTCAGACCAGGCCGGACGGGAAACGCCGCCCTTGATTGCCCATGCCCCGGTTTGTATTAGCGATAACCCGGATGCCACCAGGCTGGCGGTGCAGCAGCAGTTGTCCAACTATCCTCGTCTGCCCTTCTACCAGCGCATGTGGGCCGCGGCCGGCTACCCGGAAGCCGCTGAGGAAACCTGGAGCGACGCCATGATCGAAGCCACCGTGCTCACCGGTGACACCGACGCCGTCGGCGAGCGCATGGTCGCCATGCTGGACATGGGCGTCTCCGAGCTGCTGGTGACGCCAGTGACCGCCGGCGACGATCCCGCTGCCGACATGGAACAGACCATCAACCTGCTGGGCAAAGTAGCCCAGTCCCTCTGAACGGGAGACGCGCCATGAAACTCGGCCTGTT
The DNA here is from genome assembly GCA_034421995.1 of Dehalococcoidia bacterium. GTDB lineage: Bacteria > Chloroflexota > Dehalococcoidia > Lucifugimonadales > UBA3495 > Bin87. Next base: position 4,509 of record DAOUJY010000132.1, on the reverse strand, counting down.
CAACATGCCCTTACACCCGCCGGGCCGGCTGCACGCCGACACCTACGATGAAGACCTGGAACTGATGGCTTATGCTGACGAACTCGGCTACGCCGAAGCCTGGATTGGCGAGCATTTCACCACCGAGTGGGAAAATATGCCGGCCCCTGACCTCTTCATCTCCCGGGCCCTTGGCGCAACCAAAAACCTGGTAATGGGCACCGGCGTGTCCCTGCTGGCCTTTCACGATCCCATCATGATCGCGCACCGCATGGCCATGCTGGACCACCTGGCCCGCGGGCGCTTCTTCTTTGGTATCGGCTCCGGCGGCGTGCCAACCGATTCCCAGATGTTCGGCATGGACCGGGAATCCGGCCAGCAGCGCAACCGAATGCGAGAAGCCGCCGAGCTCATCGTCAAGATGTGGACCGATGGCGATCCCAACGGTTTCCATTTCCAGGGGGAATACTACGACGTAACGGTGCCCGCCGCACGGCCGGAAATGGGCTTGGCCTACCACATGCGTCCGTACCAGAAACCGCACCCGCCCATCGCCGTGGCGGGCAGTAGCCCGTCGTCGCCGACGCTGGAGGTTGCTGGCGAGATGGGCTGGTGGCCCATGAGTACCCTTTTCCTGCACACTTCCCACCTGCCGCGCCATTGGGAGGCCTATTCCAAGGGGGCTAGGGCCGCCGAGCGCCCGGTATCTAGGAACCAATGGCGCATCGCCCGGGAAATCTACGTGGCCGAGACCACGGAGCAGGCGGTTACTGACATAATGAGCGGCCCGCCGGCGGGGACGCTCAACAAGTATTTCATCCCCCTGTTGGGTCAGGGGCAGCGCGGCCTCGAAGCCGTCAAGACCAACCCCGGCCTGCCCGACTCCGCAATCACGCCGGAGTATATGCTGGAAAACTTCTGGATTGTGGGCAACCCCGACGACTGCGCCCGTCAGATCCGCCAGCTTTATGATGACACCGGCGGGTTCGGCACCCTGTTGATGCTTTGCCACGACTGGGGCGACGACCGGGCCAAGGGCCTGCGCTCCCTGGAGTTGCTCGCTACCGAAACTTTGCCCCAACTGTCCGACCTGATTCCCGAAGAATAGACGGCCAACCCGGCCACCGTAAGGAAAGGAGGCGCCATGTTCATCGCTACCAACCGCATCAAAGTCAAGACCGGTTACGGAGACACCCTCGAGGAGATGTTCAAGGCCCGCGGCGCCGTGCAGGACCACGCCGGCTTCATCAGCTTCGAGCTGTGGAAAATGAACAAAACCCCCGACCACGAGGAGTTCCTGGTTGTCACCCACTGGGAAACCGAGGAGCATCACCACACCTGGACCCGCAGCGACGCCTTCCGCTCCGCCCACGCCGGCGGGCCGCCCGACTTCCTCCTGGGCCCTGGTGAATTCCACACCTACGAGGTGGTGCATCGGCTGGAGGCTTCTAGCACGGCGGCCGCGGCGGACTGATCCAAATTCCCTTTTGACTTTATATCCCGTCATTCCCGCGAAAGCGGGAATCCAGAAGGGTTAGGCAATGGGGCCGTCCGAACCCACGTTGGTGACCGAACACTTCGGCCCGCTTCAGGGTGTCCGCATACTCTCCACCGGCACCATCGTGGCGGAGCCATTTGCTGCCGAAATGGCGGCGGAGATGGGCGCCGAGGTGATCCATATCGAGCGTCCCGGTAACGGCGAGGACTGGCGGGTGGCGGAGTTTCCCATCGAAACTCCCAGCGGAGACCTGGCGGCCAGTTCCTGGATCCAGGATCACCGCAATATGTACAACACAACCCTCGACTTCAGCACGACCGAAGGACGCGACATCTTCCTCAAATTGATCGAGAGGGCCGACATCTGGATGGAGAGCTCCAAGGCCCGCACCTACGACAAATGGGGGCTGGATGACGCCGCCGTATTGGCCGTCAACCCCAGCATAGTCATCTGCCATATCTCCGGATACGGGCAGGACGGCGACCCGGAATACGTGGGCCGGGCTTCTTACGATTTCACTGCCCAGGCTTTCGGCGGCATGATGAACCTGATGGGCAATCCCGAACCGGACCCGCCGACGCGGGCGGTACCCTGGACGGCCGACTACATCACTGCCTTGTTCTGCCTGTGGTCGTCGCTGGCGGCATACATCCACGCCCAACGCACCGGAGAGGGGCAGGTCATCGACCTGGCCCAGTTCGAGGCGGTCCACCGCATCCTGTCCGGCACCATGGTGGCCTACCATGAGCTGGGCCTGGTGCGCGAAAGGGCCGGCAACAAGGCGGGCAACGCGCAGCCCTGGGACACCTTTCAGGCCAGCGACGGCTGGGTCGTCATCGCCGCCGTCGGCCCGGCGGTGTACGCCCGGGTGTGTCGCGTCTTGGACCTGGACCCGGATGACGAGAAGTGGATCAAGGCCCGACGCGAAATCAACTCTCCCGAAGGCATCGAGTTCGACGCCATCCTGCGCGGCTGGGTGGAAGACCGCACGGTGGACGAGGTGGTCAGGATTTTCAACGCGGCGCAGGTTGGCTGCAGCCGCATCATGAACGCGCAGGAGATGGCCGAGAACCCACATTACCGCGCCCGGGAAGTTCACGCTGAATGGGAGGACCAACAACTCGGTAGGCTGGTGAAAGGGGTGGGCGTAATCCCCAAACTTTCCAAAACGCCGGGCAAAATCTGGCGCGGCTCCGTTCCCGTAGGGTACGACAACGAGCTGGTCTATGGCGACCTGCTGGGCATAGCGCCGCAAACCCTCCGTGAACTCGCCGAGCGGGGCGTTATCTAGGGACTGCTGGAAGAGGGGTACGAACCATGACCACGAAAACGGGAGAACGCATCGCCCCGGACGAGGCCCTGGTCATCAATCCCGCCAACCTGGGAATCACTGCTACCGGGCCGGAGTTGGTGGAGTTGTTCAGCAACTTTCTCGCCCGGCACGGCAAAACTGCCTGGAAATTGGAGCTCAGCCCGGCAGGGGAGTTCATCTTCACGCCGCCGCAGGGCCCGCCCTTCAACTTGTACCTAACCGCACTTGTTGACGACCTCAACGAATGGAACGCCCAAGCCGGCGGCGTGGTCACCAGCGTCGAAACAAGTTAGCGTGCGCTTACGGAGCGTGGCGCTCGCTGTACCGACGAAAATCACCGTCTAGCACTGTAAAGCCCGGCAATTCCTTCCGGAGGATTGCCGGGCTTTGCCTTTTGCCGCGCCGTCGGAAAATCGTCATCAGGGCTTGACTACTGCGTCATTTTGCAACCGCTGATAGCCCAGCATAAACAATGCCGATTGCAGCGCGTCCACCCGCTGGGTTTCGCAGACTTGTGCGAAATCTCCCGGCTGTTCGAGCAGTCTTCCCAGCAGCCAGGCGCATTTCAGGTTGGCCTCTGCGTACTCGCCATGGCTGATGCGGCGCCAGGCGCACCGGTTGGGACCGCGGCCTTTATAGCGCCGCCACTCGGGAACGGGGAAAGAAAGTGCCCCCCCGGTGACGTTCTCTCCTGCATCTTCTTGATAAAGTCTAACTAGGCAGGTCAGCGCGCAGGCAACCCGGCTGTCGTAGATAGGCAGGCCCGGTATCAGCATCGAATAAAGCTTGCTGAAACCCACTCCCATACGCAACGCAGCCGGCATATCATTTGTGGCGGCTTTTGCCGGGTCAAGCTTTTCCTTGATTTCATCAATGTGTTCTTGAAACTTCGCGAGAGTCATACCGCCCCATTGGCGTGATGAATGCAGATTGAGATGCTTGCTTCCGCCCCGATCAACGGCGACTTCCTTGGCCGTATTGAGAAACTGGCGTTTTTGGTCACGAGTTTCAATGGGGCAGATGGCATCGAATCTTCTTCGGAAGTCAACGATGCGAGCCATCGCTTTGTCAATGTAGAAATACCACCAGCTGTAACCCCGGTAAGCTTCATACAAACTGTGGCACCGGAAACTCCCTCCATACCTTTCTTGAGTTGTCCACTGATGCGTCAAACTCCATTCGCCGCGCACCAGATGGCCGGCCCATTCCGCAAATTGCTTTACATCGGCATTGGCCAGGAACTCATCCCGGTTCATTGCAAATAACCTCCCAGAAAGACGCCAAAGTAAAACCCCGGCATTCTACCGGGGCTATTTGCTGAAATTTGGTAGCGGGGGTTGGACTCGAACCAACGACCTTCGGGTTATGAGCCCGACGAGCTGCCACTGCTCCACCCCGCGCTGTTGTACACGGGTTGGGAACCCGATCCGCCTCCGGCGGACCACTGCTCCACCCCGCGTTGCGGCGCGCGTGCGCCTGGAACTGAACAGGAAATTTGAAACTGGCAATCATTTGATGATGAGCGCTGAACCGAGCCAAGAGAATTAGAAACTCTTAGCGTGGGTCAAATCACTCGACTGGTTAGTACCGGTTTGCTGAAGCTGTTGCCAGCCTTACACATCCGGCCTATCAAGCAGCTAGTCTCGCTGCAGTCTTACCCCCGAACTGAATCGGGGAGGGAGGCCTAATCTTGGGGGATGCTTCGCGCTTAGATGCCTTC
>DAOUJY010000131.1:0-25600 GCA_034421995.1 Dehalococcoidia bacterium | reverse complement strand
TCCCGAGGGAAGCTGGGCATCTTGCACTTGGGTTACGAATACTATCTCGCCACACCCGATCCGCCTGACCACCTCTTCGCCATTCAACGCCACCAAACCGGGTACGCGTGAGGCGGTAGAATCGTTGACAATTATATGCATTCAGAATATTTTGTATCGGAAATGTCCAGATGGCCTGGGGTGGACAATCCCGGCGCCGGGATTAGCCAGTCGGAGACAAAAAGGCAATGAGCACACAGCAAGACCTGCAGCAGGAAGTTGACCATCTCACCGCTGAGCTGGCAGAGCGCGATAAAGAGTTGGCCGCGCTGCGAGACCAGGATCACTTGGACATGAGCACCGATCAGCTGCCCATTATCCGCCTCGAAAATCAGGAAGTGTTTAACACCTATGCGGCGGAATCGTTCGAGGATACCTTGCGAGTCATGGCCTTTCGAGCGCGCCAAATGTTGGGCGCCCACCAGTCGGCCATCAGTTACGTCCCCGATGGAGACTTCAAGGCGGCCGTTCATGCCGTATCTCTATCTGACAAGTACGCGCCTTATCGGGCCTACGATGTGATGCCCACGGGGGAGGGGATTTGGGGGCTTATCGTCAAGAATCACCGGCCGGTTCGAATGACTGAGGAGGAGCTTTATTCGCACCCTCAATTCAAGAATTTCAGCGGCCTCAAAACCGGCGAGGGCCTCGAACATCCGCCCATGCCGGGGTGGCTCGCGGTGCCCGTTCTGCGCAAGGGCGGCGGACTCATCGGGGTGATCCAGCTAAGCGACAAGTTCGAAGGAGAATTCACCGACTATGATCAAGAGCAACTGACCAAGCTGGCCACTTTGTACACGCCAATCTTCGAGTTGCAATATGTCAACGATGGTCTGCAGCGGCAAGCGGCTTCGCTGACGCAAGCCACTCGGGAATTGCAGCGTTCCAACGCCGAGCTGGAACAGTTCGCCTACGTGGCGTCGCACGACCTCCAGGAGCCGTTGCGGATGGTGACCAGCTATCTGCAGCTCCTGGAACGACGCTACAAAGATAAGCTGGATCAAGATGCGGAAGAGTTCATCGGGTTCGCTGTTGACGGCGCGTCCCGGATGCAGACGCTGATCCAGGATCTGTTGACCTATTCCCGCGTCGGCACCCGCGGGGCCGCTTTTGAGCCCACGGATTGCGACGAGGTGCTGAGCCGGGTGTTGACGAATCTGGAGGTGGCAATCGAGGAAAGCGGAGCGGAGATCAGCTGCGGGACGCTGCCCAACATAGCGGTTGACGCTTCCCAGTTGTCTCAATTGCTGCAGAACCTGATCGGCAATGCGATCAAGTTCCGAGGAAACAGCCCCCCGCATATCCAGGTCGAAGCGCAACGGCGCGACGAGGACTGGTTATTTTCAGTCCGTGACAATGGGATAGGCATCGACCCCCGTCATGGTGAACGCATATTCCAGGTCTTCCAACGCCTGCACGGGATCGGTCAGTACCAGGGTACCGGCATTGGTCTCGCGGTCTGCAAGAAAATTGCGGAACGGCACCAGGGTCAGATCTGGGTAGAGTCCGAGGAAGGCGCCGGCGCGACTTTTTACTTCACGATCCCGGCGCATCTCGCCTCAATTTCCGGTTAGGATCAGCGCACTACGCCAAGACCCAAATTCCGTCAGCGTTCCACTGGCAAGTCACACCACGACCAATTCCAACAGCGCGGAGCAGGAGGTGAAACAGATGACGACAACACCCCCACGACGCCGGCCGGTAGAGATCCTCCTGGTGGAGGATAACCCGGGGGACGTGCGGCTTACGCGCGAGGCTTTTGCGGACACCCGGATCAACAACCACCTGTCGGTGGTTGGCGACGGGGAAGAAGCCATGGCGTTCCTCAGGCGGGAGGGCGATTACTCCGCCGCCCCGCGTCCCGACATCATTCTGTTGGACCTCAATCTGCCCCGTAAGAGCGGACGCGAGGTGCTGGAGGAGGTGAAAACCGATCCGAATCTCCTTGCCATCCCCATTGTGGTGATGACCACCTCGGAGGCCGAGGGGGATATCCTCAATTCGTACTACCACCACGCCAACGCTTACGTCACCAAGCCGGTGGACCTGGATTGCTTCATCGACGTCGTCACCAAGATTGAGGGGTTTTGGCTCACCATCGTAAAGCTTCCGCCGGACTGAGTTCGCGATGGGCGCCCGTTCTGTTTGACGCGTTCGGCTCTAGTCGGCGTCTCCGACGCGCAGGTTCCGAGTTACCATGAAGGAGATAGAGTGCCATGACTACACGCTCTTCGGAAAACCCCATCGAGGTACTGCTGGTTGAGGATAACCCCGCCGACGCCAGACTGACGGAAGAGATCCTGAAAGACTCGGAGTACGCCGTGAACTTTGCGGTCGTGGAAGACGGAGAGGTCGCCATGACGTACCTCCGCCGTCAGGGCGAGTATGCGTACACCGCCCGGCCTGATCTGGTGCTTTTGGACCTGAACCTGCCCAGAAAGAGCGGGCAGGAGGTTTTGGCCGAAATGAACGAGGACTCTAATTTGAGGAACATTCCGGTGATGATCCTGACCGGAACAGCCGCAGAGCAGAGCCTGCTCTTTTCGTACAACATCCCGCCGTCGCGGTTCTGTCGCAAACCCATCGACGTGCCGCGTTTTGACGCGGTGGTCGGTCAACTCGATGTCCTCAGCGAACGGCCCCTGGTAATGGGAACTCCTCCGGCGGCGCGACAGGCCGCCAGCAGCGGAGGGGGGCGCAAATGGTGGTGGCCCTTCGGGCGTTAGTCAGCCGGGTGAGCAGCGAACCGCCCTCTGTGGGCGGTTACGCATTTAAGGAATCCCTAATGGCGGAATCGGTTGCTTACATCGACGGCTGGAATTTTTTACTACGGAGCCGTCAGGAACCGGCCGGGCTTGAAGTGGGTGAATCCGCGAGCAACGCTATACAGGCAATTGAACGCCTACTAACTTAGAAACGGATTGAGCAACTCCACATCAAATTGCTCGAAATCGCGCACATTCCTAGTGGCAACTATGAGTTCATTTACGATGGTCGTGGCTGCGATCATCGCATCCGCTGCCAGCGTATTTGACCGACGGTGTTGCAGGCGGGCCCACTCCCGGAAAGTGGGCCCGTCCATTGGTAAAACGTTGTAAGAATCCATCAAATCAACGAGCCAGGTCTCGATTTCGATGGCTTTCGCCGGATCCTGCTCACGAGTTATCTTTATGCCGGCTTGTATTTCTCCGATGGTCACCGCTAACAGAAACAGTTGATCGTGTGGAATCCCCTCAATCCACCTCAAAACTGCCCGGTCGGGACGGCTGCGGCGAAGCTCCGAGACGACATTCGTGTCGAGCAAGTGCATCAGGCTAATCCAGCGCGGGCAGCTCTCGGAACGCCATCTCCGAGCGGGGGGGCGTCAGATTTTCGGTTCGGGCTTCCGGCGCAAGCAGCAGTTCTTTGATATTGCGCTTGGTTCGTTTTTCCATGTTGCGCCACTGGGCAATGGGGACGAGTACGGCAGTTTCCACTCCCCACCTGGTGACGATTTGCGGGCCGTCGCGTTCCGCCGCCGCCAGAAACTCGCCGAATCTGGCTTCCGCTTCTTCAACTTGCCATACTTCGCTCATGTCGCCTCCTGTGCAACCTTCCGGTAGGAACGTCGCCCCGCTCAGTGGTTCTCAAAGTCGTTGAAGCCACCTTGCTGGCGTGTCGTTCCTAGCTCCAAAGCGGCATAGACTTCGAAAACCGCTTGCTCTATCGGGTCGGTTAGTTCAACGACGCGAATGCCCATGCCGCGCACTGACTTCTTTGACTCATCAAAGAGCTTTTTAAACTCCGGGGCACGCTGCAATTCGTTCCTGGAGAAAGCGCCAATCGAGCCCAACTCCATGACTCGTGCAATACGGAGAGCCATCGCAAAAGCCAAGGTAGCGGAATTGTGCGTGGATCCGGGTCGACCATGTTCCTGCAATCGTTCGCGCATCCGGTCGGTTCTTCCTACGTAAATGGGGCTGTCTGCGAGGTAGAAAACGTAGATGCCGCGCTCAGGGACCGGCGGCAGTTGCCCACGCCGGTCGCGATGCAAAAGTTCGCCGGACTTTAAGGTTCCCAGAAGCTCCGGCATTCTTTCTGATACCGATTCCCAAGTTTGGGGACTTCCGTTCGTTGTAGTCACGTCAAAAATCCATAGGCATTTGTGCGATGTAGGGGCGAATAATCATTCGCCCCTACACCATTCCAGTCGTACCAATCCAATCTACCCAATCGGCCGGCTCGTAACTTCACGGTCCACCTTGCGGGGCAGCCACTGGCCGAAGCCGGCCGGAGCGGCTAGTTGGCCGTCCTCCACGGCTACCGTGCCGCGCATGATTGTCATGACGGGCCAGCCCTCGATCTCGAAGCCTTCCCAGATGCTGTAGTCGCTGATGTGGAAGTCGTCCATGGTCAGTCGCTTCTTGATGGACGGGTCAATCAGCGTGATGTCGGCGTCGCTGCCGGGGGCCAGGGCGCCCTTGCGAGGGTACAGGCCCATGATGCGGGCGCAGTTGGCCGAGGTCACGTCCACGAAGCGTTGCAGGGACATCCCGCGCTTGGAAACGCCCTCGCTGTAGGTGATGCCCACGCGGGTTTCGGCGCCGTTGTGTCCGCCGGTCACGTCGCGCACCGACTTGCCCTGGATCTTGAGGTTCCAGTCGGTGCAGTACTCGTCGGTCGCCATGGTGTGCAGGCCGCCCCAGGCGATGCCTTTCCACAGCATGGCGGCGTCCTCGGGCGACTTGAGAGACGGGTACGTGTGGTACTTCATCCCGTCCTCTTCCTTGTAGTTGTTGGCGTTGAAGCAGGCGTAGTTGTGCAGCGTCTCGCCGTAGGCCGGCACGCCCCGGTTCCTCGCCTCGCCAATCGCGTTGATGCCCTCGCGAGCGCTCACATGCACGAAATAGACCGGCGCGCCGGTCCACTCGGCAACCCGCAGCACGCGGCGGAATGACACGTCCTCGGACTCATTGCTGTGGACGAGAGGCATGTTCCACCACTCGTTACGCTCCTCGCGCTGGAGCTTTTCGTACATGTATTGCACCATGTCGTCGTCCTCGGAGTGGACGAGCAACATGGCGCTGTTGCGTTGGATGACCTCCATCAGGTCGTGGAGGTGGCCCATGCCTACCTTGCGCGGTTCGCCGGACATTTCCGGCGGGCGGATGTTGGTGGTGAAAATCTTGACGCTGGCCCAACCGCCCTCGATGTACTCGTGCAGGGATTCCAGGGTGCGCTGGGGTATCTCGCCCAGCAGCATCAGGTGGTGGGCATAGTCGGCGTAGGAGTTGCCGCGCCAGGAGTTGTTGCGCTCCTGGATGGCGTCGTCAATGGTGTTGCCGGGGTGATGGATGGCGAAGTCCAGGATGGTGGTGGTGCCGCCGAAGAGAGCGGCGCGGCTGACCTGCCCCGGCGGCGCGGTGCGCAGGTTGCCCGGCCCCATAATGGGCGCGTCAATGTGGGCATGGGGTTCAATGCCGCCGGGGACGACGATCTTGCCCGTAGCGTCAATGACCCGGCCTACGTCGTCAGTCATGGTGTTGGGCGCGGTGATGGCGACAATTTTCTCGCCCTGGATGCAAACGTCCCAGTCGCCCACGCCCCACGGCGTGACCACCTGACCGCCACGAATGATCAAGTCCAGCATAGTTCTAGTCCCTCCGGGTACGACACGGGCCGACGACAGGCCAGCTCAAGTCGATTAGGATGGGCGCAGTATAGCGCAAAACCATGGGAGCGACTGACGCTGAACGCCGGGGCGATATGGGATTACAATGCACAGCGAAAACGCTGGACCGGCAAAACGGAGGTTAGTCCCATGGCATTCAAGCTGGTGATCTGTCCGCCCAACTACCAGGAGCATTGGGAAGGGTGGCTGCGCGAAGAGATTCCCGACATCGACGTTCATGTCTGCCCCACGGTGGGGGAAGCCATGGAGGTAATTGGAGATGCTGACGCGGCCTTCGGAGACATTGTGCCCGAACTGCTGGAACGGGCGCGAAACCTGAAGTGGATAGCTTGTCCGCAAGCCGGACCACGGGCCGGGTACTACCACCAATCGCTGATCGAAAGCGACGTGGTGGTCACCAACACCAGAGAGATCTATAACGACCACATCAGTGCCCACATCATGTCCTTGCTGTTGGCCTTCGCAAGGGGATTGCAGGTGTACATACCCCGGCAGGTGGCCGGCGTGTGGCAGCAGGGTTACGAGACTATCTACCTGCCCGAGGCCACCGCCGTCGTAGTCGGGGTGGGAGGCATCGGCGGCGAAGCCGCTCGGCTGTGCGCGGAGTTCGGGATAGCCGTGCTGGGTGTTGATCCCAGGCTGCCGGAGCCGACGCAGGGAGTGGCGGAACTGCACCGGCCCGATGATCTATTGACCGTGCTGCCGCGCGGGGATTTCGTCGTCGTAACCGTGCCGGAAACGCCGGAGACGCAGGGAATGTTCGGAATGGCGCAGTTTCAGGCCATGAAGAACAGCGGGTTCTTCATCAACATTGGTCGGGGCGCTACCGTAATTCTCGACGATCTGGTGGATGCTCTCAGGGAGGGCGAAATCGCCGGCGCCGGGCTGGATGTGTTCCAGATCGAACCTTTGCCGGCAGGGCACCCGCTATGGAGTATGCCCAACGTGCTCATCACGCCTCACGTGGCCGGCAACAGGCCTTATCTCGACGACCGGCGCACCGAGCTTTTTATCGACAACTGCAAACGCTTCAACGAAGGGCGGGAACTGCGGAACGTCGTGGACAAGGCAAACTGGTTCTGATCAAACGTTTGGGGCGAATAATTATTCGCCCCTACGACGTTTTCGGATTCCCGTGAAAGCGGGAATGACCGTGTTTTTGCGCGCTAGTTGGGGAACCACATCACCGAGGAGATTTCGCTGAACTCTCGGTCGAACTTGTTCCAGGACGCGCCGGCGTCGTCGGACTGGTACAGGTAGCCGTAGCGGCTGCCGGCCAGCAGGAAGTCCGGGTTCTGTGGTTGCGAGTTGACTACCCACATGGCGGTGTTGGGTTCCACCGGCAGGGGCAGGCTGTTCCAGGTTGCTCCGGCGTCGGTGGACCGCATCACGACACCGGTGGAGCCGGGCGTGGTGTCGCCGAAGGTGGTGAAGATGGTCTGTGGGTCGTCGGCCTTCACCTTGATGCCGCGAGGGTAACCCAGGGGGAAGTTCTGGCGTACGTCCAGGTTGCGCCAGGTGCCGCCGTCGTCCTCGGTCAGGAACACGTCATCGTTGACCATCACCACCACCCGGTGAGGCGGGCCAGAGGTCACGGTAACGTTATGGATATCCAGGTTGGGGATGTCCTGGTGAGGGACGGTTTCCCAAGTGTCGCCGCCATCGGAGCTGTGACGCAGGCCGTCCACCTCGATGCCGACCCAAACGCTGCTGCTGTTGGAGGGGTCCACGGCGATGCCGGTGACGCGGGGCACGCCCACGGCAGGGCACTCGGCGGCGACCTCGCAGGGGCGGAGTTCCCAAGTAGTTCCCCCGTCGCGGGTGCGATAGATCTGGCACGGGTCAGGCGTGCCGGTGCCGGCGAAGCCGACCTGTGGATTGTTTGGATCGAAGGCGATGGCCCACACTGCGGTTCCGTTCATGGGCGTGTCGATGGAGCGCCAGGTATCGCCGTTGTCATCGCTGCGGATGATGCCCCGGTCACAACCGGCGAGGACGCTGGACTCGCTGCCCGGAATGGGAGTCAGGCATCGCACCACCGCATCGGAGTGGATGCCCTGGGTGATGCCGACGCGCCGCCAGGACTGGCCGCTGTCGGTGCTGCGCATTACGCCCTGCCCGGCGGTGCCGACGAGGATGGTGATTCCGTCTGCCATGATAAAACCTCCGTTACTTCGCGTGGTCCTCGCCAATGGGGAGAACCTTCGGCTGATAAAGTGTATTTTTGAGCATAATAACTGTTGCCGAGCCATAAAGCCACCGGGGGCGGATCAAGCGATCGCCCCCGGGTGAACGAGTTCATCTGCGAGGACCGGTTCAGTTCCCGTCGCCGGAGCCTGGAGCCGGCGCTGGAGAACCTCCGGCGGGGGCGGTCGTGGCTGGAGCCGGCGCCGCCGGCGCCGCGTCGGTACGGAATTCGGGAGCCAGGTGATCCTCCCAATCGGGCAATTGGTGATTGTGGGTATCGGGCAGGCACAGGATAGCGATCACCCCGCCCAGGCTCATGACGAAGGACAGCAGGATCGTCCAGCAATAGGGGTTATTGAAAATAATCGGAAAGCCAAGTTCAGTAACGCCGATGAACAGACCGCTGCCCAACAGCGCACCGCTGGCCATGCCCGCGCCGGCTCCCATCATCTGGAAACCGTAGGCGCTGCCGATAGGGGCCCGTCCGTAGTACTGGCGATTGATGATGGGGAAGGCCGACATCTCGCCGCCGAATCCAATTCCGAACAGCACGGCAAAGAGGTAGAACATCCAAAGTTCGTTGGCGAACAGGAGAATCAGGACGGGGGCGAACTGGAGGGTGAAGCAGGCGGCCATCACCCACTTGCTGCCGAACAGGTCAGCCGCGATGGGCGCGGCGAACCGGGTGATGGTGCTGGTGAGGTGCATGGTCCCGGCGATGGTGATACCGATTGCCGAAGCCCCAACCAGCGCTTTGTCCACTCCCTGATACCCTTCCGCCGGGCGGAGCAGGTCCACCACCATAACCTGGAGGAACATGATGATGATGGCATGTCCGGCGCAACCCCAATAGTGGATGCCCACCAGATTCCAGAAGGTACCGGTTTTGCGCGCCTGGCGGAGGAAAACCCGGGCGCGCTCTTTGGCTCCCCTTCCAGTGGTGGGAGCGGCGCGGAGCGGCTCGTTGGGGTCGGCGCCAAGTTGACGCATTCCCACGTCCTCCGGGGAGTTGTGGAACAACCGGGTGAGCAACAGGAGTATCACGCCGCCGACGATGCCGGGGATCCAAAACGCCATTCTGATTCCGATGCTGTCAGCGCTGAAAATCGGCACAGATTCGGCCCATTCCTGTCCCTGTCCCAAGGAGAAAAAGGCCACCAAACCCACCATGATGGCCGGCACGATCACCGGCCCAACGCCCTGGGAGGACTGGAGCAACCCCATGCCCAACCCCAGGTGGCGGCGGAACCAGGATGTTACCGACACCGTGAGGGGCACCTGGAATATTCCCATGGACGCGCTGAGCATGACGCCGAAGAACAGGTAGAGATGCCAGAGTTCGGTCATGAATCCAGCGAGGATCATGCTGACGATGTAGAGGGACGCGCCCAAGGTCAGCGTAAACCGCGCTCCGTATCTGTCGCCGAGCCATCCGGACGGCGGGCCGAACATGCCCGATACCACCCATTGCAACGAGAATGCAAACAGAATAAGGCCCTGGCTCCAGCCGAAGACCTCCGCGATAATGGGGACCAGAGCGGGGAAAGACATACGGAAGGACGACGATACCAAACGCATCAGCGCGGTGATGAAGACAATCACCCAAGCGTAGTGGATGCGCTGACCGGCGATCGCGAATTCCGCGGGCTTAAAATTGACTGCCGACATGATCCTCTCCCTGAATTGGGGCAGTATGCTCCCGGTGTAAACGGCATGTCAAGGAAAAGGCCGTCTCATTATCATCCACTGCTATAATGTAGCTAGTTCGGTAAGTAATCCAGTCATCGCTCCGGTGTACCTGCAACCATGTCGCAACAGAGTTCCAAAACGCTGGTCTTTCCCGTGGCCGGCATGACCTGCGCGGCCTGCGTTTACCATGTCAGCGAGGCGCTGCGCTCCGTCGAGGGAGTGTCTGATGTGAGCGTCAACCTGGCGACGGAGCGGGCTACCATCAGCCTGGCCGCTGCCGACGGCGCCACGGCTCCTGATGTTGCAGCCCTGGCCAAAGCCGTTGGCGACGCCGGTTATCGCATGGATCCCGTTCCGGTAACTGATAACGCGCGCGGAATGGATGCGGATACGCCACGAGCGCGTGAGGCCAGAACACTGCGAACGCGATTGGCGGTGGCATTGCCGGTCGGCATCGGGCTGCTTTTGGTCAGCTTTCCAGCTTTGCCATGGGTGACCGGTTTGTTCTCATTGGGCTGGTGGTATCCGGTACTGTTGTGGGCAGCGGCGACGCCGGTACAGTTGTGGGCCGGATGGCCCTTTTACGTAGCCGGTTGGGCCGGACTGAGACGATTGAAACCCAATATGCACACCCTCATCGCCCTGGGAACTTCCGTTGCCTACGGGTACAGCGTGGTCGTGGTGATGATGACGTGGATTCCGGCTTTCGCCGGAATGGCAGAGGTGACGGGAATGACGGGAGGGGCGGGGCATCAGCTGCATTTTGACATGGCGGCGATCATAATCGCCCTGATCCTGCTGGGCAGGTGGCTGGAGGCGCGAGCGTTATCGCGGACGTCAGACGCCATCGGCAAGCTGTTGGATCTGCGCCCCCAAACTGCCCACCTGATGGCGGATGACGGTTCCGTGGTGGACGTTCCCGTGGACCGGGTTGAAGTCGGCGCTACTTTGGCGGTGCGGCCAGGCGAGCAGATTCCGGTGGACGGAGAAGTCACCAGTGGCGTCTCCACCGTGGACCAGTCGGCTTTGACTGGCGAGAGCATTCCGGCCGAAAAGGCCCCGGGAGGTTCCGTATTCGCCGGGACGATGAACGGGACGGGCGCTTTCCTGATGCGCGCTGCCCGCGTCGGCGCGGACACGACATTGGCGCAGGTTATCCGGTTGGTGGAGGAAGCCCAGGGTTCAGCGGCTCCGGTGCAGCGTCTCGCGGATCGGGTCGCTGCCTGGTTCGTGCCTTCAGTGGGGCTGATCGCGCTGGCCGCGGCGGTGGTGTGGCTATTCCTGGGCCCTGACCCGTCGATCCGTTATGCCACGCTGACCCTGGTGGCGGTTTTCATCATCGCCTGTCCCTGTGCGCTGGGACTCGCCACGCCCACGGCCATCATCGTTGGGGTCGGCCGGGCGGCCGAACAGGGCATATTGATTCGCAGCGCGACGGCGTTGGAAACTGCCCATCGCGTAAACGTGGTGGCGCTGGACAAGACCGGAACCCTGACCACGGGCCGGCTCCAGGTGACGGAAATCGTTCCGGCGGCGGGAATGACGGAGGATTTCGTTCTGGCGTCTGCTGCCTCGGTTGAGTTATTGTCCGAGCACCCCATAGGAGCGGCGGTGCGTCGTCATGCGGAACAAGAAGGGCTAACGCTGGCCGGGGCCGCCGAGTTCGCCGCACACCGGGGATCCGGCGTAAGCGCTGTGCTCGATGGCGAACCAATCGCAGTGGGCAACGCGGCGCTGATGGGAGAAATGGGAATTTCGGTGTGTGACGAAATGTCAGGCACGGCAAATGAGTTGGCGCGACAGGGAAACACCCCCATGTTCGTCGCCCGTGGGGGTAGCGTGCTCGGCGTCATCGCTGTGATGGACACCGTAAAACCGGGGGCGCAGCCGGCAGTGGCCGCGCTGCGCGGCATGGGCGTCCGCACCGTCATGCTTTCCGGAGACCGAGCCGAAGTGGCTGCCGCGGTGGCATCCATTTGTGGCGTGGATGAATATCGTGCGGAGATGCTGCCGGGCGACAAATCGGATGCCATAACCAGATTGCAGGCTGACGGGAACGTGGTTGCGATGGTGGGCGACGGCATCAACGACGCCCCGGCTCTGGCGTTGGCCGATGTGGGGATCGCAATGGGCGCCGGTTCGGACATAGCAAGGGAGTCGGCCGACATTACGCTGATGCGCGACGACTTGGCGGGGGTTGCTACCTCCCTGCAAGTGTCGCGGACGACGATGCGCACCATCCGGCAAAATCTCTTCTGGGCGTTCTTTTACAACACCATGCTGATCCCGGTAGCGGCGGGCGTTCTTTACCCGGTGTTTGCCGCTTTGGGCGGCGTCCCGAACAGTCTGACCTTTTTCTTCGGTGACGCGGGCTTTCTGAACCCGATTCTGGCGGCGTTGGCCATGGCCTTCAGCTCGGTAAGCGTGGTGAGCAACTCGCTGCGGCTACGACGGTCGTCCACCTGACGGTACCGCAAGCCGTCGCAATGCGATAGAATGCGTTTGAAGCCCGTACCCTGTTAAGGAATCCGCATAATGGAAACGGCAGTTGGCAACAATCTCACGCCTATAATCGTTGCGCTTATCGGCAGCCAGGGTCTCATCGCAGCAGCGCTGATTGCGATGGCCTTCCGCATTGGTCGAATGCCGTCGCGTCAGGAGTTCAACGCGCTCCACAAAGAGGTAACTGACAATAAAGCCGAGCTGAAGCAGGATATCGCCGACGCCAAGAACGAAGTTTTGCATGAAGTTCGTCGCAGTCATCAGCAAATAATGCTGGCGCTGGTCAACCATACCCACCTGGAGAGCGGCGAAGCCGTTTTCACACTGCCGCCCGACTTGGAACTTGTGCCAGCCTCTGCTGACAACTAGCCAACACAAGGAAATTTATCATTATGACGACCGCGACCGACCCCATCTGCTTGATGCAAGTGGACATTGACAACCCCAACGGGGGCACGAGCGAATACGACGGGCAGACCTACTATTTCTGTGCGCCGGGCTGCCGGATCGCGTTTGAGCGTGACCCGGAAGGATGGGCGTCAGGACGTAACAAACCTATCGCCATGGAGGAACCGCAGCCTCAACCGCTGACTATAGTGCGGCGGTTGTTCTGGCGAGGGCAGTAGGGTTAAGGAAAATCCAAATTGCTGGGGCGGGTTTCAAACCCGCCCCTACGGTTTGTGCTTGGCTCGCGAGCCGAGAATCAGGCCACAGCGCCGCAGCAGCGCTTGTACTTTTTGCCGCTCCCGCAAGGGCATTTGGCGTTGCGCCCGATTTTGCGGCCGGCCCGTGGGGCGGCGGCGTTTCGCGCCGGCGAAACAGCCGCCATGGGACTGACCGGGGCGCGGGAGTTGCGCCGGTTCCCAGTGGTGGATGTGTCGTCATTTGGGGAAGAACGAGCGGGCGGCGCTTCCGGCGCGAGCGTTACGTGGAACAGGGTGTGCGTAACGTCCCGCTGCATCTGTCGGGTCAATTCGGCGAAAGCCTGTTGACCCTCGGACCGGTACACGGTGAGCGGGTCCCGCTGCCCGACGGCCTGCAGGCCCACACCGGTGCGCAGGTTTTCCATGTGGGTGAGGTGGTTGACCCAATGGGTGTCGATGGATTTCAGAAGCAGCAGCCGCACCAGGGTCTCCATATTTTCGGCACCCATGGATTGCTCTTTGGACCGGTACAGGGTTTCTGAGTACTCCTCCAGGATGTTCTCGATGCGCTCGCGACGGAGTTGCGATACCTTATCCGCATTGTCCAGTTCGGCAGGAGGCGGGCAGATTTGGCTCAGAGCGGACAGGAATCCATCGATGTCCCAATCGTCGGCGTGGCGTGACTGCAAGTGCGCGTCGATCAGCCGGTCGAACTCCGCGCCCAGCATGTCCACAACGCGCTCGCGAAGTCCCTGGTTGGTCAGGATATTGGAGCGCTGGTCGTAAATCACCGACCGTTGTTGATTGAGTACGTCGTCAAAATTGAGGAGGTGCTTCCGCATGTCAAAGTGGTGGCCTTCCACTTTTACCTGCGCGCTGGTGATGGACTTGGTGATCAGCTTGTTTTCCAGCGGTTCATCATCGTTGAGGCCGGTCCAGTTCATCACGTTCTTGATGCGGTCGCCGCCGAAGCGCTGCATCAGTTCGTCTTCAAGGGCGACGAAAAACTGGCTGCTGCCGGGGTCTCCCTGGCGTCCGGCGCGGCCACGCAGCTGGTTGTCCACGCGACGCGCTTCGTGGTGCTCGGTGCCGATGACATGCAGGCCACCCAGGGAGATCACCCGGTCATGCTCCCGTCGCCAATCGTCGCGGTCGGTGTCTGCGCCGCCCAGCACGATGTCGGTACCGCGGCCGGCCATGTTGGTGGACACGGTAACCGCTCCGGAACGTCCCGCCTGCGCTACGATTGACGCCTCCTGTTCGTGGTTGCGCGCGTTGAGCACTTGATGATCGACGCCTCGCTTGCGGAGCCGGTCGCTCAGGGCCTCGGAGGTTTCTATGGAAGTGGTTCCCACCAGCACCGGTTGTCCCGAGGTAGAACGGTCGATGATGGCCTGTACCACGGCGCGCCACTTACCCTCTTCAGTGGGGAAAATCAAATCGCTATTGTCTTCGCGTATCATGGGGAGGTTGGTAGGCACCGAGACGACTTCGAGGCCGTAGATTTTATAGAATTCGTCGGCCTCAGTGACCGCGGTTCCGGTCATGCCGGCCAATTTGCCGTACATCCGGAAGTAGTTTTGCAGGGTGATGGTGGCGTATGTGACGCTCTCACGCTGGACTTTCAGGCCCTCTTTCGCCTCCACGGCCTGGTGGAGGCCGTCGGCCCAGCGTCGCCCGTACTGGAGGCGACCGGTAAACTCGTCAACGATGACCACCTCGCCTTCGGCGACAACGTAGTCCTTGTCCTTGATCTTTTGCACCTGGGCGACGACAGCATTTTCAACGTACTGGACCAGGTGGAAATTTTCCGGGTCGTACAGATTGCTGACGCGCAGGTGGCGTTCGGCTTTGCCGATGCCCTCTTCGGTCAATGAAATCGCCTGAGTGCGCTCGTCTATGGTGTAATCCTCGTATTCGCGCAGACGGGGCGCCAGCCGGGCGCAGTTCGAGTAGTGCTCCACCGGCTGTTGCGCCGGGCCGCTGATGATCAGAGGCGTGCGGGCCTCGTCAATGAGGATGTTGTCAACCTCGTCCACGATGGCGAAA
This sequence comes from Dehalococcoidia bacterium, assembly GCA_034421995.1. GTDB lineage: Bacteria > Chloroflexota > Dehalococcoidia > Lucifugimonadales > UBA3495 > Bin87. The sequence goes on along the minus strand of DAOUJY010000131.1, from coordinate 10,819 downwards.
TTGTGGCAGGGCCGGCCCGCGTCACGAGCCTGGACCTGCAGGTCGGAGGTTACCGCCATGTTGTCGCGGAGATAGTCGAATCCGAACTCGTTGTTGGTGCCGTATAACACGTCGGCGCGATAGGCTTCGGCGCGGGATACCGGAGTCAGGTGACGATGACCGCCCCGGCCCGGGTCGTCCATGGCGGGGTCGTAGATGTGGGCCGCGTCATGCTGGAGGCAACCGACGGTGAGGCCCAGCAGGTCGTACACCGGCCCCATCCACACCGGGTCGCGGCGGGCCAGGTAATCGTTGACGGTAACGATATGCACGCCGCCGCCGGTGAGCGCGTTTAGGTATGCGGGCAGGGTGGCGACCAGCGTTTTGCCTTCGCCGGTCTTCATTTCGGCGATTTTCCCCTGGTGCAGGACTGCACCGCCGATGATCTGCACGTCGTAGTGGCGTTGACCGAGGGTACGCCGCGCTGCCTCCCTTACGACGGCGAAGGCCTCGGGCAGCAGGTCGTCTAAAGACGCCCCGTCGTCTAGGCGGCGCCGGAATTCGCTAGTCTTGGCTCGAAGGCCATCATCGCTGAGACTTTGAATGTTGTCCTCTAGTCGATTGACTCGGGGCACCAACTGGCTGCGAAGTTTTTCGGCGGCCCGTTCGGGCGTATCGCCGACGATTTTTTTCAGGAAGGAAACCATGACAATGCCTCACCCGGCCCCTTCGCTACGGAAGCGGCTACAGTATGCCAGTATAGCAACTATGTCACGGTTACGTCGGTTCGCCCAAATCGGATTGCCGGTCGGTTTCGCCAGTCCGGGCCGTTGTCAGTGCGGCAAACCGTGGTTAGTTCGTAGCTATCCCCGTTCCAAGCGCGCCAGGCCCACCAGTAAGCGTTTCAGGCCAGCGCTGGCAAAATTCACGGTGACCTGTTCGGTGTCGCCGACGCCATCGACTTCCTGAACTACGCCCTCGCCGAAAGTGGGATGGCGGACGATTTCGCCCACCGCCAGGGGCGCCCGCTCCGGCGTGTTGGCCGAAGCCTCGGGCCGGCCGGGCGTCCATTCGGTAAGACGCTCATCGATATTGCCCCGCAGTCGGCCTCGGGTCGCCTCGCCTCCGGCGCCGGATCCGTCACCCAGCCGCGTGCGCGAAGCGCGCCGGGTCTGTCCGTAGGAACCGCCGATCACCGCGTCCGCGTTCCTAGACGGACGAGATGCGTTCAATCCATGAGATTCGGCGCGGGAGCCGGGAGGTCGGTCCACGGCCGGCGAGGCCAGCGCCTCCTCCGGGAGATCTTCGAGGAAACGGGAGGGCAGCGACACCCCACCCGATGACGGATAACGCCGCCTGAAAGCGCGCAGCAGATAGAGGCGCTCTTTAGCCCTGGTCATGCCCACGTAGCACAGGCGACGTTCCTCTTCGATCTCGGCCAGGGTATCCATGGAACGGGTGTGGGGCAATAGCCCTTCCTCCATTCCGGCCATCATCACCACCGGGAACTCCAGCCCTTTGGCCTGATGCAGGGTGATCAAGGTAAGCGCATCATTGGCCTGTTCGTAAGCGTCCACGTCGGAAACCAGGGAAACCCGCTCCAGAAACGCGCTCAACCCGTCGGCGGAACCGTCGCCGGGCGGGCCGTAGTCTTCAGCCAAAGCGCGCAGCTCTAAGATGTTTTCCCATCGCTCATCGCCGTCATCCTGGGCGTTGATTTGTTTGGCCAGGCCGGTCATGTCCAACGTGCGATCAAGGAGGTCCGGGACACCCAGCTCGCGGGAGGCGTCAGCGAGGCGGTCCAGGGTAACGGACAAATCGGCGATTGACCGAGCCGCGCGCGCCGTTACCGGAATGGGGCAGGGCGACCCGTCCGCCCGGGCCGCGGCGATTTCCCGCATCGCTTGTCTCGTGGTGGCGCCGCGCTGGGCCGCGAAGTTGGTCAGCTGCTGTACCGATTTGGCGCCGATGCCCCGGGGCGGCTGGTTGATGATGCGTCGCAAGCTGACCTCGTCATCCGGATTGAAAACCACCCGCAGGTAGCACACCGTATCCTTGATTTCCTTGCGGTGGTAGAAACGCACGCCGCCCACCAGCCGGTAGGGTATTCCCTGGCGCATGCATTGGTCTTCAAAGGCGCGGCTTTGGGCGTTGATGCGGTACATGATGGCGCAGTCGCCGGACTGGTACTCGCCGGTTCGGGTAAGGCGGCCCACCTCGTCCACAGCCCAGAGGGCTTCGTCTTCCTCGCTGAAGGCTTCGTGCAGGGTGACGGGTCGCCCCGCCGGATTTTGCGTAAATAGCGGGCGTTCAATCCGCTCCGTGTTGGTGGAGATGACGCCGGCGGCGGCGTTGAGTATGTTCCTGGTGGAGCGGTAGTTCTCGCCCAGGCTGATGACGGTGGCGTCGGGGAAATCTGTCTGAAAGCTCAGGATGTTTCGGATGTCGGCGTTACGCCACGAGTAGATGCTCTGGTCCGGGTCGCCGACCACGCACAGGTTCCGGTGCTGGCCGGTCAGCAGCCGGGCCAGACGGTATTGCGCCACGTTGGTGTCCTGAAACTCGTCGATGAGCAGGTAGCGGTAGCGGGTGTGGTACTGGTCCTGCACTTCCTGAACATTTTCCAACAGTTGCGCCGTCCGCATCAGGAGGTCGTCGAAATCCAGGGCGTTCTGTCGTGTCAGCGCCTCCTCGTAATAGCGATAGACGCGGGCGCAGGTTTCCACCCAATTAGCGCCGTATTCGTCCTCGGCATCATAGGCCGTTTGCGCCATACTGCGGGCGTCCTGGAGGCTGCTTTTGGCGGCGGAAATGCGCGAGAGGACGGCCCTGGGGTTATAACGTTTGCTATCCACGTCCGCCAGCTGCATCGCGGACTTGAGCATGTCCAACTGGTCGTCCTGATCGTATATGGTGAAGTTCCGATCAAGGCCGATACGTTCACCATGTCGGCGCAGAATGCGGGCGCACACGGCGTGGAAGGTGCCCATAGTGACGGCTTCGCTGCGGCTGAGCAACAGCCGGTCGAGGCGGTCCCGCATTTCCCGGGCGGCCTTGTTGGTGAACGTGACCGCCAGTATTTGCCAGGGGTTTACGCCGCGATCCCCAACCAGATAAGCGATGCGGTGGGTGATGACGCGGGTCTTGCCCGAACCCGGCCCGGCGACTATGAGCAGAGGGCCTTCGGTAGTGACGACTGCCTGTTGTTGGGCCTCGTTGAGCCCCTGTAAAACTGCGGCGCGGGGAGCATTCGGTTCTTCAAAAGCCGTGCCGCCGGCATCGTAATCCGCCAACTCAGGCGCGTCCCAGAACGGTGAGGAGGGTGGCTCTTCCCAATACGGAGCAGACGCCGGTCCATCCTGGTACGAAGAGTCCTCGGAAAATTGGGGCTGTAAGGCCATGGAATTTACGCGGTTGGATTAACGACGTAGTATGGCGGAGGGCGTCCGTCAATTTTGCCGTGTTTTTCTACTCAAAAACGCGGACAATGCGCTGTCTTGAAATACCTATATACCATTTCGTATATCAATAGGGAAGTGGTTGCCTGCAGGGTCTTTGGAGGGGAACGAGGGGGGAATATAGGTTCGGGGCATCCGTAGCTTTGGGGGAGTCCGATGGTGTCTGGACCGGTAGCATAAGAAGGTTTGTCGTTGATCGAGGCGTTGGGACGGGTGCCGGATCCGCGCCGCGCCCACGGGAGGCGGCATCCTCTGGGCGCGATATTGGGATTGGCGGTGTGTGCCATGCTGTGCGGAGCCCGCAGTTGGTACGCCATCAGCCAGTGGGGGCGAGATCAGGGACAGGAAGTGTCCGCGGCTTTGGGGTTTACCCGGGAGCGGACGCAGTGCGTGTCCACGCTGCATCAGGTGTTCAGCAGGTTGGACCGAGATGCTTTTAAGCGGGAGTTGGGGCGGTGACTGCAGGCGCGAGGTCTGTCGGAAGGCGAGGCAGTGGCCATTGATGGTAAAGCGTTGCGGGGCATCCACGGTGATCAGTTGCCCGGAGTGCATCTGGTGGCGGCGTATGCCCATAGGGCTGGGATTGTGGTGGTCCAGCAGGCGGTGGGTGAGAAGCGGAATGAGCTGGACGCGGTGTCGGGACTTTTGGGCCAGTTGGACCTGGCAGGTCTGGTGATAACCGGCGACGCCCAGTTCACCCAACGAGAGGTGCGCCAGCAAGTGGTGGCTGAAGGGGGCACTACTTCTTCGCGGTAAAGGGCAACCAGCCCACCCTGCTACAGGACATCATGACCATCTGGGACGGGGAACCGGAAGCGCCCCAGGTGGTGCAAATTGACCAGCACGGTGATCGCATCGAACGGCGACGGTTGTGGACCTCCGACCTGCTGGTGGGCTACCGCGACTGGCCCCATTTGGCCCAGGTATGCCGACTGGAACGCATCGTCCGTCGCAAGCGCTCCACCCGACGCGAACTGGCCTACGCTGTTACCAGCCTGTCTCCCGCCGCCAGCCCCCAAGGGCTCATCGCCTTATGGCGGGGACACTGGGGCATCGAGAACCGGGTGCATTGGGTTCGGGACGTTACCTTCGATGAAGACCGCTCCCAGGTGCGCACCGGCTCCGCACCCCAGATCATGGCAGCCCTGCGCAACCGGACTATCAGCGTGATCCGATTGGCTGGCGAAACCAATCCGCCTATGGCGGACCGCCGCCCTGCGCCGCTGCGCCGTCAACCCATCACATCCTCTGACCTTGATCGGTGCTCACGTCAAATAACCGAAAGGCCCTGGACTCTGATGTGCTACCGGTTTACATTATGAGGTATGATACCACATCATGTAAACTAGGAGGTGTCCTCATGCTCAGCGAACGCCTCAAGCTCGCCAGGAAACGCAGCGGTCTTTCACTGCGGGAGCTGTCTTCGAATATGGGCGGAATGGTCTCTGCCCAGGCTATTGGCAAATATGAGCGCGGCGAGATGATGCCCAGTTCAACCGTCGCCATTGCGTTGGCCAACGCGCTCGATGTTTCAACCACCTACCTGCTCAGCCCCACCGTCGTCTCACTGGAATCCGTGGAGTTCCGGAAGTTGGCTTCCACCAAAGTCCGCGAACGGGCGATGGTGGAAGCAGCGGTTCTTGACCATGTCGACCGTTACCTGCAGGTGGAGGAGCTCTTGGGCATCGCCAGCAGCGTCTGGGAGGTCCCTGACGGCACCCCGTACTCCGCAGAAGCCGTTGAGGATGGCGAGTTCATCGCGACGAGAGTACGCGAGGCCTGGAACCTCGGCGGCGGCCCCATCCCCAGCATGACTGCGCTGCTCGAAGAACACGGCATCAAAGTCCTCAAGCTGGATTTCCCCCGGGCTGTGGACGGGCTCACCTGCCTCGTCCATCAGACTGACGAAACGGCCTTGCCTGTGATCGTTTACTCTACTGGCAAGTCTACCGAGCGACAGAGGTTCACCCTGGCCCATGAGCTGGGGCATTTGGTGATGGACACTCCCGCCGGGATGCCTGAAGAGAAGATTTGCGACCGACTTGCCAGCGCCTTGTTGGTTCCCGAAGATGAACTGATCCGGGAAGTGGGCCGCCGCCGCCTCAACTTCGGCTTCGGTGAGCTGGTTGAAATTAAGAAGGTATTCGGCGTCAGTGCCGCATCCCTGGTGATGCGTATGCGCGACTTGGGCATCATCGGCGAAGCAACGGTAACCCGAATCTTCCGCGGCATCGGGCGATCCTGGAGAACGCAGGAGCCTTGTCCGCTGGCGAAGCCAGAAAACCCCAAACGGTTCCGGCGTCTCTGCCTGAGAGCGCTGGCGGAGGATGTGATATCGGAATCCAAAGCAGCCGAACTCCTGGATATGCGGGTCAGCGACATCGAGCGTGTCATGGTGGGAACGACAGACTGATACCCCATGCAGATCCTCGTCAGCGACAGTTCCGTGCTGATCGAGTTCTCGAAGCGAAACTTGTTGGACAGGATGTTCGAGCTGAGCTTTCAGTTCGCCGTGCCGGACCTGTTGTTCAACGAGGAACTCATCGACCTGGGCCATTACGACCGGCAGGACCTGATCAGACTGGGCCTCCGCGTCGAAGCCCTGGACCCTGAAGGCGTGGCAACAGCAATCGCCTATCAAAGCCGGCGGCGGGCCCTCAGCCTGGTGGACTGCTTTGCCCTTGCACTCGCCCATCACCAGGGGTACACCCTTCTGACGGAGGACAGGCGCATGAGATCCTTCGCCCTCGACGAGGGCATTCAGCACCACGATCTCCTGTGGATCATTGACCAGATGCACCACGCGGCCATACCGACCACGCTCCAAGTGGTCGCTGCTCTGGAAGCGATGCTCGCAGATCCCAGGAGTCCTGTTCCTAAACAGGAATTGGCGGGGCGTCTTCGGAATTTGGCTGGGTAGTCCGTTAAACCTTGAGTATTGCCGTCCTCCGGCCCACCCATCCAAGGTTCCGCAATCCACGCAGGCTATGGCCCCCGTTTCCAGTTCACGGACCGTGTTCCCCACACCACAACCGTTGCAGTACTGCCGCTTACAACAGTTTTAGACGATCAACGAATGTCCAGCCGCTGCTCTTAGCTTCTGCCGGTTCAAGTGGACGTGCCGATACCCGCCATGATTCGCATAAGGCCCGTTACGTGAACCTGCCCACACCGGGATTCTCCAAGATGCCCGGGGAATGCCGAGCTCGCAGCCTTGCCGCTTCGCCGCCAACGCCGCCTGGCTGGCCGTCCGGGTCATCGCCCATAACCCGGCTCGCTGGACCACGCGCCTCGGTCTGGGAGAGCCGGTGGCAACCACCAAGACTCTCCGAAGACGCTTCTTCTCCCTGGCCGGACGCCTCACCCGCAAAGCCCGTCGTCTCACCCTGCATCTCCCTCAGGGCTGGCCCTGGCAAAACCAGTTCAGCTCTGCCCTGGCGAGACTGCGCGCCCTGCCCTTCCCTTCCTGACGCCGTCCTCGGCGTTTGACCTGTCCATCATGCCGCCACACGCCTGGCCGATCAGCGCCCAGGCTGGGCACCCGACCGCCTCCGCCAGCTATTTGCGCTGATGATCGCTCCCAACGCCGCTACCACGGGCCGTCAACATCCCCCTGGCGTGGCGTCCACATCCCGCATCGTCCATTTCATCGGCATCAGGTCCTCGCCAGCCCGTTCCCTGACCCTTCATCCCTCGTCCGACTACCGCCGACGTTTCCCTTCGGTGGATTCGAGCTTGGGCGCCAGTGTTTTTCAGCGGGACCGTGGACCCGGCAAATTCGCCTCGTCAACTCTGTACGGTTACCTGTTACGGCTTTTTGTTGACATTCGACTTGGCCAATCCTAATATGTTACGGAGCGGCGCTTGGCTTAGCGTTCCGGGCTCGATAAACGGAGAGGCGGCAATGCCCCACCAGGAAGACATTCGATTGATGGCCCATTTAATGAGACGGGCCGGCTTTGGTGATTCCCGTGAGGAACTGGAGGAGCGTGTCTCCAAAGGCTACGAAGCCGTGGTCGAGGAGCTTCTATATCCAGAGCGGCAGCCGGCCATAGACGACGAACTGCTGTACCGGATCTTCCCTGGTTATGAGGGGGCCGGGGCGCTGCCAATAAATCAGGCCAATTGGGTGTTCCGGATGATCAACACCAAACGGCCTCTGGAAGAGAAGATGGCCCTCTTCTGGCATCAGTTGTTCGCCACCAGCAACTCCAAGGTGGACAATCCACTGGAGCTGACTCGCCAGATTGCCATCTTCCGTCAATACGGATTGGGTACTTACCGCGACCTGCTGGTAGAGGTTGCAAAGTCGCCAGCCATGATCTTCTGGTTGGACAACCAAGGAAATCGTGACGGCGCCATAAATGAAAACTGGGGGCGGGAGCTGTTGGAGCTTTTCTCCCTCGGAGTGGGCAACTACTCAGAGGATGATATCAGGGAGGCAGCCCGGGCCTTTACCGGATGGACGATTGCCCCGAAGATTCCCCGTAATCCTTACGGTCGTTTCCACTGGCTGTTCGACTACAGACCTGAGGACCACGACGATGGGGAGAAGACCTTCCTGGGGCATACCGGGAACTTCAATGGCGAAGACATCGTGGATATTATTGCGGATCAGCCGGCTACGGCCCGGTTCCTGGCCCGTCACCTCTACAGATTCTTCGTCGCCGACGAGCCTCATGTCTCCAGTTGGAACGTTACACCACCGGTTGACCCTGAAGCCATCGAGTTGTTGGCGGATGCCTACGATGAATCCGGTGGCGACATCCGGTCTATTTTACGATTGTTGTTCAACTCGGAGTTCTTCAAGAATGCCCGCTTCGCCCGGGTGAAAAGTCCTGCTGAATTGATCGTTGGCACTGTGCGTATGGCGGGCAACTATGACGGCTTCCAGCCAGGATTCAACAATCTGGCGTTGGAGTGCGGTTGGCAGGGACAGGGGTTGCTCAATCCTCCCAGCGTGGAGGGTTGGCACACAGGCTCAGAATGGATCGACCCCGGCGTTTTGATGCGCCGGGTGAACTTTGCCGCGAGGATATTGGGAGACATCTCACTACCTGGCGTGCAGGCTATCGTCAAACGGGTGTTGGTGAATGTGCATGGGCATGGGGATTATTCCCCCCCGGCGATTGTGGAAGCTTGTCTCGATGCGATGGGACCGTTGGAAGTCAGTAGGGCGACCCACTCTGAATTGATTGCCCATGCCGAAAAATGTGGCGATCTAGCCTGGAGCACCCCCGAAGAATTCAGGGCTACGTTGCACAACGTGAGCAGGATCTTGACCTTGATTGCCGCCTCGCGAGACTATCAGTTTGCCTAGGCAAGCGCATACAACTGATGTGGAAGGATATGAAAATGGCATCAACCCATAAAGACCCCGTGCTGGTCGTGCTGGAGCTAACCGGGGCCAACGACTATCTCAATACGATTGTTCCTTATAGCAATCCCTTGTATTGGGATAACCGGCCCAAGGTCCATATCCCTGAAGACCAATTGCTGCCCATAGATGACCAACTGGCATTCCGGGCCGATTCGGAGCCGTTGAAAGAGATCTACGACCAAGGCAACATGGCAATCATTCACGGAATCGGGTTTGAAAATTCACCCCGTTCGCACTTTCGTGCCATGGACATCTGGCATACCTGCGAACCGGATTCCATCGGTATTGACGGCTGGCTCGCCAAGGTCGTCCGGGACTTGGACCCTACCGGCGAGAACGTGCTGAAGGGAGTTAACTTGGGCCAGGGCTTGCCTCGGGCATTGGCCATGAAGGGGGTTCCTGTTACCTCTGTCAACCACCTTCCTTCATACGGTGTACTCTCATCAAATCCGGGAATCACCTCCGAGCAAGATCGGATCCAGTTGTTGGAGACCTTTGCCCGCATGTACGCTCCCACCATCGGCACCGGACCGACCATGGAATATCTGGGACAGGCAGGACGGGATGCGTTGCGAGGAGCCGACATCATCCGGGTTGCTCCCGAAACCTATTCTTCAAACGTAGAGTACGCCAACAATTCCATCGCGAGGCGCCTCAGAGACGTGGCCCAAGTGCATCTGGCCGGCTTGGGCACCCAGGTCTTTTATACCTCCCACGGGCCCTTCGATACCCACTATGACCAGCTGGGACCACATGAAAAACTTTGGACGGAAATTTCCGTTGCCATACGCGACTTCTTCGACGACCTGCGCGAGCACGATGCCTCGGAGGAGGTGGTTGTCATGTTGTTCAGCGAGTTTGGGCGCCGCGTCCGCGATAATGGCACCGGTACCGACCACGGAGCGGCTGGGGTAGCGTTCGCCATTGGCGACCGGGTGAACGGTGGAATGTACGGGACCTATCCGTCGCTGAAACCGGGGGATCTCACTCAGGGAGACCTGGCACCCAACTATGACTTCCGTGGCTTCTACTCCACTTTGGCGGAAAAGTGGCTGGGGATCGACCCGGTACCCATCGTCGGTGGACACTTCGAGCAAATGTCCTTCGTGTAGCTTCAGGACCTCAAAATAGTTCGCGGGAGAGGGGATATGCTGACCACCGTCGCCGCCGGCCGCGTGTATGACTACAGCTACTGCATCGGCATGTACAGTCAGGACGGCTTTGGATTCTGGGCTCCCCAGGACTTCGTCCTCGGACCGAACGGTCGAATCTATGTGTTGAGCCGCGGTGTGGAACAATTGGGTCAGCGGGTCACCAAGATCAACTTTGACCACGAGTTTCAAGGACAGTTCGGCTCCGTCGGCGAGGAAGACGGGCGCTTCGTTTGGCCCCGGTCAATTGATTTGGACCGTACCGGCCGAGTGTTCGTTTCGGACGAGTATCTCAACCGGGTAACCATTTACAGTGAAGAGGGTAGTTATCGATATCACTGGGGCAGGTCCGGCAGCGGAGACGGGCAGCTAAACGGACCGTCAGGAATTGCTTTCGACTCCCGGGGAACCGTTTGGGTGGTGGACAGCTTGAATCACCGGGTGCAGAGTTTCAACCAGATCGGCGAGTTTCAGTCCAAATTCGGGAAGCGAGGTGGCGGTGACGGAGATCTGGAGATGCCATGGGGCATCTGCATCGACCGTGAGGACAACATCTACGTCGCGGATTGGGGCAATAACCGGGTGCAAAAATTCGCCCCTACTGGAGAGCTGCTCGTTAAGTTCGAAGGCTCCAGCACCGGGGTGGGTTCGCTCAAAGGGCCATCCGGTGTAGCTGTGGACTCAGATGGCGATGTATACGTAACTGACTGGGGGAACCACCGAGTCCAGATCTACGCTGCCGACGGCCAATATATTACGGCGCTGGTCGGTGACGCCCAAGAGCCTTCGCCATGGGCCCAGACCTACATCGACGCCAATCCGGATATCATCAAAGCCAGGCGGCGGACAGA
>DAOUJY010000130.1:0-55700 GCA_034421995.1 Dehalococcoidia bacterium | reverse complement strand
GGTTACAATGGCATCCGGCAGGGTAAGCACAGGTCAACCTACAGTGAGATGTGGGGTCAACCCAGCTTACCCGGCCTTTCCTACTTTTCTAGTTTTTGTACAAAGTCCAGCTCAGACGCTCGGCCCGCCAATGTCTCCGCGCCCCGGCGGGGCATAAACTATACGCAGCAACTGTTGTCTGATAGTCCGGCTGTCGGCGGCCAGATCCACCGTTGCGAAACGGATTTCGTGACCCTGTATGGTCGCCGCCTCATCGTAGTCGGCGCCGAGGGACGGATACAGCAGAACGCCGGCAGCGGTGCGCCAATGCGGATCACTAGCATCTTCCTGGGAACGAAGGTATGCGTAGATTTGGTAGATGTTTCCGGACTTGAAGGACTCTCCACCTTGCCATCCAGGTGTGACGATTGATGTGAACTTGGTATCGATCACAATGCGCTGAGCGACGACTGCCTGGTCCGTTCGGCGGCATTCCAGCACGATGTCGGGCACCATTCCCGGCATTAATTCCCGGAAGCGTGGAGTGGGATATTCCAGAGGCCATGCAATATGGGATTGGCATCTGACCGTCCAACCGCAATGCGACAGCACCGCGTCGTAGAATCCGGCCACCGCGTCCTCGTACAGCTTCCACCCTTGGTTCGCCTTCCGGTCGGGCATCGCCAGCAGGTTCCGGCCGGCCTGTTCGGTGGGCAGGGCAAGGTCGAACGCCAGCTGCGCCGCCGCCAGCATCCGCCGCTCTTGAGATTCCATCCACCCCAACGCATCTGGAGGTGGATGCCGACCGTTCCGGCCAGCATCCCAATCGCTGGACACGCCGGCCCGTTCCAATCTGGCGGCGAGATTGTAGCAGCGACGCGACAATGCCGTGTCCTTGACGACCTGGCCCAGCTTGAGAAGCGCTGCCTTGACGTAACGGTTGCGAGGAACGTCAACGGTAAGCTCGTCAAAGACGCACGCCACGCGCCCGCGTTGGAGCAACTGCCGCCGCTCGGTGCGAAGCACATCGATCCGACCGCGCACCCGGTTGAGGTCGGCCATCCGCCGCTCATAGCCAAAGCTGAGGTTCCGCCGGAGCCGCTGCTCCACCGCGTTGGCCAGGATTTCAGCCACCAACTCCGGTATGTAGTCGGGCGCGTCCTCCAACTCGACGCGACGGGCCTCCGGCAACTCTTTGTACAACTGGGAGGCGTACAGCAGGAGCAGCCAGATATTTCGGACCGGGATGCGGCCGATGAAGCCTATAGTGGGTGCGTCGGGCTTTGGAATCACAGGCCACCCAACAACTGCGACACTGCGTCGCTTGCTGTGTTGGGATTGTCAAACCAGTATTCCTGTAACAGCGGTGCGATTTCGGATTCCACGGCTCCCCTGTACCATCCCGCTGGGTCACCAATTGTTACGCCGGGCGCGGGCGTGAAGTAGCTGTGACCGATGCGGAACTGACGTCCAAGGTTGCGGTCTGCCTCAATCTGATCGTTCAGCGCGTTCATGCGCTGCGCAACGCCGTCGAGAAATTCAGCCGCAATGCCGGACTGTTCGCTTACCCAATCGCGCCAAACGCTGCTGAAAACCGGCTCCAGGTCGAAGAACGCAAACCGCCGGCGCAGGGCGAGGTCCACCAATGCCAACGAGCGGTCGGCCACGTTCATGGTCCCGATGACGTACACGTTGAGCGGAATGTGGAACCGCTCGCCGGTTTCGCGGGGATAGGCCAGCGCAAGAGCCTCTTCCGATTTGCGCTTGTCTGCTTCCAGCAGCGTCAGCATCTCGCCAAATATGGACGCCGGATTGCCCCGGTTGATTTCCTCGATGACGATGACGTATGTACCATCGGGATCCTGACGCGCATCGTCCGCCATTTGGAGAAAGGGGCCGTCCACCAACGTCAAGCTGCCATCGCCCTGGGGCCGCCATCCGCGCACGAAATCCTCGTAGGACAGATTGGGATGAAACTGGAAGGGCCGGATCTTGCTGTCGTCTTTGTATCCAATCAGCGCGTAAGCCAACCGCTTGGCCAGCCAGGTTTTGCCGGTGCCGGGCGGGCCTTGTAGGATTATGTTCTGCTTGGTTTGGAGACGGTTTAGCATCGTCTCCAGCTTGGGAAGGTCGAGGAAGCAGCCGTCGGCTAGGATACTGTCGATGGTGTATTTTTCTTTTGATTGGCAGGGTGGGGGTGGTGGGGGCGGGAATGCATCCCCATCAGCCACTGCCGACAATTCGGGAAAGGAATGGACAGGAAAACCTGGATCTTGAAAATGTCTTTCCAAAAAATCTCTGAGTTGGAGGTATTCATTGCCTTCGGGCGGTTTTGAGCTAGGTAGTCTTATCCCTAGCGCACTAGCAATATATTGCGACGATTTGGCATCTAACGATAAAAAACTGTCAGGACGGATCCAAAACAGTCCCATCGTCGCTTTACGTCCAACCCACTTCGCCTGTAACACTTGATTGTAAGACTCCAGAAATGACGCGTGACGCTGCTCATCCCTAAAATCAGCGAATCGTATTCCATCTTCAAAAAGCTGCCATATCGAATTGATGTCGCTCGCTTCCCAGAACACTACAGAGTTAATAGCAGGCAGAGTGGGTATGCCATGGAAGGAGTCCGGCACTGGTTCATTCACGCCCAGAAAATCACCTATAGCCCTGGCGATAGTCTGTCGGTTATAAACCGATATGCCGCGATTGAAGGTTCCCATAACCGTCAACGGGCAGATATCAGTGAGAAGTCCGCTCACTTGAGCGGTGCCGGAATTGTCCAAATAATGATAGCCATGTGCATTGCACACACTACGGACCACGGTCACCAACTCGCGGCGGTCGCTTTTGTGTTCAAGCAGTCGGTCTGCAAACTCCATATAAAATCTTACCCAGCCGAACCGCGGATCGTTTTTAACCGCAATCGCAACCATTTCCGATGTTTTCCTTTGCGCAAATTTACTTGCCGTTGCTCTGCAACTTCGTCATTTCATTGTAGCAGCCGTTCCTCACCGACCGGAAAGGTCCCGGTGCTATAATCCTGTTGTGCGGGGAATGACCGTCAGGGAGCAGGAGGGCCAATTATGTTTCTACAAATCATGGGGATGACGCTGATGGTTATCGGGTTCGTCGGCTTCCTGGTGGCGATGGGCGGCATATTTTATCACCTGTTCAGAGCCGAGAATCGCAGCCGGCGGCCGGTCCAATCATCCCGAACTGACCCCTCAGGAGAAGTCGAGGCATGAAAGGAACGCTCCACCCGTTGTGGTTGCTGGCCGCTCTTATCATGATAACGATAGGCGGCATCGGCATCCTGCTTTTCGTAGCCTCGATCCCCGCCGACCGCTTCAACCCAGCCCATGACAGCCTCATCGCAATCGGCGACTGGATGGTAAAGGTATCTATCGGGGCAATCTTGGGCTTGGGCGGCGCGCGCCTGACCATGGCCCGGCGCAACGGCGGCGTAACGTCTGCGGCTATGGAGTAACGGAGGAGTGTAGCAATGACCACCGCCAAAAAATTGCTCACCGCCGCCGACTTGCTCGCCATGCCCGACGACGGCAAACGCTACCAACTCATTCGGGGGGAGCTCATAGAAATGCCGCCGACGAGCCACGAGCACGGCAGAGTCACTGAGCGTTTTGGGCGACGCATTGGCAATTTTGTGGAAGAAAGCGACTTGGGGCACGGCATTGCCGCCGAGACGGGCGTGAATATTGAACACGACCCTGACACCACGCTCGCGCCCGACTACGGGTTTATCTCTTACGAGCGCCTGGCGGAGCTGCCACCGCCACGAGGCTATGCCGAAGTCGTTCCCGACCTGGTGCTGGAAGTAGTCTCCCCAAACGACCGTCAGCCGGAAATAGACGCCAAGACGCAGATGTGGCTGGACGCCGGCGTCCGGCTGGTGCTGGTGGCGTACCCCGTTGCCCAAGAAGTGTACGCGCACCACGACGACGGCACCGTAGTGCGTTATGGCATAGGCGATATGCTGATCGGCGACCCAGTGCTGCCCGGCTTCTCCTGCCTGGTGGCCGACATCTTCGCTTTCGGCCCGCGCCGCGATTAGAGCAGCAGCATTGCATCCCCAAACGAATAAAACCGATACTCCCGCCGAACCGCCTCCTCGTAGGCCGCCAGGATACGCTCCCGGCCCGCGAAGGCGGAGACCAGCATCAGCAGGGTGGAGCGGGGCAGGTGGAAGTTGGTGAGCATGGCGTCCACCAGGCGGAATTGGTGGCCGGGGACGATGAACAGGTCGGCGTCGCCGGTGGTCGCCGTGATTTCCTTCATACCTTTCTGATGGGCGTCGCGGCCCACCTGCTCCAGGGTGCGGACGGTGGTGGTGCCTACGGCGATGATGCGACGGCCCTCGCGTTGTGCGGAGTTGATCAGGTTGGCGGTTTCTTCCGGCAGTTCGTACCATTCAGTATGGATTTTGTGTTCGGCGATGTCCTCGCCCCGCACGGGTCGGAAAGTGTCCAAACCAACGTGGAGGGTGACCCAAGCCGTAGCAACCCCGAGGCCCCGTATCTCCTCCAGCAGTTCGTCGGTGAAGTGCAGTCCCGCCGTGGGGGCGGCGACGCTGCCGGGCGCGTCGGCATACACCGTCTGGTAACGGTCCGGGTCGGACGGCGTCTCCTTGATATAGGGCGGCAGCGGGAGTTCGCCCAGACCATCCAGCGCCGACTCATCGGAAAGCCTAACCACCCGTAATCCGTTGTCCTGCGTTTCCAAAACCTCCGCCCGCGCCGTGGCGCCGGGTTCACCTTCGCTGCCAAAGGAAACCGTCGCGCCCACGCGCAGGCGTCGCCCCGGACGTCCCAACGCCTGCCACACGCCGGGCGACTGCCGTCTTACCAAGAGGATTTCCACGCGGGCGCCGGAACGGGCCTCCATGCCGTACAGCCGCGCCGGCAGCACGCGGCTCCGGTTGAATACCATCAAGTCGCCGGGACGCAGGTATTCAGTGAGGTCTCTAAACTTCCGGTGTTCCATAACTCCGGACCACGGGTGGACGCCCGGCTTATGGCGATCCAACACCAGCAGGCGCGAGGAATCCCTGGGTTCCGCCGGAGTTTGGGCGATGCGTTCCTCCGGCAGAAAGTAGTCGAAATCACTGGTGCGCATCGGTGTTGCGTAAGGCGGACGCCAGCGCGTCGCTGAGCACCGCGGCGGTGCGGCGGGCCGCCTCCACCGTGTTTCTCAGCAACATGGCGATGGTCATTGGCCCAATGCCGCCGGGGACGGGAGTAATGGCTTCTGCCTTGGCCGCCACCGCTTGGTAATCCACGTCGCCCACCAGGCGATAGCCGCGGCGGCGCGAAGGATCGTCCACCCGGTTGATGCCCACGTCGACAACTACGGCGCCTTTGCGCACCATGTCCGCGCCGATAGCCCCCGGGACCCCCATGGCCGCCACCAGAATGTCCGCCTGCCGGGTGATGTCGGGCAAGTCCCTGGTTCGAGTATGGCAGACTGTCACCGTGGCGTTGCCGCCGGAAGCGCGCTGCATCAGCAACGCCGCCAGTGGCTTGCCCACTATGTTGCTGCGGCCCACGATGACCACGTGTTTGCCGGCCGGGTCATATCCCGAACGCAACAATAGTTGCTGGACCCCGGCAGGAGTGCACGGAAGGAATACGGGCTGGCCTTGCAGCACTCGGCCCTGGTTCACGGGGTGCAGACCGTCCACGTCCTTGCGCGGGTCAACCCGCTGGATGACGGTGTTTTCGTCCAACTGTTCCGGCAGGGGCAGTTGGACCAATATGCCGTGGAAGCGAGGGTCGGCATTCAGTCGGTCGATGAAAGCCAGGAGGTCGTCCTGCCTCGCGTGGCTGGGCCAGTAAAAGATCTCGGAGAATATGCCCGCCTCGGCGCAAGCCCGACCCTTGTTGCGCACGTAAACTGCCGACGCGGGATCGTCACCGACCAGCACGGCGGCGAGTCCCGGTATAACGCCGGAGGTGCTGGCCAATTGGCCGGCGTTGACGGCGACCTCCGCCCGGAGTTCAGCAGCTATCTCATTGCCGTTGAGCACGCGGGCCGCCATGGTGCTATTCCTCCGGTCCTGCCAGGTCGAAAATATACTGCCGTACCGGAAACACGAAGCCCGGCAGCACGTCCTCCCCGTCCAACGCCTCCGGGTTGTCCAACACTTCCGGCTCCGTCTGCCCGGCCCGATAGACGTACACCTGCCGGTTGCGGGTGTCGATCAACCAGCCCAGGCGGGTGCCGGCAGCCATCCAGATTTGCATCTTGTCTTGTAAAGGGCGCAGATCGTCAGTGCGGGAACGGATTTCCACAACGAAGTCGGGAGCCCCTTCAATAATTCTGGCCCATTGCTCCGGCGGCAAGGCGTCGTAGCGTTCCCGGGTTATCCAGGCGGCATCGGGGCCCAGTATCGCGCCACTGGGCAAGCGGAAGCGAACCGTTTGGGGATATGCTACACCAAAGTGAGCAATCTCCCAATTGCACAGAAAGGCGAATGCATATCCTTCTTGTCGGCTACCATGCGCTCCGGTCATAGGCAGTATGAGCAGCTCCCCCTCGGCGTTGACTTCCATTTCGTACAGGTCATTCTGTTCGCAGAACTCGATGAACCGGGCCGGAAAATCGGCCGCCCGGTGGTCGATGCCCAGCGGGGCCAACTTTAAACGAATAATCTCCGCCGGCTCCGCTGCGGCGGCTTCATCCGGCGCGGGCGAAGCCGAGACAGCAATCGGTTTCGGTGCGGTGGTCATGGCAGTTTGCTCACCCTTACAGCAGGTCGAAAATGTACTGCCGTACCGGAAACACGAAACCCGGCAGCACGTCCTCGCCGTCCAACGCCTCCGGGTCGTTCAGCAACTCAGGCTCCGTCCGCCCGGCCCGATAGACGAACACTTGCCGGCTGCCGGTGTCGATCAACCAGCCTAATCGCGCGCCGCCCTCCATCCACAGCGTCATCTTGTCCTGCAAGGGGCGCAGGGCGTCGGTGCGCGAACGTATCTCCACCACAAAATCGGGCGCGCCGTCAACTATCCGGTTCCACTCATCCTCGGTCAAGGCTTCAAATCTCTCCTGGGTTATCCACGCGGCATCGGGACCACGGATCTCACCGGACGGCAAGCGAAAACGAACGGTCTGAGATGAGGCGCTGCCGCCATTAGCCAGTTCCCACCCGACCAGGAAGTGGTTCATGTAATTTTCTTGTTTGTTGCCTCGGTATCCGGTCATGGGCAGTATCAGCAGTTCTCCGGCGGCGTTGACTTCCATTTCGTACAGGTCGTTCTGTTCGCAGAACTCGATGAAACGGGCCGGAAAATCGGCGGCCCGGTGGTCAATGCCCAAGGGCGCCAATTTCAGGCGGATCGTTCCGACCGAGTCAGAGGCCACGCCATCGTCAGGTGCCGGCGACGCGGGGACAGCAATAGATCCAGGTGCGGTCGTCATACGGTAATCGTTCTCCCGCGATACTGGCGTCTATCATACCACCGGCGTTGCGGCCACGGCGTTTGCCAATGGTAACGAATGCCCCTACAATGCCGCCCATGCGTATAGTTTCACTATTGCCGAGCGCAACGGAGATAGTGTGTGCCCTGGGGCTGGGAGATGCACTGGTCGGGGTCTCCCATATGTGCGATTATCCTGCCGCAGTCCGCGGTCTGCCGGTGGTCAGCCGCAGCATCCGCAGCAAGTCGCACCTGTCCAGCGCGGAAATCGACGCCATCATCCAGCAGGCCCGGGCCACCGGCAACCCGCTGTACATCATCGACGGCGACCTGCTGCGCCGCCTGCGACCGGACTTGATACTGACGCAGGAATTGTGCGAAGTCTGCGCCGTTGGCGCCGGCTCGGTTTTCGAGACCGCCGCCAAAGTGTTGGACTATTCTCCCGAGATATTGAGCATACGACCCGCCAGCTTGGACGACATTTTCGACAACATCCGGCGCATCGGCGAGGCCGCCGGAGCGCCTGAAAACGCGGCGCGGCTGCTGTCTCAACTCCGAGAGCGCACCGACTACGTTGCCCAACACGCCGCCGATATGCGTCGCCCCAAGGTGTTCTGCATCGACTGGCTGGAGCCGCTTCGCAACACCGGCCAGTGGACGCCGGAGTTGGTGGAACTGGCCGGCGGCGAGGAGGGTCTCGCGGAGAAGTGGGGCAAGTCCCGCGAGGTTGGCTGGGACGAGGCGCTGGAATACCAGCCCGACTACGTGATGGTGATGCCCTGCGCCTTCAACATGGATCGCACCATCGCTGAAACGGCCCGCCTATCGCAACGCCCGGAATGGAACGCGCTGGATGCGGTTCGGGACGGACGGGTGTATCTCTTTGACGGCCAGATACCCAGCCGGCACGGCCCCCGCGTCATTGACGTGCTGGAGGGTTTGGCCGAGGCGATGCGCCCGGAGCGGTTCGCCGGACTCACCCCGCCGGGCATCTTCCGGCCGGCTGCGTTTCTTCAAAAATCCGGTCTTCAAAAATCCGGGCCCACGCCGGCGGTGGCCGGGTAACCGGGCCGCCCATCTATTTTGTGACGGAGGAACGCGCCCATGGCATTGTACATGGTATCGCTGGAGCACGCGCCGGAACGCTGCCCCGGGGTTGACCTGGGCGTCCGCGACCGGGTTTTACGGATGTCGGCGGAACTCACCGAAACGCTGTCTCGTCGCGGCTGCGAGTACCGGGGCGGTTGGGTCGGCAAG
Organism: Dehalococcoidia bacterium; assembly: GCA_034421995.1. Classification (GTDB taxonomy): domain Bacteria; phylum Chloroflexota; class Dehalococcoidia; order Lucifugimonadales; family UBA3495; genus Bin87. The sequence continues at coordinate 47,025 of DAOUJY010000130.1, read as the reverse complement.
TCCTCCCATCAAACCTGGCTGATACTGGACGGCCCCGACGCCCACGCTATCGACGACGCGGTGATTGACATGGGCCTCGCCACCTGGAATCGCACCGACATTTACCCCATCATCACCATGGAAGACGCCTTCGGCGGCCTGCCGACTGATTGATATGAGCATCGGCTGACACGGAATTGGCTTGACGCGCAACAGGAGAAACGCCATGAGCGAGAATATCTACCATCGCCGCCGCCGGATGTACACCGACCCGGCGGACATCGGCAACAACAAGATGGCTCCGGCGCGTCAGGTTGACATCGGAGCCGTGACCGACTTCAAGGAGTTGCCGGCCCGCGTGCGGCTGGAAAACGGCGAAGAACACTGGCTGGCCAAGGCCCGGGACGGCCAGTACCGCCTGCTCTCCATGGTCTGCCCCCATGCCTGGGGCCGTGTGGTCAAGTGGGACAAGAGTTTCCTGTGCCCCGACCACGGTTGGCGTTTTGAGGAGGGGCAGGGAATATGCGTCAACGGGCCCCGCGCCCAGCTTTTCTACCATACCGTAAAGGTGCAAAACGGACGGCTGATTGCCGAAATACCCGCCGACAACGACCCGGCGGTGGTGCACGCGCCCCCACCCGCCTGGGCGATACCAAAATAGCCGCCGGGTGACGTGTCGCGTCGCCGCTTCGGAGACTCGCCTGTGCCCGAAGCAATGTCCAATCTTGCAGGAGGATCTGACAAAGCACGGAAATGATGAAATCATACATAGTTATCTCAGCACTGGTGGTTGCCGCGTTGATGGCATTGTTCGGCGCAAATGTGACGCCGGCGGCGGCCCAAACCACCCCAGCCAGCCCGGATAAACCGCAGGTAGAGGCCGGCTCAAACCCCGGTGAGGCGATTGTTGCCTGGAACGCCGTAGCCGATGCGGCGTACTACCGCATCGGGTGGGTTCACAAAGAAGACTACGATGCCGCCGTCGCAGCCGGACGGGATTGGCGGGAAACGTTTACTTCCGTGGGAGTGCCTAATCGGGGGCAGACCTCCTACGTTGCCAAGCGCCTGACTCCAGGGGATTCGTACTGGTTTATCGTGGGTACCAGCAACGATCTCTACGGCGATCCACAATGGTCCCCATGGTCGGACCTGGTGGAACTTCCCAGTGATGCTCAGGCGTGCGCCGGAGACCGGGCCGCTTTGGAGGCTTTGTACAACGCCGCCGGCGGCGCTAATTGGCGTAACAGCGTCAATTGGCTCAGCGATAACCCCATAGGCACTTGGTTCGGCGTATCCACCGACGGCAACGGGTGCGTGCTGGTTCTTTATCTGGACAACAACTTCCTGTTCGGCGAATTGCCGCCTGAGTTGGGCAACCTGGCCCACCTGGACACCCTTGACCTTGACGGTAATTACCTGAGCGGCGAGATACCGCGCGAGCTGGGCAACCTGACCAACCTGACCGTGCTGTCCCTCGACCACAACGACTTGACCGGGCCGATACCGCCCGAGTTGGGCAAATTGGTCAACCTCACCGAGCTTGAGTTGTGGAACAATGATCTGACCGGAAGGATTCCGGCCTCATTCAACAACCTGGACAACCTCCGAACTCTTGACCTCGACGGCAACAAGCTGGAAGGGCAGATACCGCCTCAAATGGGCGGGCTCAAAAACCTCAGGGCGCTATGGCTCGGCGACAACCTTTTCACCGGGTCGATACCGCCCGAGTTGGGCAATCTGGAGAACCTGACCTTGTTGGGGACGTATCGCAACGACCTGACCGGCGAGATACCGCCCGAGTTGGGCAATATCCCCAACCTGAGGGGACTATGGCTCTATGGCAACCAGTTGGAAGGGCGGATACCGGCGGAACTGAGCAATCCGGAAAACAAAAGCCTGAAATGGCTGTACCTCTTCGACAACGAGTTGTCCGGCGAGATACCCTCGGAGCTGGGCAGTCTCGTCAACCTGTCCGTGCTGCGCCTTGATAACAACCGGTTGACCGGCGAAATACCGCCGGAGTTGGGTAACCTCGACAAATTGGAAACGCTGTACCTTTCCAATAACCGGCTGGACGGAGCAATTCCCTCGCAACTGGGCCAGTTGACCGCACTGAAAAACTTGCGTTTGAACAGCAATAAGCTGTCCGGTCAGGTGCCGGCGGAGCTGGGCAATCTCTCCAACCTGGAAAGACTGTACCTCCTTGAGAATGAGCTGGAGGGGGCGATCCCGCCGGAACTGGGCCAGTTGGCCGAGTTGAAGGTATTGAACTTCAACCGGAACCGGTTAAGCGGGGCGATACCGCCCCAGCTGGGCAATCTGTCGAATCTGGAGGAACTGCACCTCGACAACAACCACTTGAGCGGCGCGATACCGCCCGAGCTGGCCAAGCTGTCCAACCTGGAGCAACTGCATCTAGACACCAACCAGTTGACCGGCTCGATACCGACTCAACTGGCCAACCTGGATAATCTGATGCTGCTGTACGTCATCAGGAACGAGTTGACCGGGTGCATACCACCGGCATTGCATAACGTGGATGAGAATGACCTGGACGAACTCGACCTGCCGAACTGCTAGCGGGACGTGAGGTTACGCAGCACGGTAATGACGTAGGGGCGAACCCGCCTTAGGCGGATTCGCCCCTGCATGGATTCCGGCTTTCGCCGGAATGACTGCATTTAGGTAACACTATCCGCCGTTTTGCTCCCACAGCGCTTCCAGCACGGCGCCGGGGTTCATGGGGAGGCTCTCCAGCCGTGAGCCCGTCGCACGGGCGATGGCGTTGCCAATGGCGGCCATGGGTGGAACCAGCGATACTTCTCCGACGCCGCGCACGCCCAGAGGATGACCCGGGTTCGGTACTTCCACGATGACGGTGTCGATCATGGGCAGGTCCAGCGCGGTGGGCATCCGGTAGTCCAGGAACGAAGAGTTCATCATCTGGCCGCTGTCGTCGAAGAAGTATTCCTCGTTCAGCGCCCAGCCGATGCCCTGCACCGCGCCGCCCTGGATCTGACCCTCCACGTAGCTGGGGTGGATGGCCTTGCCGCAGTCCTGGATGGCGGTGAAACGGAGCAGGTCAACCTTGCCGGTGTCGGGGTCAACCTCCACGTCGGCGATGTTGATGGCGAAGGCGTTGCCCACGCCGGCCGGGTTGGCCGCGCCGTGCCCGACGACGGGGCCGCCGGTTCCGTTGAGGCGGCGGGCCAGCTGGTCAAAGGTCATGCGCAGGGCGTCGTCGGACTTGTGAGCCAGGGTGCCGTCTTCCTGGTAGTCCACGTCCTCCACTGGGACGTCCCAGATGCGGGCGGCCCGCTCAATCATCTGGCGGCGCACGTCCTCGCCGGCCTGGTAAACGGCGGTGCCCATCTTGAAGGTAACGCCGCTGCCGCCGGCGCCGCTGCTATAGCCGATGCTGTCGGTATCGACAATGGAGGGCTTGATGCGCTCGGCAGGCAGGCCCAACACTTCGGCCAGGTGCATGGCCATGGCGGCCCGGGAACCGCCGATGTCCGGCGAGCCTTCAATCAGGCTCACCGTGCCGTCGGGCATCACGCTGGCCACGGCGGTGGCCGGCCCGGTGCCGTTGAACCACGCGCCGGCGGCGATGCCGCGTCCGGTCATGAGACCTGGAGCCGACGGTTCGGGCACCGGCGCGGCAAAGTGCGGGTGTTCCTGGGTAGCCTGCAGGATCTCCTCCATGCCGATGCGGCGGAAGACGGGACCGCCAATCTGCCGGCTCCCCTCCTTGGAGGCGTTCTTGGCGCGGAACTCGATGGGGTCGATGTCCAGTTCCTGGCAAAGCTCGTCGATGGCCTGCTCGGCGGCGAAGGACGCGGCCGGCGAACCGGGAGCGCGGTATGCGGCGGCCTTGGGCACGTTGGTCACCACGTCGTAGCCCTCAACGAAACCGTTGGGGATTTCATAGGGGGCGAACATGGTGCGGCAGCCGCTGGGCACCGGGGAGCCGGGGAAGGCGCCGGCCTCGTAAATCAGGCTGGCCTGCGCCGCCGTGAAGCGTCCGTCGCGAGTGCCGCCGACCTTCACCTTGATGTGGCAGCCGGAGGTGGGGCCGGTGCCGGTGAAGACCTCGGTGCGGGTCATGGCGATCTTGACCGGGCGTCCAGTCTTCCGGGCCAGCGCGGCGACCACGGGCTCCAGGTAGCAACCGCCCTGACCCTTGCCGCCGAAACCGCCGCCGATCTCCATGGGGACGACATTGAGCTGGCCAACTGAAATGCCGAGGATTCGGCTGGTGTGGTCACGCAGCGCGAAATGGCCTTGGCTGCTGGCCCAAACCGTTACGGTATCGTCGTTGTTCCAACGAGCGGTGGCCGAGTGCGGCTCGATGTACCCCTGGTGGACCTGGCGGGTGTGGTACTCCCGCTCCACGATTGCGTCCGCTTCGGCAAAGCCCGCGTCCAAATCACCCAGCGTCGCCTGGAAGTGGTTGGACACGTTGGAACCGTCGCCGGCGTCTTCTTCGGCCCACCCGCCGGAACGTTGCGCCGGGTTGGCTAGCGTCACCAACCGTTCGTGAACCAGCGGCGCGCCTTGCGCCATGGCTTCCTCTGCGGTCAGCACCGCCGGCAGCACCTCCCAGTCCACGTCGATGAGCGCCAAAGCTTCCTCAGCCAGGTGGGGCGAATCGGCGGCGATGGCGGCGACGGCATGGCCCTTGTAAAGCGCCTTCTCGCGGGCCATCACGTTGCGGCTGTAGAAGCCGTAGTTGACGGCGGCCCCTTCTTCCTGGTCCTTGATCTCGGCGGAAACCTCCGGAAAATCGGCGGAGGTCACGACGGCATGGACGCCCGGCAGGGCCAACGCCCGGCTGGCGTCGATGCCCCGGATGCGCGCATGGGCGTGGGGGCTGCGCAGTATCTTCCCGTGCAGCATTCCCGGCAGGTGGATGTCCGCGGCATAGCGGGCGCGGCCCATCACCTTGTCGGGGCCGTCGTGGCGCACCGGGCGCGTGCCGACGACGCGGTAGTTTTCATCAGGGTCGGATAGCACGATATTGGGTTTGTAGTCGAGCATGAGCGGCGATCTCCATAGGCGGTACGGTAGTTAGCGACGCCGGTAATGTACCACAAACGGGGACGACCGTTGCAGTCGCCCCCGCAGATGCGAACCGTTGGTACGGCGGGCTATCGGCTGCTGTGTTAGCCGGCGTTGCCCTCGTTGTCGGAGCTGCCGTCATCGTCGTGATGGCGGTGGCGCTTCCGCCCTTCGCCGAAGGGCCCGTCGTCATCAATATCGTCCAGGAAGGCGGGCCGGCTGTTGTGCCATGCCCTGATGGCGTCGGCCTCTTCCTGGGTCAGTTCTTCCATCTCTACCATGTGGGACAACCACGAATCGATGTCATCGGAGTCGGCGCGGTGGCTGAAGTGGAGGCCCATGGGACCGATACCCTCCGGGCGGGACTGGAACCAGATCTTGGCTTCGTCCCCTTGCTCCTGGGTCAGGGTTTCGTCGGCAACCAGGGCGTCGATGTGGGTGTTGAATGCGACCGCCGCTTGCTCGTCCATGGCGGTTATGAAGGCGGCCTCCAGGGCGGCCGGCTCCACGCCGAGTATCTCGGCCACGCGGGTCATGAGCGCGTCGGGGTCGCCGTAGCCGCCCCGGTTGTCGTGATGACCGTTGCCGCGCTGGAACGGGCCGTCGGCGTCGCTGCCGCCGATGCCGGCGGCAGCGACGCTGCCGGCCGCCAGCCCGACGGCCAGCAGCGCGACGGCTGCGGTGACCGCGAACCAGCGCTTCTTGATAGTGCGAATCCGGTTAATCATTTTGCCTCCTGCCGCCGCATGCTGCGATTTTTTTAGTAGTGGGCGGCTTTGATGGAAGCAGAATACGAGAGAGATGTTAAGAAATTATCAAAGTCCTGCACCCGAGCCGTCGGGCAGGTCAAAGCCGAACCGGCTGCCGGCCCCTGCTTCGCTTTCCGCCCAGATGGTTCCGCCGTGGGCTTCCACCAGTTGGCGGGCGATGGTGAGACCCAGGCCGGTCCCGCCCGTAGTTCGCCCACGGGAAGGGTCGGCGCGATACAGGCGGTCGAATACGTGGGGGAGCGCGTCCGCCGGAATGCCGACGCCGGTGTCGGCGACGACCACCCGCACGCCATCGTTATGCTGAAAGGCAGCGATAGTTACGGAGCCGCCCGGAGGTGTGTGGCGGACGGCGTTGTCCACCAAGTTGCCGACCACCTGCTCGATGCGAAGCCGGTCAATGTTCAGCACAGGCAATGGTTCCGCCGCGTCCGTGGCAAGAGCCACTGAGCCGGCATCGGCCATGGGCCGGAATGAAGCCGCTACTCGCTCAATGATGCTGCCGATAGTGGTCGGCTCCGGTTCCAGTCCCAGCTCGCGGGCTTCGGTTGCGGCCAGCAGTCTCAGGTCGTCCACCAGGCGGTTCAGATGCATAGCCTGCTGATGAACGGTGTCCAGAGTGGCGGCGTCGGGTTCCAGCAGGCCATCCTGCAACGCCTCGATGTGGCCCTGGATGTTGGCCAGGGGGGTGCGCAGTTCGTGGGCGACGTCCGAAACCATGACGCGACGCTGGCGCTCCGATTCTTCCAGGGCGTCGGCCATGTCATTGAACGTCTGCCCCAGCTCGGCGATTTCGTCGTTGCCCTTGACTTGGGCTCGGCCGGACAGGTCGCCTTGGGCCAATGCCCGGGCGGCGGCAGTCAGACTGCCGATGGAACCCAACACCCGCCGGGAAAGGAGCAGCGCAAGCAGGACACCGAGGGCGCAAGCAATCAAACCGGCCATGATGAGGGCGCGATTCACCGCTTCGGCAAAAAGCGTCAGCACCGGCTCCGAAAATGGCTGGTCGTTGCCAGCCGACCCCTCACGCAATAGAAAGAGGGCCTCCCATTCCGCCGGAGCGACCCAGACGGAACCGACCGGGGCATCTTCAAAGAGCACAGTAGTGAACAGATGCAGGGGAGGCAGCGGCGCATCGTGACCGTCGCGTCTCCCCGAATCATTCCGGCGCCGGTCATCCGTATGGTACCAATGTCTCGGATGGTGCCAATGTCTGCTGTCTCCGACGACATTCCCGTCAGCGTCAAGCACGACGATTTGGCGTTCGGATTGGAAGGCAACGTTGTCGATGAATCCCTGGACACCAGCCCAACCGTCGTTTGCATGGTAGAAATCGCCGAGGGCCCAGACAATCCGGTTGGAGCGCACGAAATCCTGTTCCCGCTGGATGGTCTCGGCGACGCGATGGGCAGCGTAGCCGGCGACCAAGGCGACTGAGCCGGTAGTCAACGCCAAGATGGCCGTGATGCCCAGTATCAGGCGAAATCGGAGGCCAAAGCGCCATCTAGGCATTGCCGAACCGATAACCGACGCCGTGAACGGTCTGTATGTAACGCGGCTTCCTGCTGTCAGCCTCGATCTTGCGGCGCAGGTTGGCGACGTGGACGTCCACGGTGCGGTCGAAACCGTCAAAGTCGTAACCGAAAACCCCGTCGATTATCTGGTCGCGTGTGAAAACCCGGCCCGGTTCGGTCGCCAACAAAACCAGAAGACGGAACTCGGTTGGCGTAAGGGAAGGTTTAGTGTTCGCCCGTTGCACCGCTCTGGCCTTGAGGTCTATGGTCAAGTCGTCGAACTCAATAAGGGATGGCCCGGCGGCTGTGGTTTGCCGGGCGGTGCGACGCAGGACAGCCCGGACGCGAGCGGCCAACTCCCGAGGGCTGAAGGGCTTGAGGATGTAATCGTCCGCGCCCAAATCCAGACCGGCCAGCCGGTCCTCTTCGTCCACCCGCGCGGTGGCCATAATAATTGGGACATCGGATTCCTCGCGCAGGGTACGGCACACCTCCATGCCGTCCAACTGAGGCAACATCAAGTCCAGCACAATCAAGTCGGGACCCAACTGCCGAGCGGCGCGCAGGCCGCTGATGCCGTCGCCGACCTCGGTAACCCGATGGCCGTCCCGCTCCAGGTACAGGCTGACGATGCGGGCAATGCCGGGGTCGTCTTCAATCACCAAGATGTCGCCGGCCATGGGGTGGCTTCTCTAACGAAATGGGGTGGCCCGATGCCTATGCGCCGAAGTGACTGTTGGCGCCAAATGCGGAACGCTATGTTGCCAGTTGCATTGCGCCGTCTATCGTCAACTCAAATCGGCTGATGTCGGCGGGTCGGTTGCCGGGGTAGCTGTGGGGCTTGGGCGGCCTTACGTCAAGCTCCATGCCGATTACGGCGGCCTGGGGCACGGTCAGCCATTTTGAGCCGGGTTGAACCAGACAGTCGAATTCCGGCGCGGCCGGCCAGTTGTTGATTGCGCCGGCCATTACCGGGATGTCCAGTTGGAGGGGATCGTGGCTCAGGATGTGGGCGGAAAGAAACAATATTTCAACTACCTCTACCACATCAGTCTTTGGATGTAATTTTGCAACAACCGAGGCGGCAATCTCGTCCGTTTCCTGCCCCCGGTAAGGTGGACAAATTTCAATCGAGAGAATGTCGCCAATGCGGTCGTACTCGAACGTCAGAGCCGTCTCCATTCCGTTTCTCCTGTGGCAAGTTGCCTGGCAATACGCGCGGTGATAATCCAGTATCTTGGCCCCGTCTCAATAACAACCGCCACAATCACATGATCAGACAGGCTGTCATGCCAACGGGTGAACAGCCTGACCGCTTCATCGCTTGGACTGATTTGTACATGGTCCGGGTCGAGCAGCGTTAGGGGGATTAGCTCTCGATGGTCTGGGAGTAAATCGGCGTGTCTATTCCTGATATGCCGTTCCAGTTCATCGTTGAGCTCCACCAAGCCGCCCAGGTAAGGACACTGAAAGAAGTCCACGCTTGACCTCCGCAGCTGATACCATGGTATCAAGCCGGCAAAATCGGCGGCGTTTCCTCCGGCAGGGTTATATCGCGCAGCGAGAGGTGGCTCCCGTCAGTGAACCACGGATTGCGCGGGTCGCGGGATGGCAACTGGACAGTGGCCATGCCAGGGGCCGTTACCTCGCCCCGCTGGTTTTCGGCCCAGATGTCCACGTCCACTAGGGCGTTGCCGTTGTGGATGTACTTGCGGGCGACGCGGCCTTTGCAAAACTGGGTGTCGCCATACACGTTGAAGCGGCGGGTTTCCACCCGCAGCCGCTTCAGGAAAGCGTCGTCGCCCATCCAGTTGGTCATCAGCGTGCCCAGCCACGATACCCGCTGGGGGCCGTAGTCGTAGGCTCCCGGTACTCCGACCGCCTCGGCCACGGAATCGCGCAGGTGCCCGATGCCGGTGTACTCCAAGCCGCCGCCCGATTCGGGATTGCGGAAGAAGTGGTTGGGGTGTCGCATGGCCTCGCGGAGCAGAACGCCGTGGGCGCTGGAGCGTCCGGTGCCCACCAGGAACGCGCTAACGTCCTGTAACGACAGGGGGCCGCGCACTACGGTGGGCAGCTCCTCGCCGATCTCCGTGTCCTCCCAGTAGCGGGGTTGGCCGCCGCGAGCGGTCTCGTTGAGCACCTGCTCGTCGATGGCGGCCAGTTCGTCCTCGGTGTACTCGTGGCGTTTGGGCACGTCGGCATACTTGCCGCGCTCCCGAGAGGCGCGACGCTGGTGGCGGGTGCACCAGCCGACCACCCGGGCCACCACCTCGTCCCGCTGGTTGGAGTAGATGGTCTCCACGTACTGAATGACCAGCCGGCCGGAATAGGAGCTCTGCTTCTCCTGCACGTCCAGCACCCGCTCCACGCAGTTCACCGCATCGCCCGGCCGCAGCACGCGGGAAAACTCCCAGTCGTTGCCGGCGAAGAAGCCATGAACGCCGGGCAATCCCCAACGGGTACGGCCCGACCAGTGGCGCATGTAGGGAGCGCAGGGATGACCGACCACACTGCCGTACTTGGAGTAGGCGGCGTATTCCTGGTCCCGGAACAGCGGGTTGGCGTCGCCGATGCCGTTGACGAAGTTGAGCATGGTGTCCAGGTTGGCCTGCCGCACGTACTGTTCGGTGCGCATCCGCACGCCAATCATGGCCCGGGCGGCGGCCAGGGCCTCGTCGGAGATGCCGCCTTCCACTTCCGGGAGGGTCTCGACTACCTGCTGTTGGGGTTGCTGTTGAGTCATGGTTTGTGTCCTCGCTGCTAATTTGATGCCGGGCTCTGAATTAATCTGATGATGAATATCAGTGCCAGCGGAATTATCTCGAGTGCCATCCAGAACAGCGGGCCTTTAACCAGATCCGCACCGCTCGGATTGTCGTCTTGCAGCAGGATTCGACCAGTTGAAATTACAACCATAGCGTAGGTAACCAAGGTGAAGCACGCCAGAACCAGCATTGATTCGCTGCTGGTGCCGTCCTGAGACGACCAAAATGAATCGCCTGAAATGTGCAAGTCCGCCCCGAATAACCCGAATCCTATTGAGGCAGTGGCTATTGCTAGAATAGCTACTGCGAGCGGATGCCGATCCCGTGAGTTTGAACTATCGTACCGATTGCCGGAGCTATCGGGACGCTGATTACCCTCTTGGCTCATGAGAACTTGCCGCTGAAGCTGTACTACTGCGGCGATTTTCTTTCCGATCCAGCAGCCAGCTGTATAGGAAGATGATAGGCCCGATCAACGCTATCGTAGCGCTCATCGTCAGCCCCAGCCAAAAGTCGCCGTTGACCACTACGTGCCCGGCCTTTGCCCAATATACTGCGAGACCAGTTACGCCGCCTCCGCCAAGCAGTGGAGCGATACCGAATCGCCCCAGCACAGATAAGTTGCTGTCCTTGCGTATTTTCATCATGCTCACTGCTCCCAAAGCCCGAGATGAGCGTACTGATGCCTGCCACTAATATACCACCTGACGTTCCTCCAGATCGGCCAACTCGCTTTCGCTCAAACCCAACACCCCGCCCAGCACCTGCCGGTTGTGCTCGCCCATCAGCGGGGCGTGGCGCCGTACCGACGATGGGGTCTTGCTCAAGCCCCACATCAGGTTGAAGATGGGTTCGGCTCCCAGCGATGGGTGGTCAATATCGTTGTACAGGCCGCGCTCCATAAAATGAGGGTGGAAGAGGCGTTCCTCCGCGCTGAGCACCGGGGCGGCGGCCACTCCGTGTTGTTGCAGCAAGTCGGTCAGCGCGTCGGGGTCGTGCTGTGCCGTCCATTGGGACAGTAGCGCGTCCAGCTCCCGGCGGTGTCGCTGCCGGCGGTACTGGCTGCGGAACCGGTCGTCGTCGGCCCACGCCGGGTTGCCCATGGCGCTCACCAGGCTTTGCCATTCGCTTTCTGACGCGACGGCGATGGATATCCATTTATCCTCGCCGGCGCCGGGATAGTTTCCATATGGGGCCATCGTCGGGTCATAGTTCCCGCTGGGTCGCAAAGAGCGCCCGGTGAGCGCGTGTTCCATCAGCCCGACCCCTTGCGTAACCACCGTGGCCCGCAGCATGGACACGTCGATGTATTGCCCCTGTCCGGTTCGCTTGCGGTGGTACAGGGCGGAGACGATGGCGAACACGGCGTGCAGCGCGCCGCAGATGTCGCCAAAGGCGTGCTTCAGGCCCAGCGGCCCACCGCCCTCGTAGCCCATGGTGCTGTCCAGCCCCGACAGCGACCCAATGGACGGCGCATAGGCGCGCAGGTCCCGCAGCGGCCCCTCCTGGCCGGTGGAGGAAATGGACGCCATGATGATGTCCGGCTTGACGCTGCGTAGGGTCTCGTACCCCAACCCCAGCCGGTCCATCACTCCGGGCGAGAAGTTCTCGATGACTACGTCGCAGCGAGCAACCAACCTTTTTGCCAGTTCCACCGCATCCGGTTCGCCGATGTTCAGGGTTACGCTGAGCTTGCCCCGGTTCACGTTGTGGAACATGGGGTTCTGCTCCGGGTCGGGCTGATCGCCGACGATGGGCCGGCCCATGCGCATATAATCCAGCCGCTGCCGGGTTTCCACCTTGATGACCTCGGCCCCCATATCGGCCAGGACCATGCCGGGTAATGCGCCGGCCAATACCCAGCCGAAGTCCAGCGCCCGGTACCCGGCCAGCGCTCCGTCGTTGGTTGGGGTGGCGTTTCTGTCGCCGTTTGTCGATGAGGTCATAATCCGGTTTTCCTATGTTTGTCGCGGCGGCACGATCCACGCCGCTACCGCCGGCATCACGGCGAGCGCTCCCGCCGCCGCAATCTTGGTGTAGTTGCCGCCGTACACCAGGCTCAATGTCCACAGCGCCGCAAACGCCAAGGCTCCCACGATAACCCCGGCAACGATAATTACGTCGGGCCGGTGATTTTTGCGCAGAGCGATCTGCCGGGCAATCAGGCAACTGCCCAGGAACACCACGACGCAAATGATGGCGATGCGGATCAGCGGCATACCACTACCTTACCTATCAGATTATTCCGGTCTGATAGAGCTTTACCAGTTCCTCGGCGGAATAACCCAGTTCACCGCACAGCACATCTCGATTGTCTTGTCCCACGGTCGGCGCCGGCGAATGGGGGGCCATATCGGCTTCACCGAGACGGTAGGGCACGCCCGGGTAGGCCACCGGGCCGGTGTCGTCGCGCTCGATGACTACGAACAAATCAGCCAGCGAAGGGTCGGCGCGCACTTCGTCGTAGGTGCGCACCGGAGCCAGCGGGATGCGATGCTCCAGGGCGATCTCCAGTAGTTCCGCCTTGGTGTAGTCGGCCAACCACGCCTCGACGTAGCCGTCCACCTCGTCGGCGTAGAGGTTGTTCATCGCCGTGCGGTTGCGAAAACGCTGCTCTTGCGACCATTCCGGATTGCCCATTATCTGCAACAGGCGACCCCACTGCCTGCCCTCCGGCGAACCGACGAAGATGTGCCCGTCCTTGCAGCGCAGGATGCAGTTGGGATAGGGAAAATCCAGGGCGTGGTGACCGGTGCGGCGGGTTACCCGCCACTCGTACACCGCCATCAGCGCCTCCGGGCCGTTGTACAGGCCGGCCATGGTCTCCGCCTCGGCAATGTCGATGTGCTGCCCGCCGTGGGCGTCGCGGCCCAGCAGCGCCATCACGATGGCCGACGCCGCGGCCATGCCGGCAAAGTAACCAACCTCCGGCGTCCCGAAGGTCAGCGGCTCCCGGTCGGCATCGCCCAATCCTTCGCAGATGCCGCCGGCCGCCGCCAGGTTGATGTCGTAAGCCTTATAATCCCGCCACGGACCGGACAAGCCCCACGGACTGATGCTGGCCATTACCAAGTTAGGGTTGTCAGCCGCCAGCGCGTCGTAATCCAGTCCCGACCGCTCCATATCCAGCGGCGGCACGTTGTGTACCACCACGTCGCTCGCGGCGACCAGCCGTCGCAAGATGCTGCGTCCGGTGGGCGTTTCCAGGTTGGCGGTAATGCCCTGCTTATTGGCGTTGAGGTAGAGGAACAGGCCGCTCCGCTCCGGGTGGGGTATGTCATCGGGCCAGGGACCGTAACAGCGGGCGGGTTCGCCCACCTCCGGGGGTTCCAGCTTGACCACGCGCGCGCCGGCATCGGCCAGCAGCTTCCCGCAGTAGGGCGCGGACAGCATACCGCCGACTTCAAGGACGCGGAGGCCGGAGAGGAGGGAGTAGGTCATGGTTTCGTCCACGGACTATGGTGAAATCGGTTACGGACCAGCATTGGGATTAGGCAATCCAGTTGCAGTGGCTGCCGCCGCTGTCCAAGTTTCCACTTTGTCCATTATGTTGCTGCTGATCTCGCCGCAGAAATCGATGATACGGCAACGATCAAACAGCAGGCCGGAGTCGACAGCGAGATTGTGCCAGCGGTCTCTCAATAAAGCTTCCGTTACAAAGAAAGCACGTACAGGAGTAACAGCAGGTTGGTCGCGAAACCACTTGCGCCCGAATGCGTCGGGCTGAAGCTGCGTAAGCGTGTCCCGGTAATCAGTACCAGTCTTGCACTGGCCGAAAAGTGTGAGTTTCCCAACCCGTCGGTCAGAGAAAGGTTTCCACGCGACAACATCCAACTTGCCGTCCCGATCAGTAGGCGGAACCGTGTTCCGGCCTACGAACTCGCCGCCCTCGCCCAATTGTTGGCATAACCGATTAACTCTGTCAGCAAAATTGCCGATGCTGCCGGCAGTGCCGAAGACGAAGCTCTTCGCTCGTTGTCCCAAGTAGTTACGGCCAACTTCCGCAGACAGTTCTTCAAAAACGAGTGCGCCATCTACACCGCCGTGAACTCGATTGTCGCGCATATTCAGCCGAGTAGCCAGAAGCAGGTACTTGTAAGTGATGTACTTGATATACCCGACATCTCGTCTTGCCCGAAGGACGTACCCACGCTCGTCCATGGTAAAGGGATAGCCGTTACCGCAAGATGCTGAGCGGCGTTCCATTTCGTGGAAAACCGCTGCTATTTCCTTTGGCAAGTCCTCTTCTTCAGTGACACCATTTGAGTAGTCATTTTCGTCAATCCTGCCGAGCAGTCCGTACAGGTCAGTTACCGATATACTGCTTCTTTGCCATGCTTGCAACTCAGCAAAGTCCGCAAGTTCGTGGGCCGATGCTCTCGGCGACGGTATCCCCGGCCATTTGAACATCAGACATCCTCCGCGATGCGGGACTCCCGAACTGGGCTGCGCTTGCGATACATCGCGTTATACAGGTCGTCGGCCAAGTTCGCGACCGTGCCGGCAATTCTGAGCAATTCTTCGGAATCTTCATATCCTTCCGAGAGCATGCTGTGTGCCTTTTGCAGATGCTCCCTCGCTGCTAGCAATGACTCCTCAAAGCGATTGGACGAAGGGCGGCTTGATTCAAATGCATAGCTCAAGTCGCCGTTGCGGCGCAGGTCGGCCGTCGCACCGCGATTGCTCAAGACTGCATCGAGCTGCCGCAAGTGTGGATTCTGAGACTGGACAACAGGACGTATTTCTTCCCGCCGGCTGCCGTACAGCCACAGGCAAAGCTGCCTCAGTTCGTCTTTCTTCTCCGGCGGCACTGGCTCAGGGTCTTCATCTCTTTCCGGGCGCAAACTGATGTAGGAGCTGATCCCAGGATAGTCAAGTCCGGTGTATAGATGCGAGAATGAGAAATGCCGGTACCACCGGTTTTCCTTGTTGAAAACTTTTAGCCGCTCCGCTTGCTCAATCACCATTAGCCCACGGAACAGACGCTGAACGGTCCGGTGCGTGTCGCCAATCTGCTGTGCGATGTCTGCCAGCGCCACCCCAAAGTTGCGATGCACGTCGGCAATGTATCGGGACTTGGCGTAGCTACTCCATTTCGCTGGCCCGTTCACATGCTTGAATCCTAGATAACGCCAAGCTGCTTCTCGTGTGCTGCGCAAGCAGGGCAGCGTTTTCAGCGCAGCTTTGTCTGCATCTGAGACTTCTGGAACATTTGCGTGCAACTCGTTGGCAAGTGTCGCATCCAGTAGAATTTTCACCGCCGCCAGGCGTCGGTTTCCCTCTATGACAATGTTCACACCCCCCTCTGAAACCACAATCAGAGGCTCGTGCTGAAAGAAGCCGCTGGCGGCGATCGACAACGCCAGTTCCCTTACGTCCATCGCTTCCCACAGGACCGCGATGATTTCCGCTTCAGTGGAACGCTCCGTCAGTTCGAATTCGACCAACCTGGGGTTCCTGACATCGAATTTGAGGTCTGAAACTTCCATGGACGTGATTTCGTTGGCATTCATTAGGATGCTCCCTTCGTTTACCCTGTAGCTGGTATAAGGTAGCAGTGGCCGAGGTGTGATCACCAATTCCCCCGACGGGCGTGATGCGTAGTTTTCATAACACAGACACGGATATGAGGAACCAGCCAGGTCTTGCTTCCCGGATACCGCAACGGGCTGCGCTGTGGGACGGTGGCGACGTTCACCGCTGGTATGGGCGATATTGGTACCCACGGCGGAAGGCTGGCTGGTGCAGTGGGGGTTGGCATAAGGCAATTTCGGTGCAGCTATTGCCACGCAATGATACCACTAACCGCTGTTCGTTACCCCGATTATGTTACACTGCCGCTATCAGTCTCAACGCTCACATCACCCACCCTCACCCCCACCCCAGGAGGCCCGTTATGCCCAGCAAGAAGCGCGGCACCGGCTTGATGATGGTCTGGTGCGAAGTCCCCGCCGACGTAGAGGAAGAATTCAACCAGTGGTACAACACCGAGCACTTGCAGGAGTTGCTGTCTGTGCCCGGCGTGCTCAACGCCGCCCGCTACGAGGCCACCAGCAGCGGCCCCAAGCACCTGGCGATGTACGAGCTGGAATCCGCTGACGTGATCAACACCGACGCCTTCAAAAACCGGCCACCCACCCCATGGGGACAGAAGGTCGGCCCGCGGGCTGTCGCGACTACCCTCATCAACAACGTGTACACCATGATCCACCCCACCGATCTGTCCGATGCCTTGGCCAACGCCGATATGTCGCCAGCCTTGCAGATCGGGCGCATGGACGTACCCGCTGAAAGCGATGACGAGTGGAACAACTGGTACTCCACTGTGTACGTGCCCAACTACGAGAAGGTCCCCGGCTGCATTCGCGGCCGGCGCTGGAAGGCCGTGCGCGGCGAGCCGGCCTACGCCACGGTGTACGAGTTGGCAGACCCGCAGGTGTCGTCCACCCCGGCATGGCTGGAGCAGCGGGAAGCCCATCCCGACAATCCTCGGATGCGGGACGTCATGACCCACGCCCCCGGCTCGCCGGGCATCTGGCGCAAGACCTTCCAGCCGTAACCACCGCAGGGAGAACCGATAGCGTACAATATAGGGGCGAATAATCATTCGCCCCTACGTTACTGTCACCCGGTTCGGTCACAAGTGTCCGGTTACGCCATAAAAAAGCTGCTCGCGTTGGCGCTTCTGCCGCTGCTGACCGCTGCTTTGTTCTGGCCGCCATCGGTCGCGGCTCAGGACATCGTTGGCGAGGGGACGCGCCGCGCCGAATCCGTAACCGGCCCGTACACCGTGGTGGTTGACGCCCAGATGCTCCCGTCGTTGCAGTCGGCGCAGTTCTTCATCCGCGTGACCGAAACCGACACCGGAGCGCCGGCGGACGACGTCACGGTTACCATCCTGACCACCTGGAGCGGCGGCGACGAAACCGGCGAAAACGTCGCCCTCAGCCCCAATGTCCCCGGCTTCTATGCCGCGACCCTCACCTTTGATCCGGGACGCTGGGAGACGGTCGTGCTGATCGAACCGCCCGGCGGCGGCTCTTACGGCGCCGACGGTTTCGTCTTCGAAATCCCGGAGCCTACCAACAACCTCGAAGCCGGTTTCGTTTTTCTCGGCGTGTCAGTGGTACTGATGGCCGGCGCCGGCTACCTGGTGTGGCGTATCCGCCAGGCGCAAAGGGCGCGAAACGCCGGATCTGAGGAAACGGCCGTATGAACGTTGCGGCATCAATCCGGCTGGGCCGTTGGACCGTTGGCGCTTCATTAGGCGGGCTGGCCGCCCTGGCGCTGGGCATCGGCGCGGCGTCGGCCCACCAGGGCATACCGCCGGGCCAGACACCGGCGACGGCCTGGGGATTCGTCACCAATCCGGTTCCCAGCCTGTTCCTGCTGGCGGCGGTGTACTTCTACATCAACGGACTGAACAACTGGCCCAACAAGACGCACCCCATCAACATCTGGCAGAAAGTCAGTTTCTTCGCTGGGATCCTGGTGCTTTTCTTCGCCTTGCAATCCCCGATGGAGCCGCTGGCCGAGCACTATTTCTCCATTCACCAGGTGCAGCACCTGCTGGTCCGCATGGTGGGGCCATTGCTGATCCTGCTGGGCGCCCCGCTAACTCCCATGCTGCGGGGGATGCCGCCCTGGTTGCGTCAAGATGTGATACGCCGGATCGTTCGCCAACCGGCCGCCCGGTGGGTGTACGGCAAAATCACCAACCCCGTCTTCACGGTGGTAACGTTTCTCGCGCTCCTGTACTTCTGGCAAGCGCCGGGTCCCCACGACCTGGCGGTGCATAACGATTGGGTGCACGAACTGATGCACGGGACCATGCTCATCAGCGGGTTCCTCTTCTGGTGGATCGTGATCGACCCCAAACCCCATCGTTCCCGCCTTCACTACGGCCTGCGGGTTCTGTATCTGGGCCTCATCGTGCTGCCCAACACCCTGCTGGGCGCGGCCATCGTCTTCCAGGAAGGATTGATCTACTCCGCCTACCAGGAACTCCCTCGTCCCTGGGAAGGCTTTTCGCACCAATCTGACCAGATTTTAGGCGGGCTGATGCTGTGGGTGCCGGGCGACATGATGAGCATAATCGCGGCCGGCATCGTGATGTTCATGTGGTACCAGCGGGAGATGGCGGAAAACCCCAACCCGCCGCTGCCCATTCCGGTGGAGCCATCCGGGGAAGATGATACAGAGAAAGGGCTTTAATCCCCAAATCAGCGACTTGGGCGAATAGCCAAAATCGAGTATCCTACGGGTAGTCTCGAATGCACGAGAAACGCAAGGAACGGTCGCTGAATGGCTCACGTCATTTCCATCATCAACTTGAAAGGCGGTGTCGGTAAAACGACCACGGCCGTTGCTCTGGCTGAGGCGTTCTCAGTCGAGCGGAACAAGAGTGTCTTGGTCATAGACCTCGACCCGCAGACGAACGCCACCGTTTTGCTGATTGGAGATTCAAGGTGGGGGAGACTCAACGACAACGAACGCACTCTAGCCAGGCTGTTCAAGGATGCCTTTGAAAGTCCAGATAATAAAAAATTCGACTTTGACGCAACCTTGCAGAAAGGAATATCTGATCTACGGTATTACTATCAATTGCCTGACCTGTTGCCATCCAGTTTGGACCTGATTGATGTCCAGGATCGGCTTGCTTCAATGCCAAGAGGGCAATTCTACTCAGGCACTGAAACTCCGATTGATCTTCTTTCCAGAGCGGTCACGCCAAGGATCAGTGACTACGATATTGTTTTAGTGGACTGTCCGCCAAATCTGGGAATCATCACGTTGAATGGCCTGCGCATCTCTCAGAGTTACATCATCCCTACCGTCCCGGATGTCCTTTCAACCTATGGCATTCCGCAGATTGTGTCACGTGTCCAGGAGTTTTCTATAGATACCAGCCATCACGTTGAGCCGCTTGGTATTATAGTAACCAAGTATCAGAGCAACTCGGCAGTCCACAACAGGGTTCGTGGGCAGTTGCGCCGCAACCAATATGCGCCGGACAACCGAAATGTGCCGGTTTTGCAGACCTTCATTAGGCAATCGAACCAGATTGCCGCTGCTGCCGAATATCAGAGAACGAAACGCACCTTCCGTCAAAAATACGGATATGGAGCAAACGGAGGCGCGAACGCTTACCTGCAACTCGCCGATGAAGTGTTTGATCGGCTGGAGGCATAGCAATGAAATTGAGAAAGGCGCTACAGGACTTTGCCAAGGTAGCTGCCGACGAGGCTGAGCGTAACCCTGATTTCGAGCGGCGGCTTCGGAAGGCTTTGGGGCTGGCAGAATCTGCTGTTGCTTCCTCCGACCAAGACGCCACCAAGCCAAGAAAGCAGGATGTCCGGCGTCGCAATGGCCGACGCACACCTCCTATCCTCGATCCTGTTGAACTGGTCAGCCAAGGAGAGCCTGTGCTCCGGGAACAGCTCAACCCCTTAACCGTTGAACAGCTGAAAGACATAGTGGCCGGCCACGGCATGGACCCCAGCAAGCTGGTTATGAGATGGAAATCGCGGGACCGGATAACCGATCATATCGTACAGATGGCAGTTACCCGCTCACAGAAAGGCAACGTTTTCCGTCACAGATAAGCTCGGCTCATCAAGATTTTTGTAGAGCCGCGCGGTATGTTATCTATTCACATCCTCATCACATACCCCACCCGGTGACTTATGACCATCAGCAACGGGCATCGGCCCGAACCCCGCTTTGACTGGTTTATCCCCATTGACGGCGACGGCCACCGGGCCGGCACGCTGCGGGCGCAACGCCCGCCGACCTTCGACTACCTCCGCAAGGTGGCCGAAACCGCCGAGGATTGCGGGTTTTATTCCATGCTCATCCCCACTCGGTTCGCCAACGGTCTGTTCGCCGAGGACGCGCCCCTGGCTGAAACCTGGACCACCGCCACGGCCCTGGCGGCGGTCACGTCTCGCATCCGTTTCCTGGTCGCCGTCCGGCCCGGCTTCATCACCCTGGGCCTGTTCGCGCAGATGGCGGCGGCATTCCATGAGATCTCCGGCGGACGGCTGGACATCAATATCGTGCCCGGCGGCATCCAGAACGACTTCGAGCGCGTTGGCGAGGTCAGCGACCACTCCACCCGCTATGAGCGCGCCGAGGAGTTTATCGAGGCCTGCCGCGCCCTGTGGCAGCAACCCCAGCCCGTGAGCTACGCCGGCGATTTCTACCGCTTGGAGGGAGCCTACTGCGCGCCGGCCCCCGGCGATGACGCGCCGCGTTTCTACTTGGGCGGCGCCTCGCCCCACGCCCTCGGCCTCTCGGCCCGCCAGGCCGACGTGCACCTGGGCTGGATCGAGCCGGTGGAGGACACTGCCCAACGCATCGCCGACCTGCGGGAGCAGAGCGACGCCACCGGGCGCCCGGTGAAGTTGGGCCTCCGCACCCATCTGGTCATTCGGGATGACGAAGAGGAGGCGTGGGCCGCCGCCCGCAGCCTCATTGCCGGCGCTGCCCCGGAGGTCAAGGCGCAACGCCAGTCCGCCATCGCCGGCACTCCCATGGTGGGCCAGCAAGCCCAGGCGCGGGAGGCCGAAGACCATCGCCTCGCCCGACACCTGTGGAACGGGTTGTCGGAGGTAAGGGTCAACTGCGGCAGCGCCCTGGTGGGCACGCCCGACCAGGTGGCCGACGAACTGCTGGCCTACTGGCGTTTGGGCATCGACGAATTCATCCTGAGCGGCTTCCCCCACGTGGAAGAATGCCGCCGCACCGCTGACGAGTTGCTGCCCCGTCTGCGCCAACGGATCGAGGCGGAGCGGTGATGATGACGGACTGGCGGGGGGCGTCGGGTACCACCGTAGGGGCGAATGATTATTCGCCCCTACTGCCGCAGGTTACGCGATGATTCGCAGTTTCGGCCTCCTGCTCTGGCTTTTGCCGCGCCGGATGCGCTCGGCATGGGGCCTGCTGGCGGTGACCGCCTTCGGCGTGCTGGCGGCGGTGACCATCATGGCCTTGGGCGCCATGTACTCCCAGGCCCTGGCCGAGGCCGGATTGCGTCACTCCCTGGCCGTTACGTCGGCTACCGTGATCAACACCCAGATCGTCGTGCGCAACCGTCCCCTGGGGCCGGAGGACTACGCCGCGCTGCGCACCGACATCGAGGCCATCATCGACGATACGGTGGGCTACCTGCGCCGGGACCAGAACCGCTACGCCAAGATGCTGCCCACCCTGCCCTTCACGCAGGTGGGCGCGCCCTTCGGCATAAATGATGTTCCGCTGGGCCGGCCCTTTTTCCAGACGGGATTTACCGAGCATTCCCGCCTCCTCGAAGGCCGCTGGCCGTCTGACGCGATTACCAGAGACCCCGCCGGGTGCGCCAATCTTGCGGACGGCTGTCCCCGTGTGGAGGGTGTGCTGGGCCTGGATACGTCGCGGCTCATGGGTTGGGGCGTCGGCAAGGAAGCCTGGTTGGTGGTATTCCCGGCGGACGACGAGACCCTTCCGCAGTACATCGCCGTTACCATCGTGGGAATCGCGGAAGCCATCGACCCCAGGGCGGAATATTGGATGGGTTCCGCAGACCATTTCCGCATGGGCGACTGGGAAGGCCGTCCCGTGGCGCCCATCTACGTGACGGAGAACGCCTACTTCAACGCCATCGGCAAGGATTACCCCACGCTGGTGGGTGACTACGGCTGGTTTGTGTATATCAACCCCGACGTCATCACCGCCGGCACGGTGCAGGACACCCGGGATAATCTGACCGCCCTGGAAACTGACATCAACAGCCGCTTCCCCCGTTCCTACATCATCACCGGGCTGGAGAACAGCCGCAACACCGGCCTGCTGGCGACCTATCAGCGGGAGCTGACCCTGGCCCGCGCGCCGCTGTTCCTGTTCATTTCCCTGGTGGTGGTGGTCATTTTGTACTTCCTCGCCCTGGCGGTGGGCCTGCTCGCCGGCGCCCGGTCCGCCGAGTCGTCCATGCTGCGCAGCCGGGGGGCCAGCGTCGGTCAGGTGGGCGGTCTCTTGGCGGTGGGCGAGGGCCTGGTCGTATTGGCTGCCACCATCGTGGGGCCGTTGATCGCATGGGCCATCGGCGGTCTGCTGGTTGAGACCATCAATCCCGCGGCCCGGGCCGGCGCGGGAGAAACGCCGTTGGTGGTATCCCTGTCCTGGCAGATGTACGCCATGGGGGCAGTGGGCGGCCTGCTCAGCCTGGCCGTATTGACGGTGGCCGGCGGCAGCCTGGCCCGTTTGGGCATCCTGGATTTCCTGCGCGCCCGCGCCCGTCCGCCGTCGGCCCCCTGGATTCAGCGGTACTACATCGACGTGCTGGCCGTAATCGCCCTCGCCGTCCTCATCTGGCAGATCCGGCAGCGTGGCGGGTTCGTGGAAGGCGAACTGACCGGCCGGGGGCCGGCGCTGGACCCGTCGCTGCTGCTGGCGCCGTCGGCGGCACTGCTCACCTTGGCCTTCCTCCTGCTGCGGGCTTTGCCGTGGATCATGACCGCCACGGCCTGGGCGGCCCAGCGGACGGCTCCGGCCTGGGTCGCGCTGTCGCTGCGTCGAATGGCGCGGCACCCGCTGCCCTATGCCTCGCTGACGGTGGTGGTCACGCTGGCAGCGGCGCTGGGCGTGTTCGCCGGATCATTTCAGACCACTTTGGCGCTCAGCGAGGCGGATCAGGCCAAACACCGCATCGGCGGCGACATCACCCTGGGCGGCACCAGCTTCATCGGTCGCACCGCTGAGGAGCGGATTGCCAGGTTGAACGCCGTTGACGGCGTGGAAGCGGTTAGCCCGGTCATACGGGAGTCGGTGGGTTTCGTAGATGGCCCGACCCAGCGCGGCACCGTGCTGGGCGTCGATCCCCTCACCATCCATCAAACCTCCTGGTGGCGGGATGACTTCGCCGACGAGCCGGCGCCGCTGGATACGCTGATGGCGCGCCTTCGTCGCACCCTGGCGCCCCTGGAGGCCGGCGTCGCCTTGCCCGAAGGTACGGATCGTGTCGGTATCTGGGTCCGGCGCGATGACGGCGAAAACCTCGGTTCAGCCGTTCCGCTGCCTACCTACCGCCTCTGGATGCGCATCGGCAACGACCGAGGTTTTTATCGCAACCTGGAGTTGGGGACGCTGGCGCCCTTCCAGGGTGACGCATCGAGAGGCGACGGGTGGCAGGAACTGATCGCGTCATTCCCGGAGGAGAGCATCACCGCTTTGGCCGACGACCGGTGGCGGGTGGTGGCGGTGTTCCTGTCGGGGGATTCCTTCGCCCGTACCCCGCCGGGAGGACTGTCTTTCGATGACGTCACCGCCTATGGTGCAGGTCTGCCGGCGTCAGAGGAAGTCGTGGAGGGATTTGAGGATGTGGGCCCGTGGGAGGCGCTCCCCCAGGGCGGCAACGTAACCGACCGTCTCGAACGTAACCCGGAGGCGGCACGCACCGGAGACAACGGCTTGTCCATCATCTGGGAAGAACCCTTGGGACGCTCTCCCCGGGGCATCGTGATCCCGCCGTTGCCGTTGCCGTTGCCGGCCCTGGCCGGGCCGGGTTTCACGCCGGGCCAACCCGTGCGGTTCACCGTTGACGGATACATCGTGCCCGCCCAGGTCACCAGCACGGTGAACCACTACCCGACGCTGGACTCCCGCCGCTCCTTCCTGGTGGTGTCGGTCCACGAATTGCGAGCGTGGCTGGCCCAGGCGCCCGGCGCCCAGACCATCACGCCCGATGAATGGTGGTTCGGCTTGGCCGAGGACGCCGACCGGGAAGCCGCCGCCGCCGCCATACTGGACGTTGGCTACCGCCTCTCGTTCCTGCGCGACCGGGATGGAGCGGTGGACCTGGCTACCCGTAACCCGTTGGCCGGCGGCGCGTGGGACGCGCTCACCGGCATCGGACTGGCCGCGTTGGCGCTGGCGGTGGGTCTCGCGTTATGCGCCCACGCCGCAGTGGCCGTCCGTGAGCAGCGGGTGGATATGTCGGTGGGCGCCGCCCTGGGACTGCCCCGTTGGCAGCGATTCGCGGGACTGGCCCTGGAACGCGCCATCATTGCCGTTTTGGGCATCGTGGTAGGTGGCCTCTCCGGCTGGGCGCTGGCCCGCTGGACCCTGGGCGAACTGGCTGGCAACGCGGCCGGCGGTCCGGTCACCCCGCCAATCGTATTCGTAGCCCAGGGGCCGTGGCTGGCCGCCACGTTCCTCTGCCTGGTCATCGGAGCGGCCGCGGCCATAACCCTGGCCGGCGCGGTAGCCGCCCGGCTGCGCCCGCCGGAAGTGCTGCGCGAGGCGGAGTAACGGTGCATACGACCAACATTGGGGTCATAGGCCCTTTGCTATAATCCCGCCATCAGTCCGCCCGGCAATTACCATGACCACGCAAATCCCTAATCGGCTGTATTTTGGCGACAATCTGCCCATCTTGCGGGAGCAGATTGCCGACGAGAGCGTTGACCTGATCTATCTTGACCCGCCGTTCAACTCTAACGTCAACTACAACGTGATGTTCCGAGAGCGCGGTGGCCAGCAGTCGGAGGCTCAGATTACCGCTTTCCGCGACACTTGGCGTTGGGGGTTGCAGGCTGAGGCTGCTTATCGCGATGTCGTTACCAGCGGCCCCCCGGCCCTGGCCGACTTGATGCAGTCGCTACGCGGTTTTCTCGGCCAAAGCCACATGATGGCTTACGTGACGATGATGGCCCCGCGTCTGGCTGAACTCCACCGCGTATTGAAACCTGACGGCAGCATCTATTTGCATTGCGACCCTACTGCCAGCCATTTCCTGCGCTTGTTGCTGGACGCCGCTTTTGGGGCCGTCAACTTCAAAACGCAAATCGTGTGGAAACGCACCAGCGCCCACAGCGACACCAGGCAAGGCCGTCGTCAGCACGGTCGTATCCAGGACAACATCCTTTTCACCACTAAAAGCGATGAATGGACTTGGAATCCAGTCTATAGCCCATACGACCAGGAATATATTGATGAGTTTTACCGGGCTGTTGAGCCTGAAACCGGTCGCCGCTATACCCTTAGCGATATGACCGGGCCCGGCGGAACGGAGCGCGGCAATCCCGAGTATGAAGTGATGGGAATTACCCGCGCGTGGCGATACAGTCGGGAACAGATGGAAGAGTTTATTAGCGCCGGTCGGGTGGTGCAAACTCGCTCAGGGGCCGTCCCGCGCTACAAACGTTACCTTGATGAAATGCCCGGCATACCGATACAGGATATCTGGACCGACATACCGCCGCTGGGTGCCCGTTCCGCGGAACGTCTCGGCTATCCCACCCAAAAACCGGAAGCTCTGCTTGAGCGCATCATCCTTGCCAGCAGCAACGAAGGAGACGTTATCCTGGACCCGTTCTGCGGTTGCGGAACCTCAACCGCCGTGGCTGAA
The DNA here is from genome assembly GCA_034421995.1 of Dehalococcoidia bacterium. Lineage (GTDB taxonomy): Bacteria > Chloroflexota > Dehalococcoidia > Lucifugimonadales > UBA3495 > Bin87. The sequence goes on along the minus strand of DAOUJY010000130.1, from coordinate 21,551 downwards.
CGTTTCAACCGCCGTTGGATTGGCATTGACATCACCCACCTCGCCGTCAGCTTGATGCGCTACCGCCTGCATACCTGGTTCGGCGACAATCTTCGTCCTTACGAAGTAATTGGCGACCCCAAAGACTTGGCTAGCGCGCGAGCATTGGCCACCGAAAGCGAACACGATGGCCGCTACCAATTCCAGTTCTGGGCCTTGGGCTTGGTAGAAGCCATGCCGGCCCGTGACGAACGCCGCCGTGGCCCTGATACCGGCATCGACGGCAACATCAACTTCTTTGACGACAACAGCGGGCGTGCCAAGCGGGCAATCATCCAGGTCAAGAGCGGCAACGTCAGCGTCACGGACATACGCGACTTGCGCGGAACGTTGGAAAGGGAACGGGCGCAGATTGCGTTGTTCATCACTCTGAACCCGCCGACTCGTCCAATGATTGAGGAAGCGGCGGCAGCAGGTTTCTACGAACCGGAACATTTCCCAGAGCACCGCTTCCCTCGAGTGCAGATACTGACCATTGAGGAACTGTTGAACGGCGCGCAGCCGGAAATCCCTCGGTTTGCCCCGTTGCTCACCTACGGACGAGGTCCCGGCGGACGGAGACCACGCCGGCGGATTAGAGAAACCGTCCAATCCGGCCTGATCTAGTTTCACACGCCATGACCGCAATCCTCAACCTCGGCTACGTCCTCGCCAGGCGGCGGCTGATGTCGTCCTTCCGCATCGAGCTTACGGTGCTGCTGGGCGTTACGCTGGCGGTGGTGCTGCTGTCCAGCGCGGTGGTGTTCAACGACCTGCTGGCGGAGACGGCCCTGCGCCGTGCCCTGGCCGACGCCGAATCCAGCGATGTGAACATCTGGGTCCGGGTGTTCAACGACCTCGATGACCCACGCACGGCCACGCCGGCCAGCGACCGTTATTTGACCAGTCGCCAGTTCGTTCACTATCGCGTGCTGCCTCCCCTGGGCGACGCCGTGGGCGCTCGATCTTTCCAGGTGGAGACGGCCACCTTCTATTTCACCGGCCGGCCCAACCTGGATTTGCCCAACGACGTGCGTCCCCGGGGACGGATGCAATACCTCTCCGGCCTGCGGGAAGGCAAGGGCACGCTGGTGCAGGGCCGTTGGCCGGAGTTGCCGGCCGATGGCGGCTATGATGACAGCACCGGCAACACCGACGACGTCGTGATCGAAGTCGCCGTGGATTCGACCGGCTTTGAGTTCCTGGACATCCCCTTGGGCGAGGGCTTCGGTATCGTCCCTGCCACCGGCGGCGACGGACAGGCGACCACTCAGGTCGTGCTGGTAGGCGTGGTCGAGCCGACCGACCCGGACGAGGAATACTGGTACCGCCGGCAAAAGTTGCTTTCATATCACGACGACGACTGGACCCTGGTGCCTATGTTCGTGGCGGAGGATGCCCTGCGCCAGCAGGTGGGACGTCGTTATCCGGGCATCTACACCAGCTCGGCCTGGTTCCTCCAGACCGACCGGGAAGGTATCCCGGCGAAGCAGGTTGACGAGCTGCAACAGTCGCTGCAGCAGGTCCGCCGCAACGTGGCCAACCACCTGCCCAACGGAAGCACCTCCACCGGCCTGGCGCGAATTCTGGAAGACCACGAGGAGCAGCTTCTTCTGGCGCGCATCCCGCTGTTCCTGATGGTGTTCCTGGTCACCGGCATTCTGGCCTACTACCTGACCATCACGGCCGGCATGGTCATACGGGCGCGGGCCAGCGAAATCGCCATGCTCAAAAGCCGTGGCGCGACCACCGTGCAAATCGGCATACTGACCCTGGTGGAGGGATTCCTGCTGGCCGGTCCTGCGCTGGTGGCCGGCGCCCTGCTGTCGCCCCTGTTGGCCCGGGGATTGGGCGGGCTGGTGTTCGACGCCGAGTCCACGGGCGCGCCGGTGTCGTTATCCTGGCCGGCTTTCGGCATGGGCGCGGCCGGCGCAGCCCTGGCGGTGGTGGTGTTGTCGCTGGCCACCCTGGCCGCCGCCAGCAAGGGCATCGTGGAGTTTCGCCAGTCCGGAGCCAGACCGGCCCGTACCCCCTTCGTTCACCGCTACTACCTGGACCTTCTCGCGCTGGCGGTGATCGCATTCCTTTGGTGGCAGATTTCCAATCGGGGCACGGTGCTGACCCGCAGCCTGGGCGGTCGGGAACTGGAGGTGGATTTCGCCCTGCTGCTGGGTCCGGCATTGGGACTGGTCGCGCTGGGGCTGCTGGTGATGCGCGTATTCCCGTTGGCCATGGGGCTGTCGGCCCGGGTCGTCGGTCCAGTGGGTCCGGGCTGGCTGGTGCAGGGGCTGCGCCGCATCGCCCGGGACCCCATCGCGCCGGGCAGCCTGGTCGCGCTGCTCATGCTGGCAACGGCTCTGGGCGTGGTGGGCAGCGCGTTTTCCGCGACGCTGACCAAGAGCACCGACGATCGCGTTCGCTACGACGTTGGCGCTGACATACGCATACAGCACGACGGCGGGCGTATCGCCCGCGCCTTCACCGGCGCGTCTGACATGCTGCCCGGAGGCGCCGAAGCGATGCGGACCGAAGGCAGCTTGCTCACCGAAGGATTCGGCTCCCAGCGGGTTTCGGTGCTGGCCGTCGAATCGGATCGCCTCGCCGACGTGGCCTGGTGGCGAGAGGATTTCGGCGACGGCAATACGCTGCCGGAACTGATGGCCTTGATCGCCCCGAACCCCGACGCGCCGGAAGGCTTGCCGTTGCCGGAGAACATCACCGGCCTTTCGCTGTGGGCGCGCACCGGCGGGCTTCAGGACCGGCTGGTCGCCGTGGCAGCACGTTTGCAGGACGGCGCCGGGCGGCATTACGACATCCGCATGGGCGACGTCAGCGGACACGAATGGGAGCGGCTGGAGGGAGACATTTCGCTCCGTTTGGGCCGCACCGGTCGCCGCACCGAGGACGAAGACCGGCCCCGACTGGACGTGCCTCCGTACACCCTGATCAACCTGCAAATCGTGGGGCGCACCAGCGCCGACCGACCGGGTGTGTTGTTCATGGATGGGCTGACCGCCCAAACGCCCCAGGGCGACGTGGTGATCTCGGATTTTGCCTCCGCGGCGGGTTGGAGCGTCATCGAGGACTATGTGCGACCGGGGTTGTATTCGCTGGAAACCAGCCGCAACGTGGCCCGGCCGGGGGCGCCGGGTTCAGTGGTGTTCAGTTGGGCGCCCGGCGGCATTGGAGTGCCCGGCCTGCGGCCCGGCGAAAACTCGCCTCCGCTCCCGGCAGTGGTCAGCCCCGAAATCCTGGACGCCACGGGCGCGGAGGTAGGCGATGAAATTAGCCTGGGAATGTCCACCTTCGCGTTGCCCCTGGTCATCACCGGGGTGGCCGAATTCTTCCCCACCGTCGATCCCAGGTCACAGCCCTTCGTGATTGCCGACCTGGGCGAGTTTGTGGACTACGCCAACCGCCACAGCCGGCGGATTTTCGGAGGAGCCAGCGAGGTTTGGCTGGACCGGGACATACTCCCGGGTGACCTGGACACCGCATTGGCCGCCGCCGATGACGCCGCCGGCCGGATCTCCCAGTTGGGCGTGAACAGCGGGGAGATCATGGTTGCCGAGGAAGAGGCCGCCCTGCGCGGGAAAGAACCCCTTGCCAACGCCGGTTGGGGCGGACTGTTGGTGATCATGTTCCTGGCCCTCGCCCTGGCCAGCGCCACCGGCATCGCCCTGTACTGCTGGCTGGACACCAGGGAGCGGCAGACCGAGTTCGCCCTGCTGCGCACGCTGGGCAGCAGTCGCGGGCAACTCAACGCCGTGGTATGGTTCAACCTCGCCGTGGTGGTCGTCGCCGGCGTCGCGGTAGGCACGTGGGCCGGAGCGCAGATCGGCGCTGCCCTGCTGCCGGTGCTGGAAGTGGCCGAGGGCGGCGTCCGCGCCACTCCGCCGCTGACCTTCGAAACCGACTGGCGGATGCTGGCCCTGGCTTACGCCGTCCTGGCCGTGGTGAGCGTGGTCACAGTGATTTGGCTGGCCTTCGTCACCAACCGGCTGGAAGTGCAGCGGGTGCTGCGGGCCGGCGAGGGGGGGTAGTGTTGTGTGCCGTCGAAATTCCAGATCCGTCATACCGGCGCAAGAACGTCACCCCGCACTTGATACGGGGCCGGTATCCAGGAATCTTCGCCCTGTTCACGTTCACCAAAGCGTCGCCTTTCTGGATTCCAGCGAAAGCAGGAATGACGTCTCCCAGCGGGAAAACTCCCTATGCGCTTCCCCTGGGCCAACATCGCGCTGATTGTCCTGTTCGTCGCCGAACTGCTGACCGGGTATTTGGGCCTAACCCACTCCAATCCGGAATGGATCGGCGCGATGCACCTGCACCGCATCTTCGGCTTCGCCATTCTGGCCCTGTTCCTCTGGAAATCCCGCAACATTCTCGGCTCCCTGCGGACCCGGCGCAACTGGCGGGTCGCTCGCGGAACCATGGTCAGCTCCGTTGTCCTGCTGACCGGACTGCTGATCGTAGTTGGCCTGGGCCTGGCCTGGAGCCATCTGGGACCTTACAAATGGATGGGATTTTCAGGTACCACCATCCACATGAACTTGGCCTGGATGCTGATCCCCCTGCTGCTCTGGCACACCTTCCGCCATCGGATCAGCCTCCGCGCCCGCTATCTGGCTGACCGCCGCCACGCACTGCGGGTCGTTGCGTTGGCGCTGGCCGGCCTGATGCTGTGGCGCACTGCTGAGTTGACCAACGTGCTGGCCGCCGGGCCAGGGGCCACCCGTCGCTACACCGGCTCGTACCCCGAAGATGGCGCCGATTTTCCCGTGACCATGTGGCTCAACGACCGGACGCCCTACATTGACGTGGACAGTTGGCGGCTGCGCGTGGACGGCCACGTGACACATCCCTTTGAGATTGATCTTGCCGAGTTGCAAAGCTGGGAACACAAACTAACGGCCACGCTGGATTGCACCGGCGGCTGGCACACTACCCGTGAATGGATCGGGGTCCCGGTCAGCGAATTACTGGCCCGGGCTGATCCCAAACTCGGCGCCAGCAGCATCACCATACGCTCCCGCACCGGCTACTTCCGTCGCTACTCCCTGGACGAAGCCGGACGTGCTCTGTTGGCCAGCCGTGTGGACGGTGCGCCCCTCTCCGCCGGCCATGGCTTCCCGGCCCGCATGGTTGAGCCGCACAAGCGCGGCTACGATTGGGTCAAGTGGGTGGACTCCATCACCGTCAACGACACGGGAAAGTTTTGGCAGCCGCCGCTGCCGCTGACGTGAAGGACACGCGGCGCCCGGTATTAGGATGCCGGCGCGTCTGGGGACTGCTCGGCGCTGCCGTTCTCCAGTCGGCGGATACGTTCCTGCAAATCCTCGATTATGGGTTCAAGTTCAGCCCTAACCTCAGCTCGGCCTTCTTCGCGGCCTTCTTCACGTTCAATACGCATACGTTTTCTGGCAAGCACCATAATGATTACCTCAAAGTCTCTCCTTCCAGAATTGTACCATTCCATACCGCGGCGGCGAATCTCGCCAGCGTGAAAACCGCAAAGAAGACCAACAACTCCACCGCCCAGCCCGGAAAAGCCGTGCGCTGTCGGAGATAGTCAACGATGGAGGTCAGCATGGAGTCGAGCATGGTCGGCGATTATATCAACCCAGGTTGGGGCGGACGCCGCCGCTGTGCTAAAATCGCCCCCAAGCATTACCTGTAGAGAGGCAATTTATGACTAACATCGTGCTCTCCAACACCAGTTACCAGGTCGTGGGTACGCGGCCCATCCGCCACGACGGATCCGACAAGGTTACCGGGCGCGCCAAATACGGCGCCGATTTTGAGATGAGCGGAATGCTTTTCGGCAAGGTGCTGAGGAGCCCCCATGCTCACGCCCGCATCAAGTCCATTGACACTGCGGCGGCCGTGGCCTTGCCCGGAGTTCGCGCCGTGGTAACCGGCGCCGACCTGCCCATTGCCGCCAAGGACAACCCGCCCCTGTCGGCCCGCGCCGCCAGCGACAACGTCCTCGCCGGAGCGAAGGCCCTGTTCCGCGGCCACCCCATCGCGGCGGTTGCCGCTGACTCGGCCCACGTGGCGGAGGAGGCAGTCGGCCTGATCAAAGTGGAATACGAGGTCCTGAGCGCCAGCACCAACGTCCTGGACGCCATGAAGGACGACGCCGAACTGCTCCACGACGATCTCACGACCACCGAGCTCGGCGAAGAGACGGATAAGCACAGCAACGTCTCGAACCGCTTCGTGTACGAGCAGGGCGACGTGGAAGCGGCGTTCGCCGAGGCCGACTTTGTCATCGAGCGCGAGTTCAACACCCGCACCGTCCACCAGGGGTACATCGAGCCGCAGAACGCCTCCGCGCTTTGGAACGAAGATGGGTACCTGACGGTCTGGACCAGCACTCAGGGCGCCTTCGTGGCCCGGGACGCGCTGGCCGGCGTGCTCGAACTGCCGGTATCCCAGATCAAAGTCGTGCCCATGGAGATCGGCGGCGGCTTCGGCGGCAAGATTCCGATCTACCTGGAGCCGGTGGCTGCGCTTCTCTCAAAAAAGACCGGCCGGCCGGTCAAGATGCAGATGAGCCGCACCGATACCTTTGAGGCCACCGGCCCCACCGCCGGCGCGTATGTCAAGATCAAGATGGGCGCCAAGAGCGACGGCACGCTGGTCGCCGCCGACGCGGTCCTCATCTACGAAGCCGGCGCATTCCCCGGCTCTTCACCCGTGACCGCCGGAGCCCAGTGCGTGTTCGCGCCCTACGACCTGGCGAATCAGCGGGTTGAGGGCTACGACGTGGTCACCAACAAGCCGCGATCCTTCGCCTACCGCGCTCCGGGCGCCCCGATTTCCGCCTTCGGCGGCGAGCAGGTCGTGGACGAGCTGGCCGCCAAGTGCGGCATGGACCCGCTGGAGTTCCGCCTGAAGAACGCCAGCAAGGAAGGCAGCCGCCGGGTGGACGGGCCACAGTTCCGCGTCATCGGCAACGTCGAAACCCTTGAGGCAGCCAAAGACACCGATCACTATAAGTCGGAACTGTCCGGCCCCAATCGTGGTCGCGGGGTAGCCAGCGGCTACTGGATGAACATCGGGTTGGCGTCCAGCGCCAGCATCAGCGTCAACGCCGATGGCACCATCGGTTTGGTGGAGGGTTCGACGGACATCGGTGGCTCCCGCGCGTCCATCGCCATGCAGGCCGCCGAGGTTCTGGGCATTCCCGCCGAAGACGTGCGACCCAGTGTTGGAGACACCGACTCCGTCGGCTACACCTTCCTGACCGGCGGCAGCCGCACCACTTTCGCCACCGGTTGGGCGGCTTACGAATGCGCCCAGGAAATCAAGCGCAAGATGATCGATCGGGCCGCCCAGATCTGGGAGAAAGACGCCGACGAGATTGACCTGTCCAACGGCATCTTCCAGCACAACACTGACGAAGACCTGCAGATGTCCTTCAAGGAACTCTCCTCGCAATTGGCGCGGACCGGCGGACCCGTTTCCGCCCAGGTGAGCGTCAGCCCCGGCGGCGAGGGCGGCGCATTCGGCACTCACTTGGTGGATGTCGAAGTCGACCCTGACACCGGAAAGGTGGACGTACTGCGGTACACCGTCGTCCAGGACGCCGGCAAAGCCATCCACCCCAGCTACGTGGAGGGCCAGATGCAGGGCGGCGCCGTCCAGGGCATCGGCTGGGCGCTCAACGAAGAGTACTTCATGAACGACTCCGGCGACATGGTCAACTCCAGCTTCCTGGACTACCGGATGCCCACCAGCCTGGACCTGCCCATGATCGACACCGTCATCGTGGAGAAGGCCAACCCCGGCCATCCCTACGGCGTGCGCGGCGTCGGCGAGGTGCCCATCGTCCCCCCCATGGCCGCCATCGCCAACGCCATCCACGACGCCATCGGCGTCCGCATGGACAACCTGCCTATGTCCCCCGGCGCCATCCTGGAAGAACTCTGGGAAAAGAACGGCGGCTAGTTCGGCGAACCGGACGGATACAACGGCCGGCAGTGGTTTGACTATCGTTGCCGGCCATAACACAGAGGCGGAGCTATGACAACACAGGCAGCAGTTCCCACCAGCGTGGAAGAACGCTTGGCCGGTATTGAAGCCACCATGACACAACTCGTTGAAGGGCAGCGTCAGTATCGTGAGGAGCAACGCCAGTATCGCGATGAAATTAGCCAACTGAGCGCGCGTATGGCCGCGTTGGAAGCCACGATACAGGTGTTCATTGAAGAGCAGCGGCTGTACCGCAGCGAGAACAACGAGCGCCTGAACCGGATCGAACACCGCATGGGCAGGATGGAGAATAACCTGACAAGGTTATTTTTCTCCGTCATCGGACTGATGGGCGCCATCATCGTCGGTGGCATCGTAATCAGGGTGTTTGGCTGACGAACTTTGACCTTCTCCTTTGGCCCTCTCCCTTGGCCCTCTCAAGGAGGCAACACACCATGGCCCGCGTACCCTTCGCCACCCGAGACAGCATGGACGCCGCCGGACAGGCGGTGTGGGACGAGATCGAATCCTCTCGCGGCGGCGTGCAGCGCAACTATGCCGCCATTCTCAACAACCCCCAGGCCGCCGGCAACTTCGCCCACCTGGGCGGCTACGTCCGTTTTGAAACTCCGCTGCCGCCGCGCGTCAAAGCCGTCGCCGTCCTGACGGCGGCCCGTGAAGCCTGCGGCCACTACGTCTGGACTGTCAACCAGCCGGCCGCCCGCAACGCCGGCCTAGGCGATGCGGAGATCACCGCCATCCACGAGTACCGCGCTCCCAACGGCCTGTCGGGAGACGACGCCGCCGTGTCCGGCTTCGTCATCGAGCTATTGCGCCAGCACCGCGTCTCCGACAGCACCTTTGAAGCCCTCCGCGGCATCATCGGCGACGCCGGTATCGTTGACCTGCTGGTGGTCGTCGCCTACTACCACGGCCTCGCCCACACCCTGCAGGCCCTGGACGTAGAACTGCCCGAAGGCACGGCGGACGCGCTGACTTACTGACCCGGCGCGTTTGCCCCGCACCCGCGAAGGCGGGGCGCCACGCCTCATTCTTCCCGCTAGCGTCGCGGTTGACGACGCGGCGGACTTCCTTGGCCTTCTGGGTTAGCTCATCCGGCCAACCGAAGTTGCCTCGACGCGCATGGTATAGCATCACTCGCAGAAATAATAGCGGAGAATGATAATTATTATTCCGTATATTGACATGGCTGAAACCGTTGGATAGACTACGCCACCGACTTACACGTCGGCATAGGCCGAGATGTTCCCAGCGAAATCAGAACGGTTCAGTCGGTTACAGTACGTCAAGCGTCAGGCGCTACTAGCGGTTCCTTCGTAACGCAACGCTGCCAGGAGGTGGCCCGATGAGTTGGTTCAAGATCAGCCGCCAAAGCTTAATTCCTTTGGTGATCGCGACCTTGCTTTTGACCCCGATCATCGCGTGCGGCACGGCCGGCGAAACGGAAACGCCGGCCCAGCAGCCCGCCGCCGCCCAACAACAGCCGGCCGCTCAGCAGTCGGCGCCAGCGCAACCGGCTCCTACCGAACCGTCGGCTGCTGTCCAGTCGGCGCCAGCCCTGTCTGCTCCCGCCCAGGCGGGTGCTGCGGGCCAGACTTCCGGACAGACGTCTGGTCAGACTTCCGGTCAAACGGCTCCCGCCCAGGCCGCGCCTACCGCCGTGCCCCAAGTGGCCGCCTCTGGGAGCGCTACCATGGCCGCGGAACCCATGGGCACGCTGAACACCGGTCTGAAAGAGATGGGTCCCTTCTTCCTGCACCCCAGCAACTTGGGCAACCCGCAGATTTTCGTCCACGGCACCGCCCCCATCGGTGAGGGGTTGCTGCAGAAGGACATCAACCGCGAAGTCAGCGGCCTCCTGGCCAAGTCATGGGAAGTCTCCGAGGACTTCCTCACCTGGACCTTCGAGCTGAACGAAGGCGTCCAGTTTCACAAGGGATACGGGGAGATGACGTCGGAAGACGTGGTCTGGTCCATGCGCCAATGGGGATTGAGCAAGCACCCCCGGGCCGGTCAGTTGGCCAACTTCTGGGAAGAGCGGCCCGGTTCCGAGATCATCGACGACTATACCTTCAAGGTCCACACTGGCGAGCCTTTTGTGGAGGTAATCGCGCGGCAATGGTTTATGACCCCGGGCGGCGGTTCCACCTTCATCGCCAGCAAGAAACAGACCGACGAGTTGGGCGTGGAAGCCGCCAGCATGGATATGGCTGCCACCGGCCCTTGGGAAATCGCGGATCATCGCACCGGCGAATTCTGGAAGATGTCGGCGGTGCGGGACCACTGGCGCCACACTCCCGCCTTCGCCGAGTTCATCATGTGGGAGATCCCCGAGGAAGCCTCCCGCGTGGCCGGCTTTCAGACGGGAAATCTGGATACCTTCCTGATGTCCTTCGACACCATTCCTGCCGTTCTGGAAGTGGAGGGCGCCAAGCTGCTGACCGTGCCCAACGCGATAGAAATGGGCCTGCGCATCTATGGCAACTGGTACCCCGTTGAGGGTGTGGAAACCCGGCCGGGGTACGACCCCGAACTGCCCTGGGTTTCTCCCACCGATGACTTCACCTCGCCGGAATGGGAACAGGCCCGCAAGGTCCGCCTGGCTATGGTTACCGCCATCGACCGGCAGGGCCTGGTTGACACCATTCTGTCGGGCTACGGGCACATCGAGACGTCCATGAGAAACTACTCCGGCTTCGAACACTACCTGGACGGAAGGGACTGGGAGTTCAACCCGGACCGCGCCCGGGAACTGCTGGCAGAGGCCGGTTACCCGGACGGGTTCAGCATAACCCTGACCCCGTCCCTGCGCGGCGCGCCGGCCGAGGTGGAAGGGTGTGAGGCCATCGCCCAGATGTGGCACGACATCGGATTGGACGTGGACTTCCAGCGGGTGCCCTACACGACCCTGCGACCCCAACTGGTGGGACGCACCTACCAGGGCGCCACCTGCCACGCCGGTACCCCACCACCCACCCCCGCCACCGGATATGGCAGCTACATCAGCGAGAACCCCTTCAACCGCGGACTGGAGCACCAGTGGTCTGAGGATAAAATGCTGGAGGCCCAGGCCGCTGTTGACCCGGCGGAGCGCGAAGCCCTGGAACGGGAAATCGGACAGTGGCTGTTCGACCATGTGCTAACCGATATCAACTACTACACCATTGACGCCGTTTGGCCCGTGGGGCCTCGCATAGAACCCTGGCTCGAGCACGTCCGCACTACCGACGTCCGCCAGATCAACGGTTACGAGTACATTCGCCCTCGACAGTAACAGTGACGATATCCAAAATCCACCAACAACTTCGAGGTTAACATGCCGCGTTTTCCCGGAATTCCCACCACGATAAGCCTGCTGGCGCTGCCATTGTTGCTGGCGCTGGTGGTTGCCTGCGGCGGCGCGTCCCCCACGGAGGCGCCGTCAACGGACCAAGCGCAGCCAGCGGCCGCGCAACAGCAACCGGCCCCGCAACAGCAGGCCCCCGCCCAGCAACCGGCCAGTCAGCAGCAGGCCTCCGGACAACAGCAATCCGGGCAGCAGGCCGCCCCGCAAGCAACAGCCGGCCCCACCAAAGTCCCCATCGCGACCGTTGCTCCGACTCCGGAAGCGCCCGCCGCCGTTGTGATTGAGAAGCCTGAGGGGATCCTGACCGGCGGACAGAAAGAGTTGGGGCCATTCATCGGGCATCCCAACCTCGCCGGCAACCCCCAGATCTATGTCATGAGCACCGCTCCCATCACGGAGTCGCTGTTCACCGTCAACAGTGATCTGGAAGTGGTGCCAATGCTGGCCAGGGAGTGGGAGGTTTCCGAGGATGCCTTAACCTGGACCTTCTACCTGGAGGAAGGCGTGCAGTTCCACAAGGGCTACGGCGAAATGGTCGCTGAAGACGTCCTCTGGAGCATGCAGCAATTCGCCGACAGCGCCAAACACCCGCGGGCGTCCAATATCCGAGGCGTGTTCGTGGCTGAAGAAGGACACGCCAAGGTCGTGGACGATTACACCCTTGAGATCAATACCGGCACGCCCTGGTCGGAAGTCCCCGTCAACGAGATGCTGACCAGCCCGGCGGGGTCCGCCACCTGGATTGTCAGCAAGCGTCAGACCGAAGAGTTGGGCGCCGAAGATGCCAGCATCGACATCGCGGCCACGGGCTCCTGGGAGTTGGTGGAAGCCCGCACCGGCGAGTTCTGGCGCATGGCGGCCGTTGAAGACCACTGGCGCAAGACCCCCCACTTCGCCGAGTTGGTTTTCCGCGAAATCCCCGAGGAATCCTCCCGCGTGGCGGGCTTCCAGACCGGCAACTTGGATACCACCCAAATCGCCTTCGACTCGCTGTCCTTGATTGAAGAGGTAGATGGAGCCGAGCTGATGCGCCTCCCCGGAGGCGGCGAGGCCGCGGTAACCTTCTACGGCCAGTACTACGTCGGCATCGGCACCGACGACCAGCAGCCCGGATATGATCCGGATCTGCCCTGGGTGTCAGCCAACCCGGATCTGGACTCGGAGGAATGGAAGAACGCCGCCAAAGTGCGCAACGCCCTTTCCATCGCCATTGACCGGCAGGCGATTGTCGATACCCTGTTGCATGGCTACGGCAGCCCGGCGGTGCTGTGGGACTTCGGCCGGTACGAGGACACCTGGCTGCCCCCGGAAATGCGGTGGGAATTCAACCCGGAGAAGGCCAAGCAGCTTTTGGCCGAAGCCGGTTACCCGGACGGGATCAGCATAACCCTCACTCCCTCGTTGCGGGGCGCGCCGGTGGAAGTGGAAGCCTGCGAAGCCATTGCAACCATGTGGGAGGACATCGGCGTGGACGTCAAGTTCCAGAACCTTCCCTACTCGGCGCTGCGGCCCAGCCTGATTGCCCGCAACTACCAGGGCTCCACCTGCCACGCCGGCAGCATCCGGCTGGAACCGGGTCAAGGGTACTCCGGTATGCTCTCCAAGCGCGACCACCAAGCGGTTTGGAACCGGGGCGTGGAACACCCTTGGCTGGACGAAATGATCCCACAGCACATGGCCGAGGTGAACAAGGAAAAGCGGCGGGAGCTGGCCATTGAAATTGCCACGTTCCTGTTTGACAATGCTCTCACTGCGGTGGGCCTCTACAGCTTCGACGTGGTTTGGCCGGTGGGTCCCAACATCCAACCCTGGCCGGAGGGCGTGCGCTATCGGGACATTCGCAACATCAACGGTTACGAGTTCATTCGGTCCAGATAGCAATCAGGCGGCAAGCAGGTTGAGCAGGCGACTTTGATATGGTGTGGCGTAAACCTGGAATCTCGGTTGTGATGCGGACGCTGTTCGGGTTGCCGCTGGCGGGAGTGCTGGGGGTTATCGGGATGGCGGTTGCATCGGCCATGGCGGTATTCTTCGGAGTATCGGGCCTGAACAGCCTGCTCACCCTGCTGATGATCGGCGCCGGGGTCGGCGCCGGTATTGGGGCGGGTGCGATGATGCTGAGGATCGACGCCATCCCGCACTGGACGATATTGCTGGCCGTGGGCCTGGTCTTGTCTGTGTTGGGCGCCGGCGGCGGCTGGGCGGGTTTCCAGGTCGGAGACTGGATCTCCGCCATCGAGGACGCCAGGTGCGTGGGGGTGTGCGGATATTTTCTCAGGCCCAGAACCTACATCGTCCTGGGCGCTGCGCTGGTGCCAAACTGTATCGCGCTTGTGTTCAACATCGTTTATGAAGGAGGGTTCGGACGGTGGGCTTCGTCCAAACCCCGGGTCACCGGCCCGGCAGGGGAGGCCCAGCGTCGCTGATCGCCACCACCGTGGGATGGGAAAACGCCTTTGTGAGGGAGTGAAATATGCAGCGGTATCTGTTGCGGCGCATCCTGCTCGCGCTGCTGACGTTGCTGGCCGTTTCGCTCATCATCTTCGTGATGAGCCGGGCGGCGGGCGACCCCAGGCATATCTATCTGGACGACTATTCCACCCAGGAAGACTGGGACCGGCTCACCGAGACCCTGGGGTTGGACAAGCCCTACTACCATCAGTACGGGATATTCCTGGGCAGCGCGCTCAAGGGCGATTTCGGCGAGTCCATCAAAGAGGGCCGGCCCTCAATGGACGTGATAATTGAGCGCATCCCCGCCACACTGCAATTGGGTCTGGCCGCCTTCATCTTCTCCGTCGTAGTGGGCGTGCCCCTGGGCATCCTGTCGGCGGTGAAACGGGGCAGCGTCCTCGACATGATGGGAAAGATCGTCGCCTTGGTGGGGCAATCGGCTCCCGTCTTCTGGTTGGGGCTGATGCTGGTGTTCCTGTTTGCGGTGCGGTTGGAGTGGCTGCCGCCCTATGGTCGGCAGGAGATTGCCAGCATCGTTCTGCCTGCCGTGGCGTTGGGCTGGTTCTACGCGGCAGCCAACCTGCGGCTGCTGCGGTCCGCCATGTTGAACGTGATGGACTCCGAATACGTCAAACTGGCTCGAGCCAAGGGCGTATCCAACAACGCCGTGATCTGGAAACATTCCTTGCGTAATGCCCTGATCCCGGTGTTGACCTTCGCGGGCATCACCCTGGGCAGCCTGGTAACCGGCTCATTGGTGGTGGAAACCGTGTTCGCCTGGCCCGGGCTGGGGCAATTGGCCATCCAGGCGCTGGCCGGTAACGATTATCCGCTGCTGCAGGCCGTCGTGATAGTATTCACGTTGATGTACGTGACGGCGGCCCTGCTGGTGGACATAATGTACGCCTACATTGATCCCCGGATCAGGTACGCATAGGGGAGGAGCGCATCGTGGCAGCAGAAGCAACTCTGGTCGTACAGCCGGCGCCGGTGCCGGTTCGCATCGCCAGGAAAGCCTGGCAGTTGCGGCGTTGGCCGCTCATTCCCATGCTAATTCTGACGATCTTCGTCCTCACCGGGGTATTCGCCCCGCTCATCGCGCCCCACGACCCCGAGCGAGGCGGTCTTCGCGAGCGCAACCTCCCGCCGTCGTGGGAAGAAGGCGGCAACAGCAAATTCCTCCTGGGAACCGACCACTTGGGCCGCGATATGCTGAGCCGGGTGATATTCGGCGCCCGCATTTCACTGGTCGTCGCCGCCGTAACCCTGGGCGTGGGCATGGGGATCGGCGTGGTCAGCGGTCTCGCCGCGGGCTGGTACGGCGGCTGGATCGACGAGCTGCTGATGAGGGTGGTGGACATCAAGCTGGCGATACCAACCATTTTGCTGGCTCTGGTGCTGGTATTAGCCCTCGGCCAGTCTTTCATGATCATCGTGGCCGTATTGGCCATTGCCGTGTGGCCCCGTTTTGCGAGAAATGTGCGCGGCGAGGTGCTGCAACTCAAAACCATGGACTTCGTCGCCCTGGCCAAGGTTGCCGGAGCATCGACCCCGCGCATCCTGTTCATCCACATCTTTCCCGGGGTGATCAATACTCTGATTGTGCTGGCAACCTTGGAAGTGGGCATCGTGATCCTGTTGGAATCCACGCTCAGCTTCCTGGGCGCGGGAGTTCCTCCACCTACGCCGGCGTGGGGATCCATGGTGTCGGACGGCCGGGACCGCCTGGCAGTCGCCTGGTGGATTTCCACAATGCCCGGTCTGGCCATAATGTTGACGGTGCTGTCGATGAACCTGTTTGGCGACTGGCTGCGGGACCGGCTCGATCCCAGGCTCAGGCAACTGAACTAGGACCTATTGGCGTTTCTCGTCATTCCCGCGCAAGCCGGAATCCTGATAGGGGTTACGCACTTGAAGTTACAAACCCGTCATTCCGGCGCAAGCCGGAATCCAGAATCGTAGGGTGAACGAATCGAAAACGTGATTAACAAGATTGACCACTGCCTTCCCGCGAAAGCGGGAATGACGAAAAGAAGCTGGCAGGCAAAAGCATGAGTACCAATACGGCTGTCAATGGAAACCCTGTGGTATTGCAGGTAGAAGGTCTCAAAACCTACTTCGAAACCCGCTGGGGTACGGTCAAGGCCGTTGACGGCGTGAGTTTTGACCTTAGGAAAGGTGAAACCCTGGGCATCGTCGGCGAGTCCGGGTCCGGCAAATCGGTGACCATGCTGTCACTGATGCGGTTGATCCCCAGCCCGCCCGGGCAAATCGTGGACGGCCGGATCCTGCTGGAAGGTCAGGACCTGGTTCAGCTGTCCGATAGAGAGATGAGCTCCGTTCGGGGAAGCCAGATCGCTCTCATCATCCAGGACCCGATGACGTCCCTGAATCCGGTATTTTCCATTGGCAACCAGGTGGGCGAGGCCATCAAGATCCACCAGGACATCCCCAAACGCACCGTGGTGCAGCAGGTGCTGGACGTCCTGCGGAAGGTCAACATACCGGCGGCGGAAACCCGGGTGCGCGACTATCCTCACCAAATGAGCGGCGGTATGCGTCAACGTGTGGTGGGTGCCATCGGCATATCCTGCGAACCGATGGTGCTGATCGCCGACGAACCGACCACATCGCTGGACGTGACGATCCAGGCCCAGTACCTGAAACTCCTGAAGGAACTTCAGGAAGCGTCGGACATCGCGCTGATCTTCATCACCCACGACTTCGGTATCGTCGCCAAGATGTGCGACCGCGTGGCGGTGATGTATGCCGGACGCATCGTTGAGATGGGCGACGTTCGGGACATATTCAACAACCCCTCCCATCCCTATACCGAAGCGCTGTTGTCATCCGTTCCCAAGCTCGAAGAGGACGTGGACCGGCTGTATTCCATTGAGGGCCAGCCGCCGACGCTCCACGACCTGCCGCCCGGCTGCCCCTTCGCTCCAAGGTGTCAGTACGCGATGGACAAGTGCTCTCAGGTCTATCCGTCCGAGTTCAAGGTAACGGATAGCCACTACGCGGCTTGCTGGAGGCTCGAATGACCACCACTACTCTGGACGCCCGGCCGATGACGGATACCGGAAACGAGGTACTGCTGGAAGCGGAGGGGCTGAAAAAATACTTCCCGGTCACCAAGGGCCTTCTGATCTCCAAAGTCACCGGCTGGATTAAAGCGGTGGACGGCATATCCTTTCAGATCCGGGCCGGTGAAACCCTCGGCATCGTGGGCGAGTCCGGGTGCGGCAAGAGCACCACGGCGAAAATGCTCCTGCAACTTGAAGAACCCACCGAAGGAACCATCCGGTATCAGGGGCGGGAAATTCAAAACGCCACTGCGGATGAGCGCCGGTCGTACCGGAGTTCGGTTCAGGCCGTCTTCCAGGACCCCTGGAGCTCGTTGAACCCCAGGATGCGCGTCCGCGACCTTATCGCCGAACCCATGGTGATCAACCTCAACCTCAGCCGCCGGGAAATGCAGGGCCGAGTCTCCAAGCTGCTCGAAGACGTGGGGTTGAGCCCTTATCACGCCAATCTGTATCCTCATGAGTTCAGCGGAGGACAGCGGCAACGACTGGCGATTGCCCGCGCCTTGTCCGTGGAGCCGCGTGTCATCGTGCTTGACGAACCCGTGTCAGCTCTGGACGTTTCCATCCGCGCCCAGATAATGAACCTGCTGAAAGACCTCCAGCAGGAATACAACGTGAGCTACCTGCTCATCGCTCACCACCTGGCGACGGTCCGGTATATGTGCGATTGGGTAGCCGTGATGTACCTGGGGCAGATCGTCGAATTTGGACCGACCAAACAGCTGTTTGAAAACGCCTCCCACCCCTACACCAAGGCGCTCATGAACGCGGCCCTGCCCTCGCACCCGGACATCGAGCAGGAAGAAATGATTCTGACCGGCGAGGTGCCCTCGCCGCTGAACCCGCCCGAAGGGTGCCGCTTCCATCCCCGCTGTCCCTTCGTGATCGAACCGTGTTCGACTGTGGTCCCCACGGTAAGGGAGATGGCGCCCGGGCACGTCGTTTCATGCCACTTGTACTGAACCCTTTTCCAGATAAGTGTCCAAAGGCCGACGCTGTTCCGCCGGGGAATGACCGATGGGACCGTAGAGTAGATCTACGGCGGCAGTCATGGCGTCGGCATCGGCGTTGCTGCGGTTGACGACAGTGCCCTTTTCCAGGGACGCCACCGGGACGCCGTCGCGGAACACGACCCGGTTCCCCGGCTGGGACGGAACCCGCTCCCCGGGCGTAATGATGCCCACCAGGTTCAACGGATCGCAGGCGGAAACAACTTCCAGGGCGCCGGTGGCCGGAGCGCGGTGGGCTTCCCGCAGGGCCGTGACGGCGTCGGGCAGCGCGAACTGCTCGCCGACGAAACCGGACACGAACCGCCCGCCCCTGATCTCGCCCCGGGCCTCCAGACGGCGGTAGATCCGCGCCAAATCCCGCCAGCGGGGAGACATCCTTTCCCTGGCCATCAGCTCCGGGAAAACCACGCCGTATCGGTGCAGCAGTTGCATCGCTTTGGATTCCAGGGGGTCTTCCACTGGGTCGATGGACTCCAGCAGGGACCACCGTCCGGCGCTGAATTCCCGTTGCGACTGGGGCCGGTGTGACGCTGGGGGCTGGCTGTTGCCGGGATTGGTACGCGCGGAAACGGGTCCACGGCTGCGATCTCGGGCGGCTTTGGCGCGTTTCCGCTCCGGTCGGCCCCGGTTTGGCTTCCCGTTGATCCGGGCGCGGAGGGGGACAATGCTGTCCGAAGTCACCAGCCCGTTGGCCGCCAGCGTCCACAGGGCTTCCTCCACGTCCGACGGCAGGCGTCGGGTGCGAGCGATCAGGTCGGCCTGGAAGCAGGCGCCCCGGGTGGACAGGATTTCGAGGATTTCCGCCCCCGCTCCTTTCAAATTGTCGACGCTCTCAGGGGCCGGGTCCAACAGCCAATCCAGGGACTCGCGCAGGGATAAGGTGATGCTGGAGGCGCGGGTCAGAGGAGCAGCCCGCGGGTTTGAGCCGATGCCGGAGGCGGCGCTGTTCGCCCGGGAGAAACGTCCCCAAACCACCTCCCCGCCGGTGCACAGCCGGTCCAGCAACTCCGGGCCGTAGTCGGCAACGCGGCGAGCCAGCAGCTCCGGCTCCCACGCGGCAGCAGCAGTCTCAAACCCCTGGAGCTTGTCGATGACGTCCAGCAGTCCGCCCTCGCCGGCCGTTTGCCAACCAACGCTCGCGTGCTGCCACCGGAACAGGAAGCGCATGAAGGAAGATTGCGGAACCGGCTCAATCTCCCGCCGCAGGCGGCCCACGGTGGCGCGGTGGATGCGGGCGAGGATGCGCCGGTCGCAAAACTCTTCTTCGTCAACACCGGAGCGGAAACTGCCCCGCAGGACCAGCCCCTCGTTTTCCAGCCCGGCCACGGCGGTATCTACATCGGACACTGTCAGGCAGAGTAATCCAGCCATCTCCCTGGCGGTGAAGGGACCCGAGCACTCGGCCCAACCCCGAACCAGGTGAAGTACCGCATCCTCCCGCTCGATTTCATCCCCGCCGCGTCCGCCCGCCGGCGGCAGGAGGCTAGCCCTTCCTTCCAGTGCCGCATCCGGGTAGGCGGCGGACACCAGGGCGGCGTGTTCGGCGGCCAGCCAGAGCGTCATTCCCTCCGATGGGGTGATGCGCAGCGCCCGCGCCCCTTGGGCCAGGTCTTCCAGCCATCCGAGGAGTTTCTCCCGGGAAGCCGCCTCGGCGCGCGACGCCAGTTCATCCGGCGGAGCGACCCCCAGCGTCAGCAGGGCATCGTGAAGCTCGTCGGCGTCGCGGATGGCCGGCCAGGCGTAGGCCGACTCTTCGTGGATGGCGTCCGGGTCCAGGGCGGACAGGTCGCGGGCATCTTCGGGGAGAGCGCGGCGCAGGGAGACGGCGCGGGCGCGTCGTTCTTCCAGGGGCGCGTCGTCCAGGAAGGCGTAGGGCATGGCGTTGAGAATCTGGTGGGCGAACACCGACGGCTGCACGGTGTCCCTGGCGAACACTTCGATCTCCCCGGCGCGGATGGATGCCAGTACGCTCTTCAGACCTTCCAGGCTCATGGCATCGGTGAGGCAGTCGCGGGTGGTCTCGAACACCAGGGGGTGGTCCGGCGGCTCGATGTTGCCGGGTTCGGCGTTGTCCTGGCACTGCACCTGGGCGGGGAACACGGCGGCCAGCAGGTCATCGGAACGCATCCTTTGCAGCGGCGCCGGCACCTTCTTGCCGCCGCTGTGCCGCAGCAGGGCCAGGAAGCGCCCAGCGTTCCAGCGCCAGCGGGTTCCGTACAAGGGGGCCTGGAACACGGCCTGCGTCAGCACTTCCTCCACGGTGTTGGGCGACAGGTAGTTGAACACGTCGCCCAGGGGGAAGGCCATGCTGGGGCCCAGGGAGAAGTTCAGTCCGTCGTCGGTGGCGGTGGCCTGGAGCTCGAAGTCAAAGGTGCGGCAGATGCGTTTCCGCAGGGCCATGCCCCAAGCCCGGTTGATGGCCGCGCCGAAGGGGGCGTGGATCACCAACTGCATACCGCCGCTCTCGTCGAAGAACCGCTCGGCGACCACCCGGCTGGCGGTGGGCACCACGCCCAGGACCCGCTTTCCTTCGATGAGATAGGCCACCAGCTGGCGGGCCACCTCAGGCGACATGCCGGCCTCGGACACCAGCCACGCCTCGGCGTGCTGCGGATTGTCGAGAAGCCGGTCGATGCCGTCCCGGAGTTGCGTAATTTCGTCGGAGAGTTCCCAGGTGCGGCCCGGGGCTTCGCCCAGCCAGAAGGGGATGGTCGGCAGGTTGCCCTGGGCGTCTTCGACCCGAATCCGTCCGCTTTCCACCCGGCGGACTTTCCAGGGAGTGTTGCCCAGCAGGAAGATGTCGCCGGCCATGCTCTCGATGGCGAAGTCCTCGTTGACGGTGCCGACGAAAGTGCCGTCCGGGTCGGCCACCACGTCGTAGTCGGCGTTGTCGGGAATGGCGCCGCCGCTGGTCAGGGCGGCGAGGCGGGCGCCCCGGCGTCCTTTCAGCTGGTGGTTGATGCCGTCCCGGTGCAAATGGGCGCCGTTCCGTCCCAGGCGGGGGGCGAACCCCTGGGAAAGGGACCCGACCACCTGGTCGAACCGGTCCCGGGGCAGGTCACGGTACGGATAGGCCCGCCGGCACAGGTTGAACAACTCGTCCTCGTCCCAGTCTTCGGAGGCGCAGGCGGCCACCATCTGCTGGGCCATCACGTCCAGCGGCCATTGCGGGATGGCAAAGGTGTCCAGGTTGCCTTGCAGCAGCGCCCGGGACAGCGCGGCGCACTCCAGCATCTCATCCCTGGTGAGGGGGAACAGCTTGCCCTTGGGCACGCCGCCCACGGTGTGTCCGGACCGGCCCACCCGCTGCACCAGCAACCCGATGGAGCGCGGCGAGCCGATCTGGCAGACCAGGTCTATCTCGCCGATGTCGATGCCCAGTTCCAGCGAGGCGGTGGCGACACAGACCTTGACCTGCCCGTTTTTCAGCTTCTGCTCGGCGTCCCACCGGGTGGCCCGGGACAGGCTGCCGTGGTGGGCGACGACCGCTTCTTCTCCCAGGCGGGACGAAAGCTGGTGGGCCACCCGCTCCACCAGGCGGCGGGTGTTGACGAAGACCAGGGTGATGGCGTGGGTCTCGGTGAGTCCGGCGATGGCGTCCAGGGTCTCGCCCCAGATTTCGTGGGTGGCGAT
>DAOUJY010000129.1:0-32276 GCA_034421995.1 Dehalococcoidia bacterium | reverse complement strand
GGGTTTATCACTGTCAGCCGGCGACCCTGATGTACGAGAACTTCCCGTCACCCTGTACCACCGAATGGTGGATTCCCTCGCTTACGCGGCTTGAATTGCGTAAAGCCTAGCTTCAGGTGTGGGGGATTTTTCAGACGAGTATGCCCTTTACCTGATGCTCAGCTACGGCAAAATCTCCGGAGACCCGTTCTACTTTGGGATCCAGACCGACGTCCAGGGGAAGGGGAAGGGGAAGGGCGCCATCTTCTCCAGGTGGGAGACCCGGAACCTGAACTTCGCCAGGTACTCCGATTCTGAAGGCTGGGTCCAATCGTCCGGCCACGAAGGAGACTTCATCGGCGTGCGCCGCTCCTATGACTGGGGTGTCGGAGACTACCGGGCCCGACCGGCTCCAGACGGTACAGACCCCGACGGAACCTGGTTCGGGTTGTGGCTTACCGACCTTTCCACCGGCGAAACCACCTGGATCGGGTCTCTGAAGTTCCGGCATATACAGGGTACGGCGAAAGCATACGGCCCCGGATACTCGACCATGGAAATATACGGGCACAAGAATCAAATCCGCCCCATCGACATTCCGCAATGGCGGGTCAGCCTCAAGCCCCCGGGCCGACGGCGTTCAGCCGCAGAAAGCCTACACCGGATACTCCATGCTCGGCGACAAGCTACCCAACTCCGACATCTGGTACGAAGAAGGGTCTCGGTCCCTGCACGTCCAGGCCGGCGGCGCTACGGAGTGGACCACCGAGCCCATGGAGATTAACTTCAACGGGCCGGAGAGTATGCGGCGCTAATCGCCAAGATGTACCAGTGGCGCAACGATCCCCAGTGGGTCAGCGAAAAAGCCCACACGGACCGCTGGGACCGGGCGCTCTTGGCCTTCGGGGAGACGGTATCCGACACGACGCTGACGGCGGCGGATGCCCAGGGCTACGCCGACTCCGGCATGACCCGCTGGGTGGGGGTGGCCTCCGCCCTGCGGGAACTGGAAGGCGGCTAGCCGGGGCGGCAAACGCTGAACTATCGACCCAAGTACACGGGCGTCCGACCGCGGTCGGGCGCCCGCCTCAGTCCCGGCGCCTCGCGCGTGCCCGCTTGGTCATTGCCCGCGGAGCGTGGCAATCTCGTCGGCCTGAAACGGAACGCTGCCCATTATCGGCGATGGTTTTGCAGGCGCACCCGGGATACCAGGAACACCTCGTCCCCTTCCCGTCGCAAACCGAATTCGGTGAACTCGGGCGCTACCGGCAGGTGCTCGCCAATGGTGTAAAGCATCCGGTCCCGCAGCGCCGACAGCTCAGGTGACGCCACTTCCATCCGGTCCCGCCGGATCGCCGACTGGAGGCGTTCCTTCGCCACCTGACGGGGAGTGTTGTCGCGCCGGCCTCGCTTTCTGAGCAGCAGATCAAACATGAGCCGACGTTCTCCGGTTAATGCCCATCAGGTTGCGAACCTTGTCCATTATGGATGTGGGCTGTTCCTCGACAGGGTCGATTATCGGTATGTAATCCCCGTCTATCCGCGCCGCTATGCGGACGAATTCCCGGCCGGACGGAGACGTTGGGTCATACACCACCGGCGTCCCGTTATTGGTGGCGGTGATAACCCGGTCGTCGGACGGCACCAGGCCAATGGCATCCACCGCCAGCATCTCCAGCACGTCCGAGGCGTCCATCATGTTGCCCTGTCGCACCATCTCCGGCTTGATGCGGTTGATGATGAGCCTGGCGTCCCGAACGTTGCTCGCGTGCAATAGCCCAATCACTCGGTCGGCGTCCCGGATGGCCGATACTTCCGGGGTGGTGACCACCAGCGCTTCCTGAGCGGCGGAGATAGCGTTCTTGAATCCCTGTTCGATCCCGGCCGGGCAATCCACAATGACGTAATCGAAATTGTCCTCCAACCGGCGACAGAGGCCGGTCAACTGCTCCCCGGTGATGCAGTCTTTGTCCCTGGTCTGGGCCGCCGCAATGAGGTACAACTCGCCGGCGTGCTTGTCCTTGATCAGGGCCTGTTCCATTCGGCAGCGGCCCTCCACCACGTCCACCAGGTCATATACGATCCGGTTTTCCAACCCCATCACCACGTCCAGATTGCGCAGCCCTATGTCCGTGTCCACCACCGCGACGCGATTGGATCGCAAGGCGAGAGCGGCGCCCACGTTGGCGGTGGCCGTAGTCTTGCCCACGCCCCCTTTGCCGGACGTCATGACTATGGTCTTACCGCTCATGGGGGTTTCCTCCGTGGTCCAGTGCATAATTTTTGCGATACGGCGCCAGGTGGACCGAACCGTTCCTGACTCGGGCGATGACGGCGACGTTGCGGTCCGGGCCACGATGCCCGAAGTTAGGCGGTGATTCGTCGTCGCGCCACGCATACCCGGCTATCCGCAGGCTGGGCTGGGCTATGGACATCGCTACGATGGTGGCAGTAGCGTCGCCGGATGCTCCCGCGTGGGCTTGGCCCCGGAGTTCCCCAAACACCAAAATGTCGCCCCCGGCTCTGACCAGCGCTCCGGGGTTGACGTTCCCTAATATCACCAGATTCCCGGCAACATCGATCACCTCCCCGGCTCGGCACGTCCCCCGCACTATCAATCCCGGCGCCCCGTACCGCTCGCCGCCTGGCACAATACCGCCCACGAGGATCTCATTGACGGTTTGGCCGTCATCGCCGACGGATTGCGTTTCCGCGGCGTCCTCCCCGTTGCCGCCGGGAGCCTCTCCGTTGCTAACCGGGCGGCGGGCAATGTTCTGCGCTTCAAGCAAGTCGGTGATGCGCTGCCTTTCCCGTTCCAGGATGTCCGGTTCGCACCGGAATTGCTTCACGGTGAGGCCCGATTTTGATTCGATTACCCGCCTGATTTCGGACCGGTGGTCTTCGCGCAGCACGCGCCGGCCGATGTCAACCACCACCTCCCCGCCGGAGTAGAGGTTTTTGTTGCGGTTCAGGTGCTCCAACAGGGCATGGCAGGCCGTCTCTACCGGCACGCCGTCGTCAATTTTGAAATTGACCCGCGTGCCGCGGCCTGAGACCTGCACCAGCGCCTGGGTTTCGTTAACGTTTGTCGGCATCGCAGGTATTTATAGCAATGCCGTCCGTTTTGTCGCATATAACGCCGTCTGCGAGTTTGGGTAATTTCAAAAAATTGGGCGACCCCAACGGGCCGCCCCGAAAGTGGCTGCTGCACCGTCAGCGGGTAATCAGTCGGGCCTCCCGAACACCGCCACGGAGCAGGTGAACGAGCCGGGCCGTCCACCCAGGTTGTGAGTAATCCCCAGGTCGGCTTTCTGCAATTGCCGCCCGCCGGCCTTGCCCTGCATCTGCTTGTACACCTCGTAAATCATCCGGATGCCGCTGGCCCCGATGGGGTGCCCAAAGCATTTGAGACCCCCGTCGGTGTTGACCGGCAGGTCCCCTTCCAGGGAGAACGCGCCGTCGGCAACATCGGCGCTGGCCTGCCCCCGCGGGCTGAAACCCAGATCTTCCATAATGATCAATTCGGTGATCGTGAAGCAGTCGTGCACCATCGCCATATCGATTTCGGCGCGGGGGTCGGAGATGCCGGCCTCTTCATAGGCGGCCTGGCTGGCTCGCACGGTTTCCGGGAAATAAGTGAAATCCCAATCGTTGCGCAGCACGCCGAAAGCGCCCACGGCCAGCCCCAACCCCTTGACCAGGATGTAGTCATCGCGCAGGGTACGGGCAATTTCCGGCGTGGTGATGATGGCCGCCGCCGCTCCGTCGCTGACTCCGCAGCAGTCGTACAAGCCCAGGGGCCAGGCAATCATCGGCGCGTTGATGATCTGGTCCTCACTCACTTCCCGCTGGAAGTGGGCTTTGGAATTCAACGTGCCGTTGTGGTGGTTCTTAGACGCGATCTGCGCCAGCGTTCGTTTTCCATCGTCGTAATCGATGCCGTAATGATGGAAATAGCGGGTGGCCGCCATGGCGAATTGCGACGGCGGCGGCGTGGGCGGCTCCACGTCGGAACCTGGACCGGCGGCGATGGCCAGGCCGGAAAAGCCGCTGTCCTTAAGCTTCTCCACGCCCATGGCCAGCACGATGTCGTAAACGCCGGCAGCCACCGCGTAGCAAGCGTTGCGGAAGGCGTCGGTAGCGGTGGCGCAGGCATTCTCCACCCGGGTGATGGGAATGTAGTCCAGCTTCAGCGCTTCAGCCAGGGGCTGGCCGGTGCGGAAGCTGCTCACCGTGCCCAGCCAGGCGGCCTGGATGTCGGTGCTGTCCAGCCCGGCATCCTCGTAGGCTTCATACGCCGCCTCCACCATGAGGTCGGCGGCCGAAGCGTCCCAGCGCTCACCAAAGCGGGTACAACCCATCCCGACGACGGCAACCCGGTCTCGTATTCCACTCATAGCAAACTCCTTTGCGTTCTCGCCGGATTAGCCGAATATGTTCGCCAGATGCAAGCGCAGGTCGGCTTCCAGGCTGCTCTTGCCCCGTATTGCATTCTCATAGAAGATGACGCGATACCCGCTTATGTCAAAAGGCAGTGAAGTGTCTCGTTCCGCTAGCAGAATCACCGGTTTCCGCAAACCGTGGGCGTATCCCAACTCATAGAACACGTTGGGGTTGACCGGCGTAATCTCGGCAATAATTATGCTGGATTCAGCCAATCCCTGGATAATGCTCTGTAATACAATGCCAGGGCGGTAGATGTCGGAAGCGCGATACGCTTGGATTCCTGACTCGGCGCAAACCGGGCGGATTACGTCTTCAAACAATTCGTCAAAGGGCGAGGTGAACTGCATGACGACGAAAGCGGTGCGGGCTTGGGGAGCAACTTCAACTGGCCCGAAACGCACCGGGTTAGCGCCCGAAGCATATATGGCGACCTGTTCCGGCTCCACGGGTTGGCTCAAAATATGATCCAGTACTTTGATGCTGCCTACCGTTAGTTTCAACCGCTGACATTTCAATTCTACTTCAACCGGGTGGGGACTGTTGAGCTCCAGGTTGGCCATCCTGCCAGCGTCTGCCAGTCGTCTCCACCGGGTACGCGGGTCGAACTCTTCGATAACATAGGCTTCTTCGCCGCCACCGATCCCGGCGGCAACGTGCCAGGAGTTCCGCCCACTGAAGCCCACCAGGATGCGCCCGGCGTCGGCATCGGAAGACAGGTTGATCGTTGTCCTGATGCGGCCATTGTTGAACCGGATGCTGCTCAATGCAATTCCGTGGGGATCCGGCAGGTCCGTGGACGGACCGGCATCCGCCCCCGTTCCCTTGTAAGTCATGAAATCATCAGGTTCCCTATTCCAGAGTCCCCGTATGGGGATCCAATGGTCAACGATGGTGAACTGCTCCGCCATACTCAGCCCTCAAGACTTACGAGGCCATTGCCGCGAAGACCGGCGTCCGCCTGGGTACGGCTTTCCAATAGTAGTTGTGGATCCCATTCACCACCCGCAGCTTGCGGAAGCTCATCTCCACGGGCATCCCCACGCGCACTTCGTCCAGTTCCCGGTCGGTCATCATGCACAACACGCGACCGCCGCCCTCAAAATCCACCACCGTGACCACCAACGGCGTATCCACGGCGCCGGCGATGTAGTCCATTGAGTAGGTGAAGACCTCCGCCGCCTTTTCGCTGAGCCGCACCGGCTCGCTGTCGTCAACGCGGCGGCATTCAACGCACACTCGTTGGGCCGGATATTGCACGTAGCCACAGGCCCGGCAACGCGCGGCGTATAACCTAACGTTCTTGTCGCCTTCGCGCCACAGCGCGGACACGGAGGGCGAAGCGGGCGCCGGTCGGCGCGACGCATCGTCAAGCGTCCAGACCTCACGCCAGCGAGCGTAGGTTTCGTAGCTCCCCAATACCTTTTTCGCCGCCATCCATCCGGACACCCCCATGGCCGGCTTCGCTGCGCCAGTCATGGCGGGCGCGCCCCTAAAGCCGAGCACGTCGCTGCCGTCGCCATAGGAAACTCCCAGCAGCAAATCTCCCGGGGCGGCCGTTTCCAGCGCCGCCGCCAACAGCATCGGAACAAAGGCTGCTCCCGCATTTCCGACGGCGCCGAACAACGGTTCCTGTATCTGCTCTTCCCCGAAACCCAATTGCCGGGCCAACCGCGCGTGCCGCCTGGCATCGGGAGCGTACAACGCAATTTTCGACACGTCGGTCGGGCTGATGCCGGTACGTTGGCAATAGGCGCTGAGCGCCTCAGGTACGATGCGCTCGATCCCCTCTTCGGTGGCGAAACGGTCTTCCCACGTTCGCACGAAGGCGTCCCCAGGCGTCCGCCACATATCCAGCATATTGTCGGTGACGGAGTGGCTGCCGACGTGCTCCGCGATCACGCCATGGTCCGCAATGACAAAAGCCGCCGCTCCATCCCCGGACGCGCGTTCCGTTTCGCCTCTGGGCGGCCCCTGCCGGCTGTCTGCGACGACCACCAGCGCCTGGCTGGCCCGCCCGGCCGCCACGGCGTCCAGCCCCGCCTGAATGGCATTGGTGCCGGCCCGCAGCACGTTTGAGACGTCCACGGCGAAAATGTCCTGCCGCAAATCCAGCGCCGCGGCAACGATGGCCGCGCATTGCTTTTCCGCGTAGGGAGGAGTGGTGCTGGCAAAGATTATTCCGTCGATTGCGCTGCGGTCGCGTCCCGTGAGGCAATCCGCTCCGGCGGCCACCGCCATGGTCACGCTGTCCTCGTCAAAATTGGCCACCGCCCGCTCTTGGCGGGAGTTCCAGCCGTCGGTCTCCGCTCCGAGACGGTAGCGGGGCACATAAGCTCCATAGGCGGCGATTCCGACCAATTTTACGTTCTCCCAACGTGCAGCACGATACGTTCAAGGATGCTATCAGCGCCCGCGATAGAGTGTCAACGCAGGCCCCGTGCTACAATGCACCTGATGATCGACCGACCGATAGCATCACGTGTCCTGCTGCTGATCTTCGCCTTGTTCCTCTTGCTGGCTTTTGCCGGCTGCGAACGGGTGAACGCCGGCGCAACCGAACCGATTCCGGCCGGCGACCAGCTCCCGCCGGAGTTGAAAACCGTGGCCGAAGCTTACCGCATCCTGATGGATGAACACGTTGACCACCGCACCCTGGAATCACAGCAGCTGTCGGAGGGAGCCATTCGCGGCATTCTGGCCGCCCTGGAAGACCCCCACGCTTCGTACCTCAGCTCAGACCAGCACCAGCGGGAGCAGGAGGGATACCGGGGATATTTTGAAGGTATCGGCGCCCAGGTATCCATGACCGAAGCCGGTCTCACCGTCATCGCCCCCATTCCCGGCGCTCCCGCGGAAGCCGCCGGCATCCGGGCTGGTGACCTGATCCTGGCAGTGGACGGGGACAGTATCAGTCACCTGACGCTGATCGAAGCCGTCAACCTGATCCGAGGTCCCGGCGGGACTGAAGTAACCCTTCTGGTAAGGCACGCCGGTTCCGACCAAAACGAAACTATCACGGTAACGCGCGGTCGCATCCCAATCGAAAGTACCCACTTCCGCATAGTTGAGGACGGCATTGGGCACCTCTGGATCTACAGTTTTTCCAACACCACCGAGGACGAAGTGCGCCGTGCCCTGGACGAATTCGACGACGCCCAGGGCCGTGGGCTGGTGCTGGATTTGAGAAACAATCCCGGTGGACTGCTCAACGCGGTGGTTGACGTGACCGAGCTTTTCCTGGATGGCGGTCCCATTCTTTATGAAATCGACGCCCAAGGCAACCGGAACGACTACGACGCTAACCGAAGGGGTCCGGGCGTGGATATTCCGATGGTGGTGTTGGTCAACAGGTTTTCCGCCAGCGCCAGCGAAATCATGGCCGGCGCCATCAAGACCAACCGGCGCGCGCCGGTGGTTGGCGAAACCACCTTCGGCAAAGGCAGCGTCAATATCGCGCGGGAATTGTCCGACGGCTCGGCGATCTATTTCACCATCCGGCGGTGGTATCTGCCGGACGATACTCAGATTGAGGGACAGGGAGTGACCCCCAATATCGAAATCGAAGCAGAAGCTCAACCCCTTCCCGCGAACTATCCTGAAGACGGCGCTTTGCAACAGGCTATCGACATCCTCAACGAGCAAATTCCGGCACGGTAACGGCGGAGGAGTGCCCACGATGCCACGTAAAAATCGCAACAGCAAGAAAAAGAACAAAGCGGCGGCCGCCGGCGGCAACAATCGCCAAATTGCGGTGAACCGTAAGGCTCTCCACGACTACGAGATACTGGATCGCGTTGAAGCCGGCCTCGTTCTAACCGGCACTGAAATCAAATCCATACGGGCCGGGAAAGTGGACCTGCGCGACGCCTATGCCCGGGTGCAGGACGGAGAACTTTGGCTCCACGGCGTCCACATCGCGCCTTACGACGCCGGCAGCTACATGAACCATGAACCGAAACGCCCCCGGAAACTGCTGGTGCATCGCAGCGAAATCAGCGACCTGGGCGCCCAGACTGCCGAAAAGGGCTTGACGCTGGCCGCTCTTCGTCTCTATCTGAAAAACCGCCACGCCAAGGTTGAGTTGGGCGTAGCCCGGGGCAAGCGGCAGTACGACAAGAGGCGGGCTATCATCGAACGCGAGCGGGAGCGTCAGGCCAGGCAAGCCGTGAAGGAATGGCGCGAGTGACGCCGTCCGGGCCTCGCTGCGCTATAATCTCAACTGCGGTTATCCTGCACCCATCGGCATTCCTGCCGGGGGTGCATTATCTGGTGAGGGACGCAATTTGATACGCAGCCTGCGGGGCATCGAACCCCAAATAGCCTCCACCGCCTGGGTCAGCGAGGCAGCATACGTGGTCGGAAACGTGGTCATCGGCGAATACAGTTCGGTCTGGCCCGGAGTAACGATCCGGGGCGACGGAAACCTGATAACCATCGGAAACCGGGTCAACATACAGGAAGGTTCCGTGGTCCACGGCGATGGATTGGTCATCGAGGACGACGTGTCCATCGGCCACTGTGTCGTCGTTCACGGCGACCGGATCGGCTCCGGCAGCCTGCTGGGAAACAACTGCACCTTCTTAACCGAATCCACCATCGGAAAGGAATGCCTCATCGCGTCCAACGCCGTGGTGCTGTCCAATGTGGACGTGCCCGACCGCAGTTTCGTCGCCGGCGTCCCCGGCTCCGTCAAGCGGCAGGTAACTGACGAGCAGATTGAGCAGATGCGGATGACCGCCGAGCACTTGGTGGAGCGGGCCGGCTGGTTCAAGGAAAGCGGTCTGTGAGGCGAATGTTGCCGGCGCCAACAATGTAGGGGCGAATAATCATTCGCCCCTACGGTCGTCATGCACTCAGGCGTTCCGCCACCGGCAGCACGTGTTCCGCCAGATGCTCCATAACCTGGATGCACGGCCCGATGCCGTCAACTCGGAAGTCGAAAGTGAGTTGGTCAATCCCCAGCTCGTTGCAGTAATGGACATCGTCGATCACGGCCTGGGTGGTGTTGATCAACGCCCCGCCGGAACGAACGCCCACGCCCTCCTCGGCTCCGTCCATATCCGTAAAATGCAGGCTGCGTTTCAGGGATATGGTGATGTCTGCGGGATCCCGACCGGCCCGTTCCGTCTGCTCCCTCAGATAAGGCAGGTTCTCAGCAACGAAATCCGGAGTCTGGCGAGTGGTGTGCCAGCAATCCCCATATTTGGCCGTCCGCCGCAGGGCTCGCCGGGTGTGCCCGCCCACCCAAATGGGGATGCGGGGGCGCTGCAAGGGTTTCGGCTCGAAGAATATCCCGTCAATCTGGTAGTACTTGCCCTGGTGTTCGGGTATCTCCTCCGTCCACAGGGCGTTGAATATCTCCAGAAACTCGTCCGTCATGGGTCCCCGGTCGGCGTAAGGCACGCCCAGGATGTCAAACTCCTTTTCCAACCACCCCACGCCGACTCCGCAAATCATGCGTCCGCCGGAAAGCACGTCCAGGGAAGCAAACATTTTCGCCTGCACCACCGGATTGCGGTAAGGCAGAATCAGTACCGTGCTGCCCAGACGAATTTCGTTGGTGCAGGCCGCCATGAAACCCAGCATGGTCATGGTTTCCAGAAACGGCTCGTCCGAGGGCCGCTGAAACGCCCCGGTGGGAGTATAGGGATACTGGTTGGTGCCGCCCACCGGCAACACAATATGGTCGCCGGCCATGACCGACTCGAAACCCAGCCTTTCGGCGCGCTGGCAAAACTCGCGAATCCCCTCCGCATCGGGGAGGCGGGGAATGCTGACACCTATTTTCATTGCGGCAACTCCTGAAGGCGGTTGGATTGGCGCGACGGTCGCCACCCGAATGAACCAATGGACACCGGATTATAGCATTGGCGAACTGACGAGGCGCTTCCGGCAAGGACCCTTTCCCGTTGGCAAGGAGGCTTCATCGACTTCGCAATCGTCCTGGGTGATCCTTCAGGACCGTTGACAACCCTACAGGCCTTGACTATGATTTGAACTGCCAACGGCCCATTAACATTCGAATAGCACCCCCGGCGCACCATTACGGTTTAATAGGGAAGGCGGTGAGAAGCCGCCGCGGTTGCGCCACTGTAAGCGGGGAGCCGACCGACAAAAGCCACTGTCCACCAACATGGATGGGAAGGTGTCGGTCAGGTGCCGATCCGCAAGCCAGGAGACCTGCCCGGGAAGGTGGAGCACTACTCTGCGCCAAACAGAGATAGGCCCATCGGGTTTCCCGTTGCATAGGACAGGAAATCCCGAGGCTAATGAACAATTTCAACCCCGGCAGAGTAGATGCCGGGGTTTTTGTTGCCTCACCCCAGACGCACCCGTCGGCAGGTCCAAAACCGTCCCGGCATCGCTCATTGCCTAACCAAGACGCGAGTCTGATCAACAGCACAGCGCGAAAGGAGCAGCACGATGAGACTTACCGGACGATTCTTCACCTTAATCCTGGCGACCACGACCCTGTGGATTCTGGCCTGTGGCGGCGCTCAACAACCGGATGCCGCGCCGCAATCCGCGGCGGCGGCTCCCACCGCGCCGGCCGCGACCGCGGCGCCCCAAGCTCCAGTCCAACCCACGCCCGTGCCCACCTCGACGATGCAGAGTGAGCCGGTGGAACTGCGGGTGGGCGCCGTCGCCGACACTTACCGAAATGACGCGAATGACATGAGCCGTCTGAACATCGGCATGTACCCCCTCAACGTGAACATTTTCGACCAGCTGGTGCTGGTGAGCCACGATTTCCAGCTTGAGCCGATGCTGGCGGAATCATGGGAGTACCTCCAAGAGACCGGATCTTGGCGTTTCCACCTGCGGGAAGACGTGGCTTTTCATGACGGCCAGCCATTCACCGCCCAAGCCGTGGTCGAAATGGTGGCGACGTACTGGTCCCAGGGCGCGGGCGGAAACCGGCTGAGGATCGACGCAAGTTCAGCTGCCGCGGTGGACGAGTTCACCGTGGACATAACGCCCGTCAAGCCGCACCTGCGGCTACCCGAGGAACTGGCTCACTCGGCCTACGGAATACGGGCTCCAGGGGCTAACCCACTCGACGAGGTGCACATAGGCTCCGGCCCATTCAAATACGTTGAGTACGTCAAGGACGATCACATCGCAGCAGGGAAAAACACCGAATACTGGGGAGAGGTTCCTCGGGTTGACCGGATCGAATTTCGCTTCATGCCGGATCCCAATACGCGCATCCTGGCGCTCCAGGCCGGGGATGTGGACGTGATCTTCGATGTCCCGCCCGAAGCCACGTCGCTGCTCGAAGGTTTGGACGATATCCAGGTGCTGCCCACCGGTGTCAGCGCCAGCCAGTACATCATGGTGCTGCTCACCGGAGAAGAGCCGTACCTCCTGACCCAGGACATCATGGTACGTGAAGCCCTGGGCTACGCCATCGACCGTGAGGCAATCCTGGAAGTCTCGTTCGACGGCTATGCCGAGGCAAGCCAGCTCTTCAGCCCGCCGGGGGTTTTGGGAGAGTACGCGGACCGTATCGTGGGTTATGAATATGATCCCGACCGGGCCAGGTCTTTGCTGGCGGAGGCCGGATGGACGGCGCCAGATGGGGCCGATATACGGGAGAAGGCAGGCCAGACCCTGACCCTGGAGTTCATCAACGGATTTCCGGCAGGACCGGAGAATGGACAGACTGCGGAGATCATCCAGGCCCAACTGAGAGAGGTCGGAATAGACCTTAAGGTCACCAATGTCCCCGACAATGCAACGTACTCGAACCTCCTCAAGGACAAGCAGGGGGACCTGTTCCTGGAGATCGGGAACCAGAACAGCCCCTCACCGTGTTTCCTGGCCAGTCTCTTCTACAGCCGTTACGAAACGCCCGGGTCCTACGCGCGAGGTTTTGGTCCGGGTCCCCTGGGCTGGCCGCATTATGACGACGCAATCGACGCCTGCAACGGCGCTCTCACCACCGGCGAGGCCGCGATGCACCGGGCCGACGCCATCGGCATCCTGGTGGATGAGTCGAGGTCATTGATCCCTTTGGTGGGCATCACGCGAATCTACGCGGCGCGCGACTATGTGCAGGACTTCGATCCTCACCCGGTCCGGCTGCACGTGCGGTGGGATTCTCTCTCGGCCAACCGGTGATTGCGCAGAGCCGGTGGCTGCCACCGGCCCAAAGCCTGGTTCAAATCAAAGCGGCGGCCGGCGGCTCAATCCGGCCCGCCGCCACGCCGCCGGCGTAGAACAGGAGGGCGCGTATCGGACTTCACTTCTACCTTGCCCGTCGATTGCTCTCGTTGTTTCCCGTATGGATCGCCATCACATTCCTCGCGTTCGGCCTGGGCGCCATCGCGCCGGGGGATCCGGCGGAAGCGATCTACTACCACACCTTTGGAGTGCCTCCAACCGACCAGGCGGCGCTTGATGAACTGCGCGACGAACTTGGTCTGAACGATCCGTTCCTGGTGCGCTACGGACTCTGGACCTATCGGGCGCTCCAGGGCGACTTGGGCATTTCATACCGTACCGGCGACCCGGTATGGAGCCAGCTGGCATCCCGACTTTGGGCAACCCTCAAACTGGCGCTCGGCGGTGTGATGGTCGCGGTGACGATCGCGCTCCCTTTGGGCATTCTGGCTGCGGTCCGGCAGGACTCGACATTGGACCTGGCGGCTCGGCTGTTCAGCCTGGTCGGCGCCGCCATGCCCTCCTATTGGCTGGCCTACCTGTTGAT
Organism: Dehalococcoidia bacterium; assembly: GCA_034421995.1. GTDB lineage: Bacteria > Chloroflexota > Dehalococcoidia > Lucifugimonadales > UBA3495 > Bin87. The sequence continues at coordinate 19,138 of DAOUJY010000129.1, read as the reverse complement.
CCTGGTCTTTGCGGTGCATCTGCACTGGCTGCCGGTGGCGGGCTCGGGTTCGTGGCAGCACCTGGTTCTTCCCTGCATCACCCTGGGCTTGAGCGGCGCGGCGCTGCTCAGCCGTCTGCTCCGGTCGTCCATGCTGGAAGCCATGGGCAACGAGTATATGCGCGTGGCGCGGGCCAAGGGGTTGCCGGAGCGACAGGTCATACTGGTGCATGCCCTGCGCAATGCCCTCATACCGGTGGTCACCGTCATGGGGACCATGCTCGGGTTCCTGCTGTCCGGCGCTATCGTCATCGAGACAGTGTTCGCGTGGCCCGGCCTGGGGCGGATGATGATCGACGCAATATCCTTCCGGGACTACCCGGTAATCCAGGGCTTCGTAATCTTTGCCGGCACGGTGTTCATTCTGGTCAATCTGGCGGTTGATGTTTCATACACCTGGATCGACCCCAGGATCCGGTTGGCCGGCGGGCCTGACTCAAGCCGAGCGTGATGGGGCGTCTGGCAATATGCTGAGTGCCAGTCCGAGCCTCCGGGTTGCCATCAAAGTGTTGGACATCCGGTTCCTGCGCCTGCTGAGACGAAACCGCGCTGCCGTTGTGGGTCTCCTGATTGTGGCTGTGATGGTTTCGATTGGCCTGTTGGGCCCACTTCTTGCTCCCTACGACCCTGATGCACAGTTCAGGGGCAGCCGTCTGGAATCCCCCAATCGCGAGTTTCTCCTGGGCACGGACAATCTGGGCCGCGACCTCTTGAGCCGATTGCTGCATGGCGCGAGGCTTTCCATCGGCATGGCCGCATTGGCGACTGTCTTCATCGTTGCCATCGCCGTGGTGATCGGCGCGGTTGCAGGGTACGTTGGCGGCCTCCTGGACGACCTCGCCATGCGCGTGGTCGATGTGATCCTGGCCTTCCCGGGGATCATACTGGCGCTGGCAATAGTCGGCGTTCTGGGACCTAGCCTGGGGAACGTGATGATGAGTCTGGTTCTCGTCGCATGGGCCGGTTACGCGCGTCTGGTGCGAGGGCTGGTGCTGGAGACCCGCGAGAGGCCCTTCGTGGAGGCTGCGGTCGCGATCGGTTGCGGTCGGACCAGGATCATGCTCCGCCATATTGTCCCGAATGTGATCTCACCGGTGATCGTACTGGGGTCCCTGGAGATGGGGACCCTCATCCTGGCTCTGGCTGGTTTGAACTTTCTCGGTCTTGGAGTCCAGCCTCCGACGTCAGAATGGGGATCCATGCTCAACCAGGGACGCTTATTTTTCCAGAGCGAACCTCAACTGATGATTTATCCTGGAGTGATGATCAGTCTGACGGTTCTGGGATTCAACCCGTTGGGTGATGGCCTGAGAGATCTGATTGACCCAAGATATGCCAAATGAGGACCTCTTAGGTGGTACAATATCTGCCGATGATTGCCCCCGCCGCTGATGCTCACCCCAACCCGGTCCGTCTCCTGCCCGGCATGCGTGACTTGTCGCCTGCTGCCTGTTTGCGAAAACGGGACGTGGAACGTCGCCTCTCCGATTTCATTGCTCGCTTCGGGTACGCGCCGCTGGAAGTGCCCATTCTTGAGGCAACCGAGCTGTTCCTTCGCAAATCCGGCGGCGACCTGGCCGCCCGCATGTATTCCTTCACGGATCCAGGGTCCAATGCGGTGAGCCTGCGCCCGGAATTTACTTCCGCCATCATGCGCCACTACCTAGAGCGCAATCACGATGTCGGTCATCCTTCGTTAGCCCGCTGGCAGTACTCCGGCCCGGTCTTCCGCTACGACCCCGGCAGTGCCGCCGGCAGCGGTCAATTCACTCAGGTGGGCGCCGAACTCGTAGGTTCCAACTCCATTTTGGCCGACGCCGAACTGCTTACCCTAGCTGCCGGCATCCCTGATGAACTTGGCATCGCCGATTATCGACTGCGGCTGGCCGACCTGGACGTGCTGGACAGTGTGCTCGACACCGTGGGTCTTTCCGACCGCGCCAGGGAATTCATCGTCTCCAATATGAACCGCATCGGCGATGGCGCGGACAGCCGGCCCGATATCTTGAGCCGGGCCGCCGAACTGCACATCGTGTCCGGTATCGGCTTGCCCGACGAAGAAACCCACTTGGCCGCCGCCGTCTCCGGAATGCCCGACGACATCGCCCGCACCGTGCTCTCCGGCTTCATGCGCTGGAACTCCTCGGCGGACGCGCCCCTGGGCCGGCGTTCCCCCGACGAGATCGTTGACCGTCTGCTCCGCAAACTCCGTGGGGGCGACGACGCCGACGACATCGCACGCGGCATCGCGTTGGCCGGTCAACTGGCCTCAGTGCGCGGCGAACCCTCCGTCGCCCTTTCCCAGGCCCAGTCAATCGTGGCCGCTTCGGGAGCTGATCCCGCCGCCGTCCAGCGACTGACCGATCTGGCCTCACTGGTTGGTGAGGAACCGTCAATCGCCGGCCGGTTGACCATCGACTTCTCATTGGCTCGGGGCATCGCCTATTACAACGGCATCATTTTCGATATAGTGCGGCCGGATTTGGTTGGGATCGCAGGGGAGGAACCCTTGGGCGGTGGGGGACGATACGACGCCCTCGCTCGTGCCCTCGGCGCCGCCTGCCCGGTACCGGCCCTGGGCTTCGCCTTCACGTTGGAGTCCCTGCTGGCGGCCATGCCAACCAACGAGGCGGCCAGCGCCGCTGCCGAGGCTGTGTTTGTCGCTCCCGAAGATCCCGCCAACCCTGCCGCCGCGTTGCGAACCGCTGCCCAATTGCGCCGCAAAGGTCGTACCGCCGTTCTTGATGTCGGCGGGTATCCCGAAGCTGTAAAATACCCACGCACCATCACCGCGTAACCTTGGGGTAGCGTCTTGAGACTGGTTATACCGAGCGACGGCGAGTTGGGGGAACCGACCATGAGTTTCCTGGCGTCCTGCGGCGTCAAGGTGAGCCGTCCCAACGCCCGCCGCTACACTGGTTCAATCCCGTCTTTGCCCGGCATCGACGTCCTGTTCCAGCGCACCGCCGATATCACCTCCAAGGTGGAGGAAGGCAGCGCCGAAATGGGCATCACCGGCCTGGATCGTCTCATGGAGTACCGCCATGACGATGACGCCGTGGTCCCCGTGATGGACGACCTCGGGTTCGGAGGGTGCGATTACGTCCTCGCTGTCCCCGATTCCTGGCTTGACGTAACCTCCATCGATGACCTCGCCGACCTGGCGCTGGAGTTCCACGAAAGGGGCCGCCAACTGCGTATCGCCACCAAGTATCCCCGCCTGCTGCGCCGCTACCTGTTTGAACGGGGCATCAACTTCTTCACCCTCGTCCCGGCCAGCGGCACTCTGGAGGCTGCCCCCATCGCCGGCTACGCTGACCTCATCGCCGACCTGAGCGCTACCGGCACGACTCTCCGCGAGAATCGCCTCAAAACCGTGGAAGGCGGCACCATCCTCACGTCTCAGGCCTGCCTTATCGCCAACCCGGCCTCTCTGGCCGGATGCCCGGCCGACCTGCGGTTGGCCCAATCCTTTACCGAAATGCTGGAAGCGCGGTTGCGCGCCGAACCCTACTACCGCATCACCGCCAACGTGCAGGGGCGTTCCGCCGAGGATGTCAGCGCCATGATCCTGGCTCGCCCCGAGATCGCCGGCATCCAGGGACCAACCGTCGCCCGCGTGTTCAGCGTCGAAGAGGATGACTGGTACGCCGTATCCCTGCTGATACGCAAAAACAGATTGCTCGACGCCGTCTCCCACCTGCGCGAATGCGGAGGAGTGGACATCGCCGCCGCCCAGTTGTCATATCTTTTCAAAGGCCAATCCCAAGCCTTCCAGGGCTTTTTGGCCCGCATCGCCGCTCTCAACGGAGGTTACGAAGACGATGCCTAACCTCCCCATGCATATCTACGTGTGCCAGCAGGTCGCCACTGAACTGGATTGGGGTTACGTCCACGACCACCCCGGCGCGGCCTACCTTGGCTCTACCGCGCCCGACATTCGCGCCATGACCAAATGGGACCGGGCCCGAACCCATTTCTCCGACCTGTCCGTTACCCACGTTGGCGCCAGCGTCAAGAGAATGTTCGAGTTGTACCCCAACCTGGCCGGCTCCGACAACGGCCTGGCGCCCCAGACCAGAGCCTTCCTGCTTGGATACGTGAGCCACCTGGTCGCCGACGAGACGTGGATTACCTCCATGTACCGTCCTCACTTCGGCCCCGAAAACCGGGTCACCGACACGGAAGTCGAAGCGCAAATCTGGGATCGTGCCCTGCAACTCGATATGGACCGCGCGGTGCTGGATGATAACCAACGCCTCATTGCTGAAAACGACGCCATCGCCGCCGTGGACCCGATGCCGGCCCTGGAATTCCTCCAGGACGAACTGATTGACGAATGGCGCGGCTGGGTGGCCCGCCTCCTTGGCTGGGATTTCACCTGGGAAAGGCTGAAACGCGCCCTCAACCGCATGTACCGTGACAACGAAGACGTCCAGTTGGTGGTGGACGGATTCCTCGAACAGATGCCACAGAGCCTGGAGCGGGTGTACCAACGGGTCCCCCGCGAACTTATCGACGCCTACCGCCAGCGCGTCATCGACGAAACCAAGGTCCAGGCCAGGGAGTACCTCAGTGCGACTTAAGCAGGTGCGCGGGTTGGCCGCCGCCGAATCGGTCCTGACCCGCATCGACCCCCTCGATCTGTCCTCCCTGCCGGACGAAACGCTCCAGCGTACCCGCGCGTTGTTCGGCTCCGACGCCACACCCGAGTCCTCCGTCCTCCAGATGCTCCGCGACGTTCGGGCCGAGGGCGACGACGCCGTCCGTCGCTACGCCAAATTGCTGGACGGCGCAGAACCTGAAAGTCTGGAAGTACCGGCCGCCGAACTCGACGCTGCGTGGGACGGCACACCCGATGACTTGAAACTGGCTCTGGAACTGGCTGCCGAAAGGATCACCGCATTCCACGAAGCCACGTTGCCGCGCGATTGGGTTGACCTGGGCGGCGGCTTGGGCGAGCTGGTGCGCCCCCTGGAGCGCGTCGGCCTCTACGCCCCCGGCGGCACCGCCGCCTACCCGTCCACCGTGTTGATGACCGCCATTCCGGCCCGCGTCGCCGGGGTCCGCGAGGTCGTCTTGGCCACGCCCCGCCGTGGCGCGGAACCCCTCAACGCTACTGTGCTGGCCGCCGCCCGCATCGCCGGCGTGGACGCTGTGTACCAGGTCGGCGGCGTTCCCGCCATCGGCGCCTTGGCCTACGGCACGGAGAGTATCCGTAAAGTGGACAAAATCTGCGGCCCCGGCAACGTCTTCGTCGCCTACGCCAAGCGCATGGTGCAGGGCCAGGTGGACATCGACGGCGTGTTCGGCCCCACCGAAACCATCGTCCTCGCCGACCAAACCGCCAACCCGGTCTTCTGCGCCGCCGACCTCATCGCCCAGGCCGAACACGACCCCATGGCCTCGGCAATACTGGTCACCGACTCCGAAACCCTGGTGAACGCCATCGAGTCCGAGTTGGACGACCAGATCGCCGGCAACCCCCGCGCCCAAACCATCCGCCACTCCCTGGAACGGCAGGGATGCGTGGTGCTGGTGGACCAATTCTCCGATGCCATTGCCGTGGCGAATCACATCGCGCCGGAGCATCTATGCCTCATGGTGGCCGACCCCTGGGCTTGGGCCGGCGAGGTCCGCAACGCCGGCGGCCTGTTCCTGGGCGAGTTTTCCCCGGAGGTAATGGGGGACTACATTGCCGGCCCGTCCCACGTCATGCCCACCGGCGGCACGGCGCGTTTCAGTTCCGCTTTGAGCGTCCACCATTTTGTCCGCACCATGCCGGTGGTCGGCCTCAGCCCCCAGCGTTTCGCCGACCTCGGCGCCGCCGCCGTCCGCATCGCCGAAGCCGAGGGCCTCCCCGGACACGCCGGCGCCGTCCAGGCCCGCCTTGACCACATCGCTGCGGTTCAAGGACGCTAGTGCGGCAATAGCAAAGCGTCCCCAACCCTGACTCGGCCCGAACAATCCTTTTACGAAAGCTGCCAGTTGCTGTTGGAACGCATCTTCCGCAACTGCCCGGTATCCAGACCGAGCGCACCCAAGTGAGGCTCGTCCAACTGCCACGAGTCGGGGTAGTGGTGGCAGATGTTACCCGTGTTACGATGTACTGGACTTTAAACCCGAACTTGGTCGCCCTATCATCTAACACTCCCCCGAACTACTCTGCCTGTACCGCGAAGTCACGCTGGCCTCCATCCACCTCGCCCGCGCCAAAGGCGCAACTGGGGCACTTGAGAGTACTACAACTGGTGGCGGTGACTCTTATGCCATGGAGACCCTAAACGTATGGCGCAAGCAGCTGTGCGAACTCTTCAATAGCGTGCTCCAAAATCTCGGGGGTGAGTTCCTTGAAATATTCCGTCCTGTGGATGGGTTGGGCAATTTTCCGCTCGCCCTCCAGCAGGGTAATTATATGCAGATCAACCTCCGGGAAGTATGACATCAGCACGTGCGTTTTGGAACTGCCAATTTGCGGGTCTGCCAGTGGCTTGGAATAATCACCAGTCAATTGGCTTTCCAACTGAAGGAGGCAACACACTATATTGGGGTGTTGAAATTTCAATAGCCAGAAATCTACTAAAATGCGCTTTAGCATTGCATTTTCTGAGTATGATTTACACTCGATGCCCATAACCAGTTCACCGTCAACGAATATATGCTGGTCGACGTGCGCTTGATAAAGGTCCTGGGTTCTCAGAGTGTCGATATAGGCGGCGACTTCCGGAGGTTGACGGGCAATGTAATCCTCTTGAACTGGCATCGAATAGGATTTGACGTCGCCAAACGACAGTACGCCGGCATCGCCACCGGCTTTCTCCCATGCCAGTTGAACAATCCGCTGCGTTACATCTTCAACAAGCTTGCCTTTGGCAGATCGGATATTCCCAGGCCGCGTCATTCTGCTCATTTCCTCCATGCGTTGATCGTAGTATTGAATCAGACTTTCGGTGCTGTCTGGTTCGTTAGCGGTCGCCATAGTTACACTCCTACCAATTGGATGTCATTCAGTCTGTTCTCCGCAACAGCGCAATATTCCGGCGCAACATCTATGCCCAAAAACTTACGCCCGTTCCGCCGCGCTGCAACGGATGTCGTGCCTACCCCGTTGAACGGGTCCAGCACCGTATCGCCCCGGAAACTGAACAGGAGCATCACCCGGCGCGCCAACTCCTCTGGGAACATCGCCGGATGCCCGAACTCACGCATCCGCCGTTCCGGGGCGATTGACCACTTTGCCATCACCCACTCCTTAAACGACTCGGCGTCGATGTCGGCGTTAGCCGATTTGCCGGCCTTCTTCAAGTCGCCTTTGCAAAATATCTCCACGAACTCCCACGTGTACTTGAGGTAAGGACTGGACGGGCTTTTCCAGCTGCCCCACGCCGTGTACTTGCAGTTGTAGTTGTTCTTCTCCCACAGGATTTCGCCTTTCCAGATTAGCCGTTTCTCCATAAAATAGTTGGAGACGATGTGATGGCTGGGGATGTAGTCTGAGAACAACGGTTGCAGGTTAACCACGATGCGCCCGCCGAATTTGAGCACCCGTATGCACTCGTCGAATACGGCGAACAGCTTGGCAAAATAGGATTCCCAGTCAGCAGCATCCCCATTAACGCCGGCATCCGTCTCCTCATAGCCCAGCCCGAAGTTGTAAGGCGGTGAGGTGAACACCAAATCGACGCAGCTGTCCGGCAGTTGCTTCAACACATCCTGGCTATCCCCGCAAATGATTTCGTCGGTGAACATCGCCGGCAGGGGATTTTCAATGCGGCTGAACCCGTGGTCGTTGGCGTAGAAATGCTTACCACGACGCAGTTCCTTCTCTTTACGACCAACGACTTTGCGCTCATCGTTATAGCCCACGTACAGCCGCTTGTTGCCGTTGACGCCGAAGCTGCGGATGCCCTCTACCGATTGCAGTATCTGCTCCATTGCATTGGCGTTTCCGTACTCTCCGGCTACACTGGCCAGTGCATCGGATAGATCACCTACATTGACTTGACGCAGCCAAACCTCCAACCCTTCGTCGCCGCAAATGACGTGAAAGTCGTCCGGGTTAAACCGGCTGTTCAGCGCGGCAACGGCTTCGTCAGCGTTGGCATCCAACGCGTCAGGTGGACTGGATATGATCCGCCGGTATTTTTCCGTTGTCGTCGTCATAGGTGCCTCCGCTCGGTTGCATGATCCGGCTATGATTTTCAGATGCGTTCGTGCGTGGCCAGAATGTTTATCGGGTCGTGCCCGGTGCAATAGCCAATTGGGCCGGGCAGGCGCGGAACAATCATTTCCAGGTTGGTCCCATCGGGGAATCTCCACGCTTTGGTGAACCAAATCTCCATGTCGCCATCGCGGTACTCGACGGTAGCGCCGTCCAGCATGGCACGCAATTCGGAGCGATTGCCGGGCAGGTCGGTCAACATCCGCAAGTCTGAATCCGCGCTCCACATATACGCCCAAGGCTCGTCGAACTGCATCGCCCCAGCCCAAGTATCCATCCCTTCGGGCAATTCCGCCAAGTCCTCCTTGCGCGGGATTTCGCCGTAGCAGAATAGCGCCGCCTCTTTGATGATTTCGCTCGTCATCAGGTCAGACCAATGGTCATACGCTGGCTTGGTAGACAACCCTCCCGGCTTGAGTTGCGGGCATTCTACACCACCGCATCCTACCCCGGTAACGGGCAACTGTCATCAATTTCAATCCCCCACCATCACCTCGCGCCGACGGGAATCCTGAAAATCCCCTAATCCCGCAAATCCCGATTCTGACGAAATAAGGAGGCGAACCCCGCAAAGAGGGCACAAGTGAGAGCACACTGGCGGTTGCGCCCTGGCCTCAATCCTTATAAAGTGGTTACGTCATTGCCGGCCGCCGCCCACACCCGCTGACCTATCGAGAAGTACACTGATGCCTACCATAGAAGACCTGTTGCTCCCCCACATCAGCCGCCTCAAGACCTATCAGGGCGTTTCCCCCAGCGAAACCCTGGCCGAAGCGGCCGGCATTCCCTTGGAGCAGGTGATCCGGCTGAACGGCAACGAAAACCCCTACGGCCCGTCGCCCCAGGTTGCCGAAGCGCTGGGTAACTTCCGCGACTATAATCACTATCCGGACCCGGCCCAGCGCCGCCTGCGGGAAGCCCTGTCCGAATATCTCGGCGTCCCGGAAGACAACATCGTAGCCGGCAACGGCAGCGATGAAATCATCGACCTCCTCATGCGCATGTTCCTGGCGCCCGGCGACGAAATCATCATCCCGGTGCCCACCTTCGGCATGTATTCCTTTTCGGCAGACGTGGCCGGCGCCCACGCCGTCGCCGTGCCGCGGGACGACAATTTCGACATCGACATTGAGGCCATTCAAGGCGCAATCAACCCGCGCACCAAGGCCATTTTCTTTCCCAGTCCCAACAATCCGACGGGCAACCTGGTTACCGAATCCCAGGCCCGCGCCCTGCTGGACACCGGCCTGTTGGTGGTCGCCGACGAAGCCTATTACGATTTCTGCGGCCAGACCCTGATGCCCTTGCTCCCCGAATATCGCAACCTGGTCGTATTGAGGACCTTCAGCAAATGGGCCGGGTTGGCCGGCCTCCGCATCGGCGCGGGAGCAATGGACTCCGAGTTGGCCGCCACCATGATGGGCGTGAAGCCCCCCTACAACGTCAACCTGGCCGCCGAAGTCGCCTTGCTCGCTTCCCTGGAGGATACCTCCAACCTGCTGGAGCGCGTCGATGCCATCGTCCAGGAGCGTGGTCGCATGTACCGTCTCCTGTGCGACATCCCCGGCATCACGGTCTGGCCCTCCCAGGCCAACTTCATCCTCTGCAAAATGCCCGAAGGTCGGGGTCACGAGGTGTACGAGGCCATGTGTCGCCGGGGCGTGTTCCTGCGCTACTTCGACAACGAATTGCTCCGGGACTACATCCGCTCCAGCGTGGGCAAACCCGAAGAAACCGACGCGGTCATCGCCGGTTTCCGCGCCGTCCTGGGGGTGGACGACTGATGACCGCCCTTGATATTCCCGCCCGCGCCGCCGCCCTGGAACGGGCCACCGGCGAAACCCAAATCGCCATCAGCGTCAATCTGGACGGCCAGGGTCGGTACGACGTCGATACCGGCAACGGCTTCCTGGATCACATGGTCAGCCAGATCTCCCGCCACGGGCTGTTCGACATCGATTTGAAAGCGCGCGGCGATACCCATGTCGGTTGGCATCACCTGGTTGAAGATACCGCCATCATGCTGGGCCGCGCTTTCGGTCAAGCCCTGGGCGAACCCCGGGGCATCCGCCGCATGGGCCATGCCATCGTCCCGTTGGACGAGACCCTGGTGATGGTCGCCGTGGACTGGAGTGGCCGCCCTTACGCCTCCGTGGAAACCACGCTGAACGACACCATGGTCGAAACCCTGTCCGGCGACCTCATCGCGCACTTCCTGGAATCCTTCGCCATCGAAGCCCGGATCAACCTCCACGCCAAGGTCATCGCCGGCGTCAGCCCTCACCATAAAGCTGAAGCCCTGTGCAAGGCTCTCGCCCGGGCCCTCCGCGATGCCGTCGAACCCGACCCCCGCGCCTCCGGCCAGGTCCCTAGCACCAAGGGCGTGCTGGACGCATCAGCGTGACTGCCCCCATCACTCTCGCCTGATTCCCCGGATTGCTCGATAGCGTATAATGAACGTACAGCGCGTCCCAGCCAATCAGGAGGGAGGGGAAATGCCCATCATAAGTAAGAGCGTTGACCGCGTTAACCGTCTGTTGGAGAGCCTCTTGGACAAACCGCTGGTCGCCAGGGTCATGTCCCCGTTTCAGCCCATCGCCAACACGTTGACCACCCGTTACCTGCACTACGCCATTCCCAGCGGAAACGCCCCGACGCGCTCGCCGGTGGCCTACACCGTTATCGATGCCGAGGGCAAAACCGCCTGGCAGGGCGATACCAAGCAGCTCGCCAAGCACCCGGAATACCGGCGCAACCAAGCGGAGTAACGACGCCCGCAACCACCTCACGAAAAAGGCCCAACCCCATTGCCGGAGTTGGGCCTCAAAATTTGCGCTTATCGGCTACTGCGCCCCTCTAACCGGCCGGCCCCGCCGCGCCAGGAAATCCGGGAATGCCTCTTCAGCCAGGGTTCCCCGCAGAACTTCCGAGGTGAAGTACTTCTCGTTGGCCCATTGTTGCTCCAGGTCCTCGCCCATGTGCTGCAGCAGCAACCGCTTGATGCCGATCACCGACGGAATGTCGTTGGTGGCGATCTCCGTGGCAACCTCCATCGTCTTCTGCCGCAGCCGGTAGGTCGGCACCAGGTGGTTCAGCAACCCGATGCGATAGGCTTCTACCGCCTCGACTATCCGCGCCGTGAACAGCAACTCCTTGGCCTGGGGCCATCCCACCTGGTTGGTCAGCGTCCAGGTGCTGTTGATACGACCGTAGGCAGCGGCCAGGAACCGGAAACGCGCCGCGTCCGACCCAATCCGAATGTCCAGCGACGACGACAGCACGGCGCCGCCACCGTAGGCCAACCCATTGATCATACCGATCACGGGTTTGTCCGAAGCGCTCAGTTCATAACCGCCCCGCTGCCGGCGCACGGCGCGCTCGTCCATGTCTTCCCGGGTCAACGTGCCGGAGTTCAAAGCTGCCTGGTCCTCTCGCTGCTCGTGAATGTCGCCACCGGCCGAGAAAGCCGGCACCCGTGGATGCGTATCCGCACCCGTGATCACGATGCAGCCAATCTCCGAGTCATCGTTGGCTTGCCGTACCGCGTCATGCAGCTCTTCGGTGAGCTGGCGATTCATGGCATTCAGCACTTCGGGACGGTTCATGGTCAGAAACGCAACGTGCCCCACTTTCTCCCGCCGCCGCTCACCACTCCCTTCAAACCGGGAGACGCGTTCTTTCTCGAACAAAATGTACTGGTAATCCATAGAGGTCGTTGCTCCTGTCGCTCTTTTCAGGTGGCCGCATTGTATTGGCACTCGCCGCGCCTAGTCAAACCGCCCGATTGACATACCGTGCCCACGGTCTGATTATAGAAAACGGGTGACATCCAATGAATACGATGCCGGGGAGTGTTTCACCGCGACGACGCTTGGTGAGGCGGCGCGCGACCCAGATGGTCTGGGTCCTTTTCATCTGCTTGGGCCTCCTGGGCCTTGGCGTGAGCCACCATTCCGCCAACGCCCAGTCGCCAGACGTCTTGCGCGTCCGCATCGAGGATACCATCAGCCCGGTCAAAGCCCGCGTGGTCAACCGATCCATCAATCGCGCCCATGAATCCGGCGCGCAGCTTCTGGTCATCGAGCTGGATACGCCCGGCGGCCTCTACAGCAGCACCCGCGAGATCGTGGAGATGCTGCTGGAATCTCCGGTCCCCGTGGCCGTTTTTGTTTCTCCCCGGGGCGCCCAGGCCGGTTCCGCCGGCACTTTCATCACCGCCGCCGCCCACATCGCAGCCATGACTCCCGCCTCCAACATCGGCGCCGCCACTCCGGTCTCCAGCAGCGGCGAAGACATCAACGAAACCCTGGCCGACAAGGTCACCAACGACGCGGCGGCGCTCATCCGGTCCGTAGCCGAGGAGCGCGGGCGCAACGCCGACGCCCTGGAGCAAACCGTCCGCTCCGCCGCCTCCTACAGCGCCAGCGAAGCTCTGGAACTCAACATAATCGACGTTTTGGCCGACGACCTGGGTGATTTGCTGGCGGCTGTCGATGGCCGCGTTGTGGTCACCGTCGCCGGCGAGCGGAACCTGCAAGTCGCCGACGCCGAAATCGGCGAAATAAAAATGCAGTGGCGCGAGCGTTTTGTTGACTTCATCTCCAACCCCAACATCGCTTTCCTGCTGCTCACCCTGGGCAGCCTGGGGCTGGTGTTCGAGATGCTGACGCCGGGGGCCATCGGGCCGGGCGTCGCCGGCATCATCTGTCTGGGCCTGGGTTTCCTGGCGCTGGGCAACCTGCCCTTCAACTGGGCCGGCGTGGCGTTCATCATCCTTGCCATTGTACTTGCGGCCCTGGAAATCTTCGTATCCGGCTTCGGCGCCCTGGGTATCGGCGCCGCCGTCAGCCTGGTCCTCGGCGGCCTCCTGCTGTTCGGCGATTTTGGAGGCGGAAGAATCTCGCCTCCCAGCTTCCCGCAGGTATCCGTGAGCCGCTGGGTACTGGTCGGCGTCGGTGGCGGCGTGTTGCTCGCGGCCGGTTATCTGGCCTATGAAGTGATCCTCTCCCGAGTGGGCCGGCGTCGAACCGGCGCGGCTCCCGGTGGAACCGCCACCGACGGGCGCAGTTCGCCCGGACATCTGGTCGGCCAAATCGGCACCGTTACGTCGGCGCTGCAACCCAGGGGTGTCGTGGCTCTGGCGGATGAAACGTGGTCCGGAGTCAGCAACGATGGGTTGGAGATACCCGCCGGTCGCCGGGTTCGGGTGGTAGCGGTCGATGGCCTGCTTATCACCGTGGAGTCCCTTTCGAGCCCGGCGGCCGTTGAGGGGCAGGAATGATGCTAAAATGACACCGACTACACCGCCATCACCGACGCCGACAAGGAGGCTTCAACATGGCCGCAGGGATTGTAGTAGTCCAACAATACCAGCGCATGGTAGTTCAGCGTTTCGGCTCCTATGTCGGGACGCGCGGTCCCGGCCTGCGCATCCTTATTCCAATCCTCTATCACGGCACCAAGGTTGACCTCCGCGAACGGGTCACCCGCGTTCCCACGCAGAAGTACATCACCTCCGACAACGTGGTGGTGGACATGGACTTCGTCATCTACTACCGAGTGATGGAGGACCAGGTTGATCGCGCCGTCCTGGAAGTCCAGAACTTCGAGGCTGCCGTCATCAACCTGGCCTTCGCCACCCTGCGCTCCGTCATCGGCGCCATCGACCTGGCCACCACCCTCTCCGAGCGCGAGCGCATCCGTGATGAGGTTCAGCTCCGGATGGACGAAGTAACCGTTCGTTGGGGCGTCAAAGTCTCCCAGGTCGAAATCAACGAGGTTGACCCACCCCCCGGCGTCAAGGCCGCCATGGAGCGACAGAAGTCCGCCGACGCCATCCGCACCGCCGAAATCACCGAGTCCGAGGGCCAGCGTCAGGCCGCCATCAACCTGGCCGAGGGCGAACGGCAGTCCGCCATCCTGCGCGCCCAGGGCCAGCGCGAGTCGGAAATCCTCCAGGCCGAGGGCGACCAGCAGGCCCAGGTCCTGCGGGCCGAGGGCTTCAGTACCGCCCTGGAGCGCATCTTCAGCGTCGCCAGCACCGTGGACGCCCGCACCATGAGCCTCCAGTACTTCGACACCCTCAAATCCCTGGGCTCCAGCCCCTCCACCAAGTTCATCTTCCCCATGGAGTTCACCTCCATGCTCTCCCCCTTCCTCGGCATGGGCGGCATGAACCCGCCGGACGGTGGGAACAACCGGGGCAATACCGGCAACGGAGCCAGCGGGGATGGCGACAACCGCAGCTAGCGCCGCGCCCCGGTGGTCCCGCTCTGCGTAGGGGCAACCCTTGTGGTTGCCCCGTTCTGCTCAGTTCAGCAGGTGCCCGAAATGGAAATCACCAACTCGAATATGTGGATGATACGCGCCGGCCAAGATGGTCACGTGCTACCTTATTTCCTCGATGAGGGTATTGCGTATCTTGGCTGGGACGACACCGGCATCATCTATCCGGAAACTGGCAGGGAAGAGTTGAGAGGCCGCGTGGCGCGTGCCAATCCAATGCTTACCTCTAGTGCGGTTGGAAACGCCACCAGGTGCATCTGGGAGTTCTGCTGTGAGGTTCAGGTTGGCGATTTCGTCGTAACCTACGACCCGCAGCAACGGCTGTATCATATCGGCATTGTTAGATCCGACGCCGAATACGGAACCGTTATTTGGCACTATGTGGATACGGGTGAGCCATTCGAAGATTACGGGTACGTGCGGCAAGTCGATTGGGTGACCACCGTAACCCGGGATTGCTTGTCGGTAACTGCCCGCAACAGCTTAGGCAGGCCGCCTACACACTTTCAACTTCCCGCCGAGGTGAGTGACGAGATCCGCCGGCTTTGCGCGTAGGTGGGAGCCGACGGTTCGACAGCCGGCGCAAATCTAACGCTTTTCGCCTTTGGCTTCGGTGCTTTTTTCTGCTCGTGCTTTGCGTATCTTCGCAGCCATGGCTTCAAGTTCTTCCGGCGAAAGCCCTTCGGCGAGACCTCGCAATATACGACGTTTCAATCCCACAGGCGTTTTGGCTATCAACATTTGTACCCCCGCTTCTAAGCTGTCCTTTGTTATGATGGCAACCTCTACCGATAACCATATCATACAGATGCTGAACGCTTGGTCAACCGGATCATTCCCCAGCGATTCCGCTATGGCCAACTTTAGCCGAAATTGCTGAAAATAGAACAGCGCATCGGTCAGCAACACGCGGGCCGCCCAGAACCCGGCCCACACGAAGCATAAGCCGATACGGGCCATCCGCGTGAGCGGAACTCCCGCCACTGACGCTAACAGCGAGTCGTCGTCGTCAACCCGCCGCCGGCGATCATCATTGTCCATAGTATATCAGCCGCCGGCACAATCGCTCAAAGCGCCGTCTTGCCGTCCAGCAGTCGCTCCAAGCCGCTATCCGACGCCAACAACCCCATCGCTGCCCCATACGGTTCTGCCGCTCTATCCGAGATCCGATCCAAAAGGCCACTCAATTCGGCGTCCCTAGCCAATCGTCTGGTGACCCTTCGATAAATCTCTTCCTGCACCGTCTCCATAAACTCTGACCGCCGCCTCTCACTGCGACGCTGCTCCAATCCGCCCGTGTCGTCCAAAAAGCCTCGATGCGACCGAATGCCGTCCCAAAGCTCCGCAATGCCCACGTTGGCATATGCCTGCGTGAGCAAAACCGGCGGGTTCCACCCAGCGCCCAGATCCGCCATCTGCAACATCGCCGTAACCGCCGCCGCCAGTTGATTGGCGCCGTCCCGGTCGGCTTTGTTGATTACATAAAGGTCGGCAATCTCCATCACGCCGGCCTTCAGCGTCTGGATTGAATCGCCCGACTCCGGCGTCATCGCCACCACCACCGAATCGGCCACTCCCATGATGCCCAACTCGGTCTGGCCCACCCCAACGGTCTCCACCAGCGTAACGTCCTTGCCGGCCGCATCCAACGCCCGCACCATGCTCTTCACGATGCGCGGCAGCCCGCCGGACTGGCCTCGCGTCGCCACGCTGCGGATGAACACGCCGTCATCCAGGTAATGCCGCTGCATCCTAATCCGGTCGCCCAACAGCGCTCCGCCGGTAAAAGGGCTGGTCGGATCAACCGCCAATATCCCAACGGTCAGGCCCAACCCTCGCAGGTGCTCGGCCAGCCGGTCCACCAACGTGCTTTTGCCCACGCCCGGCGGCCCGGTGATACCCACGGCATAACCGTTGCCGGTTTGAGGGTCCAGCCGCTCCATGACCTCGGCCGCCGCCGGATCATTCCGCTCCAGCAGCGTCAATACCCGCGAAAGCGCGCGCAGTTCCCCATCCAGGACACGTTGGGCCAGCTCACTCATCAAGAAACCCTGCGACGAAAATCGTAATATTCGATACGAAACCCGACGGCCAATGTAGCACCGCCGATTCGCGGGGTCAAGGACGCCGGGGGCTCGCCCTTAACAACCCCCGCCGCAAGGGTTATCATCTTGCCCGCCAATACTCGACCAACCCACGAGGAGAACGCCATGACTACCCGCTCCGACACCTTGCAGGGCCGCGTCGCCATCGTCACCGGCGCCGCCAGCCCCATCGGCATGGGACGATCCATTACCACCGCCCTCGTCCGCGCCGGCGCCCGCGTCGCCATGCTGGACATCAACGAAGAATGGCTCGACCAGACCGCCAACGACATGCGCGAGATCGGCGGCGACGAATGCGTCCTGCCCATCATCGCCGACGTAACCGACCCGGCATCAGTCCAAACCGCGGTGGGTCGCACCATCAACGAAATGGGCGGCCTGCACATCTTGGTCAACAACGCCGGCATCAATCCACGCACCGCCGGCTTCGGTGGCAGCGCGTCCGGCAGCCGCAACGACTTCTGGGGCATCGTCCCCGACGCCTGGTTGCGCGTCATCGCCGTCAACCTGAGCGGCCCCTTCCTCATGGCCAACGCCGTCGCCGGCCACATGATAGAGCAGGGTTTCGGGCGCATCATCGGCGTCACCACCAGCATGGACACCATGTGGCGCAAGGGCGGCGCGCCCTACGGCCCTTCCAAGGCCGGCCACGAGGCCATGGTGGCCATCATGGCCCAGGACCTCGACGGCACCGGCGTCACCGCCAACGTCCTCACCCCCGGCGGCGCCACCGCCACCAACATGGTCATCCCGCCCGAAGGCGCGACCACCGAAGCCCTCATCCAGCCCGAAGTCATGCAGGCGCCGGTCGTCTGGATCGCCTCCGACGCCGCCGGCGAATGGAACGGCCGCCGCATCATCGCCTACTACTGGGACGAATCCCTCCCGTTGGCAGAACGCCTCGAAAAATGCGGCGCGCCCGCCGCCTGGCCCCAGCTCGGCCTCCAGGCCGTCCATCCCGAGTGGTTCGGACGCGGCTAATCTTTTCTCAAACCGCCACAAATGCGTAGGGGCGGGTTTGAAACCCGCCCCCTTTGCTGGACTGATCTGCGATTACCGAACTGCGAGGCGCTCAGCGTCCGCGACGTAACCGGGAGTTTCTCGGATACGGCGCTCGGTATGCCGATTGCAAGCGCCGGTGTAGAAACAAGCGCCGTGCAACTGGCTGAGACGGCTATAGTATCGCCCCTGCAGGGAGTTTGTCGCCCTACCCGACTCGACCAAATCATCCAGGCAGTCGCTGGTCAGCCCGGTTGGTCCTGGCTCCTGTCCTGTCAACGCCAGGATTAACGCGTCGGCGGCCCGCTTGGTGGCGCACCAGGCCTTTTCTGCGGCGTCCCGAATGTCGCCATGTTCCAGATGTTCGATAGCTTGGTCTTGAATCTGGCGGGCGTTCGCGAAGATTTCGTCGACGTTGTCTTGAGTTGCAAAGGTGGTCATGATTTGTGATTTACTCCGAATGGTCTTCAGCAAAAGCTTGAGCCGCGGGGCCTTTCGGATGGCAATGCCGGTGGACCAGCACACCGTTCTCAAGTTCGGTATTCCCACCGTCTTGATGCTCAACGACGTGATGGATCTCCGCCTCTGACCAATTGACTGTGCTATCGCAAACCGCGCAAAACTTTCGGTCGCGGAAATATGTGATCTCTCTCTCAAGCGGTCCAAATAAACGCTGAGGATCCTTCTGCTGTAGGGGTCCTAAAAATTCCAGCATTGTCTCAGCGTAAAATCTGTGACGGCGTTGAATGGTTTCCGCTCGGTCAGAGTTAGATCTGGTAAGCTGTCCATACTCTGCCCAGAAGGGATTTGTCGCATCTTTGGTCTTTGAAGCGTTCCTGAAAGATTCAGCAAACTTGTCGACAGCTACCGGCAGAGTAGCTTCCCATGACCTTGTGTAGTCATCCCAAAGAGACGCTACCAAAAGAACAAGATGTATAGCTTCGTGGTTGTTCAATTTTGGCCGTTTACCATCTCCCAAAAGATCATCGAGCTTTGTCAAGATTGCTCTCAGAATCTCACCTCCGTTTCCTGAGGCGTCGAAGTCAAGATTTTGGTAATAAAAATCGTCAACCGCCTTTGCATTTATGTCTCTCAATGTGTCTAACCCGCCTTCCCTGTATGCTAGCAAAAGCATCGCTATTTGCGCGGCCAACTGGCGGGTCTTTCCCCGGTCTTGCCCTGGTTTCATTCGCATCACTGATTTGAAGAAGCCATGCCCCGGGGTATGAAGTAATTTCTGGTTTTCCTCCGATTTGAAGTACGAAATGGGTGAAATCCCCAGGATAAACATCTCGCTTTTCCTGAGCGTTAAGCGGCAATCCAGCCTGTAGGCGAACAAACAGGTCCCGCACCTCATTAGGATTATCGCTAGTAATCATAACCGTTGGTGCTAGTTTGTGTCAGAGGGTGAAGTTAGCGATGGAGCGATGGATGCGTCCGGTTTCGTCAGGTTCCAAGCCATTCCAGTTCACCAATAGGTTGAAGGCGG
>DAOUJY010000128.1:0-33801 GCA_034421995.1 Dehalococcoidia bacterium | reverse complement strand
GGGTTTATCACTGTCAGCCGGCGACCCTGATGTACGAGAACTTCCCGTCACCCTGTACCACCGAATGGTGGATTCCCTCGCTTACGCGGCTTGAATTGCGTAAAGCCTAGCTTTATAGATACCCTCATGATCGTCCATTATGCAGGAGGGCAAAGTGAGTCCGCGACCTCTTCAGGCGAATGCGCACGGTGGCAGCCACCCAACTGAGAGATGACGTCGGCGTCCCACCAGAGGCTTTGGGCACCCTAAACGCCATCCCCAAAGTGGGCGAGGACGCGTCGAAACCACCGAGCCATCGACTGACGTTCCAGTGGCCGACCCGCTGGGAGATGCCCTGGCAGGCGCCAGCCGCAGTCTGCACCAAGATCAAGCGGCAACGGGTCACCGGCCGCCTACGTCATCCCCTTGGCCATGTTCCTCGACATGGACCGATGAGGATATCCTGGCGACGGCCCAGGGAAGGAAGATGCGAGTGCTCTGTGGCCAGAGCGACCAGGTTCGGAGGCTGGCCGATCTTCCTACTGAGGACCAGCTGCAGCCACAGCTCAGCGAGCGGTTCATCGAACAGGAGGTGGAGGTCCTGAGCCGGCCATCCCGCCAGAGAGAGCTGGTTGCGGGGCCGGAGGCCGCGCTCGCGGAGTCGGCGGGACGCATCGGCGCCCTGGTGCTCCAGCGGGTGGAGACCGTCAACAGCTAAGTCACCATCGTCAACGGCACCAACGGCGCGGAACTTCCTGTACTCACCTTGCACGTAGGGTAAGGGACGAACATCCAGGTGGCATGGGACGGTTGGCTTCGGTGACCGTCAGGACGCTTTGAGCAGGCCTGTTACTCTCCCGATTGCCGGAAATTTCGGCGAGTCATCCTCACGCCCAGTGGCAACTACCACCGCGTCAACCAGTCGCAGTTCGAAAACAGAGCCCAAATTGAAGACGCCACCAAATGCCCCGCCCCGTGCAACGTCGAGGACGGGACCCGCTGGGTCGTTGGCACTCTGATCGGTGTTATCCCAGACACTCGACTGTTCCAACTCAACCCAACTGGTGGGGAATCCATTCTGGGTAGAAACGTTCCCGAGATCTGCAACCCTTAGGAGGTCGGTCAACGATACACCAACAAAAAGGTGAGGGTACGCAACAGGAGGGCCGCGCAAATATAAGGCGACGGCCGCCAAAGAGCGATAGATACGACGGAATCCGTCGACGACTCAATGCCGGACCTACCCGATAGGCGACGGTAAGGAATGCCTCTGGCGTCGGCTATATTTGCCGGCGTGTTGCCACGACCCGATGGATCCGAAAATCTCGACCTCGCGGATTTTGTTATTACCGCGGGCATCCCGGAAACACCGGCGCGACATCCCCTTCCCCAACCGCCGACGGCTCGATACTCATGGTCATCCACTCGCACCACTATGCTCGCTGTCCTCATCATCGCCGCCCGCATCAACCTCGTAATCGAGGTCGGAAGTTCCGATGATCGTGGAATCGGCCACATTAACCGGCGATTCCGCGGAGGGACAAACGAATGCAGCCCACGCGTCCATTAGTTCACGCCTGGCTTGGAATAGGTCAGTTCTGAGGTATGGCCTCTCTGCGTTCGTCCCCAGCTGATGAGCCAACGCTGCCTCGCTGACATATGGAGAAAAGTTTGTCTGTTCAGCGGCCCAATCTTTGAAAGACGAACGGAATCCGTGCGGGACGCCATCGATTTTCAACCTTTTAAGCAACTCCTCAAGTGCCGCATTAGACATGGTCTTGCTTTGACCAAGTATGCTCGGGAACACCAAACCTCCATCGCCGAGGTCCCGCGCTTGGCGAAGAACGTCCAAAGCAGCGAACGACAGAGGAACGCGATGCCCGAACCGTGTTTTAATCCTTTCCGCTGGCATAGTCCAAGTTGAGGTGCCCATGTTGATCTCGGTCCAATTGGCTCCCCGAGCTTCCCCCGCCCGCGCGGCCGTCAGGACCATGAACTCAAACGCCAATTTGGTTGTTGGATAAGCTGTCGATGCCCGCACCTTTTTGATCGCCTCAGGAACGTCCACGTAGGGTAGAGCTGGATGATGTTCTTTTGTTTTGGGCTGAGGCGGTAGGGCTTTAATGATCGCCGCAGCCGAGGGATTGTCGTTGCGCCACCCTTGCGCTATGGCGTAATCGAAAATTGTCTCCATTCGCTGCCGTACCCGTTTGGCAGTTTCAATTTTGACTAACCATATCGGCTCCAGCACGGCCATCGTGTCTGCCGTGGTGATTTCATCAACCTGTTTCTGACCGATCAGCGGGTATACATGATTGACGAGCGATTCCGTCCATTGCTTCGCGTGTCTATCGCTGCTCCAGGTCGGGCTATGTAATGTGATCACGGTCCGCGCTGCAATCTGAAACGGTGGAACGGATGGTCGACCGGCTTTTTCTTTTTCAGCCCGCTTTTCAGCGATCGGGTCGATGCCCCGGCGTATCGCCGAGAGGTTGTCGATGGCGGCTTCTCGCGCGTCGTGTAGCGAAACCGCCGGGTATCCGCCCAGCCCGATGTTGCTCCGCCTCCCGTTTACAGTGACACGTTGAAACCAGGATTTATTCCCGGACGGGTCAACTCGTAAGGTCAACCCGTTACCATCGGAGTAAGCCCCCGGTTCTTTGAGCGTGCGTACCTTTGCGGCCGACAGCGCATTGTGTTTGAGTGCTGGCATTCCAGATACCCCTTTGGCATACCGGAAGTTGATATGCCTAAACGTATGCCTAAAGTTTCTGGAATATACCAGAATCCACCGGAACACACAAGACACAAGAAGCTCCGTTTCCTACCTGATTTCAGTAGGAAACGGGGCGATTTCCAAGGGGGTTCAGTTTGGCATTGGCGGGAGTGCGAGGGAGTCGAACCCACCTACCCCGCTCGTCACAAGGCATAACGGATTTGAAGTCCGCAGGGGCCACCGGGCCCCATCCACTCCCGCGTGCGGCCCGGTTAACTCTCCAGTACGGCGTCAATCTTCCGCTTCAGCGCCGGTTTGGGCTGTGCTCCGACCACCTGATCCACCGGCTGACCGTTCTTGAAGAAGATCAGCGCCGGTATGCTCCGAATGCCGTAGCGCGCGGCGATGTCCCGGTCACTGTCCACGTCCAGCTTGGCTACGTTGAGCTTCCCCTCATACTCCAGCGCCAGGTCATGTACCGCCGGCGCGATCATCTTGCAGGGCCCGCACCATTCCGCCCAGAAGTCCACCATCACCGGCAGATCTGAGTCCACCACGCTGCTTTGCCAATTCTCTCCGTTCACATCCATAGGTTCGGGCATTTCAATTCCTCCAGGTGAAACCGCTCGTGCGGCGACGCTGCGCAGCACTGTACGCGCTGCATTCTGCTGGGATGCTAGTAATATTATACCCGGCCCTATGCCCGGTCAACCGACGCCTCGCTCTGGTCGTCAGGGCAATCGCATCATCCCCGTCATTCCGGCGAAAGCCGGAATCCAGCGCCCGCAATGAGTGGTAGTATATTCCCTATGACGCAAACCCAAACCACCCCGGCGATGCCCAAATTACAGCGCGGCGACATCGTGGCACTGGACCTCCATTCGTGGGGCCGCCTTGGCGAGGCCATGGCCACCCACCATGGCGGCGACGTGTTCGTGTTCGGCGGCATACCGGGTGAACGGGTACAGGCTGAAATAGTCGCAATCCGGCGCAAATACGTCGCGGCCCAGGTCACCCGCGTTCTCACGCCGTCTCCGCAACGTGTTGACCCTCCCTGCGAATACTTCGGCCAATGCACCGGATGCCAGTGGCAGCACCTGCGTTACGATGCCCAGTTGGATGCGAAACGCGCTATCGTAATCGATGCCCTGGAACGTATTGGCGGCTTCATAAACCCTACCGTCCAACCCACGTTGCCGTCTCCCCTTCCTTTCCACTATCGCAACCACGCCCGCTTCAACATCTGGCGCGAAAGCGGAACCCTGGGCTTCACCCACCGCGAGCGGCGCCGGTTCGTCCGCATCGACCGTTGTCTGCTGATGCACGAGGGCATCAACAACCTGTTGGCTCAATTGCAGGACCGCTGTGGCGAAACTTCCCAACTCGCCATCCGCTCCTCGCCGGAGACCGGAGACTACCTGGTACAACCCGCCTTGAAAAACCCGGCTGTTCCCATCCCCACTGGACAAAAACACTACCGGGAAATGTTGTCCGGAACCGAGTTTCGCGTGGCGTCGCCGTCGTTTTTCCAAGTGAATGTCCGTCAGGCAGCCAAACTCGCCGAACTGGTAAAAGAGGGGTTGTGCCTTACCGGCACGGAAACTGTGCTGGACGCTTACGCCGGGGTGGGGTCTTTCTCGGTGCTGCTGGCTCCCTCCGCCGGGCGCGTGATTGCCGTCGAGGAGTCCGTCGCCGCCGTCGCCGACGCCCGGTGCAACGCCGCTGATTTCCCCAACGTGGAGTTGGTCATCGGCAAGGTGGAAGAAGTCTTGCCCTCGCTGGACGTTAAACCCGATGCCGTCATATTGGACCCGTCCCGCTCCGGTTGCCAGCCCGCAGTTCTCGATGCCCTCTTGGCATTGGCGCCGGACCGTATCGCCTACGTGTCCTGCAATCCCGAAACCCTGGCCCGCGACCTGCGGACCCTGTGCCGCCGTTATCGCGTGGAGTCCCTTCAGCCCGTGGATATGTTTCCCCAGACCTACCACGTCGAATGTGTGGCGACGCTCTCCCTGAAGTCTGTGGGCGCTGAGATAGTGCTGGCGTCGGCGTCGCCCCGGCGCCGGGAACTCTTGAGTGGTATGGGTATCGATTTCCGCGTCGCCCCGTCCAACATCCCCGAAGACCCCGAACCGGAAGAAACGCCGGATCAAATGGTGCGTCGCCTGTCCCGGGAGAAAGCACTTGCCGTCGCCCGGTCGGAAAACGCCCGTTCCGGCTACTTCATTGCCGCCGACAGCACGGTGGTCCTCAATGGCCAGTCCATCGCCAAACCCGCCGACGCTGCCGATGCCCGGGCCATGCTCACTCGGCTTCGCGGCACGGCCCATCAGGTAATCACTGGCCTATCCATCTACGATGCCGCCACGGGCCGCTGCATCACCGATGCCACGGCGGCCGACGTCTTGATGCGCGATTTCTCCGACGCCGAGATGGAGCAGTCCATCGCCAGCGGCACGCCCATGGACAAAGCCGGCGCCTACGCCATCCAGGACGATGAGTTTCGTCCGGCGTCGCTGCAACACGGTTGCTATTCCAATGTCATGGGTCTGCCCGCGTGTCAAGTGGCGGAAATTTTGGCCGAACTGGGCTGCCCATTGCCGGATCGTAGCGCCATGAGCGTACCCTCCGGCTGCACCATCGCCTGTTCCTTGAACCAGCGTCCTTCTGATGAGCGTCCGGGGAGTTGAACGGTGAATTTCTTCGGCATCGGCACTCTGGAGCTTTTGGTGATTTTTCTGGTCGCTTTCGTCGCGCTTGGTCCTGGCAAGACTGTCGAGGTTGCTCGCACCATCGGCCGCATGGCCCGGGAAGCCCGCCGGACTTTCACCGAGATTATGGATGCCGCCAATCCCATCGACCCGACGCCAAACCGCCGCGACCCGGAATCCGCCCCTCGCAACACGGTTCCGCCGGATGACCCTATTGCCAGCCCGCCCCACCTTGCGGAGCAAACTCGAACGCCTCCCGATGTCTCCGACCCATCGCCATCCGCAACGGGGCATCCCCCGGACGCCAGATGAGTCAACCGATGCCATTGCGCGAACACTTCCGGGAGCTTCGCTCCCGGGTGTTCATCTGCCTGATTGCCCTGCTCATCGGCACGGCGGCCGCGTTCTATTTCTACGAGGAGATCTACGCCATTCTCCTGCGCCCGGCCCAGGACGCCGCCGGAGCGGGCAATTTCAAACCGGTACGCACCGAAATCACCGAGTTTTTGAGCATCACCGTAAAAATGTCGCTCCTCGGCGGTTTCGTCCTTGCGCTCCCGGTAATCCTTTACAACGCCATCCGCTTCGTCGCGCCGGGATTGACACCCCGGGAGCGAAAAATCCTCTTTTCCTTCCTGCCCGCCGCGTTGGCCTCCTTCGTGGGCGGGATGGCTTTCGGCTATTTCGTGATGATACCGCCGGCCCTCAGCTTCCTGATCGGGTTCGGCAGCGAGGTCGCCGACCCCTTCATCCGCATCAGCAACATAGTTAACATAATGGTCCGGCTGTTGTTCTGGCTGGGGCTGTCTTTTGAAACACCACTGGTCATGTACGTCCTGGCCGTATTGGGAATTGTATCGGCCCAGCGGTTTGCGCGATTCCGCCGTTTCTGGTTGGTCGCCGCCTTTGTCATCGCCGCGGCCATCACCCCCACCATAGATCCCCTGAACCAGACCATCGTAGCCGGCCCGTTGATCGTGCTTTACGAGGTGGGCATTCTCCTGGCCCGCTTGGCCGGACGTCGAAGTCGTGCCCAAGCCCGGTTGAACGCGGAGCCGGCCAGTGAGTAGATCGCACCACGCAAAGGGCGCGCCCATTCAGCGCGCCCCAGCCAAACCGTTAGCTCACCACCGATTACGACCGTTGCTCTTCGGATCCGGCCTCTCTGGCAGGTTTTTCGTCCTCCCCGGTCACCGACGTCTTGAACGACCGGATCCCCTTGCCCAACGCCGAGCCAATGCCCGGCAACCGCGTCGCCCCGAAAATAAGCAACACGACCAACAGGATAATCAGAATTTCGGTCAAACCGAAACCAGCAATTCGCATTACCGCAACAACTCCAGGTTGATGCCAACATTTTAGCAGACACGGGCGGAATGGACTACTATGCCTATATCATCCCGTTCCCAAAGCCCAGTTGGACCAGAATCCTCATTCGGCGGTGTCAAATTGCGCCTTGGTCTATGCGTCCTCGGCTGCGGTTCCTTCGCCAGGGTATTTGCCCGGGCCGTCAGTGGATCCGTCGGCGAAATTGACCTCTTCTTCGCTAGCCGGGATCTGGCCCGGGCCCGGGAATACGCCGGCCGCTTTAACGGGGTGGACGCCTTCGGCGACTACGGTTCAGCCGCTTCCGACCCCAGGGTAGATGCAATCTACGTCTGCACGCCCCACCACCTGCACCGTGAGCATGTCGCTCTGGCGGCTGCCAACGGCAAGCACGTCCTGGTTGAAAAACCTATCGCCGGAAGCATGGCCGATGCTGAAGCGATGGTCGAGCAAGCCGCGTCAGCCGGCGTCAATCTCATGGTGGCGGAAAACTATCGCTTTCTGCCGCCCGTGCAGGCAGCTAAAAACTTGGCGGATCAGGGTGTATTGGGCCAAATCAGGTTGGTTCAATTCCAGGAGCAATACCCGTTCCGACCTTTAGGTTGGCGCAACCGGCGCGAACTCAACGTCGGAGGCGTGCTTATCGACGGGGGAATTCACAAATTCAGCGCGCTGACTTATCTCTCCGGGCGCCCCAATCAGGTTTTCGCCCAGAGGGTGCTGCCGGGGCGGCCGCGATTGGATGCCGAGGACGGCGTGGCGGTGGTTACGAGGACTGATGATGGCGTCGTGGGCCTCATCAACCACTCCTGGTCGGTGGCGGCGCCAACTCCCCACTCGTGGTTCGCCGTATCGGGCACCGCGGGTTATCTCTATGCCGAGCCCGGCCAGCCGTGGCTGAGGCTCCTGGTCAGAGATAACGAAACCATCCTGGACTTGGAGGCGGATGCCAACGGAGTGGCGCCCATGGTCCGCGAGTTCCACCGCAGCATCGTCGAAAACCGGGAACCGACCATGACCGGCGATGAAGGAATAGCGGACCTGGTCCTAGTACTCAAGGCTTACGAATCAATGGACACTGGACTGCCGGCAAGTCTTTCATAACCTGTTCAAAGATGGAGCCGATGAAGGGACTCGAACCCTTGACCTGCGGTTTACGAAACCGCTGCTCTTCCGGCTGAGCTACATCGGCCTGCCTTTCATTCTACCGCCAACAATACTTGATTCCAACTGCATGAACGAAGCTATCGTATTCGGGGTTCTCATCGCCGCCCTTGTGCTCTTCGTGGTGGGCAGGTGGCGCTACGACATTGTGGCCGTCCTGGCATTGCTCGTTCTGACCATCGTGGGCATTGTGCCCCCGGCGGAGGCATACCACGGCTTCGGCCACCCGGCGGTCATTACCGTTGCCGCCGTCCTGGTTCTGAGCCGGGCTCTCTATGACTCCGGCGTGGTGGACGTGATCGCCGGTTGGTACTCGCGAATACCACAATACCTCACCGTCCGGATCGCCGCCCTCTCCGGCATAACCGCCTTCCTCTCCGGATTCATGAACAACGTGGGCGCAGTCAGCCTCCTCTTGCCCGTGGCGGTCCGAGTTTCCCGAAGAAGTGAGCAACCCCCGTCCCGCTTCCTCATGCCTCTGGCCTTCGCTTCCCTGCTGGGTGGAATGACCACCTTGATCGGTACGCCCCCCAACGTCATCATTTCCGATTTCCGCGAAGCCAATACGGGCGTTTCGTTCAATATGTTTGACTTCACGTTGGTTGGCGTCATTGTAACCGCCGCCGGCGTCCTGTTTATAGTCGGGGTCGGCTGGCGTCTGATCCCGGTCCGGCCGGAGCCTCTCACCATGGGAGGGTCCCTGGACATCGGGAGCTACATGACCGAGGCGCGTGTTCCCGAGGATTCGCAGTTCGTCGGCAATATGATCAGAGATGTGGAAGAACTCGTTGAAGAGGATGTCGCTATCGTGGGGTTCATCCATCGCGGCGTAGTGCACGCCGCCCCTTCCAGCTACCAGATCATCGACGCCAACGACATTCTCATCATCGAGGCGGACCCCGAAGATCTCAGGACTTTTGTTGACCGCTCGGGATTCGAACTGGAGGGTTCCAGGGATATCCAGGCCGAAATTGACCAAGCTTTGAACCCTGACGAGGCCACCATAGTGGAGGCAATTGTAGGCCCCGGCAGCCCGGCCCTGAGTAGAAATGCCCGCAACCTGCACCTGCACTCCGAGTACGGCGTGAACCTCCTCGGTGTGTCCAGCCGCGGCGCCAGGTTCATCCGTCGGCTTAGTCACGTCAACTTCAGGGTCGGCGACGTGCTTCTCATTCAGGGCAAGGAGGAACTCGTACAGACGGCCCTGCCCAGGCTTGGGCTGCTTCCCCTCGCCGAGCGCGAGCTTCGCATCGGACCGCGCCGAAACCTCTTCTTTCCCCTGGCCGTGTTCGTCGGCGCCCTGCTCTTGACTTCATTCGGCATCCTGTCGGTCCAGGTTTCCTTCGTCGCCGCCGTGGTGGTCCTGCTGATGACCAGATTCATCTCCCTGGAGTCCGCGTATCAGGCCATCGACTGGCCCGTTATCATCCTGTTGGGCGCCATGATCCCGGTTGGCGAGGCATTGGAAACCACCGGGGGCGCAGCGCGCATCGCCACCGCTTTGGCCGACTTGGGCGGTTTCACGCCTCCCTGGGCCATGCTGGGCGTCATCCTGGTGACCACTACCTTGCTGTCCGCCGTGATCAACAACGCCGCCGCCGTCATCCTGATGGCCCCCATCGCCATGGGCGTAGCCAAAACTCTCGGAGCGTCCGTAGATCCGTTCCTGATGGCGGTGGCCGTTGGTGGTTCGTCCGCATTCCTTACGCCCATCGGACACCAATCCAATACCATCGTCATGGGCCCCGGTGGTTATCATTTCGCCGACTACTTCAAAATGGGTTTCCCTCTCGAAATCGTGATTGTAGCGGTTTCCATTCCCGCCATAATTTGGGTCTGGCCTATGGGCATCTGAGTTGTCGCCAGCTACGCCTGAAGACCCTGCTGCATTCCGCTATTGACCCCACTCGGAGTTGCGTGATAGCGTGAACTCAACTAGTCCATTTTCAGCGGAAATCCCCTGAAACCGTACATTTGGTCTTACCAATGAGCAATATTCTCGCCCTGGATCCCCTGCCCCACCGCCAGTCCTGGGAAAAATCCCTCGGCGAATTCCTCGACATCGTCGTCAAGGCCAACCCAGACAAGGTATTCGTCGAGATTGCCGGCTGGCAGATCACCTACGCCGAGTTTTACTGGCGTTGCCGCTCTGCGGCGTCCATGTTTCAAAGCCTGGGCATCGGACGCGGCGACCGCGTCTGCATGTTCCTGCCCAACGTGCCCGAGGTGCTCTATACCTGGTTCGGCCTCGCTCTGATCGGCGGCATCACGGTGACCATCAACACTGCCTACCGCCGTGATGAGATGGCCTTCATCCTGAACAATGCTGAGGCCAGTGCCCTGGTTGCCCACGAGAGTTTGATCGACGTAGCAACCCAGGCTGCGGACACCGCTCCTTGCGTCCGGCATCGTCTGGTCGTCGGCGACAATCCTGCCGCCGATGGTTGGCGGGACTACGGCGCGATGCTTGCCGGCTCTCCCGAACTGGCGGCGCTCCCCGAAATTGCTCCCACCGACATATCCATGCTTCAGTACACCTCCGGCACCACCGGCAATCCCAAAGGTGTCCAGGTTACTCACCAGATGTACGTGTCTGCCGGGCAGGGTTTCGCGCTGTGGACCCAGGCGACTCCCGAGGACCGTTTCTTCACCTGCCTGCCCTATTTCCACGCCAACGCCCAGTACTACAGCACCATGGGCACTTTGGCCGCCGGCGCAACGTTGGTGGTTCAGGATCGCTTCAGCGCGTCCCGTTTCTGGCAGCAGGTCCGGGAAGCCCGCGCCACGGTCGTCAACTTCATCGGAATGATGATGCCCGTATTGGCCAAAAATGATCCCCAGCCCGACGACGCCGACAACACCGTGCGCCTGTTCTACGGCTCGCCGGCGTTCTCGCCGGAGTTCCTGGCCGATTTTGAACAGCGCTTCGGAACGGATATCATCGTCGGGTTCGGCATGACGGAAACCTGTTATGGCACCATCGAAACCATCCGGGGCGAACGCCGTCCCAACTCGTCCGGCCAACCGCGCCGTCATCCTGACCCTGCCTTTGAGAACACCGTCCGCATCGTGGACGACGACGGCAACCCGGTCTCCAACGGGCAGCCCGGCGAAATTACCATCCGCAACCCCGCCACCATGGCCGGCTACTGGCGCAACGAGGCCGAAACCAATGCCTCCCTGCGCGACGGCTGGCTCTTCACCGGCGATCTGGGCTGGCTCGACGACGACGATTACCTGTATTTCGTGGACCGCAAGAAGGACGTGATCCGGCGTCGCGGCGAAAACATCTCTTCCCTGGAAGTGGAGGACGTGATCAAAGCCCACGAAAGCGTTCTGGATTGCGCTATCATCGCCGTCCCGTCGGAACTCGGTGAGGATGAGGTCAAAGCCTACATCACGCCCCGACCCGGTGCGTCGCCCCAGCCGGAGGACGTTATCTACTGGTGCGCCGACCGTTTGGCCTACTTCAAAGTCCCCCGTTATATCGAAATCCGAGACGAATTGCCGCGCACCCCCAGCCTCCGCGTTAGAAAGGACGTCTTGCGCCAGGAGCGGGAGGACCTGATCTCCGGCTGTTTCGACCGCGAGGCCGCCGGTATCCAGATCAGGCGATAAACCAGGTTGGCAACGAGGAGTTATCCCGATGATCAAAATTGAAGCCATCTTCCGTCCCGAACGGCTTGAAAACATCAAAACCGCCCTCAGCGACGTTGGCATCGTCGGCCTGACCGTCACGCAAGTAAGCGGACGAGGCGCCCAGGGCGGCGTCGAAGTAACCGCCGCCCGCGGCCTCGGCACCTACCGCATGGATATGCTCCCCAAGGTCAAGCTGGAGGTAGTCGTCAACGACCCCGACGCCGACAAAGCCGTGGATGTCATCCGCACCAACGCCATCACCGGCGCCCCCGGCGACGGCAAAATCTTTATCTCCCCCGTAGCCGACGCCATCCGCATCCGCACCGGCGAACACGGCCCCGACGCCGTTTAGCGCACTTCATCCCCGTCATTCCTGTCGTCCTACCCGTCATTCCGGCGAAAGCCGGAATCCAGTCGCTCGCCGGAAATGCGACCTCCGCATCTATAATGGGACAGCAAATACCGTTATCGGAGTTGTCCCCATGCCCGAACCACGCTACTGGCTCTTCAAATCCGAACCCTCCTCCTACTCTTACGACGATTTGGAGTCGGAGGACGACCAGACCGCCGAATGGGACGGCGTCCGCAACTACCAAGCCCGCAACTTCATGCGCGACGATATGCGCGTCGGCGACTACGTCCTTTTCTACCACAGCAACGCCAAACCGCCCGGCATAATCGGCACCGCCCGCATCGTCCGCGAAGCCTACCCCGATGACACCGCCTGGAACCCCGACTCCCGCTACTACGACCCTAAGTCCGACCCGGCCAACCCCACCTGGCTTATGGTGGAAATCAAGGCCGAGCGTCGCCTCCCCCGCTATATCAGCCTCAACGAACTGAAGGCCAACCCCGCCCTTTCGGATATGCAGGTCATCAAGCGCGGCCAGCGCTTGTCCATCCAGCCGGTGACGGCGGAGGAATGGGCCGAGGTGTTGGCGATGGCAGAGCGGGGAGAATAGTAACCTCTCGGTGAACCGGCATGAACTCCCCGACTGCAAACGACCGCTTGGAAATCGAGGTGCAGGACTTCGGCCCGATAGTCCACGCCAAGATTGACCTGCGTCCGATGATGGTGTTCATCGGGCCGAGCAACACGGGTAAATCCTATCTGGCAATCCTGCTCTACGCTCTGCACCGCTTTTTCAGTGGCGGGATTACCGGAATACGCGAATGGCATCGGTTTGGGTCAAAACTACGCTCCTATGATGCGCATGACCTGTCCCAGGAAACTCTCGCCGCCTTTGACCTGCTAGAGAAAGAGATTGCTGATGCTGGCACGATAAATGAAGGGAGCAGTATCACCTTGCCAGAAAGGATAATTGAACTGCTCCGCTCCGAATTCGACAACTTGGACGTCATGCTCCGCGCCGAGATTCGGCGATGCTTTGGGTTGGATGATGCGGCAGGATTGACTCGCAAGGGATGTGCTCGCACGCGCATTACGGTACGGCATGGTAGCTCTGACGACGCCAGCGTATTGGAGCATTTGCTTGTACTCGGCGCGGAGAAAACGAAACTTCAAACTTCAATACCCGGGCGAATTCCCGTTTCCAGCGAGGATTGGACTGATTTGCGCCTGCTTTTGCAGGGCATACTCATAGCATCCGGCCGTGCTGGCGGCAACGTTTTACCGTCTGAATATTTGCAGGTAATCCAGCATCTAATGGACTATAGTATTCCTAGAATGGCTACTGGGCTGAATTTGCCAGCGTTCTACCTGCCCGCCGACCGAACGGGCGTGATGCACGCTCACAGCGCGTTGGTCAGCGCCATGATTGACAACGCACCGTTGGGACGCTTGCAAACCGTTGGGCCTACCCCTATGTTCTCTGGCGTCTTCGCCGATTTTCTGCGTCAGCTGATTCAGGTCGACCGAGTCCCACGCAAGGCGGATGCAGCGTCGCTGGTTGCCGGGCAAGATGTGAGCCGTGGGATAGAGCAAAACATCCTTCGTGGCACCGTCAGAGTTGAGCGGTCGGAACTTATCAATTACCCACACTTCACCTACCGTCCCGACAGATGGAAAGAGAACCTGCCGCTAATGCACGCCTCTTCAATGGTCTCCGAGTTAGCGCCAGTCGTGCTGTATCTGCGCCACCTCGTTCGGCCTGGTAATGTCCTTATCATAGAAGAGCCAGAGTCTCACCTACACCCCGCAATGCAGGTCGAACTCACCCGCCAATTGGCCAAGCTCGTCCAAGCCGGTTACCGCGTCATCATTACCACCCACAGCGAGTGGATATTGGAAGAACTCGCCAACGTGGTACAGCGTTCCCAACTGCCGCCCGAAGAGCTGTCAACCGTTTCCGTTAGCGACGCTGCCTTGACCGCCGACCAGGTGGGCGTCTGGCTGTTCCGCCCTAAAGCCCGCCCCAGGGGTTCGGAAGTGGTTCAAATTACGTTGGACGACTCTGGCCTCTACCCTTCGGATTTCGACGATGTAGCCATGGCCTTGGGCAATGACTCGGCCAAGATATTCAACCGGATTGGAGAATAAAAATGACCGGACCGTTGGCCGCTGTTCGCAGCCAAGTTCCTGAGTCCTGCTTGACGACCAGAGTTAGCAAAGAAGGTTGTAGCGTCGCACTGCGAGAAATACCCAGCCCTCGCCTGGTTATTGATTTCGACAAACGTGGGTCTCCGTTGGCGCCCGATGCGCGCCGTTGTGATTATCTGCTGCTGGCAGAAACGTCTAACCGACAGATCCTGGTCAGACCGATTGAGTTGAAACGTGGCAAATTCGATTTGAGCGATGTCAGAAGCCAACTTCAAGCTGGAGCTCAAGCAGCCGAAACCCTGATACCTCAGAATTTAGACGTGGATTTTCTACCTGTCCTCGCTTCCGGCGGTGTGTCCACGAGTGAAAGGATAACCAGGGAAACCGTGCGGTTCCGAGGTAAGCCCAGCCGCGTGACGCGGATACGCTGCCGAGACCCGTTGCCCTAACGCTTCTCGCCGATTAGCTCTCTACAGCGCCCCGCTTATCGTAATATCCAGCAGTGCCGGCCTCCCGCTCTCAAAAGCCCTCTGGATCGCCGGCCCGATTTCCGCCGGGTCGTCCACCCGCTCCCCGTGCACCCCCATGGCCTGCGCCATCATGGCCAGGTCCAGCCGGTTGGCGAAGTCCATGCCCACGTAATCGCTGTCCCGTTCCCGGTCGTCCAGCATATCCCGCAGGTACACTTCCATGTTCACCTTCAGGATGCGGTACGCCTGGTTGTTGCAGATGGCGTACACCACCGGGATGTTGTAGCGGCTGGCCGTCCACAGCGCCTGCACCGTGTACATCGACGCGCCGTCGCCCACCACCGCCAGCACCGGACGGTCGGGATGCGCCAGCTTCACCCCCAGCGCGCCCGGCATTGCCCAGCCCAGCGCGCCGCCGCGAATGCCGTAAATGTCCCCCGGCTTCTCAAAGTCGAAGGCCCGGTTCAGCGCCGGCCGCGAGGTTACCGCCTCGTCGGCAACGATGGTGTCCGGCGGAACGGCGGCGGCCAGTTCGTGCATCATCCGCTCCACCGGCATGGGCAGGTTGTCCCACGTCGGCTTGATGCGTTCCTGGTAACGCTCCGCGTCCCTCTGCCGCGCAGCGGCCAACGTAGCTGCCCGCGTCGCCGCCGCCTCCCGCTGTCCTCCCGTCATGCTGGACTCCAGCGACGCGGCCAAATCCGCCATGCCGGCCGCAGGATCGGCCATGATGCCCACTTCCGTGGGATAGCTTTTCTCAATCTCCCAGTAGTTGCTGTCCAGGTGGATCAACTTCGTACCCGGTTGCAGAAACGGCACGTCAACATAAAGGAACGACGCGAACACGTCCGTTCCCACGGCCATCACCACGTCGGCATTGGCGAACTGCCGCGCCGTCGCCGGGCTGTTCAGGTTCAGCATCCCGCCCCACTGCGGATGAGCGGTCGGGAAGTTCACCTCGGAATATGACGTAGCCACCACCCGCGCTCCGGTCTGCTCGGCAACTCGTACCACCTGCTCAACCGCGCCGGCCTGCGCCACCCGGTCGCCTACCACGATGACCGGGTTCTCGGCAGATGCCAGCAGCTCCGTAGACCGTTCCACCGCCGCTGCGTCGGGCCGGATGCGGAAGAACCCTTCCGACGACCCCACCGCCTCAAAATCGACCTCTTCGTCCAGCGTATCCCAAGGAAAAGATACGAACACCGGCCCGGTCGGCGGCGTCTTGGCTTCCTTGAACGCCCGCCGTATTGCCACCGGAATGTCCGAAGCGTGGCGCACTTCCACGCTCCACTTGGTGTACTGTTCCGTCATTTCCACCAGGTCGCCCGACAGCACCGGCTCGTTGATGAGCATCCGCGTGTCCGAGTTCCCCGCCGTTAACACCAATGGCGTGCCGCCCCGGAAGGCGTTATACAGTCCACTGATGCCGTTGGCTAGCCCGCCCGCGATGTGGATGTTGGCGAAGGCCGGCTTGCCCGTGGCCCGCGCATACCCATCGGCCATCCCCACTGCCGTCCCTTCCTGCAACGCCTGGATGTATTGCAGTTGTGGGTAGTCTTGGAGTCCGTCCAGAAAGGGCGTTTCACTGGTGCCGGGGTTGCCGAAGATATACTCCACGCCTTCCGCCACCAGCATCTCCGCCAAAGCGTGTTTGCCAAGCATCCGCGTCATACTCTCGCTCCTTGCGCGTAGTCAGCCGTAGGGGCGAATAATTATTCGCCCCTACCTTGCCATTGCCCCAACCCTACTGGTAAATCATCCACTCCAGCAGGTTATTGTCCGGGTCCCGGGCGTACAGGCTCACCGCCGGAAGCGCCCCACGCAGCCGCGCGCCCTTGCGCGGCCCTGGCCCCCGTATCACCTCCACTCCGGCGTCCGCCAGCATCTGCTGACACTCTGCCACGGTGCCATCCCAGACAAAGCAGATGTCCGTGCAGCCGGGCACCGCCGTCGGCCCCCGGTAGTCGGCGATATGCCCCTCCGGGTGGACGTTGATTTTCGATTCGCCAACCTGGATCGAGAAGATGTTGGCCGTGCCGGCCCGCCACTCCTCTTCATCGTTGATGGCGAAGCCCAGCTTCTTGTAAAACGCCATCAGCCGCTCCGCGTCGGCGGTGGGCATGGCAATGTGGTCAATTCCAGCGGTGGACATTCCGTAAGTCTCCTTGGCTTTGGCTTGCTGATCCCTCTCTTGCTTCCGGCGCAACCAGGCCATCTCTCGGGGGAGTTCCCAGATGCGTTTGGCAGTGGCCCAGAACTCCGGGCCTAACTCCGGGTTGTCCGGGTCTGCGGCGATGCCGGCCTGGACAGCTGCTTCTTCCTCGTCAGTCAGAGGAACGTCCCCGGGCTTAAGCTTCGGCATACTCCCTCCTTTCCCTGTTACTGGCTATCCGCAGGCTGATAATGCGCTTCCTACTTTCCCGTAAGGTATAGACGACAGTGTGTAAGCGCGTCCCGATGTAGCTGGTAGCCACCAAGCGCTCTTCGCCGTGCGCGTCATTTGAATTATACACGGCGGTGTCCCACTCAAAATCGTAGATCGCGGCAAATCAATTTTGTGCTTCTCCGCGTTCTCCTGCCGTTTCCGCTCGTCCCATTCGTAATCGTTCACTGCATCTTCACCGCCCGCCCCCGCTCCGTTGCCGCCCGCCGCAGGAAGTCCAGGATGATGCGTTGCGTATCTCCCGCCGCCTCGTTGGTCATCAAACCATGCTCCGCGCCGGCGATGATATGCAGTTCCGCCTGGTCAATGCCGGCTGCCAGACTGCGCCCGCACTCCACGGGGATGCGGCTGTCGGCGTCCCCATGCACCACCAGCGTCGGCATTTCCAACTCGGCCAGCCGCGACTCTAGCGAATCCCCAATGTCCACATAAGCCTGGTGCGTCGCCGCAATGCCGTCAATGCGTCCCAGGTTCTCCGCCGCAATGCGGGCGAACCGCTCCGGGTCATCCGATGCCAACTGCGGGAAACGGTCGGCAATGGGCTGTTCCACGGCCGCCTGTCGTCCCACCGCCGCGACCCGCTCCTTCAGCTGACGCAGTTCTTGCAGCCGCACTTCCCGCTGCGCTTCTTGAGAATAGGACATCGTGTTGACCAGTATCAGCGTGTCCGTCATCTTCGGGTAGTCCAGCGCGAACTGCGTCGCAATCGGTCCGCCGGCTGATGAACCGAGGACGTGCGCCTTCTCAATGCCCAGATGCTCAACCAGCATCCGCAAATCCCGCGCGCAGTTGGGAATGTCATACCCGCCCGCCGGCGCATCCGACTGCCCGCAGGCGCGCCGGTCGTAGAACACACACCGATACTTATTGGACAACGCGGCCGCCTGCCGGTTGATGGTATCCTTGCTACCATCGCCGCCGCCCAATCCGCCGTGGATCAGCGCCATCACGGGCGCACCGTCCTCGCCAAACACCGAATAGTGCATCCGGTAGCCGTTAACCTCTGCAAACGCCATAATCCGTCCTCGGCCTAAATCGCAGTTTCGGCTCAATATAGCCGCCGGCTGCATCGGCGGCAAGGTGAGCCACCCAAAGCGTACGGTCATACGGTGCAATGTGTCGCTATGAGTATCTCCGAGGGAACCGCCGGAAAAAGAAACGGTCAGGCAGTCGCCTATATGCTGCTGTCGGTGGCCGGGTTTTCTCTAATACCGCTCATTATTTCCCAAGGCGCGGCAGAAAATCCTTTCATGTTCAATGCGGGGTGGCGATTAGGTTTCGGAGCGGGCCTGCTATCGTTCCTGCTGGTGCGGTATTGGCCGCTGACCACAGACTCCGAAGTCTGGACGTTGATTGGCAATCGCATCTTCAGATGGGCTTTATTGTTCGCAGTTGTCAGCCAGTTTGAATATGCTATCTTCGCTTGGTCGATTAGGCTGGTTGACGTTTCTGTGGCCGCCATTTTGTTTGAAACCTATCACGTGTTGATTATTTTGCTCACTGCGTGGTTGTTCAGAAAAGAACGCCGGTACCGTAAAATCGGCCTCGACGTAATGCTGCTGCTCATTTTAGGGGTCGTGGGCTTTGCATTCGTGGTTTCCGGCCAAGCAGGTGCGCCGGTATGGCTTGGCGGAAGAAGCATCTCAGTGGTCCTGCCCGGTATCGGTTTGGCCCTGCTGGCGGCGATTACAGCTGCTTGCTCTGCTTTCAACCTTCGATGGGGCGCCGACCTTACCAGAGAATTGCCGCCACGTATTCACGACCGTTGGAACCGGGATTCCCTTGATCTGTTCTGTGTCGTTACAGCTAGCGTCATTGCCAACACGGTCGCCATTCCCTTCAATATTATCGCCGGAGTTGTTGGTAAAGAAACCATAACATTGGTCATATTCCTCTCTGGTATCATCGGCGGTTTTGTTATCAATGCAATGGCCAATGTAGCTTGGCGCAACGCCAATTTGATAACTGACAACCTAGGGGTCAACGCCATATCATACGCCACCCCAATTTTCAGCCTGGGATGGCTTTTCCTGTTTTCGCAAGTAAATGTGCCGCTGGCGGACTATCTGTTTATAGGAGCTGCTGCGATCATCACCGCCAACCTCCTCATCAATTTCGAAGCCGACATCCGCTTGGGCTTCAAGGTACTCATCATCGCGCTGTGGTCTTGCGGCGCCTTTGTTTATCTGCGGGATGACCTGCTGGCGCTGCTACCGTTTGATACTTGGCTCTGGACCGGAGCCCCCTATTTCCAGGCCATGGCTTTGTCGGCTACGGTTTTCATCCTGTTGCTGTCCTTCCGCGTGGTGCGTCTGGTGAGCCGCACGCGGGATGAAGACAACCGCGCCTTCCTTCTGTTTCAAAACCTTGACTTGCTTGCCCGGCGCAATCTGATAGATGGCTCTGTCCGCGAACACGTCCTCGCTATTGACGGTTCGCGAACTCCGGAGCAGCTGCAAGCCGCTTATCAGCAGGCCAAACTTTGTTTTGCGCAAGCCATTGCCGCCGGCCCCAAGGCGGACGACCATCTGAAACTGTCTGAAGCGGAAGCGCAGTTGAATGCCTTGGCCTATTCACGGCAGCAAGGGATTGACTTCGGCGAGCTTTTTGCTTTGATTACTTTTAGCGCCATCACAGTAGTTTTGGCGCTGGCTTCGCGCCTTGACGTTTCCGGCTGGACCGCGGTCCTGGTGGAGCTGTTCGCCATGCTGTTCTCCGCCGTCATCATCTTCCTCGTTTCCAACGTCTGGGACTTGCAGCGCGACCGCACCAGCCGCATCCTGCAAAAACTGCCCGACGGCGACGGCTACGGCGTGGTTTTCCGCGACGTCCAGAGCCGTCGCTTTGAACAGGGCACCTCCATCATAGTTGGTCTCGCGGTGACCGCGGCCTACTTTGGCCTGTTCTGGCACAAGTGGCTGGGTTGACCCTTACGTGTTTCCCGCGTTGCCACTCCCAGGCCGCAACGGCCCGTATGATAAAATTATCACAAAGGGCGGAGCCACCCATGACCACCCAGAACCACATCTACTTCGACCACGCCGGCACCACGCCCATGGACGAGCGCGTCCTGCAGGCCATGCTGCCCTACTTCACCCAGTTGTACGGCAACGCCTCCAGCGTCCACACCGTCGGCCAGGAGGCCCGCTACGCCCTGGACGCCGCCCGCGAGCGCGTCGCCCGCGTCCTCAACTGCCGTAACCGCGAAGTGGTTTTTACCAGCGGCGGCACCGAGTCTGACAACTCGGCCATCCGCGGCGCCGCCTACGCCCTGGAGGAAACGGGCCAGCACGTCATCACCGCCGCCGCCGAGCACCATGCCGTCCTCCATGCCTGCCAACAACTTGAAAACCGTGGCTGGGAGGTCACCTATCTCCCCGTCGATGACTACGGCATGGTCCAATCCGACCGGGTGTACAACGCCATCACCGACCGCACCACCGTCGTATCGGTGATGTACGCCAACAACGAGATCGGCACCATCAACCCCATCCCTGAAATCTCCGCCGCCGTCCGCCGCCGTTCCCAGGATCTCGACCGAACCATCGTCATGCACACCGATGCGGTCCAGGCCGCCGGTTTCCTTGATCTCAACGTCCGCCGCCTGGGTGTCGATATGATGAGCCTGTCCGGGCACAAATTCTACGGACCCAAGGGGGTCGGCGTACTTTTCATCCGTCGCGGCGTCCCCTTTCTGCCCCTCATCACCGGTGGCGGGCAGGAACGCGAGCGCCGTTCCGGCACCGAGAACGTGGCCGGCATCATCGGCCTGTCCGCAGCCCTGGAGCTGGCCGACGCCGAGCGCGACGTGGTGAGCGATCACTGCCGCGCCCTCCGCGACCGCATCATCGCCGAAATCACCCGCCGCATACCCGATGCTATCCTCAACGGCCATCCCGAAGATCGCCTGCCCAACAACGTCAACTTCTCGTTTGACGGCGTGGAAGGCGAATCCATCCTGCTGGGTTTGGATCTACAGGGCATCGCCGCCAGCAGCGGCAGCGCCTGCAGCAGCGGCTCACTGGAACCTTCCCACGTTTTGCTGGCGCTGGGTCAGACGGCGGACACCGCCCGCGGCTCCCTCCGCATCACCCTGGGCAAACATAACACCGATTCCGAAGTTGACCGCCTCCTGACCGTGTTGACCCGCCTGATTGCCGACCTCCGGCAACTGCCTACCTTAAGCGGGGTTGCCGATGAGTAGCTTTCTATCCCAGCGGCTCCGTCATTCCCACCCCCTCCGCCGTCATCCCTCCCCCCTTTACCGTCATCCCTGTCCTCTCTATCGTCATTCGGGATCCCTTCGCCGTCATCCGGAACCCCCTTCTCGTCATTCCGGCGAAAGCCGGAATCCAGAGCGCCCCGCCACCCGCAGTTGGCTGCCGGTTGCGCTCCTGGCCATAATCCTGTTCACCATGGCTTTAGCCTGTTCGTCCCAATCCCCCAACATCGGGAAGTACTATAAGGGTCGGATTCTCCACATCAGCGTTGCCGCCATGGAACGCACTGACGAGCTGCGCTGGACCACGTCCACACGCTACCCGGCCCAGGGCACAATTGACGATCCGCTGTTCCGGCTGGAACCCGAATCCAGCGAGAACGAGCTGATCCTGCTGCGGGTCAAGGTCGAGAACCACACCGCCACCAGCGCCATCGTCAACGTTGATCACGAATCCGCCCAGCTGCGCGATTTTCTGCAAGGCCGATACTTTCCCATCGATGTGAGCGCCCGCGCCCAGGAAGCGGAGGTTCCGGAAAATCCCTCCGACCGGTGCAACGTACCGGTAAATCCCGACGCTCCAACCGATTGCGTCAAATTCCTGTGGAACGCAACCTACGAAGAAATCCAGTCTGACGGCGAGACCAAACTGATCCAGCGCGCCCAGGAACTGCCCAGAGGCACGGGCCTCGACGGGTGGTTGGTCTTTGAAGCTCCCAAAGATACCCAATTCCGGTCTTTCCGCTGGGGCGCCGGCGACACCGTCACCATTGATTTCTAGCCGATTCCGGATCTGGAATCCCCGGTTCGCCATCCGGAGCTCCCGGCTCGTCATCCGGCCCTTGCCCGTCATTCCGGCGAAAGCCGGAATCCAGTCGTTCCTGGCGCTATACCGGACTCGCTAATGAACGGATCCCCTGCCCCGGCGCCTATCCCGGTGGGCCGGCGTATCTTCCACCTCATCGCCGCGTCCGCCACCACGTTGCTCGCTCTGGTCATGCCGGAGCACGCCTATATGCCGCTCATCGGCGGCGGCGCCCTCCTCGGCCTGGTTTTGGATTGCAGCCGTCCCCGGCTGAGCGCCCTCAATCGCCTGTTCCTGGGCATCTTCCGGCCCATCCTGAAACAGTCCGAAACCACCGAAATCACCGGAGCCACTTGGTTCCTGGTGGCCGCCTTCTTTACCTTCTACTTCTTCGGCCCGCCGGTCGCCATACCCGTCCTGATGTTCGTCGCCGTCGGCGACCCGGCGGCTGCCCTGGTTGGGGCCCATTTCCCAGGTCCGCGCTTTTGGAACAAATCGCCGGCCGGCGCGGTGGCCTTCGTCGCCGCCTCCCTGGGGTCATGGGCAATCCTGTCCGCCCTTGGGCTTGGCTCCTGGACCTGGCCGGTGGTGATCTCAGCGGTAGTTGCCGCGGCCGTGGAGTTAGCCCCCCTGCCGGCCGACGACAACCTGACCGTCCCCTTGATTGCCGGTGCGGTGATGACGTTAGCTCATAGCGTCGGTTGGTAAACCTTGGACGGCTAGACTACAGCCCCGTCGTATTCCAGCACCTCAGCCCGCTGCCGCTGGAAACTCAGGTAGGCCGAGCGCGACATCGCCGGCCGGAACGATGTCGTCACCTGCCTGGCCTTGGCCGCGTTATCCGCCAGGAGGTCAATCACCGACATCGCCATGATCTTG
Organism: Dehalococcoidia bacterium; assembly: GCA_034421995.1. GTDB lineage: Bacteria > Chloroflexota > Dehalococcoidia > Lucifugimonadales > UBA3495 > Bin87. The sequence continues at coordinate 10,947 of DAOUJY010000128.1, read as the reverse complement.
GCCGGATTTACCACCGCCTGCTGGTAGTCGGTGATCACGTATTCCGAGCTGTGGCCGGCTCCTGCGGCCCCTCCCGTATAGGGATGGATGGCCGGCAGGATGTGGCTCAAATCGCCCATATCCGTTGATCCGCCCCGGTTTCGGGATGACGGCATCATCAACACTTTCGTCTCGTCAAGCAAGCCGGTGGCGTTTTCCCGGAAAACCTCCAGCAGGTTCTGATCGTGTCGCATCGGCAGATAACCGGGAATATTGGTGATGGACACCGACGCTCCCACCGCCATCGCTCCCGCCCGGAAACAGCGATCTACGATGTCGGAGTTACGCACCACCGCCTCCGGGCTTCCCGACCGCACCCGCCATTCCAGGCGCACGTCCGCCGGCACCGCATTGACCGCTTCGCCCCCCTTGGTCATGATCCCGTGGATGCGTACCGTATCTTGTTCCCGGTACAGCTCCCGATTGGCATTGATGGCCTGCAATGCGAAGTTGGCGGCGTTCAGCGCGTTGATGCCCAGATGCGGCGCGGATCCGGCATGGGCGCCTCGGCCGATGAACCGAACGTACTTCACCACGTGACCGTTGCTGGTTCCTCCCATGGCGAAGGAGTACGCTCCCATGTCGCTGGCCGTGTGGCACATCATCGCAATGTCCACATCGTCAAACTCGCCCAGCTGTATCAATTCCTGCTTCCCGCCCATGAACTCGATTTTGCCCGACTCGCGAAGTTCCAGGCGTCGCGCCACCTCGATGAATTCCTCGGCCGGCACCGCGAACGGCACGATGTCCCCGCTCAGTTCGGAAAGAACCTCCGGTTGGGAAAGCCCCAATACCGCGCCCAGCATCATCCCGATCTGGCAATGGTGGCCGCAGGCGTGGGCCGCGCTGGTATCGGCAGCGGCATGAGGGTGGCCGTTCACGATCAGGCTGTCCAGTTCGCCGATTATCGCCACCCGAGGCCCGGCGCCGGCTCCGCCTTTCACCTCTCCTTTCAGCCCGGTCAGGGCCAATCCGGCGCGAAACTTGATACCCAACTTGGCGAATTGCTCCGCCACCACCCGCGCCGTTCGGTACTCGCTGTACCCCGGTTCCGGATGCTCCAGGATGTCCCGGGACACTGCGATCAAATCTTCGCGACGCCGGTCAATGGCAGCGCAAGCCGCCTGCTTCAGTTCTTCACGAGTCGCCATAGCTTCTACCGCCATCCCAGCGTCTTGTCCGTCATTCCGGCGAAAGTCGCAGATGCGCCTTTGGCGTGCCGGAATCCAGTCCATCTGAATCGGAACAATCTTGCCCATACTGTCTATCGGCGCAATGCTACCCATCCTTGTACGTCTCTTCCGCCGCCAGCGTCCGCATGAAATTAACGTACTCCCGGGACGTCATATCGGGACGGTGGTTGGCCACCACCCGGTTGGCCTCGGCCGCCCCGTCACCCATCAGGTCAATCACCGTAGCCACCATGGCTTTCGCTCCGGTGATCACCGCCATCTGGTAATCCTGAACCACGTAATCCGCCCCGTGCCCGATGCCGGTCGCGCCGCCCACGTAGGGATGCACCACCGGCATGATCGCGCTCACGTCGCCCATGTCCGTGCTGCCCGTCCGGTGCTCCGTCCGTCCAATGTTGTCGGGACCCACCAACTTTTCGGCGTTGGCGCGGAAAATGGCCTGCATCCGGTCGTTTTGCAGCATGGGCATATAACCGGGGATCGTCTGGATATTCACCGTCGCGCCCACGGCCATCGCCCCGGCCCGCAAAGCCCGGTCCACCTTCCGGTTAGCATCCATGATGGCGTCCAGCGTCTTGCCCCGCACGAAGGTCTCCATCCGCACGTCCGCTGGCACCGCGCTTACCGCCTCACCGCCTTTGGTGATGATGGGATGCACCCGCACCGTGTCGGTGTCCAGGAAAGTCTCACGGTTGAAATGGATTGCCGACATCGCCAGCGTCGCCGCGTTGAGAGCGTTGATGCCCAGGTGCGGCGACCCGCCGGCGTGGGCTCCCTTGCCCACGAACTGTATCCTCTTGGCCAGGGTCCCGTTGTTGGTCCCGGTCAGGCAGAGCTGCTTCTCATGGGGAGTGCTGGTCGTGTGCATCATCATCGCCAGATGCACATCGTCAAATTCCCCCAGCCGTATGAACTCGGGCTTCCCGCCCAGAAACTCGATCTTGCCTTCCCGACGCAGTTGGTCCCGGTACTCAATCTCGATGTATTCCTCGGCCGGCACCGCCATTGAAACCACCCGGCCGCTCAGGTGCGGGAGCACATCGTCCCGCTGCAACGCCATGGTCGCTCCCAGCATCATGGCGATCTGGCAATGATGACCGCAGGCGTGGGCCGCGCCGGTGCTGCCGTCGGCGTGAGGATGCTCGTTGACGATCAGGCTGTCCAGCTCGCCCATGATCGCCATTGTCGGCCCTTCGCTGCCGCCGATAATCTCCCCACGCATGCCGGTCATGCCCAATCCCGACCGGAACGGCACCCCCATCTCCGCGAACTTTTCCCCCACCAGCGCCGCCGTCTTGAACTCGCGGAACCCGGGCTCCGGGTTCGCCAGGATACGCTGGGACAGACCGATCAATTCATCAGCGCGGTCCTCAATCTCGGCAAAAGCGCGATCCTTAAGTTCTTCTCTGGTAGGCATCCCTGCGATCCTCCGGCGCGATTTCTGCTCCTGCGGCCGGCCCGAAGCAGCCGCCCGCCGATACTAACATAACGCACCGCCCCTGCCTATTCCGCAGTGAACCCCAGCCTGCTCTGCCGGAAGTGGTACTGCATCTCCAACTGGTTCAAAATATCCCGCCCCAGCAAAGACTCCAGCCCATCAACCGCCGGATGCGGTTTCGCCACGTAAAGGTCAATGCGAAAATCCTGCCGCGCTTCACCGTCGTAAAAAGAAACTACAGCCGGCTCCGCATAGTAGGTTTGGGTTCCGCTGACGCTGGTAACGATTACCTCGTTACGCAGCTCAGCAAACGGCAGGTTCATATCACCACCATCGTCAGGATGCAGGATTGTGGAAGTAGATCCGGTATCGACCAGCATTTTCACGTTGTCGCTGACTCCCAAGTGCGGCTGGTCCTGCCGCACTTCAACGTATGGAGTTCCGTCTCCATGGAAATACCCTTCAATCATCGAATCACCACCCGCGCTCGTGGCTTGGTGTTGAGGTATTCCCATGCCATTCCGCCTCTCGCCTCGCCGAGTTCCTCGACTTTCGCAATGAGATCCGCCATCGAATCACCCACGACCAGGCTGCCGGCTTTGGTAAGCCCAACGTACTTGTCAGGGTACTTTTCCAGCAATTCGGAGCGCATTTCCAGCCCTAATCTGCGTGAGCGGGCCACAAAATCCCAATGCTCTGCAAGCTCCTCCGGCGTCGCGATGTGCCGCTCCACTTTCGGGTAGTCCTCGTGCCCATCCGAAGGCGTGTCTTTCTTTGCAACCATGTTTAGATTCTCCTGTTTCGACTGACGTTACGGCACTGGCAACAGCCCGGATACGAACAGCTCATCCGGTAATTCGCTCACCACCGCAGCGATGCCTTCCGCGTCGGCCGGCGGTTCCGCCAGCGCTTTGGGGACCTTTCCGTTCAGAAAGCCGTGTATTTCAGTCAGGGGACGGTTGTTCCTTATTTGAATGAAGCCGACCTGATAATTTTCAGCGGTTTGCCGAGCATTGGAACGCGGTCCAATCTGGTCAAAGATAACAATGCCGCCGGTTCCCACACGGGTAATTTTGTCCTCAATCACTTCCTGATTGCCCCGCTCAATCAACCCCATCTCTACCCTGATACGCCCCCGACGGCTGGCGATTTCCACGTCAATTTCCCGAGGCACCTCCGCATCCCGCTGCATATTGAGCCAAAAGTCGGTTTCTTCTTCCAGGCCCAGTATGGTCAGGCCGGCGCGCAGGAACGCCCTGTCCAGCGTTTTGCCGGCGGTGGATTTCCGAGACCCCCGTATTGTCAGGGTTGCAGCTCCGGCCCATAGCATCAGCATCGCATCGTCAAACGAACCATCAGGCGAGTTGGCAACGACTTCCCGGATATGCCGGGCCACTTCATCAAGGTAATCAAAACGATCACCCCGGCGGATGCCCAGATTTTGCGCGGTTTTATTGGTCAGGCCAAGCAGCCACCACGCCAAATCGTTTCCGGCGGTGTCAAACTCCGCTTGTATCGCGTCCATCCATTCGGCATGGCCGGCATTTGCCGGCAATCGCTCCTTAATCACCGACAACTGCCGGTAAGCGTCCAGCAACTGATTACGGGTCTGTCCTTCCGTGTACAGCCGATAGTTGTAGCCTTGGAACAGCGCCGCTACTATCTGCCGCACTCCTTCGGCAGAATTGAGGTCATACAGGTCCGGCGTCATGCTCCGCGCTCCAAAAATACTGGAGGTCGTCGAAATCCACCGTGAAGTCGAAGCCCGGCTGTTGCAGCTCCCGCCGCATCGTCTCAAAGTAATCGGCGCGCTTTTCCACCAGCACGAACCGCCGGCCCATGGCGGCAGCCACCCGCCCCACCGTGCCGGTGCCGGCAAAGGGGTCCAGCACACAATCCCCCTCAAATGAGTAATATCGGATGACCCGGCTGACCAGCTCATCCGGAAATACGGCCGGATGCGCCTTGTGATTTGACGGAGTTATATCCCACACGTTGGTCTTGTCATAATCACCCAGAATCAGAGAACGCTCCACCGCCTCCGGATCGGGGTGGTTCCGCAGGTTCCAGTCAATCAGGCGGTCGGTTTTCTTGCGATAAACCAGCACGTACTCGGTCACGGTCACCGGCTTGTACTGCAACGGCTGCCGGTCGGCGGCGAACCGCCGGCCCCGGCCCAAATGCCAGCCTGCCCCTTCCGGTTTGCGCCAGATAATGTCGTCGATGAACTCAAAGCCAATCCGGTCCAGGATGGGATGCAGGTCAAAGGGAATGGGCAGCCGCTTGCTGGCCGTGCTCCGGGAAGTCCGCCGCACCAGCACCGGCGACACGTTGACCACCAGAAACCGCCCTTCCGCCAGCGCGGCGTGGCAGGCCTCAAAAGCCTCGCCCAGGAACTCCAGGTAAGACGGATAATCAACGTACTCCGCGCAATCCGGCTTGGCGTTGTAATAGGGCGGCGAGGTGAACGCCAGCTGTGCGCTGTCCGGTGGAAACTCCGCAAGAACGGCGCGGCAGTCGCCCAATATCGCCTTGTTGGGAACCGGCGGGAAGGAAATCCGGGCTTTCCCGCTGGAGCGGCGCGGCCGGCGGTTTCGATGCAATTGCCGCAACCGCTCGGACACCATGGTCGGGGCCGGAGCGCGGCAAATCTCGCCGCCGGCGTCAACCTGGATTTCGCCGACCGCGTGACCAGGAACGGCATCCGACACCAGCGACACCCGCCAGAGGCCCAGCCTGTCATCCCACTCCGGCAATCCCAGCGACAGGCCCGTACCATCCGCTTCGGGCATCCATTCCTGCACCCACCGCTGGGCCAACCGCCGCACGTCGTCGGTTAACAATTTCTCGCCAATCATGGCGGAATTGTCGCAGGTAGCCGGCAAAATCCGCAAGGGGCTGATGTCATAACTTGGTCACTTTCAAAACCGTTCCGCTCAGCCTGAGTTATAATCCCCCTATGCCCTTCCGCATCGTCATCGCCCCCCAGGCGTTCAAACACAGCATCGGCGCCCACGCCGCTGCTGCCGCCATTGAGCGCGGCATACGCAGCGCCATGCCCGACGCCGAAACCACCCTGATCCCGGTGGCCGACGGCGGCGACGGCACCCTCGCCGCCCTTATCGATACCACCGGCGGACAGTTTCGCCAGGCCACCGTGACCGGCCCTCTTGGCGATCCGGTAGCAGCCCAATGGGGCGTCATGGGCGACGGTCAAACCGCCGTTATCGAGATGGCCCTTGCCTCCGGCCTGGCGCTGATACCCGACGACCGCCGCGACCCCCGCGTCGCCACCACCTACGGCACCGGCCAGTTGATGCAGGCCGCTCTGGATGCCGGCTACACCCGCATCATCGTCGGCCTCGGTGGCAGCGCCACCAACGACGGCGGCGCCGGCATGGCCGCGGCCTTGGGCGTCCGCTTCCGGGATGCCTCCGGCAACGATCTGCCTCCCGGCGGGGCCGCCCTCGCCAACCTGGCCCACATCGACACATCCGCCCTTCATCCCGGTCTCGCCGACGCCACCATCATTGGCGCAACCGACGTCACCAACCCCCTCTGTGGCGACACCGGCGCGTCCGCCATCTTCGGCCCTCAGAAGGGCGCAACGCCCGAAATGGTGGCCGAGCTGGATGCCTGCCTGTCCAATTTCGCCGCCGTGGTGAAATCCGACCTGGGCATCGACGTCCTTGAGACGCCCGGCTCCGGCGCCGCCGGCGGCCTGGGCGCCGGCCTCATCGCCTTCGCCGGCGCCGAACTGCGTTCCGGCATTGACATGGTCTGCGACGTGCTGGACTTCGACCAACACGCCGCCGCCGCCGATCTGGTAATCACCGGCGAAGGCCGCGCCGACCGCTCCACCGCCTTCGACAAAGCCCCGGTCGGCATCGCCCGCCGCGCCCAATCCTTCGGTGTTCCCACCATCTTGCTCGCCGGCAGCCTTGGCCCCGGCTACGACCTGCTCTACGAGTACGGTATCAACGCCATCATGTCGGTACAGGAAGAACCCGCCACGCTAGAATACAGCCTTCAAAACGGCGCGGAACTTCTGGAGCGCGCCGCCGAGCGCGCCCTCCGCCTCTACAACCTGGGCCGCAGTCAAATCCTGAAAATCTGAAAAATCCTGAAAATCCTGCTTCAGGCCAAATGCCTTTCACCCTGGACCTGTCCCACTGGCTCCCTCGCCAACCCGAAGAAATCTTCGACTTCTACGCCGACGCCTTCAACCTGGAACGCCTGACGCCTCCCTGGTTGCGCTTCCACGTCGTCACCCCGCCCCCCATCACCATGCGGGCCGGCGTAGAAATACAGTATCGGCTCCGCCTGAAAGGCGTACCCCTGTCCTGGCGCAGCCGCATCACGGCCTGGGATCCGCCCCATAGTTTCAGCGACGAGCAGGTCAAAGGCCCCTACCGTCGCTGGGTGCACCAACACACCTTCACGCCCAGGGACGGCGGAACGCTGGTTCGTGACCAGGTGGAATACGATATGCTGGGCTGGTGGCTGGCCGACCGCCTCCTCGTGCGCCGCGACCTCCGGCGCATCTTCGCCTACCGCCAGGAACGCCTTGCCGAAATATTCAGCAGTTGACCGTTGTCATTGCGAGCGCAGCTCGGCAATCCCGTCAGGGTATCCGCTGCCCCACGAACTGCACTACGATCCCGGCCAGCTCAATCGCCCGCTCCGCATCAACGTCGTCGAACGCTTCGGACGGTATCCCGCTGGGCAGGTAACCCGGATAGCGAGTGATGTCGTAGTACTTGTCCAGTTGGCGGGCGTCCGCCTTGATCGTGTCGAAGAACATCTCGAAAATCTTGGCGTCCTCGCACAGGTCGATCAGCGAGTTGCCCCATACGTCTTCCGCCCCCCGCTTGTACAGGTACGCTTTCACCGCCTTCTCGGCGGCCTGCTGGCACAGGAAGCACGCTACGTTGTAGCGGCCGCCCTGGCGGTTATATCCGGCGTCCTCAAGGTCTTGCTCCGCCTGGCGAAACCAGCGAGCACCTTCCGCAGCGAAATCAGGCATCAAAAACCACCCTTCCTTGCTTGCAGGCCTGGTACAGCGCGGGCAGCGTATCCTGCAGTTCCTCAAACTCCGCCGGAGTATAAACCTGCGCCCTCATTCCCACTTGCGAGCCGATGTGATAGGAGAAAAAATCCGCCCGGCGTCCGAAAGGCCGGTCGGTGTCGTGCACGAACACGAAATCGATGGTGCTGGCCGGCGAATAATCGCCGCTCACCATGTCGCCGATCAGGATGGCTTTTTCGATGCCCAGCGTCGGAAACACGTCCATCATTTCCGCCAACTGCTGCTCCATCATCTGCTTCCTGAACTGAATGAATCCTACTCGCATCGGCATGGTCTTACTCCCGTTCCAGCAGTACCAGGTGGACTTCCCGCGGCCCGTGTACGCCCACCACGATAGTTTGCTCGATGTCCGCCGTCCGGCTCGGCCCGCTGATGAAGTTCAGGTAGCTCCCCATATCACCGCCGTCGCGCCCGTCCCCCCTACGATAGAACTCCAACCGCCGCAACGCGAACAGATCGTCCAGCGTGCCGATCACTTCCGACGGCCTCACGATAGCCACGTGAACCGGCGGCACCACCGAGACCAGCCGGCTCAGCCCTCGTTTCGGAAGCACGATCACCGACCCGGTTTCCGCGATGGCGTAATCCACTCCGGTGATTCCCATGCCACACTCCGCCAGCCGGCGTCGCAGCGCCGGCCGGCCCGCGTCGTCTTCGTACACCGCCGGCCATACTAGCGCCCCGGCCCCGGCCAGCGCCGCGTCCACCGGAACCGCATCGAACACCGGTTGCTCCGACCGCGCCGCTGAAGTTACGCCCAGCCGCCGGACCAGCGACACGACATAATCCAGCGCATCCTCTCCCCCGTCACACCTCGCTACGTTCCAGCCGCGCAATGTGGCGGTGTCCGCCATCTTGTCCAGCAAGACCGGCATCTCCCCGGCAATCCGCTCCCGGACCGCAGCTTCCCTTGATTCCAGATCTGAGAACCCATCTTGCAGCGCAGCGTAAGGGTCTGTCGGCGGCCCTTCCTCTCGCCCCAACGCCTCCCGAACCGACGCCAGGAATTGCGCCGATGGGATACTGATGGAGCCGCCGATTTGGCTAGGTTTGTGCGCGTCGGGGATACTCATAGACTACGCCCGCGTATTGCCACCGCCCCCATCCGCCAGTTCATCGCGCCAGATGTCTCGGAACGTGTGGGGTGGCGGAACCGGCAGGTCCCGCGCCTCAGTCCAGCGCGAAAGAAACGGCAACTTGGTACGCCCCACCACTCCGCTTTTCGCAATGGGTTTCAGCAGTGCCCGCCCCACCTTGCGCCCCAAGTTCAACAAAAGCGGGCTTGTCATAACCGACGCAAATCCCCGCGCGGCCAGCGCGTCGGTATCGGAGGCCGTTCGCTGGTAGGAATCCGTACCTTCTGCCAAATTGTGCCGCAGGTGCAGCAACATCCTGGGGATGTTTATCTGCACCGGGCAGGCGTCACGACACGCTCCGCAAAGCGTTGATGCGTTGGGCAGGTCTTTGGCCTGCGCCACGCCCACCAATCCTGGCGTGACGATTGAGCCAATCGGCCCGGGATATACCCAACCGTAGGCGTGCCCGCCCACTCGCTGGTAAATGGGGCATACGTTCAGACACGCGCCGCACCGGATGCAGTACAGCGATTCACGAAGCGCCGGGTCTCGCAGCAGCCGGCTCCGGCCATTATCTACGATGACCAGGTGAAACTCCTCCGGCCCGTCCTCGTCATCAGCCCGGCGCGGCCCGGTCACCATGCTGACGTAGGATGAGATCCGCTGCCCCGTAGCAGAACGCGGCAAAATCCGCAGGAACACTGCCAGGTCTTCCAGCGACGGTATCACCTTTTCCATGCCGGCCAGCCCAACGTGGATCCTTGGCGCCGAGGTGCAGAGCCGTCCGTTTCCTTCGTTGGTGATGATGACCAGGCTGCCGGTTTCGGCCACCAGAAAATTGGCCCCGCTCACGCCCATGTCGGCGTCCAGGAACTTTTGCCGCAATACCACCCGCGCCACCCGAGCCATTTCCTCGATGTCGTCGGAGTAGGGCACACCCAGTTTGTCGGCAAACAAACGCGCCACCTGCCCTCGCGTCTTGTGCAGGGCCGGCGCCACCAGGTGCGACGGAGTTTCCTCGGCCAGCTGGATGATGTATTCGCCCAAGTCGGTCTCAAAAACCTCAATCCCATCCGCCTCCAGGACGTGGTTCAATCCCAATTCTTCCGACACCATGGACTTGCTTTTCGTGACTGTGGTGACGCCACGGGTCCGGGCAATCTCCGACACGATGGCGTTAGCCATCGTCGCGTCGGCGGCAAAATGCACCTGTCCCCCGGCCGCCACAACGTTCCGTTCCAGCATGGCCAGGTAGTAGTCCAGGTGCGCGATGGTGTGTTCTTTCACCCGCCGGGCCTGTTCCCTCCAGCCTTCCCACACCTCCGTGGTTATCTCGTCGATGGCTTCGCGCCGTGCCCCGTCGAACCCGCTGCCGGCGCGGCGCAGCGCCTGGCGCAACTGTTGATCCTGCACCGCCGTCCGGGAGGCGGCTACGAAATCCCGCGTTGCCACTTCGGCCATGTCAGCCCACCGACCCGTCCAGCACCTGCGCGATGTGGCGCGCCTTGACCGGCGATTGGCGCCGACTCAACCCGCCTCCTATGTGCATTAGGCAGCCCATGTCGCAGGCTGTCACTGTATCCGCTCCGCTGGCAATGATCGCGTCGATCTTGTCGGCCAGCATCTCCTGGGAAATGTGCGGGTATTTCACCGCAAACGTGCCGCCAAACCCGCAGCACTGTTCGGCGTTGAGTAGGGGAACGGGCGATACGCCGTCCGCCCCTTGCAAGAGTTGCGCCGGCGCTTCTTTCACTTCCATCTCCCGCAGCAGATGGCAGGACGGGTGATAAGCAACCTTGCCGCCCTGGGACGTCTCTGAAACGGAACGCTGCTCCACCCCGACCACTTCGGTCAGGAACTCGGTGAACTCGTACACGCGGTTGCTCAGGTCCCGCGCCCGCTCCGACATTTCGGCATCGTCCGCGAAAAGATCCAGATAGAAAACTCTCAGCATGGCCCCACAAGAGCCGGACGGAACCACCACGTAATCGCTGCCCTCCATCGCCTCCAGCGTTCGCCGGGCCAACTTCTTGGCCTCCTGCGTAAAGCCGGAATTGTACAGCGGTTGGCCGCAGCAGGTCTGGCCGACCGGAAAGTCCACCTCCACACCGC
>DAOUJY010000127.1:0-36757 GCA_034421995.1 Dehalococcoidia bacterium | reverse complement strand
GGGTTTATTCACTGTCAGCCGGCGACCCTGATGTACGAGAACTTCCCGTCACCCTGTACCACCGAATGGTGGATTCCCTCGCTTACGCGGCTTGAATTGCGTAAAGCCTAGCTGAGGCGCCGGGGTTTTTCGTGGGCGAGATCAGAGTGGGCTTGCCGGTTCTTCAGCGTCCGAAGTGGGATCGACCTGCTCAGTCATTTGGCGTTGTAATTGCTCCGACCAATTTTGCGCCCAGCGGCGAAACTCGTCCAAAGCCGGGGGCGCGATGTAGATAACCTCGATTTGACTGGGGAATTGGGCCTGATGCCGCTCGTTGATCAAGAGAAGTCCGGCTTCGTCTTCGCCCAGGGAAGCATCTATAGAGCTGGAGATGAAATCGTAGCGGCGGCGGTTGGCGTCGGCAAACCACTCCTGGAGGCGGGTCGCCACTTCAAAGCTCATCAAAGGCTGCATCAGGCATCTTTGGAGGTCGAGGGCTTCAGCCATGATCGCCATGGACTCAGTAGCTTCCAAAGTCGCTCCGGCCGTCATCAGCCGGGCGACCAACCGGTGGGTATCCTGATTGGTGGCCGCGAGGTAGCCCAAGCCGTCGTCCCCGCCCTCCGGGAGGTTTTCGTGGTAAACGCGGGTGATGGTTCCCAACGCGTTCTGGACGGCGCGAACCTGGACATCCACCTGCTCCCAATAGCGGGCGACTATTTCCGCTCCTTCGGGTGGGATAGCGTCGGGCGGCGCGGCCAGATTAATCAGGGGAGCGAGCAACAGTTTGCGTTTGCCCTGATAGTTGGCGGTAGCGGGCCTGGTGATCCTGCTCAGTTCCTCTGCCATGTCCGTTAGTCTCCGCGATTGGCCGTTTTCCACTTGCGATGGCGCGCGATGCGCGATGCACGGCCAATGGTATCACCTGTGGAACCTTGGGGAAATTAAGAGGGATTCCCTTGACCGGGATTCGGGTGTATCATTGCTGAGATTTTACCCTCACATGGATGCGTTGCATCCATCTTTCATGTCCGGGCCTGTAGCCGAACAATCCTTGGCAACCCGAGGCGGCCCGTGGAACTTGCTTGCTAAGGAGAAGATCATGCCTGAAGCTGCCAAGATCATCTACACCGAAACTGACGAGGCTCCGTACCTCGCCACGCACTCCCTGCTCCCGATTCTCCAGGCTTTCACCAAGAGTTCGGGTATTGAGTTGGAGACGTGGGATATTTCACTGTCAGGCCGTACCATCGCCAATTTTCCGGACAGTTTGACGGAAGCGCAGAGGATCCCCGATTACCTGCGCATGTGCGGGGAGCTGTGCCTGGAGCCGTCGGCGAACCTGGTCAAACTGCCCAACATCAGCGCGTCGATCCCCCAGTTGAAAGCGACGATTGCGGAATTGCAGAGCAAAGGGTACGACATTCCTGACTATCCTGACCAGCCGGCGAACGACGCGGAACGTGAAGTCCAGGCCCGCTATTCCCGGGTGCTGGGCAGCGCGGTCAACCCGGTGATCCGCGAAGGGAACTCCGACCGCCGTTCTTCGAATGCGGTGAAGGAGCACGGCCAGCGGAATCCCCATCGCATGATGCAGGATTGGCCGGAAGTCTCCAAGACCCGCGTCGGCCACATGACCGATGGGGACTTTTTCAGCAGTGAGGTGGCCGTTACCACCAGCGAGGCCGGTTCAGCCGCAATCCAATTCGTCGCCGGCGACGGGAGCGTGACGGAGCTCAAATCCGGCATTCCCCTCCAGGCCGGCGAGATCCTCGACTGCGCAGTGATGAACGTCAGCGCTTTGCGCCGGTTTTATGCTGAACAAATGGACCAGGCTAAAGCGGACGAAGTTCTGCTGGGCCTGCACGTCAAGACCACCATGATGCGGGTGTCCGACCCCATCATCTTCGGGCACCTGGTGTCGGTTTTCTTCCAGGACGTGTTCGACAAGCACGCCGACGCGCTGGCCCAGGTGGCGGTGGACCCCGACAACGGCGTCGCCGAGATGCTGACCAAGATCCAGGACTTGCCGGAGGACAAGCGAGCCGAGATCGAAGCCGATATTCAGGCGTGCTACGACAGCCGTCCGGATCTGATGATGGTGAACTCCTACCGGGGCATCACCAACCTGCACGTGTCCAGCGACACCATCATCGACGCCTCCATGCCCGTGGTAATCCGCGACGGAGGGCGCACCTGGGGCCCCGACAACGAGCTGCATGACACAATAGCCCTGATCCCGGACCGCTCCTACGCCACCATCTACCAAGCGGCGATTGAAGATTGCCAGCAGCACGGAGCCCTGGATCCGGCAACCCTCGGCAGCGTCGCCAACGTCGGCCTGATGGCCCAGGCCGCGGAGGAGTACGGGTCCCACGACAAGACCTTTGAAGCCCCCGGCAACGGTAAGATCCGGGTGGTTGACGCATCCGGCGCAACCCTGATGGAGCAGAGCGTGGAGACGGGCGACATCTTCCGGATGTGCCAGACCAAGGACATCCCGATCCAGGACTGGGTCAAACTGGGCGTGACCCGCTCCAGGCTCACCGGACAGGCCGCCATCTTCTGGCTCGACGCCAACCGCGCCCACGACGCCGAGCTGATCAAGAAGGTGGAAAAATACCTGCCCGAATACGACACCAGCGGGCTTGAAATCAGCACCATGCCCCCGGTCGAAGCCATGAAGGCCACCGTCGCCCGCAGCCGGGCCGGGCTGGACACCATCGCGGTGACCGGAAACGTGCTGCGCGACTACTTGACGGACCTCTTCCCCATCCTGGAACTGGGCACCAGCGCCAAGATGCTCTCGGTGGTCCCGCTCCTCAACGGCGGCGGCATGTTCGAGACCGGCGCCGGCGGATCGGCCCCCAGGCACGTACAGCAGTTCGTTGAGGAGGGGCACCTGCGTTGGGACTCGCTGGGCGAGTTCTGCGCCCTGGTGGCGTCCTTCGAGCACTTCGGCGAGGTTTATGACAACGACGGCGCCAGGCTGCTCGCGGAGACGCTGGACCAAGCCATCGGGGAGCACCTGGAAAACCAGCGGAACCCTTCCCGCCGGGTGAACGAGCTGGACACCCGGGGCAGCCATTTCTACCTGGCGCTGTACTGGGCGCAAGCGCTGGCCAAGCAGGACAAGAACCCGGAGCTGAAGGCTCGCTTCGCCGACGTGGCCAAACAGATGACCGAAAACGAGGAAAAGATCGTCCAGGAGTTGATTGACTGCCAGGGCCAACCCATGGACATCGGCGGATACTACCGGCCCGATAACGACATGGCGGCGAAGGCCATGCGTCCCAGCGCCACTCTGAATGCTATCATCGACGCAATCTAGCAGCCCAAGAGGCGCACTCTCCGGCTGAACGCACTGCCGGAAACGTAGGGGCGATCCGCCGGAGGCGGACTCGCCCCTACGAAACCCATTACCTGATCGGAGGCTCTCCCCAATGCGAAGCAAAGTAACCGTAGTCGGCGCCGGCAACGTGGGCGCCACCACCGCCCAACGCATCCACCAGCTTGGCTATGCCGACGTGGTGCTGGTTGACGTGGTTGAGGATCTGCCCCAGGGCAAGGGGCTGGATATGCTGGAATCCGGTCCGGTAATAGGTTCCGACGCGCTGATAACCGGCTCCAACGGATACGAGGAAACCGCAGGTTCGGACGTGGTGGTGATTACCGCCGGCATTGCCCGGCGTCCGGGGATGAGCCGGGACGACCTGTTGCTGACCAATATGCGGATCACCTCCTCAGTAACGGAGGAAATCGTCAGGTATTCGCCGGATTGCATCATCCTGGCGGTCACCAACCCCCTGGACGCGATGGTGCAGAACGTGTACCAAACCGCCGGGTTCCCGCGGAATCGGGTGTTTGGCATGGCCGGCGTGCTGGACACCGCCCGATACCGGACGTTCATCGCCCAGGAGCTTGACGTGTCGGTGGACGACGTTCAGGCGCTGGTGCTGGGCGGCCACGGCGACGATATGGTGCCCCTGGTGCGGTACACCACCGTTGGCTGCATTCCGGTTACGGAACTGCTGTCGCAAGACCGCATCGACTCCATCGTGCAGCGCACCCGGGACGGCGGCGGCGAGATCGTCGCGCTGTTGAAACAGGGGTCGGCGTTCTACGCGCCCTCGGCTGCGATCACGCAGATGGTGGAATCGATCCTGCTGGACCGAAAGCGCATCCTCCCCGGTTGCGCTTACCTGGAAGGCGAATACGGGATCAACGGTCTGTGCGTCGGCGTGCCCGTGAAGATCGGCGCCGGCGGTATGGAACAGGTTGTGGAGATCAGCCTGACGGATGAGGAACAGGCGGCTCTCCAATCGTCTGCCGCATCGGTTCAGGAGTTGGTGGACGTGATGGCGAGCGCCAAGGCTGAAGCGTCCTAATCACTGTGAATCCAAGGGTGTCCATCGGGATTGGCTCGGGGCGGGTTTCAAACCCGCCCCTACTTTTTGCGGCGCTCTGTATAATGAATGCAGACCCAACCATCAACGGAGGCCAGCATGAGCCAGCGCACGCCACTGGAACGGGAGCTACTGGAAAAAGCGGCCAGATATATGCCCGGAAGCAGCAACGGCAACACCAAATACCCGGACCAGCTGGATTTCCTGGTGAAAGAAGGCCGGGGAGGGCGCATCTGGGACGTATCAGGCAACGAATACGTGGACTGGCTGATGGGTTCGGGGCCGATGATTTTGGGCCACGCTCATCCGGCGGTTACCGATGCCGTGCTGTCTGCGGTCAGTCGCGGCTCCACGTTTTTCGCCAACAACGACCAGGCCGTGCTGCTGGCCGAGGAGTTGGTCAAGGCGGTGCCGTGCGCCGAAAAGGTGCGTTTCACCACCAGCGGGACCGACGCCTGTTTCCAGGCCATGCGGGCCGCCCGGGCTTATACCGGTAAGGAAAAGATCCTGAAGTTTGAGGGTGGCTATCACGGCACCAGCGATTACGCGATGATGTCGGTGTTCGCGTCGGCCGCGGTGGAGTTCCCCCAGGCGGAAGCCAACACCGCCGGCATCCCAGACACGCTGAGCGATCTCATGCTGATTTCGCAGTTCAACGACCTGGACACCACCGCCGCAATCGTTGCCGCGCATAAGGATGAAATCGCGGCGATTATAACGGAGCCACTGCAGCGCACCATTGCCCCCGAACCCGGTTTCCTGGAGGGCCTTCGCAAAATCACATCGGACGCGGGGATCCTGCTGATATTCGATGAGATAGTCACCGGGTTCCGGCTGGCTTACGGCGGTGCGCAGGAATACTACGGCGTGACTCCGGACCTGTGCACGGTGGGCAAGATCATGGGCGGCGGTTATCCCCTGGCCGCGCTGATGGGGAGCGCCGAGGTTATGTCGGTGTACGACCGGGGAGCCGTGGCGTCGGACAGTTATGTTGACCAAATCGGCACCCTGAATGGGAATCCCGTGGCTTGCGCCGCCGGCTTGGCGACGTTGGAGGTGCTGCGGCAGGACGGCGTGTACGAACGATTGCATCACGTGGGCGGCAGCATTCGGAGTGCCCTGGCCGACTCCTGCCAAGAACAAGGCTTTACGGTCCAGAGCGTGGGCGAGGACGGCATCTTTGACATCTTCTTCGCCGAGCACCCGGTCAGGAACTACCGCGACGGGTTGGCCGCAGACGGCGAACCACTGGGCAAGCTGAATGCCGGGCTGCTGGAACGCGGGGTGCTCAAATCCTGGCCTCAGAAGTTCTATCCGTCCGTTGTCCATACGGATGAGGACATAGACCGCACCGTCCAGGCCATACGGGAAGTCGCGCCAACGCTGCGGGGATAACGTCCGGCTATTCCACTGGAGAAAGGTTTATGTTGACGCAAGACCGTGTTCAGGCTATCGAGGCCCTTTTTGAGGCTTCCGATAAGGCATTTGACACCAGGGACAACAAATATGGCTCTCTCAAGCTTTGGGAGGCTGCGGAAGCCGCGTTGTCGATAGTGGCGGAAAATCGTGGGTTGCCTTGCCAGAATGAGGATGACCATTTTGACCTCCTCGATTTGCTGATGGCTGAGAGCGCAAGAACAGATGACGACTATGACCTGGTTTCCGGATACCTGGTGGCGGGATTCGTTCAGAACAACGTCGGATACGAATTTATGGAGGATTATTTGCTGGAAAGCTCCCGTCGGTCCGTGCGCCGCTTCGTCAAGGAATTACTGTCATTCAGCGGACAAATGCCTACATGAACGGACAGGCCCATGTCAGAGCGGCCTTTCGGTTTCTGCAACTGGCCGACTTCTTTACGTTTGAGCAAGACCCACTGGCCAGGTCGGAAATGTTGTGGTGTGCAGCGGCCCATGTCATGAAAGCGGTCGCCATCATGCAACAACCGCGCTGGGCCAACCGCAGACACGCTGACCTGCTCGTCGTAGCCGTCAGGATCGGTAGTCTTTGGAATGAACCCAACATCGAGGATGATTTCAAGGCCGCTGAGAGACTACATCGGAATATGTACGAAGGCTTTATGAGCAGACGGGCATTCACAAATGCGGAACGAAGGGTTCGCCGCTTAGTCAACCGCTCAGCTCGCAGGATTGGCAGTTGCTGAATGTCGAGCTCGCGCAACTGACAAAACAGGGGCGGGTTTGCAACCCGCCCCTACGTGCATTTCCTACGTTCGCTGTGCCGCCTACCGTCGTGCTCCGGCTTTCACCTCCAGCGGGCCGGTGCTGACGATGTGCTTGCGCATCCCCAGCTCGGCCGGGGTCATGCCCATGGCCAACCCAATGAGCTGGGGCATATGCAGGATGGGCAGGTCGATGGAGCGACGGACCTGCGAAGCCGCCTTGGGCTGGAACCCGTCGAGGTTCAGGTGGCACAGGGGGCAGGGAGTCACCATGGCATCGGCCCCCAGGTCCTTGACCTCGGAAGTGTGCTTGCCCACCATGGCCATGGAGTTGCGTTCGTTGATGGTCAGGATCGGGAAGCCGCAGCACCGGGTTTTGCCCTCAAAATCCACCAGAGTCGCGCCCAGGGTTTCGATCAGCATCTCCAGAGATTGCTGGCGCTCCGGATGGTCGGCAATGTCCAACGCTTCCGTGGGGCGCACGATGTAGCAACCGTAGAACGGCGCGATTTTGACGTCGGTGAGTTGACGAGTGACGTAGCCGCCGAGCCGGTCCAGGCCGTAGTCCTCAATCAGGATCCAGAGCAGGTGCTTGGGTTCCGCCCTGCCGCTGTATTCCAGGCCCTCGTCGGCCAGGTAGGAGTTGATTTCGGCGAGGTATTCCGGGTTCCGCATCCGATGGTTGGCCTGGGACATCACGCCCTGGCAGGTACTGCATATGGTCAGGATGGGCAGGCCCATCTGTTCAGCCTTGGCGAAGTTGCGGGCGTTCAGGGTATCGCCGAAGAGCTGGTTCTTTTCCTGGATGACGCCGGCGCCGGTGCAAGTCCAGCCGGGTATTTCCTCCAGTTCGATGCCCAACCGCTGGCAAACCATGCGGGCGGCGGGGTAGAGTTCGGGCGCGCCACCCTGGGATACGCAGCCCGGAAAGAAAGCGTACTTCACTGGTTCCTCCTCTTGGTTCCGACTAGCAAGGGTAGGGGCGAATAATTATTCGCCCCTACGTTTGACGCCTTGGTGTTGCGCGGCGGGCACACTCCACTCGGTTAACCGAAGGGAGAGTTGTTGCTGACCCGGGGGGCCGGGGGGTCCGGTTCCATCCGCTGGAACAGACGCCGGACCGCCTCCACGTTCTCCACGTTCTTGTGAGCAATGGGCGGCATTTTGCCGCGCCGCATGGCGCGGAAGGCTACGGGCATATAGCTCATCAGCGCCGGCATATTGGTGAAACCGCCGACGGACTTGATGGGCAGGCGCAGCTCGTCGAGGCGGCCACTGTGTCCTACTGACTCGGTGAAAGCGTCGGTGTGGCGCGCGCCGTTATTGTTATCGTAACCTTGCTGAATGGCCTGCTCGCGCATTGCCATGATGCGGTCCATGGGCGCCACCCCTTTGGGGCAGACCTGGACGCATTCGTTGCAGCGGGTGCAGTCCCAGATGCCGGTGGGTTCGCTCAGGCCCCAGAGCCGCTCCATGGACACTCCCTCGGCGTCGCCGTCGCGGGGGTCGGCGGTGAAGCGGTACGCCTTGGCCAGCGCGGCGGGTCCCAGGAAGGTGGGGTCAACCTCCAGGACGGTGCAGTCCGATACGCAGGCGCCGCACATGATGCAGGCGGTGACGCCGGAGAGATGCAACATGGCGTCGTTGGAAACGATGTACTCGCCCTCAGGTTCCTGGCCCATGTGCTTGAGATAGGGATCGACTGCCTCGATCTTTTCCCAGAACAAATCGAAGTTGACGACCAGGTCCTTGACGACGGGCATCACGCCGGCGGGTTCCACCGTGATGACGCCGTCCTGCACCACCGTGTTGGCGATGGTCTTGCAGGCCAGGCCAGCGTGCCCGTTGATTCGCATGGCGCAGGAACCGCAGATGGAGCTGCGGCATGAGCAGCGCAGGGACAGTGTCCCGTCGTCGTCTTCTCGTATCTGAATCAGCGCGTCGAGGACGGTGGCGTTGTCCGCAATGGTGACCGGATACTCCTGCCAGTAGGGCATCCGGCCCTCGCCCGTGGGAGCCTCCGGGTCCTGTCGCTTTACCCTGATAGTGACGTCCATAGCCTAGTACTTCCTCTCCTCGGGCGTCCATTGAGTGATGGTTACGGGCAGCTCCGAAATCGCCGGCCCGGCATCGCCTTTGGTCAAGACGATATGATGGAGCCATTCTTCGTCGTTGCGGTCGGGGTAATCGGTCCGGAACTGGGCGCCGCGGCTTTCCCGGCGTTCGAGAGCGCCCACGGCGATGGTGTCGGCGCAGTCGAGCATATAGCCCAGCTCAAGGGCGAATACCAGGTCGGTGTTGAAGGTCTTGCCCTTGTTGTGGACGGGGACGTTTTCATAGCGGCGGCGGAGGTCGTGGAGGTCACTGATGGTTTCCTCGATACCCTCCTCGTTGCGGAAAACGGCCACGTTGCGGTTCATGGATTCGCCCATCTCGCGGCGGATGGCCGACCAGCGGTCGCCGTTTTCGGGCCGGTCCATCATCTCCTGGATGCGGCGACGCTCCCTGGCGAGGGTGGCGGCAACATCGAACTCCAGGAAGTCCATGCCACGGGTAGCGTCGGAGGCGTGGTTGCCGGCGCGCTCGCCGAAGACGATGGTGTCGAGGAGGGAGTTGGCGCCGAGGCGGTTGCCGCCGTGGACGCTGACGTTGGCGCACTCGCCGGCGGCATAGACGCCGCCAACGTTGGTCAGGCCGTCGATGTTGGTCTTGATACCGCCCATTATGTAATGCATTCCGGGGCGGATGGGTATCGGCTCGCGGATCATGTCGGTGCCGGCCAGGTCGATGCCGATTTCCCTGATCTGGCTGAGTTTCTCCATGATCAGGGCTTCGCCCAAGTGAGTGCAGTCCAGGAGGACGCAGCCGTCGATGCCGTTGCCGGCGTTGATCTCGGTCTGCTCGGCACGGGACACCACGTCGCGGGAGGCCAGCTCCATCATGTTGGGAGCGTATTTCTCCATGAAGCGGTTGCCGTCTTTGTCGCGCAGGTACGCGCCTTCACCGCGGGCGGCTTCGGAGATCAGCACGCCGCTGCCGGCCAGGGTGGTAGGATGGTACTGGACCATCTCCATGTCCATAAGCTGCCCGCCGGCGTTGTACACGAGGCCCATGCCGTCGCCGGTGACGATGAGGGCGTTGGTGCTGGGCTCGAAGAGGCGGCCGCAGCCCCCGGTGCAGAAGACTACCGTCTTGGCGCGTATGACGTGGAGTTCGCCGGTTCGGATTTCCAAGGCCATGACACCGGCGGCTTGGCCGTCTTCCATAATCAGCGAAGTGACGAACCACTCGTCATAACGACGCACGCCCGACTTGATAAGCTGCTCAAACATCACGTGGAGCAGGGCCTGGCCGGTGAAGTCGCCCACGAAGAAGGTGCGCGCCCGCTGCTGGCCGCCAAAGTTTCGCGTTCCCAAGTGGCCGTCGTCGTCCCGATTGAAAGTAACGCCCATGTGTTCCATATCAATGAGGGAGGCGCCGGCCTGGCGGCACATGACCTCGATGGCGTCCTGGTCGCCCAGGAAATCACTGCCCTTGATGGTGTCGTAGGCGTGGTCTTCCCAGCGGTCGCCCCGGTCCAGCAGCGCGGCGTTGATGCCGCCCTGGGCCGCGTTGGAATGGCTGCGCACGGGGTGGACCTTGCTGATGATGGCGGTGTTGGCTCCGCCGGCGCGGGCCGCGATGGCGGCGCGCATCCCGGCCAGGCCGGCGCCGACCACCAGCACGTCGTGTTGCAAATCCTCTGGCATTTGTGTCTTCCTCCGGCCGGACCGAGTAGCGCCCGGCTGATTGTGGCGCATAAGCGGCGCGCCCAATAGCGGCGGCTAATTATCGCCCAAAACCCGCATGGCAAGCAACAGCGCAGCGATACTCTTGGCATCCTGTATGGCGCCGGCGGCGATCAACGCGCCGACATCGGTCCACGGTACGCGCCGCAGTTCAATAAACTCGTCTTCGTCAGCGTCAAGTTGGGACGGTTTGAGGTCGGTGGTCAGGTAGGCGTACATACGCTGGGGAGACAAACTGGGGCTCATGAAGAAAGCGCCCAGGAATTGCAGCCGCCTGGGAAAGTGTCCGATTTCCTCCTGCAACTCTCTTATCGCGGCTGCCTCCGGGTCTTCGCCTTGCTGCATCTTCCCGGCCGGCGCTTCCAGCAAAAATCGGCCCGCCGGTTTCCGGTACTGCCGCACCAGCAGCACGTTTTGATCCGCATCAACTGGCACCACGCATACCGATGACGGATGGTTGACGATTTCGCGGTCGGTTTCCCGGCCGTTGGGCAATTGAACGGTATCCACCCTCACGTCGATCACCTCGCCGTCATACACGGGCTTGGTCGCGACCGTGGGTTCGTTTTTGGGAAAGGCGGACATTTCCGTTGCGGCTAATCCTTTCCCAAAACTCGCATGGCGAGCAACAACGACGCGACGCTCTTGGCGTCCTGTATTGCGCCACTGGCGATTTCTTCAGGGGCATGTTCCAGGGGTATGCGTATTACGTCGATAAACTCGTCGTCATCGGATTCCAATGTAGCCGGCGTCAGATCGGTAGCCAGGAAGGCGTACATATACTCGGTACACCAGCCAGGGGCCAACCAGAAGGCGGTCAGGGGGACCAGGTTGGCAGCGGCGTGTCCGATCTCTTCCTGCAACTCGCGTCGGGCGGCAGCCTCCGGTTCCTCGCCGGGTTCGATACCGCCGGCCGGCACTTCCAGCAGGAAGTCATCCGCCGGTTTGCGGTACTGGCGCACCATCAGCACGTTGCCGTCGGCGTCCACCGGCACGACGCAGATGGACGGGGCGTGTTCGACAATTTCACGGGTGCTCTCCCGTCCGTTTTGCAGGCGAACAGTGTCCACCCGCACGTCGATGATGCGGCCCTGGAATATCGACCGGGTGGAGATGGTGGGTTCGTTGTCGGGGAAGTCAGTCATAGGCAGGCACACTCGTGGTTCCGTATTTTCGCAGCATTGCGTCCACGAACGGCTTGAGCACCGCTTCAGCTGCCAGGACGTGGATTGCTACCGCCGTAGCGCCCGCTTCATCAGGATCACGGTCGTAGAACATCACCACGCCGTTGGCGATTGTATCGCCAAATGGAGCCAAACCACCGGTACTGATGTAAAGCAAATCGGCTTTTTCGTCGTAAGTTACTACCGCCTTGGGTATAACTTCACTCTCCGTCGCGTTCATTGGCTTTGCGGCCATGGACGTCCTCCAAGTTCTTGCGCTAATCTGCGGTCAGGAAAAGCGGTCACCAACTCGCCTTCCGTGTTCAAAACCACTTTTACCCATTGTGAGACACTTTCTATTCTACCTATGTACGCATGAGAAAGACGGCCGAGTTCATCGATTTCACGCCGTTGAACATGAGGGCTCTCGATGATGCGTATGACCCATTCCGGGCGTATCCCATGACTTTGCGCTGCGGCGTCTCCGTGATCTGTCTTCGGCAATCGCGTATAGGCTCGGCGTAAGCGGATATTTTCGGCGGGCTCCGGCGGGTTGGGCATTCTGTACGCCAAAAACTAGCGGCCCTGCAAACTGAAACCCAGGCGACGGGTGAGGGTGGCCCAGAAGTAGTTGTGTTCGTTGGCGCGGAGGAAGCGGGCGCGGTACGGGCTGTGGGTTATTCGCACCCAGTCGCCCGGTTCGATGGGGTGGTTTTCAAAACCGTCCACGCTGATGATGGCTTCCTGGGAGCCTTCCAGGTGAAAGTCCACGCTGCTGGTGGGGCGCAGCACCAGCGGGGTGGTCAGACCGACGTGGGACGCCAGGGGGGTCAGCACCACGTCGTCGGACAACGGATCCACGATGGGTCCGCCGGCGGCGAAGCTGTAGCCGGTGCTTCCGGTGGCGGTGGCGAGGATCACGCCGTCGGCGCGGAAGGTAGAGACGTCGGCGCCGTCTATGGACGCTCGAACGGTGATGACACGGGAGACGCGGCTTCGGGAAAGGACGACGTCATTCAACGCATGATACGGGCCTTCGGGCGCTGCGTCAGCGTCGCTGCCGCGGCGATGTACGGTAGCCATGAGCATACTGTGTTCGGAGACGCGCATCTCGTCCTTGAGATAGCGCGGTAATTGTTCCATGACGCCGGGCACGGTCAACTCGGTCATAAAACCCAGGCGGCCCATGTTGATGCCCACCAGCGGGATCCCCTGGGGCGCAATCGCCCGGTTCACCCGGAGGATGGTGCCGTCGCCGCCGATGGTAATTACGAGGTCGGTATTGCGCGCCCGTTGGCTCAGATCGTCAGCATCCTCGGCGCGCAGTATCCATGTGTCGGGGCCCAGATTAAGTTCGCCGACGATGGCGTGGGCCAGGTCCAGCGCCTCGGGAATCAGGTCGTTGTAGGCGATGCCGACGGTTTTCATGGCAGGTTCTCTGTGGTCGTCCTCAGCCGCCGGCCATGAGGACGACCACCGCGCGCTCGGCTGCATCCAGAATGGCTCCCGGAGCGACGCCCAACCACAACATGCACAACGCCGCGACGCCCAGGGCCACATTGACCGGCCACGACGCCCCCAGCCGCTCGGTGTTGATGGCCGGCTGCAGGAACATGACCTTGATGACCCGCAGGTAGTAGTAGGCGGAGACCACGCTGTTGACCACGCCGATGATCACCAACACGATCATCAGCGGTTGCTCGGTGTTGATCGCCGCGGCGAAGATGTGGATTTTGGCGATGAAGACGCTGGTGGGCGGCAGTCCAATGAGGGCGACCAGCGCCAACGCCAGCGTGATGGCGAGGAAAGGCGCCCGGCGCAACATACCGGCGTAATCTTCTATTTCATCGCTGTTGATGCGGTTCCCTATGGAGACGATGGCGAAAAAGGCGGTGAGGTTGGCCGCGGTGTAGGCGGCCAGGTAGAACAACACGCTGCTGGGACCGAATGTTTCCTCTGTTCCGACGGTGACGATGGCCGCCACGCCCACCAGGATGTAACCGGCGTGGGCAATGGTGCTGTAACCGAAAAGACGCTTGATGTTCCGCTGCGCGATGGCCACCAGATTTCCGATGGTCATGGACAGCGCCGCCAGTCCGGCCAGCAACACCCACCAGTCTCCGCCCAGGGCGTCGAAGCCGATGTAGAAAACCCGGAGCACCAGCGCAAAGGCCGCCGCCTTGCTGGCCACGGACAGGAAGGCGACCATGGGCGTCGGGGCGCCTTCGTACACGTCGGGCACCCACATCTGGAAGGGCGCAGCGGACATCTTGAAGCCGAAACCTGCCAACAGCAGGACCACCGCCAACAGAACCGCCATGCTGCCAAAGGGGATAATCCCCGACGAGGAACTGCCAGCTAACGCCACGGCGATTTCGTCGAGGCGCGTGCTGCCGGTGAACCCGTAGATGAGGGCCATGCCGTAGAGCATAAGCGCGCTGCTGACGGCGCCGATGATGAGGAACTTCATGCCCGCTTCGCTGGAGCGGCCGTTGGGCAGGAAGGCCGCCAGCGCCGCCAACGGGAGCGTGGTCAATTCCAGGGCGATGTACATGGTGATCAGCTCGTCCGCCGCCACTAGGAGCATCATTCCCGTTGCCGACAGGAGCATCAATCCAAAGTATTCGCCCTGCAGCCGTTCCATGCGGCGCACGTAGTCGTTGGAAACCAACACCACCAGCCCGACGGCGGCGAGGATGAGGAAGTTGAAAAACAGCGCGAAGCCGTCGATGGAGAGGGTGTAGCTAACCACCGACCCCTCGGGCGCCAGCTCGCTCTGGTCGGTGCCGGAGAGGACCACCAACTGCCAGGCGCTCAACGCAACCGGCGCCGCCAGTCCCACAAATGACACGCCGACCAGCAATCCGGTGCGCCGGGTCAGTAAATCCACCACGATGACCAGCATGGCCAAGGCGGCCAGGGCCAGGAGGGGGGAAATCAGGAACAGGTCGTAAGCGGTCATGGTGAAGCGTTCTCTGCTCTAGCGTCCCGCGCCGGCGATGCCGGAATTATAGCCGCTCACGATAGGCGCCAGGCCGTCGCGGAAGACGTCGGTCAACCAGGCGGGGTACACGCCCACCACGACAATGCTCACCACCAGCAGGGCCACCGGCACCAGTTCAACTGGCGAGGCGTCGGAGAGATCATCCCACCGCGACGGGCGCGGGCCGAACAGGGTGCGTTGCAGCATCCAAAGGATGTATCCGGCGGCCAGTATGATGCCCAGGACGGCCAGAATGGTCAGCGCCGGGAAGGCGCGGAAGCCGCCGAAGAATACCAGCAACTCGGACACAAAACCGCTGAGGGTGGGCAGTCCAAGAGAGGCGGCGCCGGCCACCAGGAAGGCCGTTGCCACCAGCGGCATACGGTTGACGAGACCGCCCAGGTCGGGTATGTGCCGGGTGTGGGTCTTTTCGTAGAGAATGCCAACTGCGACGAACAGCAGGCCGGTGATGGTGCCGTGGGTGAACAGCTGCATGGCCGCGCCGGTCAGGCCGGCATCGCTGAGGGCGCCGCCCACGGCGGCCACGGAGCCGAGACCCAGCAACACCAGCCCCATGTGGCTGACGCTGGAGTAGGCGATGAGGCGTTTGAGGTCGGTTTGGCGCAGTGTTACGACCGCGCCATACAGGACGCTGACGACGCCCAGGGCCACCACGGGCAATGCGTAGGTCTGCAACTGCTCGGGGAACATTGCGGCGTTGACGCGCAGCAGGCCGTAGCCGCCCATCTTCAGCATGACGCCGGCCAGCATGACGCTGCCGGCGGTGGGCGCGTCGGTGTGGGCGTCGGGCAGCCAGGTATGCACCGGCCACGTGGGGAGCTTGACGGCGAAGGCGATGAAGAACAGCCAGAACACGACGCCCATGGTCAAGGGGTCTCGGATCGCGTCCAGCGCGCCGCCGGGTTCAAGGAGGCGCGTCATGTTGAAGCTGTACACGTCGCCGCCGGCGCTGACGAACACGGCCAGGATGGCAACCAGCATGAAGGCCGAACCCAGAATGGTGAAGATCAGGAACTTCATGGCGGAGTATTCGCGCCGGCCGGTGCCCCAAGTGGAGATGAGGAGGTACATGGGCACCAACTCGATTTCCCAGAAGAGGAAGAACAGCAGGAAGTCGAGGGCCGTGAACACTCCCAGCACCGCCGTTTGGAGCACGAACAGCCAGATGAAGTACTCCCGCACCCGGTGGGAGATGTGGAAGGACACGAAAACGGCGCACAGGCCCAGCAGGCCCGTCAGCATCACCAACGGGGCGCTGATGCCGTCCACGCCCAGGAGATAACTGGCGTGTACGGTGCCGGTGTTGATCCAGTCGAAACGGTCCACCAACTGGAATCGTTCACCGCCGGGCCGGAACAGGATGAACACGATCACGGAGAGGACCAGGTCGGCGGCGGCCACCGCCGCGGCGAACCAGCGGATGTTGCGGTCGCCCCGTACCGTGCCCACCGCCAACAGCAGGGCGGCGACGGCCGGCAGGAAGACGGTTACAGTGAGCAGTCCCGTGAATCCGGTAGCCATGGTTCCCTATCCCAGCGCCAGATACAGGATGATGATGACCAACCCGCCGATGGCGGCGACCAGCGGATAGGTCTGCACCTGGCCGTTTTGGGCCAGGGCGATCAGGCTGCCCACGTTGCGGGAGATCCAGCCGGTCAGTCCAACCAATCCGTCAACGATGTTGCGGTCCACCCAGTCGGTGATGCCGGCGACGATGCGGTAGAACAGCCGCCCCACCACGACACCTTCATAGAGATGGTCCATAAAGTAACGCTGGGCGAGCAGCGTGTGGAGCGGGCCGGCGCCGGTCAGCGGATCCCTGGACACGAAGGGACGCGGCCACGCGTAGGCCAGGGCGGCGAGGCCAATGCCGGCGAAGGCAACAACGTTGGATATGACGGCGATGGCGATGTTGAAGGGTGGGGCATGGTGGCCATCGTGAAGTCCTGACGCGAAGTATTCGGTGAGCCAATGGGAGGGTATCAGGCCGAAGACACTCGAAACGCCGATGGGGTTCGCGATCCAGCCGGCTACGATGGCGCTGAAACCGAGGACTGCCATGGGCGCCACCATAACAGCCGGAGATTCGCCAAGGTGGACGTGGTGGGTGACGCCGGTTGGCGCCGGTTCGCCGGCGGCTTCGGTGTCGTGGAGTTCCCGCTCGCCGCCGCCGCGAAACTCACCGTGGAACGTGAGATGCACCATGCGAAAAGTGTAGAAGGCCGTGAGCAACACGCCCACCAGCAGCAGGACGAACACCAACAGGCTGACGGAGGCCGGCACCGGGCCGCCGGCCAGCCAGGATTCCAGCAGTATCTCGTCCTTGCTCCAGAAACCGGCCAGCGGGAAGATGCCCACCAGGCTCAAGGATCCGATCACTGTGAGCCAGTAGGTCCAGGGCATCGCCTTGCGCAGCCCGCCCATGTACATCATGTTGAAGGTGCCGGCCGCGTGGTTGACGCTGCCCGCGCCCAGAAAGAGCAGGGCCTTGAAGAATGCGTGGGTGAACAGGTGGAAGAGGGCCGCGTTGTATGCGCCCACGCCCAGGGCCGCCATCATGTAACCGAGCTGGCTCACGGTGGAGTAGGCCATGACCCGCTTTATGTCGTTGGCGGCGAGGCCCATGGTGGCGGCGAAAACGGCGGTGAACGCGCCGATGAGGGCGACCACCATCATGGCCGCCTGGGACTCGGCGAAGACCGGGAAGAACCGTCCCACCAGGAAAACGCCGGCCGCGACCATGGTGGCGGCGTGGATGAGCGCGCTCACCGGGGTTGGGCCTTCCATGGCGTCCGGGAGCCAAGTGTGCAGGGGGAACTGGCCGCTCTTTCCCACCGCCCCGGCGAACAGGCCGAGACACAGCCAGAGCAACGCTCCGCCGGCCA
This sequence comes from Dehalococcoidia bacterium, assembly GCA_034421995.1. Lineage (GTDB taxonomy): Bacteria > Chloroflexota > Dehalococcoidia > Lucifugimonadales > UBA3495 > Bin87. The sequence continues at coordinate 19,350 of DAOUJY010000127.1, read as the reverse complement.
CTATGCCGGCGCCGCCAGCCGCAATTGGAGCGGCCGCCTCCCAGATGTGCGGGATGTGCAGCGCGTTGAGTCCGTGTGCGGCGAATTCGTCGGCCTGGAAGAACAGGTAGATGATTGCCAGCAGGAACCCCACGTCGCCGATGCGGGTGATGATGAACGCCTTTTTCGCCGCCGCCGCCGCCGAAGGCCGGTTGTGCCAGAACCCGATCAGCAGATATGACGACAATCCGACCAGCTCCCAGAACACGTACATCTGGACGATGTTGACGGCCAGCACCAGGCCGATCATGGACGCGCTGAACAGCGACATATAGGCGTAATAGCGCGCGAAACTCTCGTCGCCATCCATGTAACCCATGGAATAGATCTGCACCATGAGGCTGACGCCGGTGACCACCACCAGCATGACGTTGGTGAGCGGATCGAGGAGGAGCCCCATTTCGATGGAAGCGCCGGGGGCGAGATACAACCAGAAATGGGGCGCAAAATCGTACACAACGCCGTGGGCGTGAGACCGCAGCAGCCAAATAGACAGAGCAAAGCCGATGCCCAGCGCAATGATGGTGAGATAGCCGGCGAGCTTGGCGAAACTCGGGCCCAGCGGCCTTATGACCAGCCCGATGAGCAAGAATGACGCGACGGGCAGCAGGAAGATAGCCCACACTAGTTGTTCGGTCAGCATTTGACGGCCATCCTCACAGCTTGCGGACAATCTCTTCGGCTACGTGCTCCCGGCCTTTGGGCACGTAGATGCGGAAGGGAACGCGCTCGCTCCAGTCCCGGATATCGCCCTCCGGCAGGATGCGACTGGGCAGGCCCTCGGCCTCCAGAACTTCCTTCCAGATTTCGGCGGCCATCAGGTTGGGAGCGCGTTTGAATTCTACCCACATGGTTTCTTTACATCGATGGACAGGATTTTTGATTGGGCCTTCTGGATTCCGGCTTTCGCCGGGATGACAGTATGGAATTGGGATGGCAGGTCAGTGGCGGAGGGTGGCAGCGTCGGTGAGGTCAACGCTTTCGTTGGAGCGGAATACGGCAAAAACGATGCCGAGGCCCAGCGCGATTTCGGCGGCGGCTACCGTGATGATGAAGACGGCGAACACTTGCCCTGTGAGCACGGCCGAAAGCTGAGACGCCACGTCGTAGGGCAACAACCATCGTCCCATGGCCACCAGGGTCAGGTTGACGCCGTTGAACATCAACTCGATCGACATGAGGACGGCGATGAAGTTGCGCCGCGCTAACGCACCATAAAGGCCGATGCAAAAGATGACGGACGCGACGATGAGCATCGATTCGAGTGACAACGTCTATCTCCCGCGCCCGCGCGCCAGGGCCAGCCCGCCGATGGCGGCGGCCAACAACAGTAGGGACACCGCTTCAAAGGGCAGCACGAAGTCTCCGATGAGCAGGTCCGCCAGCCCGCCGCTGCTAACGCTCTCCACTTCGGGGCCGGTCAAGCCGGCTTTGGTCAACTCGGTTGCATCAGGGATTCCGACCGCCTGAGTCTGTGCGATTTGGCCTTTGCTTTCGAGTCCCGCTCCGGCCAACGTGGTCCAGTCGGTGGTTACTGCGGTGGCTATCATGGCCGCCAGCAACAGCGCTGAGACCAGAGCCGCCGGGATCTGCAGGCGATTGGGCGCGTTGCCCTGCTGCACGTCCCGGGTCAACATCACGGCAAAAATGAACAGCACGGCGATTGCGCCGACGTAGATCAAGATTTGCACCACCGCCAGAAACTCGGCGTTCATCAAAACGAAGAGGCCGCCGACGGCGACGAACACCATGGCCAGCAGGAGGGCCGAGCGGAACAGGTCGCGGACCAGCACGACTCCCAGGGCGCCAGCGATGGCGGTCACCGAAAGGATCCAGAAGACCAGTTGTTCAAACCACATCTAGACTTCGCCCTCGTCGTTCTGACCGTTGCCTTGGAGGCGCATTCCGGCCTTTTCGTGCTGGTGCCACCGCCATCGCTCGCGGCCTACTTCACGCCATCCTAGGGGGCGACTGGCGCCGGGCCGGTAATCCATGCCCTCCAGTTGGGGGCGGAACCAGGTGCTGGGGTTTTTCTCGGCCTGCCGAAGGCGGTCGATGGTGATTATCAGGTCGGTCCGCCGGTATTGGCCTTCCTCGAAGCCGCTGCCCATGAACAGGGCATCATAGGGGCAAGCTTCCACGCACAGACCGCAGAACATGCAACGCTGGAGCTCGATGTCAAAGACTTCCAGCCGGTACTTGTCGCCCTGGAGCGGCGCCGTCTCGCTGGGACTGGTGACAATTTTGATGATGCCCAGAGGGCAATACTTGGCGCAGGACGCGCAGCCGGTGCAGCGCTCCTCGTACCAGGTGAACTCCTCGCCCCGGAACCGGGGATGCTGGCGGATGCGTTGCTCCGGGTATGAGGTGGTGAAGGGTTTACGCACCAGGTTGGATAGCGTAACCATCAAGCCTTTGGCCATTTCCAGTCCGTACACGTCGATCCTCCCCAGGCGTCAGTTCACTTCGATGGTGGGCACGCCGCGCACCAACGGCTGGGAAGCCGGTGCGACCGGGCCGCCGGTGCGGACTTTTTCGCGTATCAATCGCCCGAAAAGCGCGATGGAGACGGCAGCCAGGACGATATTGATGCCCGCCATTATCCACAGTTCAACCGTGCTCAGCCCGCTGCCGTCTAGAACGGCCAGGAAATATACTTCCAGAGTCACCGCCGCCAAGTTAATGAAACTTAACGGCATCAGGAACTTCCAACAGACCGCCATGATCTGGTCCAGGCGCAGGCGCGGGTAGGTGGAACGAATCCACACGAAAAGGAAGATGCCGATGAAGGTCTTGATGAGGAACCACAGCCAGCCCAGCCAGTCGGCGACCGGGCCGGCCCAACCGGCGAGGAACAGCGTGGCGATCAGGCCGGACACCACCAGCACACCGCCGAACTCGGCCGCCTGTATCAGCGCGAATTTGATGCCGCTGTACTCGGTGTGGTAGCCGGCGATGATTTCCGACTCGGCTTCCGCCACGTCGAAGGGTGTGCGGTTCAGTTCGGCGGACATTCCGGCGACGAAGACGAAGAAGGCCAACGGCTGCACCAGGAAGAAGGGGACCGTCTGGGCATGCACGATGTCGCCCAGGGACATGGAGCCGGCCACCAGCACCACGCCTAACAAAGACAAGACCACCGGAACTTCGTAGCTGAGCAGGACGGCCACCGCACGGCCGGCCCCGAATAAAGCGTAGCGGTTGTTGGATGCCCACCCGGCGGTGAAAATGGCGATTGAGGTCAGCGAACTGACCGCCAGGACGAAGAGGACACCGACGTTCAGATCTACCAGAGCCACGTCCTTGGCGAAGGGCAGCACCGCCGTTGCCAGCAGGGCCGCGGCCACCATGATGACCGGGACGGCGGTGAAGGCCAGCCGGTCCGCGCCGTAGGGGATGATGTCTTCCTTGGTAATCAGCTTGGCCAAGTCGGCGATGGGCTGCAACGCGCCGAAGGGTCCCCAGCGGTTGGGGCCGATGCGGTTCTGGAATCTCCCCAGCAGCCGCCGTTCTCCCCAGCTGACTATCGCCGCGCCCAGCAACACCGCGTTGATCAGAATGAGCATGATGACGAGGCCGGCCACAACGAAGGACAGCCAGCAGGGCAGGACATGGGCCGCCGCGTTATAGATGAAAGCGAACAGCGGGTTGCCACCCAGGGCGCCGTCGGGATTGAGGAGGCAGCCGTTCATCGGTCAACCTCGCCCATGTTGATGTCAACGCTGCCCAGGGAAACGATCATATCGGCCAGTTTCCAGCCAATCAGCAGGTGCTCGGTAATGGTGAGATTAATCAGGGAAGGGGAGCGGATTTTGCAGCGGTATGGCGACACTCCTCCGTCACTGACCAGGAAGAAACCAAGCTCGCCCTTTGACGCTTCGACGCGACCGTAAGCCTCGGCGCCGGGTTCGGCTCGGAGCACCATGGGCAACTCGAGACGCACCGGGCCGGGTTCGATCTGGGCTACGCACTGGCGGACAATCCGCAGGCTTTGGTGGACTTCCTGCATACGCACCCAGAAGCGGTCGTAGTTGTCGCCGTTGCGCCCGATGGGTACGTCGAACTCAACCTCGTCGTAGGCGTCGTAAGGAGCCATCTTGCGCCAATCCCAGTTGATCCCGCTGGCCCGCAGCACCGGGCCGCTGACGGAGCAGTTGACGGCAACGTCCGCCGGGAGGGGACTCACGCCGCGAGTGCGGGCCATGAGGATTTCGTTGTTGAGCAGCAGATTTTCCAGCTCTTCCAGCTCCGGTTCGAAATCCTGGAGGAATTGGTCCAGGGCCGGCCAGAAGTCGGCCGGTGCGTCGGCGAAAACTCCGCCCGGGCGCATATAGCTTACGGTGACGCGGGCGCCGCACAGCATTTCAAACAGGTCCAGGATACGTTCACGGCTGCGGAAGGTGTACATCAGTGGGGTGCCGAAAGCGCCCAACTCCTGAATGAAGAATCCCACCGCAATCAGGTGACTGGCGATGCGCTGGAGTTCGGCGGTCAGCGTTCGCAGATATTTCCCGCGTCGCGGCGGTTCAATGCCCAGAAGCTGTTCAACCGCGAGGCAGTAGGCCTGGTTGTTGATCATGGAGGAGGTGTAATCCAGGCGGTCGGTAAGGGTCACGATCTGGACGTAGTTGCGCTCCTCGGCCAGTTTTTCGGTGCCCCGGTGCAGGTAACCCAGCACTGGCTCCACTTCCACGATGTCCTCGCCGTCAAAGGTGATGCGCACCCGAAACACGCCGTGGGTGCTGGGGTGCTGCGGCCCCACGTTGACCGTCATCGGTTCGGTGCGGATGGTCATAGTTTGACGGCTCGGAGAATCCCGCGGGGCCCGGGTTTACAGGAAGTCCTTGCGCAGGGGATGGCCGTCGAAGCCCTCCCATAGCATGATGCGTTTCATGTTGGGGTGGCCGTTGAAGCGCACGCCCATCAGGTCCCAGATTTCCCTTTCCTGGAAGTCGGCGCCTTTCCAGACGCCCACTACGGAGGCAACGGCCGGTTCCGCGCGGCCATAGATCCGGCTGCGGACAACCCCGGTGTGCAGTTTGGCAAAGGAGGTCAGATGATAGACGAGCTCGAAATGCTCCACGAAGTCGATGGCGCTGATGGCGTTGAGAAACTTGAAGTCCAGATCCGGGTCATCACGCAACGCGGCGCCGGCGGACGCCAACGCGGAGGGTTCTACCCAAACCGCTGCTTCGTCCCAACTTACAACCGCATTGGGCACGGCTTCCTGCAAGCGCTGGGCCAACGTTTCGCCGGACAGGGCTGTAAGCGTCACGGCTTGAAACTCTCCGTGCCCAGGTTGCGGTACTTCTTTATTTTTTCATGGAGTTCCATGATGCCGTACAGCAGGGCGTCGGGCCGGGGCGGGCAACCCGGCACGTACACATCGACCGGAATGATGTGATCCACGCCGGGGACCACGCTGTAGGAACCGAAGTATGGGCCGCCGCTGGTGGCGCATACTCCCATGGAAATCACCCAGCGGGGTTCGGCCATCTGCTCGTAGATGCGTTTGATGGGCGGGGCCATCTTCCACGTTACGGTGCCGGCGACGATCATCAGGTCAGCCTGCCGAGGCGAGGCGCGGAACACTTCCATCCCGAAGCGAGATATATCAAAGCGGCCCATGGCAGTCGCCATCATCTCAAACGCGCAGCAGGCCAGACCGAAGGACACCGGCCACAGCGCCGACTTGCGGCTCCAGTTAACCAGCGCGTCCACGGAGGTGACCATCAGGTTTCGCTTCAGGTCGTCGGGCACTTCGATGGCCGGAACCTCAATGGGGGACTGGGACGCGGCAATGAGCTCGTTGACCATCTGCCCTTCAGAGCGGTCAATATCCCAGGTGCGGTTATGCAAAGGCCCGCCGACGGATGGCAGGGTGAAATGGGTCGATTCAACCATTGCGCCTATCCTTGCCATTCCAGGTCCCGCTTGCGCCAGGCGTAGGCCCAGGCCAGCAGCAGGATGCCCACAAACACGGCCATTTCAATCAATGCAAACAATTCCAGGGTCAGGAACTTGGTTGCCCACGGGTACAGGAAAACCACCTCAACGTCGAATATGACGAACAGGATGGCGAACATATAGTAGCGGAACTGGAAGCGATTCCACGTGCCGCCGATGGTCTGCACACCGCACTCGTAGGTGTCGTGCTTCACCGGATCGGGCCGCGCCGGGCGGATGCCGAACTTGGACAGCCCAAAGGATGCCAGCAGCATACTGCACGGCACCACAATGGACAGCGCCAGGAAGATAGCGATGAGACCGTACTGGCCGAAATAATCTTCAAGCATGATAGCGGCTTGCCCGCCGGACGTGGCAAGAACGTCTGGCTAAATTGGCGGCGGCATTATAGCATATTGTCCATTCCGCAAACACAAACGAAGGCCCCATTATGTCCGCCACCAACGACTGCCCGGATGATTGGACCAGCCGGTTTATTCGCGCCAACGGCATCCGCCACCACTACCTGGAGTGGGGCGATGCGGGCAACCCGCCGCTGTTGATGCTTCACGCCACCGGGTTGTGTGCCTGGCCCTGGAAACCCATGGCGCGGGGGCTGGCCCAGCGTTACCGAGTGCTGGCTTTCGACCAACGGGGGCACGGGGACACCGACAGATCGGACAAGGGATACCGATTTGAGTACGCCGGCGAGGACCTGGCAGCCGTCGTCGAGACTATGGAGTTGGAGCGGCCGCGAGTGGTGGGCCACTCGTCCGGCGGACTGGCGACCATTATCGCCGCCAATATCCTGCCGGATGGGTTTGGCCCGGTGGTATTGGTGGAAACCCGGGTCAGCAATGACGCGCCCACGACGGCCACCCAAGACCTCAATCGACGCGCTGAGCGCACCCGTATGAAACGCTCAGTCTGGGAATCCCGCGAAGCGATGTTCGAAGCCTATCGAACCCGAGCCGCCTTCAAAGATTGGGAGGACGAACCATTTGAAGAATTCATCACCGGCGGCGCCAAAATGCTGGCCGATGGTCGCGCGGAGTTGAAATGCCACCCGGAAACGGAAGCCACGTTCTATGGAATGCGCGACGATCTGCCGGTTGAGAACTACCTGCGCGGATTGGCGGGCAAGTGGTTGCTGCTCTTGGCTGACTATCCCGGATGCCAGCGGTTGGACGATGCTGGTATCAGGCAATTTCAGAAGTTGGTGGCCGGTTCGCGGGTGAAAGCGATGGGGAAAGGCAGCCACTTCCTGCCCATGGAATACCCGAAGGATGTGCTTGAGGCCGCGTTGTCCTGGTTTGACGCCTGCGGAGCGGAGACGTAATATCGCGCTGGTGTCGCTGTGAATAAACCCGATGCGTGGACTGATATTGTGAACTCCCCTGACAACTCCCCCGGCCCGCTGGCCGGTCTGCGCGTGCTGGATCTGTCCATCATCGTTGCCGGCGGCACCGCGTCGTCATTGATGGCCGACTTCGGGGCGGAAGTGGTCAAGGTGGAGAGGCCCGGCGCCGGTGATCCACTGCGCAACTGGGGACCGTTCTACAACGGCGTATCGCTGTGGTGGAAGGTCCATTCCCGCAATAAGCAGTCCATCACGCTGAACATGGCCGGCACTCGGGGACAGCGACTGCTCAAGGACCTGGCGAGGCAGGCGGACGTGCTGATCGAGGGTTTCCGGCCCGGCACGTTGGAACGCTGGGGGTTGGGGCCGGCGGATCTGCACAGCGCCGACGTGAACCCCGGATTGGTCATCCTGCGGTTCTCCGGGTTCGGGCAGACCGGGCCTTACAAAGACCGCCCCGGCTTCGGGACCATCGCCGAGTGCATGAGCGGGTACATTGGGATGACGGGGTTCCCGGACACGCCGCCGAACTTGCCCCCGGTGCCGCTGGCCGACGAGATCGCCGGGGTGTTCGGAGCGATGGCCGGGATGATGGCGATTTACCGGCGGGATGCTGACCGACACGACGGTCAGCCCGGGGCCGGGCAGGTAGTTGACCTCAGCCTCTTCGAGCCGCTGTTTCGGCTCTGCATTCCTCATCTCACGATCTACGACCGTTTGGGAGAAATCAGGGAACGGGTGGGCAACGATTTCCCCGACGCCGCGCCGCGCAGCCTGTTTCGCACCGGCGATGAGCGTTGGTTGGGACTCTCCGCCACGTCGCAGAACACCTGGGAGGGACTGGCGCAGGCCATGGGCCTGGGCGACCTGCTGGATGATCCACGTTTCACCAACAACGCCGCCCGTCTGCAACACAAAGACGCGCTCAACGAAATTTTGCAAGAGTGGCTGGGCGGTCGCAATACCGACGCGGTGATGGACGAGCTCATACCCGCCGGCGGCGTGGTTGGTCCCGTTTATAACAGCGCCGACATCATCGCCGACCCGCACTACCAATCGCGCGAAGACATCGTAGAGATGGACGACCCTGAGCTGGGACAGACCAAGATGCTGGGGCTGGTGCCCAAATTCAGCGACACGCCCGGCGAACTGCGGCACATGGGGCCCACAGTGGGCCAGCACAACGCCGCAATCTACGGCGGTTGGCTTGGCCTGAAAAGCAGCGACCTGGAAACTCTGGCAGCGGAGGGCGTGATTTAGCTATGTCCGCTCCGGTTCTTTTGGTGGCTACGCGAAACCCCGGCAAGATGCGTGAATACCGGGAACTGCTGGCCGATTGGCCCGGGTCCCTGATTTCGCTGGACGACGCCGGCGTGGCGGATGAGGTTGAGGAGACCGGCGACACGTTTCTGGCCAACGCGCACCTGAAGGCCAGTGATTATGCCCGCCTGTCGGGTTGCCTGACCATCTCGGACGATTCTGGGCTTGAGGTCCACACGCTGGGCGGCGCGCCGGGAGTGTATTCGGCCCGCTACGGCGGCGACGCTTGCGCGTCAGACGGAGACCGGGTAGAACTCCTCCTTAGCAACCTCGAGGGCGTGCCCTGGGAGCGACGGATTGCCCGGTTCCGATGTTTCACCGCCATCGCGGGGCCCGACGGCCGGGTGCTGTCCACCGTCGTTGGCTCGATTGCCGGGATGGTACAATACGAACCGAAGGGCGAGCACGGGTTCGGCTACGATCCGGTGTTCTACCTGCCGTCCTACTCCAAGACCATCGCCGAGCAGCCGCTGGAAGACAAGAACCGCATCAGCCACCGCGCCGACGCGGTCCGGAAAGCCAGGCGATTCCTCGACCAATTGGGCGTCACTGCGGTGAAAACCGGATCCCAATAGCATTTTCTGGATTCCGGCACGCCAAAGGCGCATCCACGACTTTCGCCGGAATGACAAGGCAGTAGCAATGATTACCGACTTATTTGGCCGTCCGCTGCGGGACTTGCGAATCTCGGTCACTGACCGTTGTAATTTTCGGTGTCCTTACTGTATGCCGGCCGAGATTTTTGGCGAGGCGTATGAGTTCCTGCCCAAGGAAGAGATCCTGACTTTCGAGGAAATCGCGCGTCTGGCCGGATTATTCGTCACCGCCGGAGTGAATAAACTCCGCATCACCGGCGGGGAGCCGTTGCTGCGGGTTGATCTTCCCAACCTGATCAGTCAACTCTCGGCGATCCCCGGCGCTGATGACATTACCCTGACCACCAATGGCTATCTGCTGGCACAGCAGGCGAGCCAACTGGCGGAAGCCGGCCTGCACCGCATCACCGTCAGCCTGGATTCGCTGGACGACGCGGTGTTCAAGCAGATGAACGGGCGGGGTTTCGGCACGCGCCGGGTGCTGGACGGCATCAACCGGGCCGCCGCCGCCGGTTTGTCGCCGATCAAAATCAACGCCGTAGTTCAGAAGGGCGTGAACGACCACACCATCGTGGACTTGGCGCGTCATTTCAAAGGCAGCGGGCATATCGTCCGATTCATCGAATACATGGACGTGGGCAATCGCAACGGTTGGAAACTGGACCAGGTGGTGTCCGCCGCGGAAATCGTGGGCATGATCGACGCGGAGCTAGGCCTGGAGCCGGCAGAACCCAATTACGTTGGCGAGGTGGCGAATCGCTGGCGGTACCGGGACGGCGAGGGGGAGATCGGCGTAATCGCGTCGGTTACGCAACCCTTCTGCGCCGACTGCACGCGAGCCAGACTCGCCACGGACGGAAAAATTTACACCTGTTTATTCGCCACGGATGGCGTTGACCTGCGCGGGCCGATGCGGGACGGGGCTGATGACGAGGAATTGGCCAACATCATCGCGGGTATGTGGAGGGCGCGGCGGGACCGTTATTCCGAAGAACGGACCGAGAACACGGAAACGCAAGACAACGCCCGTCCGAAAGTCGAGATGTACCACATTGGCGGTTAGCGGGAGGCCCACATGACCACCGAAAACGCGAACAAACCGGCCGACCGCCTGACCCACCTGGCCGAGGACGGCAGCGCCCGCATGGTTGACGTGGGCTGGAAACCGGTTACCGACCGGTTCGCACAGGCCGGTGGTTACGTGGTGATGCAGCCGGAAACCCTGGCCCTCATTCGCGACGGGCTGATGAAGAAAGGGGACGTGCTCACCATCGCCCAGCTAGCCGGCATAATGGGGGCGAAACGGACGGCGGAATTGATCCCGCTGTGCCATCCGCTCCCTTTGAACAAAGTGGATGTGGAGTTGACGCTGGATGAACCGGAGAGCCGGGTCTGCGTCACGGCCACGGCGACTACATCGGGCAAGACCGGTGTCGAGATGGAAGCGCTGACCGCAGTGTCGGTGGCCGCGCTGACGGTGTACGATATGTGCAAGTCGGTGGATCGAGGGGTACGCATCGATGGAATCCGGCTGCTGCGCAAGACCGGCGGGCAGTCCGGCGACGTTGACCTCACCGACAGCTAACCGCCGCGTTTGCACAATTCGGCCGCCAGGACCCGGATGGCTTCGGTGAGGTAAACCAGGTATTCGCCGGTAGTCAGATCAAGGGCCGTGAACTGCTCCACCTGGTCAACTTCCAGCACTCCAACGATCCCCGGTATGGCAGTCACGTCCAGCTCGGCAATGGCGCCGTCTGGCGTCAGGACGACGCAGCCCAGGTTGGGGTTCGGCGTCGGGATGGGATCAAGTTCTATCGCCTGGATGGTGGCCATGCCAAGGAAGGCCGGGAACGGATCCAATTGGCGGCACAGGCGGACGACCAAAGACTCCATTTGGACGACGGCATCCGCCAGCACTGTCTGGGGATCTTGAGCGTCGGAAGTAGCCATTATCCAATTGACAACCCGATGGTGCGGCCCTTACCATATTCTTGAGCGCGGTAGCGTCGGCGTCTGGCCGTGGCCGCGCGGTGGGCGACGTAGCTCAGTGGCAGAGCGGGCGCTTCATAAGCGCTAGGTCGTTGGTTCGAATCCATCCGTCGCCACCACCGTATCCAATACTGCGAACTCCGCCGTTCAAGGCGATTTCGGCGGCGTCCTTTCCCCCTATGGGGCTGTCCTCCGGCGTGGGGATGGTGTAGATGATCGTCGCCCCGCCGGGCCTGACCAGCACCTCCTTCACGAAGGACTTGACGAAGGCTTTGGTCTCGGTCAACTCGCTGGTCTTGAGGAACTTGCTCATGTCGGCGGCAAAGGCGGCGATTACGTCGGCGCTGTCCAGCAACTCCCGCCGTTCCGATAGCACGGCCCGGGCTTCCTCGGCGGCGGCTTCCAGTTGATCCCGGCGGTGGCGGTGTTGCAGGATGCGCTCGGAGGCGTCGGCCATGTCCAGGTCGGTGGATTCCACGAAGTGCCAGATGCGGTCCAGCTTCCGCTTGACCTCTTCCAGTTCGGCCTCGATGGTCTCCAGGTTCTGCCGCTGCTCCCTTGCCACGCCGTCCATCTCCTCGTCCACCAGCCGCACCAGGTCGCGGACGTTGGACTCGGTGAGGATGTTGTCGCGGATGTGGGAGACGATGATGTCCTCAAAGGACTTGGCGTTGAGCCTGGGAGTGTCGCAGGTTCCCCTGCCGAGTTTGAGAATGGACTGGCAGACGTAGTAGGTGTACTTGCCGCTCTTGGCTTCGGCGGCGGTGAGGGCCTTGCCGCAGTGTTCGCACTTGGCGAGGCCGCTGAGCAGGTAGGGACTGGCGGCGCGGCGGGGGTGGGTGACGGTCGGGGCGCGGGATTCCAGCAGTTTCCTGACCCGCTGGAACTCCTGCTGGGAGACGATGGCAGGAAAGGCGTTCTCCACCCGAACCGGCTCCTGCCGGTCCCGGGCCTTTAGTCCCCACACCAGGGTTCCGGTGTAGGCTTCGTTGGAGAGTACCTTGTGGACGGTGGTCTTGCGCCACTGCTTGCCCTTGGGTGAGGGAATGCCCTCGGCGTTCAGGGTCTTGATGATGTCCAGGGAGGTCCTGCCCTGGAGGGTGAGGTCGAAGATGCGGCGTACCACGGCGTCGTGGGGCGGGTTGAGTTCCAGCCGGGGGCGCTTCTTGGCCCCGTCCTGGACGTACACGCGCTTATAGCCGTAGGGTGCGTTGGTGGTCATCCAGAAGCCCCGGGACGCGGCTTCGCGCATACCCCGCGTTACCTCCTGGGCCAAGTTCTCGCTGTAGAACTCGTCCACGCTTTCGATGATGGCCTCCATGAGCTTGCCGGTGGGGGTGTCGTCGGCGTGCTCGGTGATGGAGACCACGCGGATGCCCTTGCGCCGGAGCATGGACTTGAAGGCCACGGCGTGCTCGCGCTTGCGGGTGAAGCGGCTGAACTTCCAGACCAGAATCTCCTGGAAGGGAGCGTCGGGCTTGGATGCCTCGTCGAGCATCTTGCGGAACTGTGGCCTATCGGCGATGCGACCGCTCTCGGCCTCGTCGACGTACTCGCGGACCACCAGGTAGCCGTTCTTGTCGGCGTAGTCGCGGAGCGCCCGCAGTTGGGCGGCCACGGACAGGTCCACGTCCTGGCGATCGCTGGAAACGCGGGCGTACAGGGCCACGGGGGCCAGGTCGGCGTTCTTACTCATTGCTATCACCTCGTTCATAGTCATCTTGTTCGGCATGGCGGGAGCGCAGCCGTTCCAGGCGGGCCTCTCGACGCAGCTCTCTATCTTCCATGTACAGGCGCAGGGCTTCGCGCACCAGTTCGCTCATGTCGCGGCCCTCCGCTTCCTTGACCCGCTGCACCTGCTCGAACAACTCCGGTGGCAGGGAGAAAGTGATGGTCCTGGATTTGCGTCGTGGTGGCATGGTCTCTTTTTTGCCGGTCATGATAAGTGATTGTCTTACTATTCATTATCGAGCATCCGCCCCAGCCCGTCAAGGCCCGACGGTCACCGCCCTGAGGTTGAACCTGGTGTGGGGCCAGCGGCTCCGGCCCAACTGCGGTTCCAGGACGCGGCGGTATTCCCAGGGAACCGCGACGACGATCACCTTCGCCAGGCGTCCCTTCCACAGGACGGGCTTGGCGGCCACCGCCAGGCCATCCCCCTCGGCGTACTCGGGCCGGCCGCTATGGGCCGCCCGTTCCGCCAAAGAACCGGCGGGCAGAGCTTTGCGCTTTTGGGGCATCCCTCCCCGCCTTCCGTTCAGCAGCCGGGAACGACGCGCCCCGAAGCCCACCGTCCGATTTACCACTCTGGCCGTCAAAATGGCCGGCTCCGCCCATCCCTCCGGGTCACCCCGCCCCTCCCGCTCGTACAGGGCCACCAGCAGGGGCGGGTCCCGCACCAACTCGGCCAGACGCAGGGCCGCCGAGGAATAGGCGCAGCCGAACTGCTCGTGGAGGGCCGCCACGTCCAACCCGCTGGCCCGGGCGTAGGGCAGGAAGATGTCCGGCTGCATCAACATTGCCGCCGCGAAGCGGTCGGCCTCCCGGCAAATCCTGGGGTCCGGCCCATTCGGGCCGGGCATCTCCGGCGAGTGGATTTCGGCCATGCCCTCCAGGATGATCTCGTAGGCTTCGTGCAGCACCGTGTGGGCCTTGGTTCCTTCCCACATATCGTTCCGGTGGTAGATGTGGTACTCGCCGCTGGGTTCGCCGATGTGGGCGCCCTTCAACCCCTCCATCTCACCATCCCGCACCGTGCCGAACCCGACCCGCTCCATCAGGCCGGTCAGTTGGTCCAGGGTGGGACGGGCCGGCAGCCCGAAGTGGTCCACGAACCGGGCGGCCATCGCTTCCGGGTCAAGGGGTTTGCCGGATGGGTCCTCGTCCAGCAGGTCGCGGCAGAAGCCGCCCAGGGTATTGGTCGTCATTCCAGCAGCCTCTTGCCGGTGAAATTCTCGTACATCTCCACGATGAACCGCTTGGCGTTGACGGTCATGGGGCCGTCGGGCCGGGTGCCCACTCTAAAGGCGGGGTCGGACAGGACGAACTGGTAGGCCCGCTCCACGTCCTGGGCCTCGTCGCCGTAGGGGTCGGGCTGCGGTCCGTGGCCGGCCCGCCGGAGCAACTGTTGGGGGTCCACCCGGTACAGGTCGGCCAGCTTGCGGACCACGTTGGGGCCGGGGCGGCTCACCCCCCTTTCGATCTGAGACAGGTAGGAACTGGATACCCCGGTGCGCCGGGTCACCTCCCGCAGGCTCACCCGGCCCCGCAGACGCTTGAGCAGGGAGCCGATGTCCTCGTAGCCCTCGGCGTCTTCCCGCAGTCCCTCCGGTTCCAGGTTGTCGTCGTATTCGTCCATGTTTGCCACCCCGTGGGTCGGTGTCGCGGCCCGAACAGCAGTTGTGTTCTTGCGGGTTGATTGTTACATCAAAGTGAACACTTTGTCAAAACCGGGGCATAAACGTCATTCAGCCATTGCCCATGCCGATAGCCAGTTGCTACACTCACCCGCACAGAACGGAATTTCTAATCAATTGACAGAGTATAACCCGCCGGCCCCTTCCAGGCTACCCCTCGGAAGTCAGGCCGGTTTCCGAAGCGAGAAGAACCTTTTGACCAGAAAGCGAAAACTCACCCAGGACCAGGAGCGCCAGCGCACGGAAGGGCTGCGCGTCCTGGCCCGCATCATCGCCCGCCACTACCTGGAACATCCCGAACTCTACCCCCAGCCGGTTGACGCCGCCGAAGGCCGCGCCGCCGGGCACGGAAAGGCGATGGGGCAGGAGGAGGCCGCATGAAGCGCAGAAAACCTCCCTTCCGAGCCCGGCTGGACCAGGACCAGGCGTGGGAACGCCTCAACCTGCTCAACATCAGCCAGAACGAGCTGGCCCGGCGCATCGGTCGTTCCCAGGGCTTCGTCTCCGAACTGTTCAACGGCGGGCGCTGCGCCTCCGCCGAAACCCGCCGCCGCCTGATGGCGGTCCTGGGCGTCGCCCGCTTCGAGGACCTGTTCATCCTGGAGGAAACGGGTGAATAGGCACCGCGAACCTTCTCGTTGCCGTTCGGTTCCGCCGGGCGTCGCCCTGATGCCCGAGGACTTCCCCCGGCGGCTGGCGGCCCTCAAGGATATGACCGGCCTCACCTGGGAGGGGATGGCTGACGCACTGGGGGTGGACCCCCGTCAACTGCTGCGCTGGCGCAAGCGGGACGGCGAACCCAACGGCGGCGCCATGCTGTCGTTGGCCAGGCTGGCCGACCGGGTGCCCGGCGGTCGGGAACTGCTCCTCTACGGCGACTACGACGCAATCCACCAACCAAGACCCAGGAGGTGACTGAATGACATTGGCAGAGCGCAACCCTCTGGCGGATTTCCGCCCCACTCCCTGGCCCGAGGACTTCGGGCTCCGGCTGGAGGGCCTGAAGCTGTTGGCCGGGCTGAACTGGCAGGAAATGGCCGGGATGCTGGGGGTGACCGACCGGGCCGTCCTGCTGTGGCGGCGTGGTGAGCGCCGGCCCTCCGGCACCAACATCCTGGCCGTCATCGAACTGGCCCGCAGCATCCCCGGCGGTGTCGAGACCCTGTTCCAGGGCGACGCCGGGGCTTTGACCCTATGGGCCAGGCGCGGCGACACCGGGGGTAACGGCGTTGAGTAGGGGCATCACCGGCGAGGAGCGGGACCGGTGCTTTCGGTTCCCCGCCCCGGCCCTGCCCCAGGACTTTCCTGTGCGGCTGGAACGGCTGGAGGACCGGTCGGGGACTTCCCTGGAGGAGGTGGCCTTGGCCGCCGGCCTGCCCGCCCGACGGGGCCGCCTCTGGCGCGTCGGGCGGCCTCCCAGCGAAGACGAACTGCGGGCCATCGTGGAGTTCGCTTGCACCGTGCCCGGTGGCGTGGCCGTGCTGCTGCGGGACGCCTCCCAGCCCTGGCCGGTGCGGGAGTAGGTTGTCCGATGGGCCGCCGCCAGCAGTGGATCTATCACATCGAGCCTGAGGAGTTCCCGCCAGACTTCCCGGAGCGGCTGGACGCCTTCCGCAAAGCCGCCGGATTGAGTTGGCGCGGCCTGGCCCGGCAACTGAAAGTCAACGCCCGCCTGGTGTGGCGCTGGAAGACTGGGACCGCCCCCGGCTCCGGTCACCTGGTTTCCCTATTCGCCCTAGCCGCCGGGATGGGACTGCTCCACCTGCTGCTGCCGGAGTTGGGGAAACCGGCGGATGGCAGTGGCTCGTTGGAGTAATTGACGCAAATCTCGGCAACCACCGCATCGTAGGGCCTCATGGAAAAACCATGCGGCCCTACGTTCAACATAGCCCATCCTGCCCTTGCCTGCCTCCGGTGTCGTTGCATGGGTTCTGCGATAATTTCCCCCATTCCAGCAGGAACCGTCTCAGAGGTTCCGCGATTACCGCGCTCAGCAGGACGCCGACGATGGTCAGAGATACCGTCGACCAGATTTGGCTCAGTTCCAGCATTCCAGGGACCACGACGGCAACCAGTATCACCGGAAAGAACAGCGCGATCATGGCCAGCGCCTGGGTTCCAGGCCCGCGCATTTTGCAATATTTCGAGCGTTGGGCCAGTCCCAGAATCCACCGTGCCGGAAGCGCCCAGAAAACCCCGCCGAGCATGACCGTCGGCGTGGGCAATAACAGAAGCGCCAAGGACTCGTCGGTCTTCATTAGCGCTGCGGTCCAATAAATCATCATCACCGCCAGTGCCAACAGCAAACCAGTAGCCAACAGCCAGTTGCGGCCCAATAGCCACCATACCAAAATGATCCACGGGAAAACGGCCAGTGCCACCGCAGCGTTAATTCCCAGGATATGCCAATCGAACTTTTGACTTGCTGCCAGCAGAACTACAGGAACGATGAACACTGCGAAAACCAACAGGTCCCCTCTGGACTTCAAGGGGCGTGGCTGAGAAAACAACTCCGTGACCGGAGCCAGTGCGACCAGCAGGCTCACGAAGATGCGGAGGGACAGGTCCTCGATCAAACTGAAGTACCAGGTCAGCAGGTACACCGGCACGCAGTAGATTGCCAGGTTAAGAAGGACGCCGATGCTTCGGGGACGAATTACTTGGTAAGCCTTCTTGAAAGTGCGGCCTACTTTATCCACCGCCATACTGAACGTACCACTCAGCCGCATGGCGATACTCCACCGGACTAGGCGTTGCCGGTGTCTTGCATGGAATCCCGCGCCTGCCAGCCCTGGGCGGTCAGACGGTATCCCTGCGTCCTGCTCCTGGGTCGGTCCGGCTGGGTCATTTCTACCAGACCCGCGTCCAGACCGGGTTGCAGGTAGGTGCTTGCGAAGTGCCGGCGGTCCTTCAACCCTAAAGCGTCCATAAGCTCCACCCGGCTCATCTCCCCTTGCAAGACGGCGATGAGCCGTTCCACATGGGGGGTAACATGGGGGGTAACATGGGGGGTAACATGGGGGGTGGCGGCTTCCACCGGGCGCGGGAAAGTCACCGTCACCCAGTCGGGGGACACTTCAATGGCCGGCTCCGCCACGCCGTGCTCCCGGCAGGCGTCGTGAATCCGGCGGATGCCGCTGCCGATCTGCTCCACCAGCCTCATCCGGTAGAGCATACTGAACAGCAGGGGGTTGCGGGGGACGCTCCTGGTGCCCAGGTCTTCCTCCCGCATACCGGCGGGCAGTCCTCCCGGCGTGACGATTTCCACCCGGTCCTGGAAGATGTACACCTGCACGTTGGCGGTGCTGCGGTAATCGCGGTGAGCGATGGCGTTGACCAATGCCTCGCGTAGGGCGCTTTCAGGTAGTTCCAGCCGCTCGTCGCGCCCCTCCGCGTTCGGAATGAGAGCGGAGTTCAGCTTGGCCTGGAAGTAGGCCATCACCTCCTGGTATATGGCGTAGAGGTTCCCGTGAAACTCCTTGCGGTCCAGGATGTGGGTCTTGGCGCTGCCCCGGAAGACGGCGCAGGTTACGCCGGCTTGGAGAGTGAAGCGGGTGATGTCGTCGGCCAACAGCCAAGCCCCGGCGTGGGTCATCCTGGCGTCTTTGAGCAGGTGCAGGTTCTCCAGCGCAGTCATCGGATTCATATCGGGGTCGATGCCAGCGTGCTGGGCGAACTCAGCCCAGCGGACGGGTGTGATTTCCACGGACGGGGCGAAGGCGTTGCAGGGAGTTTCGTCCAGCCGGATAAGACCTTCCTTGAAGAAGAAGTCCCTAATCTCGTCACGGGACAACTGCTGGCAGGTGGCTCCCTCCCGAATGAAGAAACGACCCCGGAAGGAGTAGGGCTTGCCGTGCTGTTCCGGCACTGTCACGAGCAGCACATCCCCTTCACTTTCCACCTCCACGGCAACCGGTGGGTCCGCCGAGCGGGCGACGCTCTGCACCTGGGATTTCAGCCGGTTGTGGTCCTGAACGCCAATCACGGTTCCGGCGTCGTCAACCCCGATGAGAATCACGCCGCCGGTGGCGTTGGCAAAGGCGCAGATCTCCCTGCCGAGGTCAGCGGGCAGGGACTGTTTGAACTCGGTGGTGAACCCTTCTCCCAGGGCAATCAGGTCGGATAGATCAGACTCGTTCACACTTCGCTCACAGAGCTGATGTCCAAGGAATTCCAATAGGTGTTGAACACCAACTTTACTCCCAGCCACCAAGCATAGACTGAATCGACAGAGTGGGCCTGTTGGTCGTCAAGCAGACCGTGTGCAATGTTATTCCGAAGATTCGGCCCCAACTGGTCGCAAAATAGGGCTTTGATTTCGTAGGCCAGGTCCTCCCCGAATATGGCTGTGGCCTGCGGAAGGTCTATCAGGGCACTCAGGCCATTCTCGGTTTCTATGCCGTTTTGGTCCAGGTGGGAGGTGTTCACTCCCGCGGTCTTTAGGTGAAAGCGCACCATGTGTTCAATCTGAGGCGACAGTAGATGTATGGAGGTAGAGAAATCCCGATTGAACCCTTGGGCCAATGCCTTGCCAAAGAGTACTTCTCTACCAATCGGGACAATCGGCGACTGCCTAGTATTACAACGACAGTTCAAGGCGGGACAGTCCGAGATGCGCGCAAAGCGGACCGGCGCTTGGCGTGGGAGCGACTGGCTCGCTCGTTGCTACACTGCGTCTGCTTCA
>DAOUJY010000126.1:0-25257 GCA_034421995.1 Dehalococcoidia bacterium | reverse complement strand
AGTGATAAAATCGGCGATGTTCACGAGGTTCCTCCACTGTAGTGTAAGCAACTCACAGCATAGTGGAACCTCGTGGCATTTTCAAAATCAACTCAAACTAGCACCAATGGTTATGATCCAGCAGGAACAGGAAACGGTCCATGTGAATTCGTCGCCGAGTTCGAGAAACTTGGCACATACCAGATAGAATTCACCGCCAAACTCACTCGCGCCCCCTTGGACGGCAACGAAGACTGCGACCCCGATACCAATAACGTCAACCAGAGATTTTGCGCCACCGAGACCTACACCTTCCACGTCGGCCCCATAGCGGACCTGGAGGTGAAGGCTGCGCTGGCTGCGGGCGCCATGACGGTGGGGAACCAGGTGGCTTTCACCGTGACCGCGACGTATCATGGCCCGGGTATCCGCACGCACGGCGTGCGGGTTCCGGTTACGCTGCCGGCCGGAATGAAGTTCGTCCGGGCCGACTCGGACGACTTCGTCCAGGACAACAACAACCCGCAGACCGGCGTATGGGACATCGGAGAGTTGAAAGTGAAAGGATTCCGCCACTCCCTGCGCCAGTCTGAGAGCGAGACGCTGACCATCGTCGCCGAACTCACCGGGGACGTCACCGGGCCGGTCACCGGTTCCATCAAGAACCACCAGGACTACTGCGTGCGCATCGGGACCCCGGGTGACGCTGACATACCGTGCGACGGCAGCGCGGTTCCCACCGGCTACACCAAGCACTCCACCATCTACTACGACTACCAGCCGGCCAACAACGAGTTCTCGCTGAACCCGGACTGGAAAGCCGTCGCCCAGAAGAACCCGCCCTACCTGACCGGCCTGAGCATCACCTCCACGCCTACGCCCAACGTGGACGGCCCCAGCGCCTACCAAATCGGAGATGTCATCGAGGTATCGGCTCAGTTCAGCAAAGCCGTGTACGTAACCGGCTCCCCAACCCTGCGGCTCCAGATTGGCAACGAGGAGCGGGAGGCGGAGTACGCCGGCGGCAGCGGAACGAACACCCTCCAGTTCCAGTACACCGTGGGGAAGTGGGACCGCGACGACAACGGCCTGAGCATCCCCGCCAACCCCGTCGAAGTAAGCGGACACCCCATCCGCGACGGCGACGGCAACGACGCGATGCTGGACCACGCCGGGCTGGGCGACCAGGCCGGCCACGTGGTGGGCGGTCCCGGAACGCCGGCAACGCCGCCGGAACCCCAGGCCGCCGGCCGGCTCACCGCCACCGCCGGGGACGGCGCGGTGGACCTGAAATGGCCCGCCGGCAGCGACGGAGACAAGGTGTTTCTGGGAACTCTGGCGCAACGACGACCCCACCTGGTGGGCAATCATGCCCCGGGTCGTGGGGTCTTCCCACCTGGGCTACACGGTCACGGGACTGGAGAACGGCAGGGAGTACATGTTCCGGGTGCGGGCGCATTACAAGTACGAGCACGGCGACACCCCCGGGCCGCCGTCCGATCCGGCGTTTGCCACGCCCACCGCGCCGCCGGCGCCGGAGCCAACCCCCGGCCAGACGCCGCCGCCCAGCGAGCCTACGGGGCCGAACAACCCGCCGGAGTTCGACCAGGCCACGGCGTGGCCGGACCCGCACTACTGCGTGAACGGCGGCGCTACCCGCGGCACCGAGGTGGGCCGGGTCACCGCCTGGGACCCGGACGGCGACTCGCTGGATTTCTTCCGCCGGAGCGGCTTTGACGAGATCGCGGACAAGTACTTCACCGTGGACACGGTCAAGGTCGGGGACGCCTATTGGGGTTTGATCAAGGTCCGTTCCACCATCCCCCGAAACCTGGAACCCGACGATGGCTTCATCATGATTGACCTTGAGGTGACCGACGGCCGGGGCGGGATTGACCAGATCGGCGTCACGCTCCAGTACGACCCCGACGGCCGCAACTGCCAGGGGACGGGTTCCCGGTCCACCGATGCGGAGGAGAGCGGGCCGTCCGTCCTGGCCGCGGTCAGGACGTGGACGGGCAGCCTCCGCAACTGGTGGGCCGAGTTCGCCAACCGGACCTTCACCGGGCCGACCTTCCTGAGCTGGAGGGACGCTTGGCTCGCGGCCCATCACGGCGCAGTTCCGCCGTCGTCAAGATGACGCCAGGTCGAAGCGGTCCAGGTTCATCACCTTGTCCCAGGCGGCCACGAAGTCGCGCGCCAACGCCGGCTGCCCGTCGTCGCTTCCATAGACCTCGGCGATGGCGCGGAGTTCGGGGTTGGAACCGAAGGCCAGGTCCACCCGGGTGGCGGTCCACACGAGATCGCCGGGCCGCGACGGCGTCCCTCGAACACCCCTTCCAACTCGGAAGACGGGCGCCACTGGGTGTCCATGTCCAGGAGGTTGACGAAGAAGTCATTGGTCAACGCGCCGGCCCGGTGGGTGAGGACGCCGTGTTCGGATTGCCCGGCGTTGGCTCCCAGGACGCGCATCCCGCCCACCAGCGCCGTCATCTCCGGCGGAGTCAGCGTCAGCAGGCTTGCCTGCTCGATCAGCGACTCCTCCGCCGGTTGCCGGTGTCCGTCCTGGAGATAGTTGCGGAACCCGTCGGCGGTGGGTTCGAGCACGGCGAAGGAGCCGATGTCGGTCCACTCCTGGGACACGTCGGTGCGCCCCGGCGCGAAGGGTACCTGCACCTTCAGCCCGGCGTTCCTCGCCGCCTCCTCAACGCCAGCGCACCCGGCGAGGACGATCAGGTCGGCCATGGAGACCCTTTTGCCGCCGGTTTGCACGCCGTTGAACTGGGTCCGGATCCGCTCCAGAACCGCCAGCACGCGCTCCAGTTCCGCCGGGTCGTTCACTTCCCAGTCCTTCTGGGGGGCCAGGCGGATACGGGCCCCGTTGGCGCCGCCGCGCCGGTCGGTGCCGCGAAAGGTTGCCGCCGACGCCCAGGCGGTCACGACCAACTGACTGACGGACAACCCCGAGGCCAGGACGCTGGCCTTGAGGACCGCGATGTCCGGCGCGCTGATCAGCTGGTGGTTGATGTCGGGGACGGGGTCCTGCCACAACAGGGGTTCGGCGGGCACCAGCGGGCCGAGATACCGGCTGCGGGGTCCCATGTCGCGGTGGGTCAGCTTGAACCACGCTCTGGCGAAGGCGTCTTCCAGGTCCTCGGGCCTTTCGAGGAAGCGCTTGGCAATTGGCGTGTAGTCGGGGTCCATCACCAGCGAGAGGTCGGTGGTGAGCATCATGGGGGCGTGCGTCCGGGACGGATCGTGGGCATCCGGCACGACGGTTGTTGCCGCAGCGTTGCGGGGAGCGTACTGCCACTTCCCGGCGGGACTCTGCGTCAGCTGCCAATCGTAGGCGTGCAGGTTCTCAACGAACTCGTTGTCCCAGTGCACCGGGTTGCTGGTCCAGGCTCCTTCCAGGCCGCTGGTGAAAGTATCGCCGCCGTGGCCGCTACCGAAGCTGTTTTTCCAGCCGAGGCCCTGCTCGTCCAAGCCGGCGCGCTGGGGTTCGGGGCCGACGCAGCGCTCGGAGCCGGCGCCGTGCGCTTTGCCGAAGGTGTGTCCGCCGGCGATCAGCGCGACGGTCTCCTCGTCGTCCATGGCCATGCGGCGGAAGGTCTGGCGGATGTGCCGGGCCGCGGCCGCCGGGTCCGGGTGGCCGTTGGGTCCCTCCGGGTTGACGTAGATCAGGCCCATCTGGTCGGCGGCGTAGGGCTGGTCAAGCTCGCCGCCGGCGTCGTGGCGGCGGTCGGCCAGCCAGGCGTCCTCGGTTCCCCAGCAGGTTTCGTCGCTCTCCCAGGCATCCGGGCGGCCGAAGGCGAACCCGAAGGTCTTGAAACCCATGGACTCCAGGGCGCAGTTGCCGGCGAAGATGATCAGGTCGGCCCAGGAGAGCGTGCGGCCGTACTTCTGCTTGACGGGCCAGAGCAGGCGGCGGGCCTTGTCCAGGTTGGCGTTGTCGGGCCAGCTGTCCAGGGGAGCGAACCGCTGCTGGCCGGAGCCGCCGCCGCGCCGGCCATCACTGACGTGGTACGTCCCTGCAGCGTGCCAGGCCATCCGTATGAAGAGCGGCCCGTAGTGGCCGTAGTCGGCGGGCCACCAGTCCTGCGACGTCGTCATCACCTCCTCGATGTCCTGATGTCGAGGCCCCGAAAAGCCTCAGCGTAGTTGAAGTCCCGGCCCATGGGGTCCGACGCGGGCGAGTTCCGGCGGAGGGCATTCAGATTCAGTTGATTCGGCGACCAGTCCTGGTCGGCGGCGATTTCGCGTGCTGGTAGCGTATCATGGTGAAAGCGTTCTTCCACGCGTGCGCAGTGCCTCGGTATAGCTGCAACCATTGGGCTGGCCTCCTGTCGTTCAGTTTATAATAATTATAAACTAGAAATCATTATATGACAATAATGATTTTGGTATGGCCATTAGACCAGACGCGGCCTGGAGACCACAATAGTGGTCAACTTGGCAATCAAGCCGGGGGCGTTCTTGGCCCGGAAATTCGATAACCATTGCCATTCGCTGGCGTTGTTCTGCCTTGCCCCCTCGAATAAGTCCAGCCGTACTGACGCCAGCCTCTTGCGCGGCGCTCATTAGTTTCGTATATTTGTTCGTAATTGCAAAGGGAGGATGCACGATGTACGCTTACGCTGATGAACCGGGAAACGTGGAATACCTGACCCCCGCTGACGCGCCTCGCATGATTTCCCGTTGGGAAGAATTGGCCCGGCCGGCGATTGAACTGGAACCGGGCGTGATCGTCAGCAACCTGGAACGCTGGCTATACAGCAATCCTCCGGCTACCCGGGGGCAACTGGGCCGCATACGCGATTATCTCTACGTCGAGACCTTCGGCATCGTCGCCCAGGCCGCCTGATCAGCAATGACGCAACGCCTCTACAACGACCTATCGTACCTCTGGCCTATCGTCAGCCCACCGGAGGAATATATCCCCGACGGCGCGCTGTTTCGCGATATTATCCGCAGCAGGCTGGCGCCGTCCCGCGTTACCGGCGGCAGACGTCCGCGTTTGCTCGAATTGGGATGCGGCGGCGGCCATCTGCTCACGCACTTGACCCCATACTTCGACGCTGAAGCCGTGGACTTGTCGCCAGCGATGCTTGATTTGTCCCGCGCCTTGAACGTAACGACGCCCCATCATCAAGGCGACATGCGTTCCATCCGCCTGGGCCGGCGGTTCGACGTGGCGCTCATCTATGACGCGGTCAACTATATGCTCAACGAAACGGACCTGCGGGCCGCCATAGGGACGGCTGCGGCCCACTTGGAACCGGGCGGATTGCTCTTGCTGGCTCCGGATCACTTGGCGGACAGTTTCTCAGGTCCCCGCGTCATCGACTGGAACCGGCGCAGCCCCAACGAGGACGTGACTTTCATCGAGTACGTGGCGGACCCCGACCCCGACGATACCACCATTGAATCGGTGTTCTTCTTCATCACCAACCGCGCGGGACGTATAGAGGTGCAGCAGGACCGGCACACCTTCGGCCTGTTTCCCAAAGCCACGTGGATTGCCCTGTTGGAAGAGGCCGGCTTCACCGCCGAATACCTGGCAACCGAAGGTTACGAAGGCGATATTGGCGGGCACGTATTCGTCGGCCAAAGGGAACTCTAGTCGTCGTCCAGCCCCGGCACCGGGAATTTGTTGCTCAGGTGTCGCACCTCGTCGCCGATGGCGGACATCGCGGCCTCGTCCCCGATGCTGCCCAGCGTGCGCACGATGAGTCGGGCGACCGCCCGGGTGTCCTCTTCACCCATACCCCGGCTGGTGATGGCCGGCGTCCCCAGACGCAGGCCGGAGGCGGTGCGCGGCGGCAGTTGGTCATATGGGATAGCGTTCTTGTTGGCGACGATGTTCACCGATTCCAAGGCCCGTTCCGCCTGCCGGCCGGTGATGCCTAGGGGCGTCAGGTCCACCAGCATCAGGTGGTTGTCGGTGCCGCCGGCCACCAGGCGCACGCCGGCTTCGGACAACTCCTGCGCCATGACCTGCGCGTTGGCGACGACCTGGCGGGCGTAGCGGGCGAAGTCGGGCTGCAACGCCTCTCCGAAACACACCGCCTTGGCGGCGATGACGTGCATGAACGGTCCGCCCTGCATATAGGGGAACACGGCGAAGTCAACCTTCCGTCCCAGGTCCGCTTCGGTCAGGATCATCCCGCCCCGGGGGCCGCGCAGGGTTTTCTGCGTGGTTGACGTGACAATCTGCGCGTGAGGGAAGGGCGACGGATGGGCGCCGCCGGCGATGAGGCCGGAGATGTGCGCCATGTCCACCATCAGCAGGGCTCCCACCGAGTCGGCGATGGCGCGAAAGCGCGGGAAATCCAATACGCGAGAGTAGCTGCTGCAACCCGCGACGATGAGCTTCGGGTTGTGCTCCTTCGCCAGCTTTTCCACCTGGTCGTAGTCGATGGTCTCGGTGTCCTGGTCCACGCCGTAGGCGACGAAGTTGTACAGGTTGCCGGAGAAGTTCACGCCGGCGCCGTGGGTCAGGTGGCCGCCCATGTCGAGCTGCATTCCCAGCACCGTATCGCCCGGCTCCAGGACGGCGAAGTAGGCGGCCATGTTGGCCTGGGCGCCGCTGTGGGCCTGCACGTTGGCGTGCTCCGCGCCAAACAGTTCCCGGGCCCGGTCGATGGCCAGGGTTTCGACCACGTCAACGAACTCACAGCCGCCGTAGTAGCGCCGGCCGGGATAGCCCTCGGCGTACTTGTTGTTCATCAACTGCGCCTGGGCGTCCAGCACCGCCTTGCTGGCGTAATTCTCCGACGCGATCAGCACGATGGAATCGCGCTGACGTCGGTTTTCATTCTCAATGGCCGCCGCAACGGCGGGGTCAATGCGGTCAAGTATCATTGCCATAAATGGATGACTCCTGCGCTGTTTTGATTATGCGAATGCACGAAACGTATTAACCATGATAGCAAATTGGCCGTTGCCCTTATGGGGGTGGTCTGATCATGCCAAAGTTGCCGCTGTAGTCGTCGGGGTTGTCGGCGCTGCTGGGATGCAGGATGAAAGTGGGTATCACCTCGTTCTCTCTGGGGTTGGCGCATGGGGTCTGTTGTGGATGAATGGAACCCTGGTCCAGGCAGACGTACTCCTCAGTGCTGTCCACCTGCTTGACCAGGCGGGCCTCGTAACATGCCCCCTGCTCCAGGGGCAGGTACGCGCCCGTGTTGGTTACAATCTGGACGAACTTCAGCTCAGCGCCGTACCGTCCGGGGTCCCACACATCCCAAGAGGCCAGGCGGAACTTGCGCGCCGACGTCCGGTTCCCCAGGTAGCAGCCTTGCATATACACATGGGTTTCCGGTGAAGAACCCGTAATCTTGGCTTCCGCTGGGTGTTGAATGAGCCATTGATGCGGCGTCCGTGTGGCGGGCGGAAGTGTCGCGGTGGGCGGCGGCGTGGCCGTGGGTGCTGGGACCGGCGTCGGCGTGGGCGGCATCGGGGTTGACGTGGGATCCGGCGTTGGTGTCTCCGTCGGTGTCGTCGTGGGCTCCGGCGTCGGTGTCTCCGTCGGCGCCGGCGTGGCCGTGGGCGCGGGTGTCGGCGCCGGGATGGGTGTAGAGGTGGACATCGGCGCTGGCGTAGCGGTGGCGGGGACCTCTGCCGACATAATCGGGAAAAAGAACTCGACGAGGTTTGACGGCTCCGAGGTCACCGAATCGCACAGCGCATAGACCCGGTACTGTAAGGTTTGTCCTTCGTCTTCGGACGAGTATGAGACGGAACCACTGTTTTCCGTTAGGTTCTGGTCTCTTGGCAGATTCCAGGGGCCGTAGGTTCCGCCGCCGGTTGCTTCGCGCCATTCCACCAGGTATTCGGTAACGGTCAAGCCGCCGGTGGGCGCTTCCCATGAGTAGTTGATCGCCCGCTCTCCGGGAACTTGCGTAATAACAAAGTTGGTCGGCGAGCCACAGGTTCCAGGAGCCGCGACCGGGGCAGCGCCGCCGGCCGCCGCCGCGACGGCGCCGCCATCGCTAGACGCATTGGCCCCCGCCGGCAACCCTCTTGCAAAGCGCCCATCCTCCCATTCCCTGGAAGACGGCTGAGCCCATGCCAGCCAGGATAAAGAGGCAGAGCAGCGACACCCCGATAATGGAAATCCAGCGTCGTCCGGCGTTCGCCCGGTTGAATATGCCCCTGGCCGGAACCAGGAAGACGAAGGCCGTCGCCAGGCCGGTTGCCAGCCACAACCACCACGGCCAAGTATCCAGGGCAGTTCCGATCAAAAGCAACGCAAAGATGGCGGTGACGATCGACACGAAGCCAATCAATACCCAGCGCGTCGGAGTGATCGGTGGCTGGAACAACCGCCGCACGGGAAAGAAGAGGAGGAACCCCCCGACCAGCATCAGCGCCAGCCACCACCAGGGTCGGAACTGGTTGAAGACGGCAAGGGGTATCAAGGCCCCGAAGCCCAGCACTGTCATTACCGGATAGATAACATGGTCTAATCCTTCCTCGGCCGACGGGTCCGGAGAGGAAGGCTGCGGCTGTGGCTGAGGTTGCGGCTGTGGCTGAGGCTGCGGTTGGGGTTGTGGCTGCGGCTGCGGCTGCGGTTGGGGTTGTGGCTGCGGCTGCGGTCGTGGTTGCGGCTGCTGGCTTGGAGCGACGGTTGGCATTTCCAGCAGGGCTTCCACCCACTCTTCCGGCGTGGGCCGGGGATCACCCTGGTGCGCCCGGTCAAAGGAGCGCAGGAACAACTCCTTCTGCTTGTCGGTCAGTGACTCCCAGGCTTCGTTGTATGGGTCGGGAGCGGTGAGCGCCGGGTCCGCCGGCGGAAACAGCCAGGCGCTGATCCGGTCGCCGGGCAACGTAACGTTGGGCTGGTTGGTGACCGTGTAGGGGTGGTAGCCGGTGAGCAGGTGGAAGATGACCACGGCCAGGCCGAAGCGATCGTTATTCTGGGTCCGGTTCCCGTAGTCGCCCTGGGCTTCCGGGGCCTGGAACTCGGGACGGCCCATGTTGTTGGAAAAAGTCCGGCCGGTGGCGGAGTCGGTGAAACCGTAGGAGTCGCAGTCCACCATGGCGATGTCGTTCTGCCGGTTGACCTCAACGTTCTTCTCGTTGACGTC
Organism: Dehalococcoidia bacterium; assembly: GCA_034421995.1. Taxonomy (GTDB): domain Bacteria; phylum Chloroflexota; class Dehalococcoidia; order Lucifugimonadales; family UBA3495; genus Bin87. Next base: position 16,186 of record DAOUJY010000126.1, on the reverse strand, counting down.
GCCGATGACGTAACCGGCGTCGTGAACGGCGCGAAAGCCCAGGGCCAGGTTGCGCGCCATGCGCACCCGGTCGTCAATCTGTATCTCGCGGGCCTGGGCCGCCCCGGTGCCCTGGGCCGCCCGGCGGTTGTAATACTCAACAATGGGTTCCCAGGATTCGCCGGGGTTGAGCGTGGGCATGGTGTAGCCGACGATGATGCCGCTCTCCCGCACCTCGTGCTGGGGCCAGGTGATATGCCAGGTAACGCCCAGGTCGGGCTTGACGGGGTTACTCACCAGATGCCGGATCTTGGCGTCGGCGTCCTGGGGCGTCTTGCCCGGATGCCAGATTTTCACCACCGAGCCGGGGTCGCCCTCCACCAGGTGAACCACGCCCTCGCCGCCCTCGCCCAGCTTGCGGCCCGGCACGATGGGGCTGCCGCTTTCGTCTTCAAAGCGGCGGCCGGCGAGAGGATTTGATGAGGTGGTCATGGGACGATGTGTTGGGCGGGTTTACGCTGCAAGCAGCCTACCGGCCCTCGCGCAGCCGGTGGAGCTCGGCTTCAAGTTCCCTTACCCTGGCCTCGGCGGTCTCCGCCCGGGCCGTTTGCGATTCGAACGTTGGGATGTGCTCCCCGGTGGACGGGTCGTACAAGCCCAGATCGCCGCCGGCCTCCGCCCGCAGGTTCAAACACAGCGCCGCGCTGTACCCCTGAAACGCCCCCGGGCTGATTTCTTCCACTGGTGTGGACCGGTAGCGGTCACCTTCCAGCCGATACCCCCGCAGGGTGAACCCGTAAAACTCCCCTTCGCTGTCAAACAGCCAGTACTCCCCCACCCGTAGGCCCTCGTAGTAATCCTTCTTCTCGTTCAGGTCCGTCCGCGCCGTGTGTCTGGAACCCACCTCCAGGATGAAGTCCGGCGGCTTGCCCTGTTCGTCTATGACGTACCCGTTGCGCTCCTCGTAGGCGTCCGGGTTCACGTCAAAGGCTACCAGCAGGTCCGGATAGTGGCTGACGGCCATGTTGCGGGTGGGGCGGACAACCACGTAGCGCTCGCCGGTTACCAGGGTGGTATCGGGATGGCCCAGGTACTGGGCCAGGTGATGGACGCTGCCGGTGGCGGCCAGGCGCTTGAAGCTGGTCATGTCGTCGGGATGGCGCTCCGGAATGTCGGGGAGGCGGAAGGTCCCCGCCGGGGCGGCGGCGGACGCCGTCGGCGGATTGGCGGGTCGCGCAGTGGTCATAGTGAACCTCCACGGGCGGGGCGGGCGTGGTCAGGCGCGGCGCGGCAGTGGCGCCGGTGACGCGATCATACCACTGCGGCCAGCCAGTGGGTTTGTTGACGTAGTCATAGGAGGCTCCGGATACGGCGTTTGCCGTTGTATGGTTGCCTTTCAGAACCACAATCGCTGAGCGCCCACGTAGGCTCGCTCAAACTCGGCATCGCTCTTTGTGAGGTAGATGATGCCTTCAGCTACCCCAATCGCGATTGAGGCGGCCAGGACAAGGAAGCCGGCAAGACCGCCGACCAGGAGGAAAATGACGTAGAAAAGCAGTATGACTACCGCCACCACGCCCACGGCCAGGACTACGCCCAGTATCATCACCAGGCATCCCACTGAGCAACACCCACCGTCATCGTCATCATCGTCATCATCATCGTATCGGCCCCGTCGCCCCCGTCGGCGTCGGCGGTTCCACCGCCGCTCTCCCTCTTCTTCACCCATCATATCCGAGCCACGCCCTACTAGTGCGAATGCGAACCCTAGCACCGGCCAGACCAACCGCCGCAACAGCAGCGCAACGGTTCGGACAGGACTGATTATCTGGGCCATGCTGTGGCCCAGTTGATACCGGCGGATGTAGAAGTAGGTCAGGATCAGGACCGCCCACCCGACCAGGAATCCGACGAAGCTCAGTTCATCCGGCAGGGCGACCACGAGCAGAATCGGCGCCAGCCCGCACGCGGTCAGCGCGATGTGAACGACTCCGGTATCGCGGTAGCAAAGGTAAAACTTGTGGAGCCCCAGCCAGCCCAGACAAACCGCCAGAATGGCCGCCGTCGTCCTGCTTTTCGGACCCGGTGCAAACATCGCCAGCATAGCTGCCTACCTTTGCAGGAAATCCTGCGCCGGCAGACGAATGCTGTCGCCCGGCTGGGACTGGGACACGGCGGCTACGGAACGGGACAGCCACTCGATGGAACCCTCCATCTGCTCCATATTGGCCAGCAACATGGCAGGACGGTGGGGCGGAGACAGTTTGGATAAACCCGCTTGAGGAGTCCAAATAATTCCTTCTCTGACTCCCCATTCCATGAACTCCGGTTCGCTAATGCCGGCCAGAGCGGCGGCCGTTTCGGTACTGATGAGGAGCGTCCCAACTTTTTTGTACCCGCCGGCATTATGAACAGCTATCCCTCTGGTACCCCTCTCAAGTTGCTCAATCGTGATTTCAGCCGTTCTGCAAAGCTCCTCTTCGCTGACACCGGCCAGCCCGGCGACACGTTCAATGTATTCAGCGTAGCCGCGGTGTCCGGCAAATCCGTTAACTCCGATATCCGTTATGAAAGAGAAGAAAGCAACTTCGCGATTCTGCTCCTTCGCAGACAGGCGAGCGGCGGCATCGGCCAATTCCGTGTTGCCGAAAGTGAGGAAAGAAGTGAATCCTTTCAGGCAATCTGCTATGTCGAAGCCTTCGTACATGAACCCGAACTGGTCTGTCATCGATGATACATATATCGACTCACGTGCACCCCACCAGTTGGTCAGGAAATAGACCAGAGCGCGGTAATGAGCAATGCCATTGTCCTGGTAGCTCCGCTTGCGGGCCTCGATTACGTCCAGGGCCATGTTGATGGCCCGGGCGTAGTGACTGCCATTGCGCGTGATGGCGAGCTCTGGAAACTCGAAGTCGGCGCCATTGGTAAAGTCCTGTACCACCCGGGCCTGGCGGCCGAACTCAATGACGGCTATGTCGGCCCGCAGGGCAGCAACGACGTCTTCCTGAATGACGTCGCGGAACTTGGCCAGCGCCCGGTTGATATCCTCGGGAGGCACGACGGTGGGGATGCCCGAGTCCAGCAGCAGGACGATGGGACATCGTGGCTCCGGGTTGTCGGCGAACTCCGCAGCATCGTACACGCCAACCTTGTCTCGAATGCTCATAGTTGGCCTCCATCCGCTCTAGAAATCCAGGTAATCCGGCTCCGGCAGGCGGATGCTGTCGCCGGGTTGGGAATTGGACACGGCGGCCACGGAGCGTGACAGCCACTGGATGGAGCCCTCCAGCTGTTCCATGTTGGTCAACTCTTGCAGTTGCCGGGGCGCCAACTCGGCTAGCTTCGACATATCGGCGGGCAAGTCCGGCGTACTGATGCCGAAAGTGAAGAAAGCGATGGAGCGGTTCCCCTCCGCCTCGGCCAGCCGGGCGGCGGCCTGGGCCAGGTCGGTGTCGTTGTCGTGCTCCGGGTAGCCGTCGGAGAGGAAGTAGGCCAGGCTGCGGTAATAGGCGATGCCGCCGTCCCGGTAGCTCTGCTTGCGGGTCTCGGTGATGTCCAGGGCCAGGTTGACGGCCTTGGAATAATTGGTGCCGCCTTTGACTTCGAGAATGGGCGGCTCGAAATCGGTGCCGTTGGTGAAGTCCTGCACCACTCTGGCTTCGTGGTCAAACTCAATGACGGCTACATCAGCCCGCAGGGCGGTGACCGAGTCTTCCTTGATAATATCGCGGAACTTGGTCAGGGCCTGGTTGACGGTCTGAATTTTGAGGCCGCCCATGGAGCCGGACACGTCCAGGATAAGCACAATGGAACACCGTGCTTCCGGGTTTTCGGCGAATTCCGCCTGATCATACACGCCTACCGAGTCTTGGATGGTCATTTGCTGCTCCTCCTCGATTGCGGTTATTAGTCAGATAAGGATTTTCAAGATTATTGGATTGACCGGATTGAGGGGATGATAATCCCGTAAATCCTGATTCTGACAAGCTTTCGAGAATGCTAACATAACTTAGAAATTCAGGTAATCGGGCTGGGGCAGGCGGATGCTCTCGCCGGGCTGCGACTGGGACACGGCGGTCACCGACCGGGAAAGCCACTGGATGGAGCCGTCCAGCTGCGCCATGTTGGTCAGTTCCACCGGCGGCCGGGGCGCCAGCGCGGAGAGCTCGTTCACCGCGGTTCGCATGACGCCGGCCCGGACGCACCGTTCCATGATCTCTGTTACGCTGGTGCCGGCCAGTTCGGCGACCCTGCACAGGTCGAGATGGACCATGCCTTCGGAGCCGCCTCCGGGAAAGGCGCCAGCCGCACGGAGATGTGCCTCGGTAAAGCCGAGCACTCTGTAGAATTCGCTAACTTTATCACGATATGCCGCCCACTCGGGAATGCCGTCGCCTCTGCCGATGGTGAAAGGGAAGAAAGCAACGCTGCGATTTTCCTCGGCGGCGATCAGGCGTCGTGCCGTCTGGGCCAGATCCTCAGGCCGGTCATCCGGAATCCCGTCGGTGAGGAAATAGACCAGGCTGCGGTAGTAGGCGATGCCGCCGCCCCGGTAGGACTGCTTGCGCGCCTCGATGAGATCCAGCGCCAAGTTGACCGGCTGGGAAAAATTCGTGCCGCCTTTGACGGAGAGGACAGGAGCCTCGAAATCGGCGCCGTTGGTGAAGTCATACACCCGCGCTTCGTGGTCGAACTCAATGACTGCCACGTCGGCCCGCAAGGCGGTAACGGGGTCTTCCCGGATGATGTCGCGGAACTTGACCAGGGCCCGGTTCACGGTGTCAATCTTGACGCCCTGCATGGATTCGGAGACGTCCAGTATCAGCACGATGGGACACCGCGCCTCCGGGTTGTCGGCGAACTCCGTCTGGTCGTACACTCCTACCGTGTCCCGGATGGTCATTGCGAATCCTCCCTCGCGCTTCGGACGGCGATGGCGATGGTCACGTCGTCGGCGGTGCGAGACTGCACCCGCTCGCCGCTGATGAAGGCGCGCAGCCTTTCCGAAACGGCCTCCGGCTCGTCGGTCTGTGCCAGGTCGTTGAGGATGGGATTCCAGAACCTCATGAAGGCCGTCCGCTCCGGCATCTTCAGGGCCAGGTTCTGCAACCCGTCGGTAATCAGCGCCAGGCTGGTAGTCGTAACCGGAAGCGTGGCCCACGTCGGCGATGCGGTCGGGCCTGGTGCGTGACGTGATGAAGGTCGTCTCGTTGGCGTACTCGCCGCTGTGGGCGGCGCACAGGGTCTTGGCGGTGCCGTCGCCGATATTGAAGGCAATGACGGCCCCATCGCCGACCTGGGCCGCCGTCACCAACGAGTCGCTGGCGACGGCGATGATGAGGGTGGACGCCAGTTCCCGGGGATGAATGTCCCGCGCCGCGCCGTAGCGTTCCACCTCGGTTTTGGCTTGCTTGATGGCGTTGCGAACCAGCGACGCGGCCAAGCCCTGGCCAAAGGCCGCAGCTGGTTGCTTGTTGATGCCGCTGGCGACCGTCGTCACGGCGGTGGTCACGGCAATTTGGGATCCCTCGTCGGAGCGCGACGCGGAGCCTGCTCCGTCGGCTACGGCGCAGACAAGTACCTGGCCGTGACCCACCTCCACCAGCCGACAGGCCACGGCGTCCTGGTTGGGGACGTCGTTTCTGACGTGGGATGCTCCGGCAGCGGTAGCCGTCGCCACGCGCCATTGATGTCCGCCGGACATTGCACCCCCTCGCTTGCGGCCGGGTTTATGGCAAATAGCCCTGTTGCGATTGTAACCTACGTGTCCATAGACGATAGTCTATGTCAGGGGGAAACCGCCTCCGCTTTGCCCTGTGGGAGGAGGGCATGCCGGATGCTGTCCAAGCTCACGTCCGGAGCAATGGCGATGGTGGCTTCCGCGCCGCCGACAGTGGTAACGGTAACGGAGCGGCGACCGTCGTCAAGTTCATGGAACGTTAGGCCGGTAATTTCGGTCACTCCCTTGGAGCGGGCGATGCAGTCCAGAAAAAGGGGTGTAACGTCCGGGTCGTACTCTTCTTCCGTAATTGCTTCGAGATAGGCTAGAACATCCTCGCCGTCTGCGATGTGCTCCGCCGGGTCCCAGGGGCGTGTTTCGATTTTCGCCATTACCGCCTCCAAATTCACAGTCCACGCGCCGGCCGGCGCGCTTGGATGATATCCCGGTCTTGACTGTCTTCATCGCCGCCGGCCAGAAGTACAATCAGCCTCCGCCCACGTTGCACATAATACACCCGATAGCCTGGCCCATAATCAATCCGCAGCTCCGATACGCCCCCGCCCACCGGCCCCGCATCACCCGGATTGCCGGATGCCAGCCTGGCGATGCGTCCATCAATGATCCTTTTAGACCGGCGGTCGCGCAATCGGCTGAACCACCGGGCATAGGTGTCGGTCTCGCGGATTTCCATCGCGGCGACGGGTTGGCCTCATCACAGAATGTGATACATCAGCAAGTGGTCGCGCAGCACGTCGGCGGCGAAGTCGTTTTCCACGTCGCGCAGCACCGAGTGGATGTGGTTGGCTCCGTTCTGGCGGTTGTCGTACTCCACCACAAACTCGCCGCCGTGCAGGCGGTAGTAGTGGGGCTGCGTGCGGTCAATGGGCCCGCCCCAAGCGAGGTGGATCTTCTCGAGGCCGCCCTGGCGCAGCACATTCAGCTTTTCTTCCGCCAGATCGGAGCGGATGCGGGTTACGTACTCGCTGGCCAGCGCCATCAGCATCTCCCGCTGCGTGCCCGACATGGCAGTAGCCGGCAGACCCTCCTCCTTGGGGAGTGATGCCTTGGAGGAGTTGAAGGTGATGATGTCGGCCGGCGCCTCGTCGTAAATCAACGCCCGGCTCTTCTGGCCGGCGTCCAGGCTCTCCATCAGGTCGAGCGCGACGTCCTGACTGTTGCCCAGGATACGCAACCCCTCTTTCGGGCCTTTCCGCACTTCTGCCGGGTTGGCGCCGAAGAAGAAGGGCGTAACCGACAACACCCGGTCTCCCCAGACGCTGTAGTGCAGCGATACGTGGTGGCCTTCCACCCGCCAGCCCCAGGGTTCGGCATCGCTGCCCGGATCTCCGAAGATGGTCCAGGAATAGAGCAGCGGATCCCGCACGAATGTTACGCGCCCTTGCTCTTGTTCCAGCGGCCCCAAAACCGCCTCGTGCTCGATGATGAGGCGCGCTTTCTGGTTTGAGTCCTGGGTCAACCCCGTTGCCATGAGCGCGTAGGCCAGGCTGCGTTGCGCTTCGGTCATATCCCGCAGGAGCAGGCCGTGACGGTTCATCGGTGGGTAGTACCAGAAAATCCGCTCACCGTCGTGATAACTATAGCTGATGGCCGATTTCTGGTTGGCGTCCAGGCTGTTCAACAGCGCCAATGCCGCCCCTCGCATCTCGGAGGCCGCCTGCGGGTGCGTGTGGGGATGGTCATGAGTATGTGCGGTGGTCATATTGGGTTTGTCCTCCGTGGAATGTCGCGGCTGGCGAATAATATTCCCTCGTCGGGAGTCTATGCGCCGCCGAATTGGAGTGTCAAACTACGCGCCGCGTTGGGCGGCGGTCCGCACCGACGCCAGGATGCGACCGTAAGCGTTGCACCGACACAGGTTGCCCGACAACGCTCCACGTATCTCGTCGTCGGTGGGTGACGGGTTGCTATCCAGCAGAGCCCGTGTCGCGATGACGAAACCGGGCGTGCAGAATCCGCATTGCCCGCCGTCCTCGTCCAGGAAAGCCTGTTGCAAGGGCGATAGTTCCCCTGCCGGCGCCAGCCCTTCCACCGTCAACACTTCGCTGTCTACTGCGCGCAAAGCCAACACCTGGCAGGCATTCACCGGCGCGCCGTCCAGCAATACCGTGCAGGAGCCGCACTCGCCACGGTCGCAGCCCCGCTTGGCGCCGGTCAGCCCCAGCGCCTCGCGCAACACGTCCAGCAGCGACCAGTGATGGCGGACGGACAACGTTTGTTCCGAGCCGTTAACGGTGAGAGTGATTTCGGCGGTATGCAGGTTCGTCATGGAGCCAGAATCCTATCTGAACGTGGTTCCTGCGGCAAGACGCGGTGACAAAGTCTCGTTGACGATGCTCGCGGGCAATGGGTAATATTGCCCGCACCGCGGAATTTGGAGGATCGAAATGGCAACAGGTGAAAGGGAATGGGACTTCCCAACCAACCGGGACAAAGCAGAAGAGGTCAGAATAAAGCTGGAAAAAGCAGAAGTCAGCAAGTGGTTCCCGGATGAGGCAACTGTGACTTTCGTCCTGGGTGGCACGAAGTACCACGGTTGGATGCCTGAGTACGCCGTCAATATTGAAAACAAATGGCTGAAAGCGTTCATCGTCGGCGACTTTGCCAATGGAGACTGGGAAATTTTCATACCTGATGAAACGTTACAGTCCACGAAGTTCCTGCGTGTCCCCGAGGCAGATCAAAACACCATCGTCGTTGCCGGCTGGTGGCAATGATTTACAGCAAGCAAAATATCATTGACGCGTTGGCGTCCGGAAAATTGGTGATAGACCCACCTCCTGAAAGCGGCATGTTCGACACTTCAGCCGTAGATTTGCGGTTGGGAAACCGATTTACAACTTTTACCAAACCCAGCGACGGCGCCGGAGTTTTCGTGACCATCGGCGAGTCGGAGCCTGAAAACGTCGCAGCGCAGCACGGTACACAAAGAGAAGTTTTAGCAGGTGAATACCTGGAATTGAACCCAGGGGATTTTGTTCTTGCCAGCACTATGGAACAGGTCCGATTCCCCCTTGACCTTGCCGCCCGGGTCGAAGGCAAGAGCTCAATAGCCAGGTTTGGCTTGTCAATACATCAAACCGCTCCCACCATCCACGCCGACTTTCGAGGAACTATCCGTTTGGAGATAGCGAACGTCGGCCCGTTTCTATGCCGTCTGAGGCCCGGCATCAGAATTTGCCAACTCATTATTGAGGAACTCAAAGAACCGGCAGCCGAACCGCTGCTTTCCCGCTTTCAAGGCCAGAGCTTTTGATGCCATGACCACTACACCCGTCTCCCACCTCTCCATCGTCGGCCGAAGCGTCCCTCGCTACGAGTTGGCCGACAAGCTCACGGGCGCCGCCGAATACTCTGCCGATATATCCTTGCCGGGGATGCTGTACGGCGTCATCGTGCGCAGCCCTTATCCTCATGCCGACGTGCTGTCTGTGGACCTGAGTGACGCTCTGGCCGTGCCGGGGGTACGCGCCGCCGTTGGCCCGGCCGACGCTCCCGATGCGCGCCTGGCTCCCGATATGCCCATCCTGGACACCCGGGTTAGATTTGCCGGCGACGAGGTGGCCGCCGTTGCCGCTGATGATCCGGACACGGCACGCCGCGCCGCCGGTTTGGTCCGCGTGGAGTACCAACCGTTACCCTTCGTGACTGATCCGGTAGCTGCCCTGGAACCCAATGCGCCCTGGATTCATCCTGAAGGTAATCTCGCCATGCCCGAGCCGCTGGCGTTGCAGCGTGGGGACATTGACGCCGGTTTCGCCGCTGCCGACATCATTCTCGAACAGACTTATTACGTGCCAACCCACTCCGCCACCCCGCTGGAACCGCGAGCGGCGCTGGCGCACTGGAACGACGACCGGCTGACGGTGTGGAAATCCACTCGCGGTGTCCACGTGGACCGTGCCGTGCTGGCTCAGGCCCTTGGCCTTGACACCGTCAACGTGCGCGTCATCGGCCCCAACATGGGAGGCGGTTACGGCAACAAGGATGAATCCCGCATGGCCGCGCTGGCCGCCCTGATGTCCCGCCAGGCCGGCCGGCCCGTCCGCATCGAGTACAGCCGGGAGGAAGAGTTCGTCGCCGGACGCACCCGCCACGGCGGGCGGATCATCCTGCGCATCGGTGTGAAGAACAATGGCGACATCACCGCCATCCACGGCGACGCGGTGCTGGACTCCGGCGCATATCAAGCCACCGCTCCCCGGGTGGCGCGGCGCGCCGGTCAGGGGATGCTCTACCTTTATCGCTGTCCCAACGTACGTTTTGACGCCCGCCCGGCCACCACCAACAAGCCCGTTTCCGGCAGTTACCGGGCGTTGGGAGCGCCGCAGGGCCACTTCGCCCTGGAAACCCTGATGGACCGGGCCGCTGAGGCCATTGGCATGGATCCGCTGGCCTTCCGCTTGCGAAACCATGTTCCGCCGGAAGGCCAGGCTGGCCCGCGTCTCACGCCCCGCGATGAGATCGTGGACGGCCAGCCGGTGGAGGGAGGGATCCCCTTCTCCAGCAACGGCCTGGAGGAATGCCTGCGTCGCGGCGCAGCCGAGTTCGGCTGGCATGAACCCTTTGAATACTCCGACCCCGCCGACCCTTTCATCAAACGGGGTCGGGGCATAAGCATTATGATCTATCGCGGGGGAGTGGGAGATGAATCCGCGGCCCGTCTCTCCATCGACGAATACGGCCAAATACACTTGGTCAGCGGGCTGATCGACGTGGGCGAGGGGGCGGTTACGGTGCTGTGCCAGATGGCTGCCGAAGCGCTCTCGGTCCCTTACCAAGACGTGATCCCCCGCTTCGCTGACACCGAAGACACTCCCGACGCGCCCATTACGGCCGGCTCCACGGCCACCTTCTCCACCGGTACTGCTGTGCTGCGGGCGGCGGAACGGCTGCGAGAACGGATGCTGGAAATCGCCGCCGGGCGGCTGGAAGTTGACGCAGACGCCCTGTCCATTGCTGACGGCGCCGTGTTCGTCACCGACGACCCGTCTCGCCGCATCACCTATGCGGCATTGGCCCAGGCCGTCGGCGCCGATACCCTGACCGCTGAAGCAACGGTTATGCCCGGCAGTCCGGACTACATCGTCAACTCCTTCGGCGCTCATTTCTGCGAGGTTGAGGTGGACACCGCCACCGGACGAGTACGAGTCAAGCGATACGTCGCCGCCCATGACTCGGGCCGCATCATCAACCCACGCACCGCGCTGAACCAGGTGGAGGGAGCAATCTCCCAGATGCTGGGCTTCGCTCTCAGCGAGGAGCTGATCACGGACACGCCAACGGGAGTTACCCTGAACGGCAGCTATCTGGAACACAAGAGTCCCACCATCCAGGACTACCCCGACATCACCGCCATCTTCGCTGACGTGGTGGACCCGGTGGGGCCGATGGGGGCCAAAGGCCTGGGCGAAGTGCCATCCGTAGGCGTTGCCCCCGCCATCGCCAACGCCCTCTACGACGCCATCGGCGTCCGCTTCACCCGTCTGCCCATTACGCCAGACCGGGTGCTGGACGCGCTGGGGCAATAGACGTCATCAACAACGCAAAGTCGCAGAGACGCAAAGATTAAGGAGTCATAGACGTGGAGCATAGACAACCCAACGCCGAGTCAATCGTGAAATCAGCCCACGAAGGCGAATTCGCCGTACCGGAATTTCAGCGGGGATTTGTGTGGACGGTTGCACAGGTTCGGGAGCTTGCCGATTCTCTGGCGCGGAATTATCCCGTTGGCAGCATTTTGACGTGGAAATCAAACACTGCCATAGAACGCGGCGACAGCAGTCAGCCACGCCAAAAGTCATGGATTATCGACGGCCAGCAGCGGACTACCGCCCTGTGCACTCTTTTCGACAGCCGTCCCGAATGGTGGGACAACAACCGGAGCGGCACCTGGGATAAGCACATGAGCGACTACGGCATACGGCTGGACATCGGGGCTGAGGAGCTAACGTTTGCAACGCGCAAGTCTTCCGCTGGGCGTTATGTTCCAGTCAGGGATATCCTGCAAGACGATGACTTGTACGCAATGGCTGAAAAACTGGTGGCAGATGGCCACGCCTTTACCAATAGCGTCGGAGCCGTAGCGAGGCGACTGCAAGAGGTAGCCCGAATCAAGCAGGCGATTCTGCCTACGGTAGAGATTGACGACACCATTGAGCTGACTGAGGTAGCCGAAATATTAAAAAGACTCAACTCGACCGGCACCAGGGTGCAGCAAGCAGACATCTACCTGGGTGTAGTAGCGTCCCGTAATCCGGGCTGGGTCAATCAAAATTTCCTCAAATTACTCTCTGAACTCGAAGATGACGGGTTTGAAATTGATCCCGCCTTTTTGTTCAGGTCTTTCACTGGTATCGGCGTCGGCAAAAGCCGGTTCCGCGACATTGAGCAGACCTTTTGGGAGAACCTTGGCGACAGCCCGGCATGGGATAACACCCGGCAGGCAATGCGGTCAATCTGCCAGGGGCTCCGGCAATACGGAATCATAAACTCTGACTTGGCGATAAGCTCCAACGCAATCGTCGCAGCGGCTGTGTATCGAGCGCAATTCCCCCAAGGCTCGTTCGGTCCCTTCTTGGCATGGATGCTTAATGGACTCAAAGAGGGGTTTTTTAGCGGGCCAACGGAAACGAAGCTGGATCGAGTCATCAGCGCAGTACAGAACGCCAAGTCCAAAGCTATAGCCCTTGACCGCCTGGATGTCCTGCTGAACAACCCGCCCCAGTTCACACCGGAAGAATTCATCGAGACTGGCGGCGGGCGCAATACCGTACACCGGCTTATGATCTATCTGCTTGCGTACAAGAATGACGCTCAGGACTGGAATACCGAAGGTTACAGAATCAGAGCCGAGGCAGTGGGCAACTACGAACCGGAATGGCATCACATCTTCCCACGCAAATGGCTCATGGACAATGTGCCGGGAATCGACCGGAAGATCATCGATTCCGTTGCCAACATGGCGGTAATCAGCGGACAGGCGAATCGTAAAATTGCGGCGAAAGCACCCAAAGACTACATCGCCGAACTCAACCTTGCAGCGCGAGGACTGTTGGACCAGCAGGCGGTTCCAGACCCTACCTTTGTGGAGCCGAAACAGTACCAAGATTGGCTCCGTGGCCGAGCTGAACGATTGGCGCAAGCGTCCAACCAGTATTTGGAGGAACTGCGCAATGAAACCTTACCTGCGCCAATCTATATCTCTCCGCCCCAACCCAACCGCAACCCGCGCACGGGTATAAGCTCTTGTCCCACCGGGTCAACCGCCAGTTTGAAAAATTCCAGCGTCGTCGCTCCCAGCAAGTAATGACCGTCCGGCCCGAAAATTACCGGGCAGATTTTGGTACGCTCGCCGATTCGGATTGCGGCCTCGCCATGATTGCGCATCTCGGTTTCGCCATTGGCGTAAAAGCAGGGGTATTCACCTTCCGGTTCAATATGCAACCGTTCAAACAGCGATGCCGGGAACATGGAATCGGATGCTCCCGTGTCAACCACAGCATCCACAGGAAGCATATCGCCCCCAAAGTCGTAAGGATGCCCAACGGAAATCTGGACGCTGAAATAGCCCATGTCGTTCTCCTCGCTGCCTCTTGCTGCGTCTCACTGTAACATATGCAGCGTCGTTGGAGGAAACTAACAATGACCTTCCAACTCTTGCAACCCACATCCCTGGCCGAAGCCTGCTCGATGCTCGCCGCTACTCCAGATGACGCCCTTCCCATCGCCGGCGGAACCGATCTCCTCTCTGAAATCCGCGACGGCACGGCGTTGCCTTCCACCCTGGTTGCCCTCGATTCCATCACAGACGCCAGCCTCGTCGGCATCACCGAAAACCGTGATGGCGGCCTCCGCATCGGCGCGCTGACCACCATCGCCGCTATTGCGGCGCACGAAGGGATCCGCAGCCGTTACGCCGCCCTCGCCCAGGCCGCTGCCGGGCTGGCCACGCCGCAGGTTCGCAACCTGGGAACCCTGGGCGGCAACCTTAACCAGCGGCCCCGCTGCTGGTACTATCGCCATCCGCTAACGCCGTGCCTGAAACGAGGCGGCGACCGGTGCTACGCAGTGCCGGGAGTGGGCAAGTATCTGTGCGTGACCGGCGGCGACCGTTGCTTCATCGTGCATCCGTCTGACACCGCGGTAGCGCTTACTGCGTTGGGGGCATCGGTAACCATCGCTTCAACCGACGGCGAGCGCGCCATTTCCATCGAGGATTACTTCGTTGGGCCGGATGTAGATCTGATGCGGGAGAACGTCCTGCGACCCGGCGAGTTGTTGACGGCGGTTATCGTACCATCGCCTCCCGAGGGCCGGCGCAGCGTCTATCTGAAGGCGCAGGAACGAGAGTCGGGCGACTTTGCCCTGGTCAGCGTGGCAGTGTCCCTGACCATCGCCAACGGCGCCGTGGCGGAAGCATCGATAGCCCTGGGCGGAGTAGCGCCCACGCCGTATCGAGCGAACGACGCGGAGGCATATCTGCGGGGCCGTCAGGTTGCCGACGTCGTGCCGTCGGATGCCGGCGCGGTCGCCATCGCTGACCCCCGGCCGCTGCCCGACAACGCCTACAAAGTCCCCATGGCGGCCAACCTGACGGCCCGCGCCGTGGCAAACCTGCTGACGGCTCAGTGACCTCGCGCAAAACGTGCCATCCTTGACATCCTGTTACCCCTGTAACAGAATATCGCCATCCTTGCTTTGTACAGGAACGAGAGTATGACAACAGTACAAAACGGTTCACGCACTACCGTAAATGTCAACGGTACTGCCGTCGAAATGTACTCCGGCGGCAATGGCCCTCCGCTGGTGTTTTTCCACGGCGCCGGCGGGTCCAACGGTTGGCAGCCCTATCACGAGGATTTGGCGTCGGACTACACGGTCTTCGTGCCCAGCCAGCCCGGTTTCAACGGTACGGAAGCCCCGGCCTGGGTCAAGACCATCGGCGACGTGGCTCACTTCAACCATATGTTCATCGATGCGCTGGGTCTCCAGGACATCGTGCTTATGGGTTCCTCCATGGGCGGTTGGGTCTCCGCCGAGATGGCAGCCATGGACGACCACAACATCGACGCCCTGGTCCTGGTTGACGCCGCCGGCATCAAGCCCCGCGAGGGTGAGATCGCGGAAATTTTCATGGTGTCGGCTGATACCCGCCTCAAGCAGCGTTTCCACGACCCCAGCCAGGTACCCAACTACGAGAACTACACCCGCGAACTGAGCCCCGAAGAACAGCTCGTCGTCCACTCCAACGCCATCACGGCGTCGCAGCTGTGCTGGAAGCCCTACCTGCACAACCCCAGCCTGCCCTTCACCCTGTCCCGCGTGGATACCCCTACCCTCATCGTCTGGGGCAACCAGGACGCCATCATTCCGGTGGAGTGCGGCCACCTGTTCCAGCAGGCCATCCAGGGCAGCCAACTCCGCATCATCGACAACTGCGGACACTCGCCGGCCGTGGAAAAGCGCGGGGAGTTCGTTGCTGCCGTTACCGGGTTCCTGAACAGCATCTAACCCCGCTATGGATTCCGGCTTTCGCCGGAATGACGGGGGACACGAACACGCCAGCGCACCTACCGACAAGGAGCAAACATTATGGCGCACCAACTCGAAGTATTCTGGTTCTCCGAACAGCCCTACGGCCACGTCACCGAGGACGACCTGGCTCCCTACGAATCGGGCCGGATGCACTTCCCCAACACCTACTTCGATCCCGAAAAGGCCCACGTCCTTTACACCAACTACCACGACCAGTACGAGCTGGCCGACCAGGTGGGCTTCGACGGCATCATGTCCAACGAGCATCACAGTTCATACTGGTGCATGAAGCCTTCCGTCAACGTGGACGCCGCCGTCATCACCCAGCGCACCAAGAACGCCAAGATCGCCATGCTGGGCAACGTCATCGCCGTCAACGACCCGGTGAAGATGGCCGAAGAAATCGCCATGCTGGACTGCATCAGCAACGGCCGCATCATTTCCGGCTTCGTCCGGGGCACCGCCGTGGAGACGCTGCACGCCGGCTATCCGCCCACCGAGAACCGCCCCCGGTTCGAGGAGGCCCACGACCTCATCGTCAAGTGCTGGACCGAACCCGGCCCCTTCCGCTGGGAAGGCGAGTACTGGCCCCACCGCATGGTGAACCCCTGGGTGGTGCCCATTCAGAAGCCCCATCCGCCGGTCTGGTTCCCCGGCACCGGCAGCCCCGAGTCCGTGATCTGGGCGGCCAAGCACCGGTATCCCTATATGAACCTGGGTTCCCTGCTGGACCTGACCAAGCAGCTGAAGGGCATCTACCACGAGACCGCCGCCGAGGAAGGCTACGAGGCCGGCCCCGAGCACTTTGGCTACTTGATCCGCTGCCTCGTCGCCGACACCGACGAGAAGGCCCAGGAGATCGGCCGCACCTTCCTGTGGACCGAGAACCACCGCAACCGCGGGCCGATGGAATTCAACGACCCGCCC
>DAOUJY010000125.1:0-6415 GCA_034421995.1 Dehalococcoidia bacterium | reverse complement strand
GCTGTCGTCGTTCAGCTACGGCAAGATCAATGCGTATTTCATCTCTCGCGGCCACCGTGAGGGAGTTGAGATACATCAGGTGAACCCGGCGTTCAGTTCGGTGATCGGCCGGGTCAAATTCATGGAGCGTTACGGGCTCAGCGTCCATCAGGCAGCCGCCCTGGTGCTGGCCCGACGTTCACTCGGCTGCTCCGAGCGCATCCCGCGCCGGCGGGTTTGTCCTGTCGGCAATGGCGTCCAGGTCGCCTTCACCGTACCTGCAAGGAAGCGAGTGAAGCACGTGTGGACGTACTGGGGCGCGATCTTGGGACAGCTGAGACCGGCGCTTGCAGCGCAACACCGGCTGGGGAAGTGGAGACGCGGCCCTAATCCGGTTCAGGCTGCCTTGCGGGGGAAACTCCGCGGGGTGGCTTGAGCGGGGATCAGCTCGGTGTTCCTTGGTGAGATTCCAAGGCGGAGTCGCCTTGAACAGTTGGGGCGGCGGCGCGGCTCAGACCGCGTCCTCAGGAATGGCTGACGGCAGTTGGTAACTGAAGTCAACCATTTTCACAACGGTGAAGTCCGCTGGGTCCAATTGGTACCAGTAAACGTCGGGGCCGCGCAGTTCGGCCTCGATCTCTTGGACGTTATGTACGCTGGCGACGACGGCGTGGCAGGTGTGGCCAGTCAAGCTGTGCAGCAGCTCGGCGTTGCGGCGGGCTCGCGTTGTATCGCGCTTGTCTGCGGTGTAGGAGGCTTCCACGGCGATGTAGCGAGTCTCGCCGTCAGGGTTGGTGGTGATCAGCACCAAATCGGCCCGAATGAAACTCTGCCAATCGCCGGCGGATGAGATGTTGCGGCCTACGGGTCCGATCAGCTGGCGCAGTTGTTGGCGGGAGAGGCTGTCCTGGAATTCAAGGCCGAGCAGTTCGGGGATCTCGCCGAAGTGTGCGGCGACCACGTAACGGGCGGTGTTGCCCTTCAGCTCGCCGATGGAATTGTCGATGCGCTTCAGGGAGGATTCGATACGGTCGTTGAACTGACGCTGTTCCTCGTTGAACTGCTCCTGCTTGGCGATGAATTGGTCAACCCGGTCGACGAACGCGTTGAACCTGGTGGGCAGTTCCAGGAGCTCGTTGGTCAGGATGAGGCGTCGGGCGGCTTGGTAGAAGTTCGCGTCCTCTTCGAGCAGCCTGAGCAGGTCGTTGCTGGTGTTGATCGTGGTCATCCTGGCCTCTCCGTTGGCGTTCCATTCTATATCAACCGCGTTGGTTGCACGAGGTTCGTTGACTGCAGGCTGGGATGGTCACGAAACTCTGGGTTTACGAGTGCTCGGCCCTCCGGAGGCCGGCATGCCTCAGCGGGTCTCCAAGTGTCCGTAGATTGAAGTGCTCTGCTGGGTCATTCACTACTTCAGCTCATTCTGTTGAGTAGCGAAATCGCCTAACCTCTATGTCGTCCCAGTTGCCAGCATCAGGGAAGCCGGCATGGACGTTTTCGAGACCTCTGAATCCGGTGGACCGGGCCACTGCGACATCACTGGCGCCAAGACCATCCGGCGACGAGCGAAGCAACGCCTCATGGCGGAAGTCCTCTGGGTCCGCGGGCACAGTCCGCCCGGAGCACCCGAGGACCGGATAATAGACGTGCCTTCGCCTCGCATTTGTTGAGTCCGTGGACCGCAAAAAATTCGCCTAAGCTGGGCTTTACGCAATTCAAGCGGCGTAAGCGAGGGAGTCCACCATTCGGTGGTACAGAGCGAGGGGGAATTCCTGCGTGTCGGAGTTGCCGGGCGACACCGAGAAATCTTCCGACGCCAGCCAGAGGTGCCGACGCACCAGGGCGATGGCGTCCACGAAAGTCGGTGACGGCTTGTTGTACCAAGCCGCAGTGCGCTGGGTCATGGGATGTTGTTTTTGCAAGGCGTGGGCGGCCAGGGTGGTCCAGGAGAAGAGACCCAGCAGAGCCGGCGTGGTGCGGGCGATTGCCAGGTCGGACCACTGGCGCTGGGTCTCCATGCCCAGGTGAGTCCGCGCTTCCTGAAAGGTGACCTCGAGTTGCCAACGCAGTACAAACCACTCCAGGATCTGGGTCGGGTCCGCCGACGGGTCGGTGCAGAGCAGGGCCTGGGGATCGAAGCTGCCTTCGGGGTCTCGCACCAGCACCCAGCGGATGAGGACGGGCGGCTTGCCCGAGCTGTACCAGACGGCAGTCTGGGAGGTGAGTTCGACGGTGCGGGTGGTGCCGTCGTACCAGGCCACCTCGGAGCTGGCCCAAGTCACCTGAGGCTGATCCAGCAGGGTTTTCAGGGAGGGTCGTCGCTGGCCTTTCAGGGCAGACCGGCCTTTCTGACCCGGCGGCCGTGGCGGCGCTGGCGCGTAGAGGGCGGCGTCCAGACGCAGTCTGGCGATGAGGGTAACGGGTTCACGAAGGGATTGGCAGCAGTGGAGCAGATCCAGCACGGCGTAGCCGTTATCCCCCACCAGCACGAGAGTCCGGTGGGGCAGCCAGCGACGCAGTTGAATGACCATTTGTCGAGCCCAGTCGGTGATCCTCTTGTGGCGGCGTCCCTGCTGCTGGTGGTACCGAGAGGAGGGCGCTAGCACGGTGAGCACCGGCAGCGCCCAGTGGCGTCCTGCCCAAGGCACGTGACCCAGCCACATCAGGGAGATCCAGCGCAACCCACTGGCCTTGACCAGTTGGTGGCGGCTGGAACGCACCGCATCACGGTAGATGCCCCGAGCCTTGATCTTGGCGCCGCGACGCCGTTCCAGAGTTTCGTCGATGCCGAAGACCAAGGGGCCGTCGCCCCGATCCAGATGCTGGAGCAAAAGCAAGAGCAGGACGCGGGCAACTGCGCGGGACGACCACACCGCCCGATTGAGCACCTCATGGTAGCGGGCGTAGTCGTCCTGGTCGCTGCGTCCCATGACGCGCAGCGCCGCGGCGACAGTGCGCTGGCCCGTGGCCAGGATGGCGCCCACCATCAGGAGCTGGGCTTTCTGCCAAGTCGGGTTGGTGAACAATGTTGCGAAGGGAAGGAGCAGGGCTACAATGGCAGCGGGCAGGGTGAGCATGGTCGGGCCTTTCCGTGGAAAGTAGGGTCAGGCCAGCTTACCCTGTCCTTTTACTTTTCTAAAAATGCGCAAAGTCTAGCCAAGGGTCGGATTTGGCGCGTTTCTGATGAATTTGCAACGGTTCTTCCCAAGACGCTATTCCGACCACGACGTTGCCTGGAAATCAGCAAATGCCCGGGAAATTTGAGCTGCTGGTCCGATTACGAATATGTCGGAGCGTTGGCCAGACTCTGACGCGGTGCCCCCCGATCTGGAGTAGCGAAATTTTCTCGTTATGGACGTCTGGACTGCGTCGCAGCGTCGGGAGCGACGCGCGTCGGCACGGATGCCAGCCCGATCATCGGTACAGCGGTAGCAATGACCATATGTACATCCGTACCGACGTACATCCAAGCGCTAGCTCCGGGTGCTGAGGAACTCCTCAAGGGCCGTTATCACCAGGGAGGTCATGTTGGTGCCTTCCTGCGCCGCCATCACGCGCAACTGCCGGTGCATGTCCGCCGGTATGAGGCAGTGCAACTGCGCCGTGTCCGCCGCCGCGGCCTGGTTTACGAAGGCTTCCCGACGATCTTCCCGTCGTCGGTTGGGTCTGCTATGCATCGTCATGGAACAATCTCTCCAGCTCGCCGCGTATGGCCAGTATTTCGTTCCGCGCAGTCTGGTCCCGGCCTTCCAATACTGACGTGCCCTCGATGACTGCTTGCGGATAGGATACCCGCTCGGTGGTGCGGGCCTTCAGGGCCGGCAGGCCGTACTCGGCCAGCGCGGCATCTATTTGTCGACTCAAGCGAGTCCGTGGCCGGGTCATAGTGATCACAAAGGCTGCTACCGGCTTTCCCTTGGCGGTTTTCTGCCGGGCCTTCACCGCGTCCACGATATCGGAGGCGGCCCATACGTCGAAGGGGCTGGCCTTGGCCGGTATCAGGACTAGGTCAGCTGCCCGCACGGCGTCGGCGCTGGTCCTGGAGATGCCGGGCGGCCCGTCAATGATCACCCAGCCGTAGTCGGACGCTGAACTGCGCACTTCCTGGATCAGCCGGCTCGGCTCCGCGGCTTTCACCTCGAGATGGAGGGGAGGTTGCAGTTGGCTGTCAGCCCAGTCCTGGGCGCTCCCCTGGGGATCGGCGTCCAACAGCAGGACTGGAACTGTTTCCGCGAATGCCCATGCCAAGTTGGTAGAAAGAGTCGTCTTGCCGGTGCCCCCTTTCTGATTGACGATGGCGATGATCGGCATAGCCTCGCTCCAAATGTACATCAGTACATATTGACAACTGTGCGTGTGTCCAAAAGTACAGCCGCACTGCAATCATACCGGCAGATATTCTGCTGTGGAAAGAGTACGCAGGGCGTGATTCGACGAATCCTCTCGCGAGTAGTTGAGAGGAGCCCAGCTGGGCGGCTTTCCACAAAGGTCGGCTCCAGGCTTCACATGCAACGCTGGAATGATTGTGGCATGATTGGCGAGATGATGGAACGATTATGCGGAGATTGTCATGACGGCGGAAAAAGCCCCCGGTGACCGATCTCGCCGTAACCCTCGGCTCGGTCGGCCGACCTACATCCACGAACTCGATGACTGGCCAAACTTCCGGTGGGATCCGGAAGCCATCACCCAGCCATTGGTTCGAGCCAGCCGCCGGCAGGCGGAAGTCGTGGGCAACGCCTTCGCACTGGGGGGGCTGGCAGCCACCGAGGCGTCTGTACGAAACCTCACCGACTCGGCGGTGGCCAGCAGCCGTATTGAGGGGGAAAATCCAGACCCGAACTCTATTGGAGCGTCCATCCGGCGGCGTATCATGGTCGAGTCCCGCCTCGCCATCCAGGGCGAACATGATGAGCCGGGCATCGCAGCCGTGACGGCTGATGCGGCCACCAACTACGCCACTCCCCTGATAACTGATCGCCTGCACCAATGGCACCGCCTGCTATTCCCTGTGCCGGACACCGAAGGGATCTCGGTCGGCCGGTGGCGCGATGACCGAGTGGGTCCCATGCAGGTTGTCTCCAGCGGCCCAATGGGCCGGACTCCAGTCGTCCATTTTGAAGCTCCGCCGGCCCATCGGCTAAACGGCGAAATGGACCGATTTCTCGACTGGTTCAACCAGCTGGATGACGAGCCCGACCTCCGCAAACCCGCCGTTGCCCACCTGTGGTTCGTGACCATCCATCCCTACGATGATGGCAACGGCCGCATCGCCCGCGCCATCACGGACCTGGCGTTGGCTAGGTGCGACCGCACTCCGATGCGCTTTTACAGTATGTCGGCCGAGATCATGCGCCAGCGCGGCGACTACTACTGGATTCTCGAGGACACCCAGTCCAGCACGATGGACATCACGGCGTGGATGATCTGGTTCTTCAACTGCCTGACGAGCGCCATGAACCACGGTGAGAGCGTGTCCGATGCCGCCCAGAGCCGGGCCAGGTTACAGGCCCGCGCTGAAACCGACGGCCTCAACGACCGACAGGTCAAGTTCATCGGTCTACTGATCGACGGCTGGGTGGGCAACATCACGGCCGCACGCTACCAGCGGTTGAACCGGTGTTCCCGACAGACGGCGGTCCGGGACATTGATCGGCTGATGGAAATCGGCATCTTGGTGAGAAACCAGCCCGGCGGTCGGTCGACCTCTTACCGAGTCAACCAGCTCCCGTGAACAGCGCGATGTCGGGGGAGCGATCCGATCAGAGAGGACTTTGGGAATCAGACCAGTTGTTCCGCGATGTCGCTGAGCCGTATTGTCCCGACAACAACCTTAGTGGTGACTGAGCACCATGAACAGCATCGAAGTCCGCCTCTTCCCAGACGACCCACAACGCGTCGACGAGATCCTTGCCCTCAGCGCCCAGATCACCGTCTCACGCCTGAGCCGGTTCAGCTTATCCCTTGCTGTGCGCACCTCCGAGAACCTCCGTGTCTTCACCATGTTCACCGAACCTGCGACAACACCGCTCGATGTCTGGAGGGTAGCGCCGTCCGACGACATCATCACCTCCGATCCCCTCATCCACCACGAAAATGCCTCCATCCACCTCGAGAACTTGGCTCCGTACTGCTACTGGATTGCGATACGCCTGCCCCACCACACCGGCGAAGACGAGATCCACATCGACTTCCTGGCAGACGAATCCTCTGTCATACGCCTCACCGAAGATCCATGAATAGCACTATGCCGACCCACTGGAGATTCGGTCGGAAACCGTTGTAAAAATGGTTGATTTTAGTTACACGACTATCGTCAACCTTTCCTGAAGACGCGGTCCTAGCCGCGCCGCCGCCCCAACTGTTCAAGGCGACTCCGCCCGGGAGTCGCACCCGGGAACACCGAGCTGATCCCCGTTCAAGCCACGCCGCGAGC
>DAOUJY010000124.1:0-7679 GCA_034421995.1 Dehalococcoidia bacterium | reverse complement strand
GGAACTCCGGGCGAAAAGTGGTGGAACGAAGCCGGCAACCTGGTCTATTACGGCACCCGCAACAAGCGCAGCCTGTGCATGGACGTGACCAACCCGCGGGGCAAGGAAGTCTTCCTCAAGCTGGTGAAGAAGGCCGACATCGTGACCGACAACTTCCGTCCCGGCACCATGCAGCGGTTCGGGTTCGACCATGACAGCCTCTCCGCAATCAACCCCCGCGTCATTACCCTCAGCAGCACCGCTTACGGGTACACCGGACCCTGGCGCCGGGCCGGCTCCCGGGCCCGCACCGTTGACGCCGCCTGCGGTTTGTCCTACCTGACCGGCTATGAGGGCG
Source organism: Dehalococcoidia bacterium (assembly GCA_034421995.1). Taxonomy (GTDB): domain Bacteria; phylum Chloroflexota; class Dehalococcoidia; order Lucifugimonadales; family UBA3495; genus Bin87. Next base: position 7,342 of record DAOUJY010000124.1, on the reverse strand, counting down.
GCCCTTCCATGCGGGCCAGCCCCAACTACATGGATCATTCCGTAGGCAACAACGTGGCCTACGCCCTGCTGCTGGCCCTGTACCAGCGCAACAAGACGGGCCAGGGCATGAGGGTTGACCTTACCATGCTGGAAACCGGGGTCTCGTCAGTGGGGCCGGCCATCCTGGAGGCGCAGCGGGGCATAACCCGCGAGCGTTTGGGCTGCGCTCACTGGTGGAAGGCGCCGCACAATGTGTATCCGGCCCGTGACGACGACCGTTGGATAGTTATTGTCGTGTCGTCCGACACGGAATGGGAAGCGCTGAAGGGAGCAATGGGCCGGCCCCAGTGGGCCGAGGGAGCCAAATTCGGCACGGCTTTGGCCCGCTGGCAGAACCGCCATGAGTTGGACGAGTTAATCGGCAAATGGACCTCCCAGCACGACGACCTGGAGCTGGCGCGGAGGTTGCAGGGGCTGGGCATCGCCGCCGGTTCGGCGATGACCGCCCAGGACCTGGTGAACGACTTTCATCTGCGGGAACGCGGCTATCTGTGGGAGTTCTCCAACCCCCAGGCCCCCGCCGTTGGATCCCGTGTTTTCGCCGGGCGCCCCTTCAGAGACCCCGGCAATCCCATGACAATTGAGAAGGTCGCGGGATTGGGAGAAGACAATAAGGCGATATTGGCGGAGTTGGCCGGGCTGTCGCCGGCGGAAATAGGGGAACTGGAATACGAAGGCGTGGTTTTCGGCGCGCCCCGGCCCGACGAACCAAGGCCGTAGTTTATGCGCCAGGATTCACGAACCATCGCGCAGAGCAGCGATGTCAGCATTGATGCATAGGCAATTGTCGGAGAGACCATGCCCGGAATACTTGCAGAATTGCGCGTACTGGAACTGACCCACCGGCCCTCGGGCGCCTATTGCGCCAAGCTGCTGGCCGACCAGGGCGCGGACACCATCAAGGTTGAGCCGCCCGGCTGGGGCGATCAGGCCCGCCACGAGCCGCCCTTTATTGACGAGGTTCCCCATCCTGACCGGGGCACTTCTTTCCTTGCCTTCAATACCAACAAGCGGGGCATCACGCTGGACGTGGAGCAGGCCGAAGGCCGGGAGCTTTTCGAGCGATTGGCCGCCACCGCGGATATTATCCTGGAGAGCTATCCACCGGGGAGGCTGGCGGATTTGGGACTGGGCTATGATCGGCTGTGCCAATCCAACCCCGGCCTGATTCTGGTTTCCATAACCTATTTTGGTCAGGACGGGCCCTATGCCAGCTACCAGGGCGATGATCTGGTGGCGCAGGCCATGGGGGGCTACCTTTACGCGGTAACCGGCTCGGCCGACCAACCGCCCATGGGCACGGCCCTGGAGCAGATGGAGATTACCGCGGCCCGCAACGGAGCGGTGGCGGTAATGGCGGCGCTGTTGCGGCGGGAGCAGTCGGGACAAGGCACCCACGTCGATGTCTCGACCATGGAGGCCGCCGTTAGCACCCCCTCCGGGCTGATTCACCCCTACACCTACACCGGACGCAGCCCCCACCGGGGCGGCAGCGACGGCAACGTGATGGACGGGATGCACTTGCCCACCCAGGATGGGGAAGTGACGCTCACCACGGCCGGCACCGGCGGCCGTCCCATGCAGGCGTGGGCCGAGTTTCTGGAAGAACCGGGGCTGCTGGATCCCAAGTTCGCGTCCCGCGGCGGCCGGATGGAACACTGGGAGGAGCTTCATGGACTGGTGGCCCCCAAGCTGGCCCAGTGGACCAACCTGGACTTGATGCGAGAGTCCATGGCCCGGGGCCTGGTCATCGGGTTGGTTCAGACGCCGCAACAGGTGGTGGAATCGCCGCACCTGGAAGAGAGGGGGTTCTTCGTCGAGATGGACCATGCCAGGGCGGGCCAATTGAAATACCCGGGTTCGGGATTCTTTATCGACGGAGAAAACGCCATGGCATCGGCCCGGCCGGCGCCCCGCCTGGGCGAACACAACGTCGAAATTCTGTGCGGTGAGCTGGGCCTCACGATCCGGGACCTGGGACTGCTGCGGGCGGCGAGGGCTGTCTAATCCACGAGGCGCCGATGTCAAACGGCCCGTTCGCCGCCGGCTAACGCACCGTTACCGTGCGGCTGACAGTGTACCGGTACTTGTTGTCCGGGCTAACCGTCGCCACCGCCGCCACGTATTCGCCGGCGGCGACCCCGGTGAAGGATGACCGGGTGGCAAGAGGACTGCCACCCGGTTTCTGTTTTACACCACTTTAGGAATACTCTACTCCCGGGAGGGTCTCCGTTACCAGCCAAGTGGGATGCTGGGAGCGAAGGTTATCGGCCAGGGAGGACGGCGTCTCCGCAGGCTGCCGGTGCATCGCACTGCATACGGGTTCAGGGGCAACAGGCGTGACTGTTCCATGGGTGGACGGAAAATCAGCCGCTGCCCCCACTGTGGCGAAACCCGGCGCGGGCGCGGTCAATCCATTAGCTCCAACAACTCGCGCAACCTGGTGCGGAACAGCCCCGCGCTCACGCTGTCAATTCGGCCCTTGGTTCGTTCTACTCGCCAGACGGTCACGCGGCCCCGCGCGTCGAGGGCGGCAAGCGCGCCCCCGTCAGGCCGCCAGTACAATTCCGCCACTGCGCCCGCCACAACCGCGGCTCCTAGCGGACCGCCTTTCCCATTTCTCTGAAGCGACCACACAACTACGGCGCCTTCGCGCCCCCCAGATGCCAGGCGCATCGCGCCGGGAGCGAAGGCAAGCGTCGTGACGGGTTGAACATGAAACTCCAGAACGCCGGGCGTCGTGCCTTCCGGCCCCTTTCTCCGGAAGCTCCAGACTGTCACCGCATCCCCGCCGCCGGTGGCCAAAAGGGTGCCGGTATCATCAAAAGCCAGGGCCGAGGGCTTGGTAGGATATCCAAACATTTCGGAGTCCTGCCCCGTGGAGCGGCGCCAGAAATGCACTGAGTTGTCCTGGCTGCCACAGACCACGATACCCCCGTCCGGGCTCAGCACCATCGATACCAGGGACCCCTGCCACTCCAGCTTCTGGCGAAGCTCGCCGGTGGCTGCGTCGAAGAACGCCACTCGACCGTAACAGGCCGTTGCCAGTTCCCCTACGCTCGACCAGGCGATCGCGCTGACGGTGCTGGGGTGCTCATCAGACCGCCAAATCTCCGCGCCTTCCGCGTCATACACGCGAACCTGCCGGGAGCAGGAGGCCGCCAACCGTTGGCCGTCCGGCGACCACGTCACGTTTTCCACCCAACCGCTTCCGACGTCGATAGCCCGGCTTACCTGACCTTCGGCGGCGTTCCAGATTAAGACTCGGCCGTCCTGGCCGGCCGTGGCGAACACGGTTCCCGTTGGGTGGATTGACATCGAGAGCACACCACCATCATGAACCCCACCCCGTGACCAGGCGACCGCGCCAGACTCGCCGTCGAATGCGTAAACGCCACCCTCAGTGTCACCGACTATCAGCGACTCACCGGCCAGGCTCCAACCCCCGGCAATAGCGTAGTCGCCGACTTCCGCAGACCAGTCCCGGTGAAGAACACCCTTCGGGCTGCTGATATCTAAATCAGACATGCTTCGAACCCCTCCCGCATGCTCTGCTCATCGAGGTTGCGGCCGATGAAGACGAGCTGATTGCGGCGGGGGTCGTCCCCCCATTCGCGATCCGGCTGGCCGTCAAAGAGCATATGAACCCCCTGGAAGACGAAGCGCTGCGACTCGCCCGCGACGCTGATGAAGCCCTTCATTCGGAAGATGTCCACCCCGCGCTCGCTGAGCAGTTTGCTGAGCCAGGCATTGAGTCTATTGGGATCGCAGTCGCCGTCAATCTCAATCGCGATGGAGCCCACCTCGTCGTCGTGCTCGTGCTGCGCGACCCAGGTGCGCTCGGCCACGGCGGGAACCTCCGCTCCCTTGATACGCGGAGCGTTGTCCTCTATGCAGGCCGGCTCGGAGCAAAAGTTGCCCCCCAGTTTGAAAGCCTCTCCATCCGCGTTCCTCAGTCGGATATTGAACTCCTCCGCGAGGTGCTGGGTGTAGAGGCCAAACTGTGCCGGCGTATCGACCTCCAGGAAGAAGGACTTGCGCCCAGGGGAATCGAGCAGAAGGTTCACATGCTTTCCGACGGGAATCTCTGCCCCGGGGTGAATGGGCTCCGCAGGTTCGGCGTACTGCCGCACACACCACTCCGCACTCTCGCGGAGGGCAGCGTCATCCGTGCCCTGGCCGGGCACGACAACGAGTGACATCGCCGGATCAGGGCCATCGGCGAGGCTGAGTTCGTAGCGGCCGGTATCGAGCGAATAGACTCCGGTCCATTCGAACGGATACTCCGGTTCAAGGAAAGTGGGACGACGCTCGAGCACCTGGTCCAGGTCGAAGGCAGCGAGGTCGAGTACAGTGTCCACGGGTACGTTCGCCCGCTCACTGCGCACCACTCGCGCCATTCGGTTCATGCCGCGGAGCCGAGCTTCCAGACTGTCGAGGGTCTCTCCGTTGACGAGGTCCGTCTTGTTGAGCAGGAGAACGTCTGCGAACGCGATTTGCTCCGTGCTTTCATCGCTTCGGCCGAGTTGCTGCTCAATGTGGGCGGCATCAACCAGCGTGACGATCCCGTCAAGAGCGTATTCAGCGCGGAGCTCGTCGTCCATGAAGAACGTCTGAGCGACCGGACCGGGATCGGCGAGCCCGGTGGTTTCCACCAACACATAGTCGAACTTGTCACGGCGCTTGTTGAGATTGTTGAGCACCCGAATCAGATCTCCGCGCACCGTGCAGCAGATGCAGCCGTTCGACATCTCGAAGACCTCCTCGTCAGCGTTGATGACGAGGGCCTGATCGATGCCGACCTCCCCAAACTCGTTCTCGATCACGGCGATGCGCTTGCCGTGCTCTTCAGTCAAGATCCGGTTGAGCAGGGTCGTCTTGCCGGAGCCAAGGAAGCCGGTGAGGATAGTGACGGGTACTTTGCGAGGCGTGTTCATCATATAGAATCCTCCTTTAGACCTAATTGATATGAGGTATCAATTAGGTAACGGGAGATATTACACTGCCGCGCTGTCGCTGTCAACCAACGCACCCGGCGTAGCCCTGTGCAAAACTCGCTTGCCCTTAAATCGTCACTCCGGCGAAAGCCGGAGTCCAGAAAACGCTACTGGATTCCGGCTTTCGCCGGAATGACGGACTTGCTGTTTTGCACAGCCCTACCAGCGCCAGCCATCCACGAAGCAAATTTGGCTGGGTCACCACAGCAAGCCTGAACAGTTACCCAACTCTTGACGGGCTTCCAATACCGTCCGCTACCTGTGCTAAAATCGGGCGCGGAGGACAATTTCCCCTCTCCCTCCGGGGAGGTGGGGCTGAGGGCAGAGAGCATGAAGCTGATTTCATGGAACGTCAACGGTATTCGGGCGGCTCACAAGAAGGGATTCCTTGAGTGGTTTCAGGAAGAGCAGCCCGATGTGCTGTGCCTCCAGGAAACCAAGGCCCACGAGTCCCAGTTGCCCACCGCATTGAAGCAGGTGGAGGGCTATTCCAACTGGTTCACCACTCCGGAGCGCAAGGGTTACAGCGGTGTGGGCCTCTACACCCGCGACGGACATGAACCCCGCAGCGTCAGTTTCGGCCTGGGCGTTGAGCGGTTCGACAGCGAGGGACGCACCATCGTCGCCGACTTCGATGATTTCGTGTTCCTGGGCATCTATTTCCCCAACGGCAAGCAGTCCGCCGAACGGCTGCGTTACAAGATGGAGTTCTACGACGCCTTCCTGGATTACGTGGACCGGCTGCGACGGGAAGGCCGCAGTGTCATCGTGTGCGGCGACGTAAATACCGCCCACAAGGAAATTGACCTGGCCCGGCCCAAGGAAAACGCGAAGATTTCCGGCTTTCTCCCGGAGGAACGGGCCTGGATGGACACCTTCCTGGAACACGGCTACATCGACACCTTTCGCCGGTTCAACCAGGAACCGCACAACTACAGCTGGTGGAACCAGGTGACTCGGGCGCGGGATCGGAACGTGGGCTGGCGCATCGACTACTTCTTCACCGACAGCGATTTCGCCTCCAACCTGACCGATGCCTTCATACTGCCCGACGTGATGGGATCCGACCACTGCCCCGTCGGCATCGAAATTTCCTGATCTTCCCCAGGCCCTGTTGACATTTTGCGATTGCCTACCGTCATTCCGGCCTTGAGCCGGAATCCAGAAAGTCTGAGCGTGGCTGATTTCGGGCGGGTTGCGCTTATTTGGAACAATGGATTCCGGCTTTCGCCGGAATGACGGTTAGACGGTTAAATGTCAACACGCCCTAGTCCTCTTTCCAGGAGATGAAACGACCGGGGGTAATGACGATCAGGGTCAACCGTTCGTCTGCCAGAAGTTCCGCGGCGAACTCGGCGCCTCGCTTGTCTCCCTCGTAGAGGACGCAGGTCCGGCGCACCATGTCATCCAGCCCGCTGTCGGTTACCTCGGCCGTGCCCTCGATGGTCACAAACGAATAGGGGTGATCCGCGGTGGGGACGCATAAGGCCACGGCGGAATTGCGGCGAATGTTTCGCACCTTGACCGCCGCTCGGTCGGCCATCACCAAAGCCCGACCGCTATCCCAAAGGAACCAGACCGGCGCCACGTGGGGAGTGCCGGCGGCGTACATGGTGACCAGTTGCGCCGTCAGGGGCTGGGACAGAAATTCATCCACCTCTGCTGAGTTCAGTGTTCCCAAAGTGTTTCCTCCTGCATCCTTTCGGATCCGCGATGCCATTCATCAAAATGCCGAACCTATGATAGCGGAAATGTAGCTAATGGATCTCCAGAGGCAGTAAGGGACATGCTTATATCCCACAGCCTGGCGGCCAAGTCTGCATCGTGGCTGATGCCGGAAGACGGCGCCGGGCGGCAGTCCACGAAATACTTGCCGGTCACACCCTCCACCTCGGGCGACGCGGCCAGGTACACCGGAGTCTCCGCTCCCTTGTCTGGGCCAATGCCGCGAACTCCAATGAAGAAGTTGACCACGCGACCCAGCAACCCATTGTTGCGGGCGATGTTGGTCCGCACCAGACCGGGATGCAGGGCATTTACCGTGATACTCCCGCCCTCCAGACGCCGCGCGAGTTCGTAGGTGAACAGGATGTTACAGAGCTTGGAGCGTTTGTAGGCTCCATACCCCTGATTGCTTGCAGGCTTGGGCAGGTCTTCCAGCCGGAACTTGCCCGGCGATTCATGGGCACAAGAGGATACGTTGATAATCCGGGCCCGTGGCGCTTTCCGCAGATGTTCCAGCAGCAGGTCGGTCAGCAGGAAGTAGCTCAGGTGGTTCAGCGCGAAGGTCATCTCGATACCTTC
>DAOUJY010000123.1:0-29375 GCA_034421995.1 Dehalococcoidia bacterium | reverse complement strand
ACAACGAAGTGCCGCAAGGTCCGCCGCTGGCGGAAAATCCTGCCTTCCCGATCCAAAACCCCGCTCATGGTGAGCCTGTCGAACCATCATCCTGAGCCTGTCGAAGGACCACCACCCAAAACCAAAAGGAGCGAAACCCACCACAACAACCCCACCCGCCAACGAACCCAATCCCGACAATCCTTCAAATCCGGCAAATCCCGCTTCTGACGGACCCTCTGCGGGTGTATAATCGGCCCACCGTTTCCATTTTTGGCCGACGTATGTCTCCAGGCAGACAAGGAGGGTTTCATGGCTACGTCGTTACAGCAAACGTCCGCGAACGGGCAATCCACGGGCGGAGTTGAAGAGGTCGATGTCGTTGTCATCGGCGCCGGAGTCACCGGTCTCTACTCCCTCTATCGGCTCCGCAATCTGGGCTTTTCGGTGCGAGGGTTCGAGGAAGGCACCGGCGTGGGCGGAACCTGGTACTGGAACCGCTACCCGGGTGCCCGCTTCGACTCCGAGAGCTACACCTACGGCTATTCCTTCTCCGAGGAGTTGCTCCAGGAATGGGAGTGGCAGGAGCACTACTCCAGCCAGCCCGAGAACGAACGCTACCTTAACTATGTGGCCGACAAGTTCGACCTCCGCCGCGACATTCGCTTTGAGTCCCGCGTCGCCTCCCTGGTGTACCAGGAAGACGACAACCGTTGGCTCATTACCACCGACGACGGCTACCAGACCCGCGCCCAGTTCGTCATCACCGCCATCGGCATCCTCTCCGCCCGCTACGTCCCCGAGTTCGAGGGCCTGGAGAGCTACGAAGGCAGTTGGTGCCACACCAACCGCTGGCCCAAGGAAGGCATGGACTTGGCCGGCAAGCGTGTCGGCGTCATCGGCACCGGCGCCACCGCCGTCCAGCTCATCCCCGAAATCGCCGGCGTTGTGAGCCACCTCACCGTCTTCCAGCGCACCGCCAACTACTGCGTGCCCCTGCGCAACTCCCTCATTGACCGGGAGACCCAGGACTACATCAAGAACCACTACCCCGAGATCTTCGAGCAGTGCCTGTCCACCCCCGGTTCCTTCATGCACGAGTTCGACACCCGTTCTGCCTTGGCCGTCTCCGAGGAGGAGAAGCTGGACCAGTACGAGCGCCTCTGGGCCGAACCCGGCTTCAAGAAGTGGCTGTCCAACTTCTACGACATCATGATGCCCGGCGAGGCCAACGAGGACTACGCCGAGTTCGTCCGCAACAAGATCCGCGAGCGCGTCCACGACCCCGAAGTGGCCGAAATGCTGGTGCCGAAGAACCATATGTTCGGCTCCAAGCGACTGCCCTGCGAGACCGGCTATTACGAGGTCTATAACCGCGACAACGTGCTGCTGGTGGACGTGCGCGAGGACCCCATCGCCCGCTTGAACCCCCGCGGCCTTGAGCTGGAGAGCGGAAGCGAGCACGAACTGGACGTCATCATCTTCGCCACCGGCTACGACGCCGTCACCGGCCCTCTCAACCTGATTCACATCGAGGGCATCGGCGGCGAGGTGCTCAAGGAAAAGTTCGCCAACGGCCCCCGCACCTACATGGGAATGTCCAGCTACGGCTTCCCCAACATTTTCACCATCAACGCCGCCTCCGTGGGCAACTTCCCCCGGTCCGCGGAGCCGTTGGTCGAGTGGGTGACCGACGCCATCGCCCACGTCCGGGACAGCGGGCACCAGCGCATCATGGCCACCCCCGAGGCCGAGGAGGCGTGGGTGCAGCACATGAAGGACGACAGCGAGAACATCCTGCGCACGCAGGCCGACTCCTGGTTCGTCGGCGCCAACATCCCCGGCAAAGCCCGCGTCCTCCTCACCGCCCCCGACACCGCCCCCGCCATGCGCGCCAAGCGCGCCGAGGTCGCCGCCAACGGCTACGAGGGGTTCACCCTGGATTAACTTCACCGATACCGGCCGCAAGTTGCGTAGGGGAAATTTCGTCAGAATCAGGATTTACCGGATTTCAGGATTTGCGGGATTGGTTCCCCATAATCCTGTCAATCCTATAATCTTGAAAATCCTGATTCTGACAATTCTTACAACGCTTCCACAGCCGGCCGCCGCGCCAGCAAATAGCACAAACCCGACGCCAACTGCACCGGCGCTGCCACTATCAGCGCCGCGTCATAGGTCCCGGTCTCGTCAAAAATCCACCCCGCCGACCACGCCGCCAGGAGTGATGCGGCCCCGAAACACACCGTCATCGCCCCCACCAGGGTTCCGAAACTGCGCCGACCGAAGTACTCCCCCACCGCCAGCCAGCCCAGCGTGGCAATGCCCTCGGTGGCGGCGATGGAGACTACGAACAGCGCCGCCGCCACATACCCATTCCCCACCAGAAACGCCGCCGTCCCCGCCGCTCCCACGCTCATACCGGCGAATATGAGCCACCGCGAGGGTATCCACGTCGCCGCCACGCCCATGGCAATTCGCAAGGGAATTATCGCCAGGAAGGTGGACGACAGGTAGAAAGCCGCCTGCTCCTCCGGAATACCTTTCCACACCAGCATGGGAATCTGGTTGATCACCAGCGCGTCCGCCGCCGCAATGCGCAGTGTGACGCCAACCGTCAGCAGCCAAAAGGCCGGCGAGGCCAGCGCCTGCCGAACCGTGAGGTCGGACGCCGAATAGGTCGGCTCGATACGTCGCCCTCGCTTTCCGTCCGCCCCGCCCTCCGGTCGTATCCCGTCGGGCAGCAATCCGATGTCTTCGGGCCGGCTCCTTATGACGACAGCGGCTCCTATCGTGAGTGTGGCGGCCATGGCCCCCGCTCCCAGTATGGTCGCTCGCCAGCCGAACTCGCTCAGACACCAGGACAGCAACGGCACCATCACCGCCGCCCCGCCCGCAAACGCGGTGTTCAGCAACGTCATCGTCAGCGCCTTGCGCCGCACGAACCACTGGTTGGCAATCGTCATCAGGTTGGGCACTATCCCGATACCCCTGCCGATAGCGGAAATGCCCGAATACGCCACTACCAGCTGCCAATATGAGCTGACCCCGGCGACCGCCGCGAACCCGGCGCAACTGACCAGCCCGCCGATGAGCGCCAGCCGCCGGCCCCCGTAACGGTCCGCCAGCCATCCCGCGCCCAGCGACGCCACGTTGCCCACGGCCCATGCCCCACCTATCACAAAAGCGAACTGCGCCGACGAAATATCCAGAGCTTCCCGTAGGGAAGGTGCGAAAACCAAAAAGCCGGGAATTATGGCTCCGAAACCCAGAAACCCTACCACGCCACCGGACAGGATGACCCACCAGCCGTAGTAGATGCCTCGCTGACTGACCGGCGGCCGGCCCGTTGTGCGGTCGATCATCCCGTCCCCGGCATCCCTATCGGGAATCGGATGCGGCGTCGTCGGCGGGCCGTTTTACCAGCAGGAACGATGTTGCGGCGACGGCCTGCATCACCGCTGCCGCCGCCAGCACCGGCAAGAAGCTGCCCGTCCGGTCAAATACGGACCCGGCGACGGCGGGGATGATGAGTCCGCTGGTCCCGTAGAACACCGTCATCACACCGACCAGCGTTCCGTAGCTGCGCCGGCCAAAATATTCCCCGACCGTGATCCACGCTATCGAACTCACTCCCTGCCCCGCCGCCGACGCCACGATCAGGAACCACGCCACCCGGTCGCCCTGAATCATCAGGGCCGCCAGGGTGCACAGGGTCACCACCACCATCGCCGCGCTCAACAGCCAACGCGGCGCGACCCACAACGCCGCCAGTCCCATCCCAAAACGCGCCGGTATGGTGGCGAAGTAGGTCAAAGACAGATAGGCGGACGTTCTGGTCTCAGCGACTCCCTTCCATATCAATATCGGTATCTGATTCACTATCAGCACATCCGACGTCACCGTGCGCAGCACTGCCCCCAACGACAACGCCCAAAAGGTCGTGGTCACCAGCGCCTGACCTAGCGCGAATTCTCGTCGCGTAGGGGCAACCCTTGTGGTTGCACCGTCCCCCACAGTTGCCCCGTCCGGCGTCCTGGCGTTTGTGCTGGCACCGTCCGGCAGCAGCCCCATGTCCTCCGGCCGGCTGCGGATGATCGCTACTGCCGGCAGCGTCAACGCGCATACCGCCAGGCCGGCGATCAACGCCGTGGGACGCCAGCCAATCTGCCCCGCCCCCAGGCTCAACGCGGGGAGGAGCGCCGCCGCGCCCCCGGCGGTGGTGGTATTCACCACTGCCAGCGCCAGCGCCTTTCGACGCACGAACCACTGGTTGACCAGGGTCATCAGTGTGGGAAAGATACCCATGCCCCGCCCTACCGACGCAACTACCGTGTACGCCAGCAGGATGCCCAGAAACGAGTTGGCCAGCGCGAGGGCCGCAAACCCGGCCCCGCAGAGCAGGCCGCCGACCAGCACCAGTCGGCGCGCGCCGTACCGGTCCGCCAACCACCCCGCTGCTACCGAGGTGATGTCTCCGATGCCCCACGCCGCGCCGACGATGAACGCGGACTGCCCCGACGTGAGGCCCAATTCGCCGCGGATGGGGACTGAGAACGCCAGATAACCGGGTATGACGACCCCGAACGCTACGAAGCCCAGGCCAACCGCCGCGCCGAGTACCCACCACCCGTAGAAGACCTCCCTCACTGCGAATCGTCATTCCCGCTTACATCGCCGTCATTCCCGCTTACATCTTCGTCATTCCCGCGAAAGCGGGAATCCAGAATCGTCTGCTGTCTCAGAACGATTTGGTTATGAAAATGCCTGGATTCCTGCTTTCGCAGGAATGACGGAATAATTTGACGACACGCCCTAGTCCGCCAGCGGTATCACCAGGTACACCCGCTCTTCGCCGCCCACCACTCGCGTCGTGTGGCCTTCCCCGGTGAGGTCTTCCGCCAACAGCACGTCGCCGGGTCCCACGCGGTGGGTGGAGCCGTCGCTCAACCCGATTTCGGCCTGGCCGGCCAGCGTCACGGTGTACTGCCGGCGCGGGGCGCAGTGGAAGTCCAGGAAGTAGTCCGGGGGAGAGATGCGGATGGTCAGGCCGCTGGTGGCCTGCATGGGGGTGCCCCGCCCGTAAGCTCCTTCGGTGTCCAGGAAGTCCTCGAAGGGCGGATCATAATGTTCCAGGCGGGATTGACCGTCCGGGCCGGTATAGACGCGCACGAATTGGGGCATAAGAAGGCTCCTCACAACTTGACCGTCATTCACAACTAACCGTCATTCACAACTTTACCCGTCATTCCGGCGGAAGCCGGAATCCAGGCAGATTTCCATTGGCGACCATTATACCGCGCCTATTCCCGGCTGCCGTCGTCGGCCGGCCGCCGCGTCACCCAGGAGGACTCGTTGGCGCCCCGAGTGCGCCGCAGCGCGTCGATCATGCGATTTGCGATGGCCCCGATAATCAGCCCGGCGGCCGCTCCCAGCGGGAAGGCTATCAAACCTCCGGCTACGCAGAGCACCACCAGCACGTGCGGCTCAACGATTGCTCGGTCGTTCAGCTCCGCAATGCGGGCGAATCGGGAAGCGATGGCCCAGGCGACGTAACCGCCGGCGGCGGCTCCGCCCACGGCTCCGCAGATGATGTAAAAAAGTCGGGTTGGTGTGAACATAACGTGCCCGGAATTCCGATCAGTAGTGGAAGAGTTGTGGCGTATCTACGCAATCCTAACACGTCCGGCCCTGCAATCCACAATTTATGTATAGGGCTGTGCAAAACTCGCTTCCCCCAAACCGTTATTCCGGCGTCCCCAGGCCGTCATTCCGGCGAAAGCCGGAATCCAGCAGAGTTCAGTATGATGTATTTTCGTACATCAGGCTTGACAGCGCGGCGATACCGCCCGTTTAATCCTGGCGTATGTATCACGGTTCGACGATGTCGGCGTGAGGCTTGACTTCAGGAGGTCCGGCTCATGGGATTGCAACGGATTCTCAACGTCAAACTGCTGGTGGTTTTGGGATTGGCGATCAGCCTGGTCGCCACGGTGGCTTGTGGCGGGAGCGCTGAGGCTCCCGCCGCCCCGGCGGCTCCCGCTGCCGCCCCGGCCAGTTCCGGCGCCGGTAGCGCCGCGGCGGCTCCCACCGCAATGCCGGCAGTCACCGAACCGGCCGCCATGGCCGAGGAAACTGGCGGCCACGTCAACCTGCTGGTGACCAACATCGGCAACGGCAAGTTCGACCCCCTGCTGACCGAGGGCGAAGACCTGAAGTTCCAGCGCATATTCCAGGTCGCGATGGTCGGCGGTGGCGGCGGCAGCGAGCTGGTTCCCGCGGTGGCCAAGGACTGGTCGGTCAGCGCGGATGGGAAGGTCTGGACTTTTACCGTCAACGATGGGTTCATCCAGGCCCACGACGGCAACGTCATCACCCGAGATGACGTGTTCTTCAACCTCGATTCCCGTCTGGGCGTGGAGGCGCAGGAACTGCTGGCGTCCGGCTACTACGAACCCCGTGACGTGGCCCTGACCAAGTTGATCGACGGCGTCACCAAGGGCCCGGCGGACGACCAGGTGCAGGTAACCTTCAACACGGTGCGCCTGGACTTCTCCTTCAACTGGTCCGAAAACGCCCAGGGTGCTGCCCCGATGATCGTGCCCGAAGCCACCATGCGCGCCCGCGCCGGGGCCACCGGGTTCGAGGGCTACGAAACGGACCCCATCGGCGTCGGCTCCATGCGGGTTACCGATTTCGTTCTGGAACAGAAATACTCCTTCGAGAAGTTTGAGGACTTCTTCTGGACCACCGAAAACGGCTTTTCCGAAGACCGCAGCGTTACCTTCGACACTTTGACCATCGAAGTCGTCCCTGAGCCGGCCGGTCGCCTGGCTGCCCTGCGCAGCGGCGACGCCCAGTTGATCGAAGCCAACATCAACATGATCGGCGACATCGAGAGCATCGACGGCGCATCCGTCGCCTGGCAGCGGGAATCGTCGTACAACCTGGTGGCCTACGTGGATTGCTGGGAAGAATCGATGTGGTGCTACCAAAAGGAGGTCCGGCAAGCCGCCGAACACGCCATCGACAAGGATGCCATTGTGAATGGTCTCTACTCGCCCGATGCGGTCAGCGCCAACAGCTGGTCCCACGTCACGCCCAATTCGCTGGGCTGGGGCGAGAACCTGCAGCCGCGTCCTTTTGACCTGGACATGGCCCACAGCCTGTTGAAATCCGTGGGCTTCGGTGGCCCCAACGGTGACGACGGCACCGACGCCGCCGGCGAGCAGGTATCGTTCACCATCTACACCTGGGAGGCCGGCGACCTGCCCGGCCTGCCCGACCTCGCTCAGCTGTACAAGGATTTCTGGACCGAGGGATTGGGCTGGGACGTGGACGTTGTGGTGGGGGACGCTTCGTCCACTCGTCAGCAGTGGAACAACCGGGAACTGCCCGGCGACGTCCTGGTCCGGACCAATGAGTGTCGTTACGACGGCACTTCCATTGCCCAGGGAGCGTACTTGAACGAGGCCATAGCCTGGCGGGCCGTTGCCGACTGGCAAAGGGAGCCGTGGGCCAGCACCACCACGCCGGCGGTGCAAAAGGGCATTTCCGACCTGAATCTGGATACCCGCGCGGCAACCTACAACGAGATGTGGGACTACCTCCAGGACGAGTCCCACTGGGGCGATGGGTTCAACACCAATCTGCCCTGGGGCCTGGGCGCCGATGTCGCCAGCTACGAACCCTGGACCCTGGTGCCCTACGTCACCGCCATCTGGACGCTGAAACTGAAGTAAGGCAGCCGAGCCATTGGGTAACACTGCTGTAGGGGCGAATAATTATTTGCCTCTACACATAAGGACAGCCATCTAAACCGGAACGCTACCGTTTTCGTAATCCGCTCTTGACAGAATGCCGTTATCGCCGTTTAATCGTCCGGCATTCGTAACCGACGGGGAGATCCGTCGACGTCGGTTAAAGCAGTACAATAATAGAGGAGTGTTCATGTAATGGGATTGAAACGGTTTATGAACATCCGGCTGCTGATGGCCTTTGGGCTGGCGGCCGGCCTGATCACCGCGGTGGCCTGCGGTGGCGCGTCCGAGGCTCCGGCAGCGCCGACTGCCCCCGCCAGTTCCGATTCGGGCAGCGCGGCCGCTGCGCCCACCGCCATGCCCGCGGCCACCGAACCGGCGGCCATGATCGAGAACACCGGCGGCCACGTCAACCTGCTGGTTACCAACATCGGCAACGGCAAGTTCGACCCCCTGCTGACCGAGGGTGAAGACCTCAAGTTCCAGCGCATCTTTGGTGTTGCCCTGGTGGGCGGCGGCGGTGGCAGCGAACTGGTCCCGGCCGTCGCCAAGGACTGGTCGGTGAGCGAGGACGGCAAAGTGTGGACCTTCACCGTCAACGACGGCTTCATCCAGGCCCACGACGGCAACGTCATCACCCGTGACGACGTTTTCTTCAACCTTGACTCCCGTCTTGGAGCAGAGGCGGCGGAACTGCTGGGGACCGGCTACTACGAGCCCCGCGACGTGGCGTTGACCAAGCTGATCGACGGCGTGTCCAAGGGTCCCGCTGATGACCAGGTGCAGGTAACCTTCAACACGGTGCGCCTGGACTTCTCGTTCAACTGGTCGGAGAACGCCCAGGGCGCAAGCCCCATGATCGTCCCGGAAGCGACGATGCGGGAACGCGCCGGCGCCACCGGGTTTGAGGGCTACGAAAGCGACCCCATCGGCATCGGCTCGATGCGGGTCACCGATTTCGTCCTGGAGCAGAAGTACTCCTTCGAGAGGTTCGAGGACTTCTTCTGGACGACGGAGAACGGCTTCTCGGAGGACCGCAGCGTCACCTTTGACACTCTGACCATGGAGGTGGTGCCGGAGCCGGCGGGACGCCTGGCAGCCCTGCGCAGCGGCGACGCGCAGCTGATCGAAGCCAACATCAACATGATCGGCGACATCAACGGGATTGACGGCGCTTCCATCGCCTGGCAGAAAGAATCCTCCTACAACTGGGTCGTTTACGTGGACTGCTGGACCGAGGATCTCTGGTGCTATCCCGTGGAGGCCCGCCAGGCTGCGGAGCACGCCATCGACAAGGACGCCATCGTCAACGGCCTGTACTCGCCGGAGTCGGTCAATGCCGACAGCTGGGCCCACGTTACCCCCAACTCCCTGGGCTGGGGCGAAAACCTGCGCCCGCGTCCTTTTGACCTGGACACGTCTTACGAATTGCTCAAGTCCATCGGCTACGGCGGCGCCAACGGCGACGACGGCACCGACGCCAACGGCGAGCAGATTTCCTTCACCATCTACACCTGGGAAGCCGGTGACCTGCCGCTGCTGCCCGACCTGGCCCAGCTTTACAAGGACTTCTGGACCGAGGGTCTGGGCTGGGAAGTTGACGTGGTGGTTGGCGACGCCGCCGCCACGCGCCAGCAGTGGAACAACCGCGAGTTCCCCGGCGACGTCCTGGTGCGCACCAACGAAGGGCGCTACGACGGTACTTCCATCACCCAGGGCGGCTACATCAACGAACAGATCGCGTGGCGGACCGTGGATGACTGGCAGAAGGAGCCCTGGGCCAGCACCTCCACTCCGGTGGTGCAGAAGGGCCTGTCCGACCTCAATGCCGACACCCGCGCCGCGTCGTACAATGAGATGTACGATTACCTGCAGGACCAGACCCACTGGGGCGACGGTTTCAACACCAACGTACCGTGGGGATTGGGCGCCGACGTGGCCTCCTACGAACCCTGGAGCCTGGTGCCCTACGTCACCGCCATCTGGACGCTGAAGCTGAAGTAGGCAAGGGCAGCCCACTCATGTAGGGGCGAATAATTATTCGCCCCTACGGGATCACACACTATGACCGCGTACATCATACGGCGCATCGGCGAGGGTCTGGTCACATTGATCGCCCTCAGTTTTGTAGTGTTCGGCAGCGTTCACCTGACCGGTGACCCGGCCCGGTTCCTGCTGCCCATCTCGGCCGAGCACGATGAATCGGTGTACGAGGCGCAGAAGGCCGCCTATGGATTGGACAAGCCGTTCATCGTCCAGTACTGGAACTTCCTGATCAAGGCGGTTCGGCTGGACTTCGGCGATTCCTTTACGGCCCGGCGTCCGGTTCAGGAGATCCTGCTGGAGCGCATACCGGCGACCGTCCACTTGGCCATAGCCGGTACGATCCTGGCTATTGGGATAGGAGTGCCGCTGGGCATAATATCTGCGGTGAAACGCGACACCTTCCTGGACCGGATCTGCAAGGCATTCGCTATTTTTGGCATGGCGGCCCCGCAATTCTGGGTTGCGATCATGCTGATCATAGTCTTTGCCGGCTATTGGGGTTGGCTGCCGGCCTTTGGGCGCGGCGATATGACGGGATGGTTCCCCACGTGGTCCCAGATCCCCAATATGCTGGCCCACCTGATTTTGCCGGCCTTCGTGCTGGCTCTGGCGATAATTGCCGCCATCATGCGTCTGGCCCGTTCCGCGATGCTGGAAGTGCTGGACAGCGACTACGTGAAATTCGCCCAGGTGAAGGGCATGAGCGACCGGGTGGTCATCTGGAAGCACGCCGCCCGCAACGCGCTCATCCCGGTAATCACCTTTGGCGGCATCAGCCTGGCCGGCCTGCTCAACGGCTCCGTGGTGGTGGAAGTGGTTTTCGCCTGGCCCGGCGTGGGACTAATGCTGCTGGAGGGCGTTCTGTCCAACAACTTCCCCCAGGTTGAGGGCGCCATCATGGTTTCCGGCGCCGCCTACATCCTGACGGCACTGGTTGTTGACATCCTGTACGGTTACGCCGACCCGCGGGTCCGCATGAACTAGGGCAAGCACCTTCGTCACTCCCTGCCACCCCGTCATTCCCTGTCACCCCGTCATTCCTTGCCACCTTCGTCATTCCGGCGAAAGCCGGAATCCAGGAGTACCACTTTGGCTTCTGAAACTCCCGCATTGGTGATTGACGACCGCAGGCAGGTCGGCTTGAGGCAGCGCATCAGGGACGCGCGGCTGCCCTGGGTCCCAATCGCCATCCTGCTCATCATCGTCTTCTGCGCCGCCTTCGCCAACCTGATTTCGCCCCACGACCCGCGCAAGAACGACGTCCGCAACAAACTGCAAGCCCCGTTCACCAGCTCGGAGCACATCCTGGGCACCGACCGCCTGGGCAAGGATATGCTCAGCCGGTTGATCTACGGCTCCCGGACCATGCTCCAGGTCACCGCCCCCTCCATGGTGGTGGCCATCCTCGCGGGAACCGTGGTCGGCTTGGTGTCCGGTTACTCCGGTCGCTGGGTGGACTCCATACTGATGCGGATCACCGACGCGGTGCTTGGTTTCCCCTCAATCCTGGTGGCATTGCTCATCGTGACCTATTTGGGTACGGGCGTCTGGAACGTGATGATAGCCATTGCCGCCACCCAATGGGCGCGGTTTGCCAGAATGATAAGAGGCGAGGTATTAGCGATTCGGGACCGCGATTTCGTCGTCCTGGCCCAGATCTACGGTGTCTCGCCAGGCATGATCGTATGGCGCCACCTGTTCCCCAACGTCATCAACACCCTGATGGTGCTTACCAGTGTGAGCGTAGGCCAGGTCATCCTGCTGGAAGCCTCCCTCAGCTTCCTTGGCCTGGGCTTGGCGCCCGGCGATCCGGCGTGGGGCATCCTGGTGGCAGAGGGCCGCGAGTTTCTGACGCAAGCCTGGTGGATCGCGCTGTTCCCCGGCCTGGTGATAACCGTCGTCGTGATGGCGTTCAACTTCTTCGGCGACTGGCTCCGCGATTATCTGGATCCCAGGCTGCGACGCGCCGGTTAACTACGGGTCTCGTTTTCGAGCGGGGTTCCCAGCGTGTGGATTCGCCAGCGTTGGGGCTGTCTCCCGGAGCGTCGGCGTGGGGTATAATGGTCGCCGAAGGACGGGCGGCGACCGGCTGCGTGACTATATTGACCCCAAACTGCGTTGAGCGTGGCGGGGCAGCGGCCAATGACGGTGAGGGCTTGGCGCCCTTCGATTTGAGGTTGTCATGACTACAAAACCCGGCCCCAAGGTGGTGTACTATCGCGGCGTTCCGCTGGACGATGAGCTGCTGGACGCCTACCCCGAAATTTGGGAACCGCTGCCGGACACCGGAATGCAGCAAAAATACTACCATGACATCATGGACGCCATCAGAATTTGGCAGGGTGGCCGTCCCGATGTCTTTGTATCCGGCAACACCGGCGTCTATTACGAAGAGGGCAACGCCGACGCGGTGGTCCGGCCCGATTGCTACGTAGTGTTCGGCGAAGGAGCCGACCGGCTCTGGGACCCCTACGCCTACCGCGTCTGGGACTTTGGCCGTCCGCCGGCCTTCGTGCTGGAAATCGGCTCCAAGAGCACTTATCAGAACGACCTGGGGTATAAGCGCGATTTGTACGCCCGTCTCGGCATCGGCGAATACTGGCGTTACGATCCCACCGGCGGAGACCATTACGGGGAGCCGCTGGTGGGGGAGTATCTGGAGGATGGCGAGTACCGGCGGTTTGCGCTGCATCCGGGGCCGGATGGCATGGTGTGGTCGCACAGCCCGACCTTGGCGCTGGATTTGTGCTATACGGAGGGACGGCTCTGGTTTTACGATCCGTCCTCGGGCGAGTGGTTGGGCAACGTGCTGGAACAGCAGGCCGGCCGGTTGGCCGCCGAGGCCGAGGTGGTGCGCCTGCAAGCCGAACTGCAACGGCTGCGCGGAGAAATAGAATGACTGACGACGTAATCCTGCGGGTTCAAGATCTCCAGACCCACTTCTTCACGCGCACCGGCGTGGTCAAGGCGGTGGATGGCATCAGCTTCGACCTGCGACGTGGCGAGACGCTGGGCATCGTTGGAGAATCCGGTTCCGGCAAAAGCATGACCGCCTGGTCGATCCTGGGCATGGTGCCCCACCCGGGGCGCATCGTGGGCGGTAGCATCGAGTACCTGGGCGAAAACCTGCTGGAGAAGAGCCGTGGGGAAATGCGGGACATACGCGGCTCCGGCATCTGCATGGTGATGCAGGACCCGCTCACATCGCTGAACCCGGTTTTCACGGTGGGCGACCAATTGGTCGAAACGCTGCGTCTGGAATACCAGGAGCCGAGACGGTCCCTCCGTCAGCGGGCGATACAATTGCTCGACAACGTGCGAATACCGGCCGCGGAAGACCGGCTGACCAACTTTCCTCACCAGATGAGCGGCGGTATGCGGCAACGGGTGGTGGGCGCGATCTCCATTTCCAGGGCGCCCAACCTGCTCATCGCCGACGAGCCAACCACGTCGTTGGACGCTACCATTCAGTTGCAGTACCTTCGCCTGTTGAAGGACATCCAGGAGCAGACCGGAGCCGCCATCATCTTCATCACCCACGACTTTGGCATCGTGGCGCGGATGTGTGACCGGGTGGCCGTGATGTATGCCGGGCGAATTGTCGAGCAGTCGGACGTGGAAGATATGTTCGATAACCCGGCCCATCCCTACACCGAGGCTCTGCTGCAATCGGTGCCCGACCTGGACACCGACGTTGATCTGCTGCCTTCCATAGAGGGCCAGCCGCCGTCGCTGGATGCTCTGCCGGCCGGGTGCTCCTTTGCCCCGCGCTGTCCCTACCGGTGGGAGCGCTGCGATGAATACCCGGACGAATTCACCGTCGCTGCGGGGCACACTTCCCGATGCTGGAGGGCGGAATAATGGTTACCACGACAGCTGCGTCCGGCGAGACCGTCGTGAGGGGCGATGACCAGGCCCTGGTGCGCCTGGAAGGCATCCGCCGCCATTTCCCGATATATCGTGGCAATGTGCTCAGACGCCGTACTGGAACGGTAAAGGCCGTTGACGGCATCTCCATCAACATCATGCCCGGCCAGACCTACAGCCTGGTGGGAGAATCGGGTTGCGGCAAGACCACCACCAGCCGGATGCTCCTGATGGCCGACCGTCCCACCGACGGCAGCATCTACTTCGATAACCGACCCATGAACCAGTTCTCCGGGGCCGAGCGGCGCAACTTCCGCGCTTCCGTGCAGGCCGTGTTCCAGGACCCCTGGAGTTCCCTCAACCCCCGGATGCGGGTTGACCAGATCATTTCGGAGCCTCTGATTACACACCAGCGCCTCAGCCGGTCGGCGGTGCGCTCCCAGGTCCACGAGCTGTTGCAGGTGGTGGGACTGCACCCCTTCCATGCCGAGCGGTATCCCCATGAGTTCAGCGGCGGTCAGCGTCAACGCATCGCCATCGCCCGGGCCCTTTCCACCCGGCCCAAGCTGATCGTGCTGGACGAGCCGGTTTCGGCGCTGGACGTATCGATCCGCGCCCAGATCCTCAATCTGCTGAAGGAACTGCAATCGACCTACGAGTTGAGCTACCTGCTCATTGCCCACAACTTGGCGACGGTGCGGTACATGAGCCACACGGTGGGCGTCATGTACCTGGGCAAGATCGTCGAAGAAGCGCCGCCCATCGAGATTTTCACCAATCCCCAGCATCCGTACACCCGGGCGCTTATCTCCGCGTCGCTGCCCGCCCACCCTCGGCGGCAACGGGAGGAGCTGGTGCTGACGGGGGAAGTCCCCTCGCCCCTGAACCCGCCGGCGGGCTGCGCCTTCCACCCTCGCTGTCCCTTCGTCATGGAGCGTTGCTCAGTGGATGTGCCGGCATTGGTGGAATACCAGCCGGGCCACGCCACCGCGTGCCACCTGTACGACGATGGCGGCGCCAACGACTGCTGACCAACGCGGGCCGGACTCCCGCGCCAACCGGCGCCGGTTCCCGACGTGAGGGGCCGGCGCCGCAGTTTGATAGGGGCAAGTTTTACATATTTGTAATACGGATAATGGCCGGCGTTGGGGTATAATGGCCGGCGTTGTCTGCCGGAATCGGCTTAAATTTTTGCGATTATCTGGCATCCTCTGGGGAGCGGTCACTTGTTGCAAGCGCGGGAACTTGCTCATCCGGTGCGTCTGGTGCGCGGGATGTTCTACGGGTGGTGGCTGGCGGTTATCGGCGCGGTCATCATGGTGATCGGGACGGTCCCGCTTTTCCAGGCGTTGTCTTTGTGGCTGCCGGTGCTGTCGCAGAACTTCGGCTGGACGCCGTTCCAAATGTCCTGGGCGTTCACGCTAACACGAGTGGAAGGCACCGTGATGGGTCCCATCGCCGGCTGGGGAGTGGACAAGCTCGGGCCGCGCAAGATGGTGGTCATCGGGCTGGTGATTTTCGCCGTCGGGTTCATTTTGTTCAGCCGGACGGATAGCCTGTTGATGTTCTACTTGGCCTTCGTAGTAGTGAGCCTGGGGGCCGGCTTGGGGTCATGGCTCCCGGCGAACACCGCGTTGAACAACTGGTTCCGCCGGCGCCGTTCCACCGCCATGTCCATACCGATGCTGGGCTTCGGACTGGGCGGCGTAGTCATCGTGCCGTTGATGGCGTGGTCGATGGGCTGGGATATCAAGGCCGGCGTGGAGATACCGGGCCGGCTGGGGTGGCAGAACACCGCGCTGTTGGTCGGCGCAATCGGTCTGGTTTCGGCAGTGCCCCTAGCCCTGCTGGTGCGAAACCGTCCCGAGGACTACGGGCAGCATCCAGATGGGGTGGACCCCGATACCGTATCGGCCGCCAGCCCGCGGCGCTCCGCCAACGGCGGCGCAATCGCGCCGGACTACAGCTGGCAGGAAGCCATCCGCACACGGTCGTTCTGGCTGATAACCATGGGCCACGCCAGCTCATCCATCATCATCATCAGCGTGATGTTCTATTTGGGCCTCATAATGGCAGACCGCGGCTTCCCCCTGGAGCAGATCGGAGGGGTGATTTCCGTGCAGACCGCCGTATCGACTGCGTTCATCGTCGTGGGCGGCATCATCGGCGACCGCATACCCATCCGGCTGGCGATCTTCGGTTTCTCCATCCTGCAATCCTTCGCCATGGTTATTTTGTTGATGGCAGACACCTTGCCGATGTTCTATTTGTTCACCATCGTGATGGGGATAGGCTTCGGCGGCAGGACACCATTGACCACCGCCATTCGCGGCGTATATTTCGGGCGCAGCAGCTTTGCCCGCATTACCGGGATCTCAATGATACCGATGAACATCATGTTCATCGTCGTGGTGCCATACGTTGCGTGGATGGAGGAGTACATCACCGGCAGCTACACGGCGCCGATGGCGTCCATCGCTGCGGTCAGTGCGGTGGGCGCATTGATGTTCCTGTTCCTGGGCAACCCGCGCCTTTCCCCGTCCCAGCGTCGGCAGGCCGACGTGCGCCGCCTGGTTACGCAGGGAGCGGATACGCCGGCGGCGGACAACTGACGCTCCGCAGCGCCCTACTCAATGGCGTGCAGGACGCCGTCGGTGGTCCTGACGTAAAAACGGTCCTGGGCGAACACCGGAGCAATCTCGATGGGCGCGTCCAGCGGGAGCTTCCAGATTTGCTCGCCGTCGGAGCGACGCAGAGCGTAAAGGAATCCCGCGCTGTCCCCAAAATAGACCCGGTCTCCCATTACCACCGCCGATTCGAAGACGGACCCGTCTGTGTTGAACCGCCAGATTTCCTTGCCGGAGTGAGCGTCGGCGGCGTAGAAGGTACCGTTGAAGCTTCCTACGTAGAAAGTTTCGGGCGTCACCGCCGGCGCGGCCACCAGGCCGGTGGTGGTGCGCTCTTTCGGATTGAAGTCGGGGTCGAAGAGCCATTGCCCGCCCTTTTGCACCGGGGGACGGGGCACTCCGGGAATCTGCCAATAGTAGAACTGCGCCCAGAGCCGATTGAACTGGTACTCGCCGGCGATCTCCCGGGCATCGGCGTCAACGGCATAGACCCGACCGCCAGCGGGGAAGTACGCCAGCCCGTTGGCCACCGCCGGGGATGCCTTGGTGTTCCCCGATGCGCGGTAGCGCAGCTTGTCCTGGCCGGTACGGGCGTCAAATATGTACAGGTCGCCCAGGTTTGCGGCGGCATACACCAGCCCATCGCTCACCGCCGGCGCGGAGCGAAGTTCGCCGACGATCCTTTCCTTCCATAACAGCCGGCCGGTGGCCGCGTCCAGGGCGTACACGAAGCTGTCGGAAGAGCCGACGTACACGATGCCGCCGGCCACCACCGGGGATGATGAGATGGGGCCTTCCGTCTTGAACTCCCACTGTAGATACTGAGAGTTGCGGTCCACGGCCTGCACCCGGTGGTTGGTCAAGCCCAGGTAGAAGGTATCTCCGGCAACCGCCACCGAATGATCCAGCGGGGTAGCGATCTCGTATCGCCAGAGCTCGTCCCCTGTTGCCGCGTCCAGGGCGATAACCTCGAAATAGCCGCCCACATAGACCACGCCCTCATGCACCACCGGGGCGCCCCGGGTGGGCGTGCCCAGGTTACGCGACCATTGGACCCTTCCTTCCGGCTGGACGGATGGCACGGGTATGTGCCGGGTCAGCCGCAAGTCCCGGCCCGTCATGGACCATTGGCCGTCGGGCGAGTCCGAGCTGGCCACGGTGCTGGGCGACCGGAGCAGGAGGGTGATCGGGTTGGGAAAGAAGGGGTAGTACAGCCACGCCAGGAAAGACAGCACCACCGCCGCCACCGCGAGGCGGATTATGCGCCGCCTGGTGAACCAGGCCAGACGGCCACGCCGCCGTGGCTGGGCCCACCGGGGGATGTTGGCGGGAACGCGCTGGCATTCCCGGCAGGGTTCTCCGGGTGTTTGGCCTTCAGCTCCGCACCAGCCGCATACTACGGTGTTGCTTGGCCGGCTCTCAGATTGGGTGGCGTCGTTCATCGGTGGCAGATTACCCGGTTTTGGCGGGCGGGGCAATTATGGAGATGCCGACGGACAGCGCTCTAGTCCAGGTGATTGTTTCCGGGAAGCCCTTTTGCAGGTGTGCGTAGGGGCGAATAATTATTCGCCCCTACAACCGAAAACCGTGCGCTGCTGCCAATCGGGTATTACAGGTTACGCTGCTTGGGGTCCAGCTTGTCGCGCAGCCAGTCTCCCAGCAGGTTCATGGACAGCACCGTGAGCAGGATGGCCAGGCCGGGGAAGAAGGACAGCCACCAGGCGTCGGTCACGAAGGACCGTCCGTCGGCCACCATCACGCCCCATGCCGGCGTGGGCCGGGAGATGCCCGCTCCGAGGAAGCTCAGCGTCGCCTCCAGCACGATGACGAAACCCACCTGCAACGTGGCGAGAACCACCACGGTGTTGAAGATGTTGGGGAAGATGTAGCGGAGCATGATCCGGAAGTTGGACGCTCCGGCCACCCGGGCCCGGGAGATGTAGTCCTGCGCCCGGATGGTCAGGGCTTCGCCGCGAACCAGCCGAGCATAGCGAGACCACTGGCTCAACACCAGTATGGCGATCAGTATCTCGATGCTGGGCCCCGCCATGGCGGCCACCACAATTGCCACCACGATGATGGGCAGGGACAGGGAGAGGTCCACCAAGCGCATCATGAGGTTGTCGGCCCACCCGCCGTAAAAGGCGGACAAGATACCTAAAGAGGTGCCAATCAATCCCGATATCAGTATGGCCACGGCGGCCACCAACAGCGATATGCGGGCGCCGTGCATGACCCGACTGAGTATATCCCGCCCAATTTCGTCGGTGCCGAACCAGTGTTGCGCCGACGGCTCCGCGAAGCGGTTCGTCAAGGAGCCTTTCTCCGGATCGTAAGGAGCAAGCCAATCAGCGGCCAGGGCCGGAATGATCAGGACTATCACCAGGACAGCCACCGGAATTATCGGATAGCGTAACGCTTCCCGCGCGTAATGGCCGATTCGGGCGGACGGACGCGGGCTGCTGAGTTCTGGCAGTGCTACGGCCATGGCTGTTGTCCTCGCTTAGACCTGGTGGCGTCAGTTGTACCGTATGCGCGGGTCGAGGTAGGCATAGGCGATATCCACCAGCAGATTGGCGATGATGTAGATGCTGGTGAAGGTCAGCATGATCCCCTGGAGCAACGCGTAGTCGCTGGATCGGGCCGCATTGAACAGGAGGAACCCCAGGCCAGGCCACTGGAAGACCGTTTCGATGGAAACGGAACCGACCATCAACGATCCCAGCGTGATGGCGAAGTAGGTCAGCGGCGCGATGGAGGCGTTGCGCAGGCAATGCTTCCAGATTATCTTGCGCTCGGGCAGGCCCTTGATCCGGGCCAGCTTCACGTACTCGCTGTCCAGCACGTCCAGCATGGACGAGCGGACGAGGCGGAGCATGGCGGCCACCTGGAACCACCCGATGGCGATGGCCGGCAGGATCAGGTTCCTGATGCCGCCCTTGCCGGAGGTGGGGAACCAGTCCAGCTGCACGGCGAATATCCACATGAGGACGATGCCCAGCCAGAAGACGGGCAGGGACTGTCCGAGCAGGGCTACAACCTTGCCGGTCCAGTCAAATATGCTGTCGCGGTAGGTCGCCGTCAGCACTCCCACGGGCAGGCCAATAACCACAGCTACCAGGATGCCGGCGCCGGCCAACTGGATGGTGGCGACAAAACGGTTCTGGATTAGTTCGGCCACCGAGAACTGTGGGTATTTGAAGGAGTTGCCGAAGTCGCCCCTTACGGCGTTCCATACATAGGTGAAATACTGTTCATGCAACGGCTTGTTGATGCCCCAGAATTCTTCCAGGTCAGCCCGGACGGTGGCGTCGGCGTCGTCCGGCAGGATGGCATCCAGCGGGTTGCCGCCGGCATGGCCCAGGGCGAAGGCCACCACGCTCACTACCACCAGTACCAGAAGCGCCTGGAGGACACGCAAAATGATGTAGCGCTGCATCCTTGACTCCTAACCGGGGGCTAAACCGTTGCTATTGGCGATTCAGGCACCGCGACCGTTGGTTGCCCAGCAGTCGCGGTGCGTTCAAACCGGCTTCCGATGTGGCTGCGACGAGGATCAGCAGGGGAAAACCTCGATCAACTCGTTGCCGCCTCTATTGGGGGATCCCCTTTGGCGAATTTTCCGGATCGCAGGGGGGAGCCTCGATCAACTCGTTGCTGCCCAAGTCGCCGCCCTCCCAGCCGGGGAATGGCCAGGAGCAGATGAACTTCGGATCAACGATGGTCTCGATGGGCACCCAGAAGAGCGGTATCCATTCATGCTGGTAGAACTTGATGTCACCGATCTGGATCAGCACCTTTTCCCGCTCGACCGGGTCCACGGTTACCTGCAGCGTGTGGTACAGGTCCCGCAGCTCCTGGGTCTCGTACATGAAAACCACGCCGCCGTCATCCCGGTGGGTGTTGAACAGCATTATCTGGGCTTCCACGGCCTTGAAGGACGGAGTGGTGGCCAAGGCCGTCTCGTGGTTGGCCTTGTTGCGGCGGCGGGCCACCACGGCCGCGCGGTCCTCGTCCCGCAACTCCAACTCCACTCCGATCTCGGCCCAGGCCAGTTGCATGAACTGGGCGATCTGGGGGAGTTCCGGCGCGCCGGGGAAGGGATACATGGGAACGGTGATCTTGAACCCGTCGGGGTAACCAGCGTCAGCCAGAAGCTGCTTGGATGCTTCCAAGTCGTAGCCGTATTCCGCTTCGAAGTCCTCGTCCCACTGGGGGCTCCAGGCCGTCAGCGTGGGATGGAAGGCATGGACTTTCGAGTCCCAAACGCGACCCTTGTAGAGCTCCTGCTTGAAGGTTTCCCGGTCCACGGCCTTGTTCAGAGCCTTGCGAACCATGATGCCCCTTTCGCCCGGCGCGGTGACCGGGAAGTTGGGATCATAGTTTTCGGGGTCGGCGTAGAACATGCCGCCGAAGCGGAAGGCCGTCTGCTGGGCGGGGCCATTGCTGGGGATGATCAGGAAGCCTTCCTCGGTCAGCCGGTCGCCCAGGTCGCGGTTGACCTCGGTCATGTGGGTCTCGCCGGCGCGGAACTGGGCCAGGCGGGTGGACTCTTCAAGGACCCAGGTGTTCCGCATTTCCGGATAGACCGGATCATGCCGCCAGTGCCCATCCGGGAAGGCCAGGGAGTAGTCCACGTGGACTTCGGGGACCCGGCCTTCGTACTGGTACGGTCCGGTGCCGGCCAAGTTTTCGTAGTAGGCGTTGGTGCAGCCCTCGCTGGCAACGTTCTCGGCATCATCGAACCCGCCGTTCTGGTCGCACTGGGCCTTGCTGTAGATCATGTTGCCCGCGGACTCGGCGGCGTAGAACAGGTACTCCGCCGAGGGCTTCTTCATGTGGACCTGGATGCTGTAGGGATCGATGATATCCACGTGGTCCACGTTGCAGATGCCGCCCTTGTAGCTGGCGCGGGTGCCCTTCTGGCAGGTGAGCTTGAAACTGTGGGCAACGTCCTCGGCGGTGAACTCGCCGAACCCCTTATGGAATTGGACGCCCTCCTGCAGCTCAAAGGACCACACGTCGCCGGTGGCGTTCATCTCCCAGGACCTTGCCAGCATGGGGACCCATTCGCTGGTGTAGGGGTCCAACTGCACCAGGTACTCCATGAAGGGGCTGTGCTGGTACACGAAGTCAACACCGCCCAGCCACGGCACCACGGTGTCGTCGATGGGCGTGATCAGCCCCAGGATGATTTGGTCCGTGAGCAGCTCCTGATCGGCCATCGCGTCCGCGGCGGGAGCTTCCGTGGCCGCGGGTTGTGCTGCCGCCGCGGCAGGCTGGGTCGCCGCCGGCGCGGCAGCGGCCTGCGAATCCTGCGCCGGTTGCGCGGGCTGGGCAGGAGCGGCCGGGGTCTCGGCAGCGCCTCCGCAGGCCACGACAAATGCCAGCGCCAAAAGCGCTGGAACCCCTAACCACGCCGGGGGAATCCTGATTCCGTAACGGTTCATTACCAGACCTCCAGACTCTGTTTTTCCCACTAGATACCGTGAACCCGCACGCCCCACCACTATTGATGTGAGTTCCGTTGCTATGAGACTCATAGCGGACGGCAATGGTGGCGGATGCAGCGCGTGATGAAATTACGCGGTCGTTTCTCTGCTGATTGTCACGCGCCGTCTCCATAGACGGCCCGCAAAACCGTTATTCCAAAGGTTTGCCGGACTTTATACCAGCGGGCAATTTGTGTCAATAGTGTTATACGAAAGGCACAAATGGAAAGAATAACGTAGAGGTTTTAATATCGGATGACGAAATACGACTCGGCCTTACGGAATGCAATAACTCACGGATTTTCGATAACGGTCAATCGTTGATTGGCGGGAACGTCTGCCAGGGTTTGCACGGCTCCGCTGGGCCACCGGATTTCTATGAAGTCCGCTTGGTCGGCGGCGCCCAATCCGAAATGGGCCGGCAGCATATTCTGGCCCTTGTTGCTGGAGCCGGCGGTGATCTCCCTGATCTGCGTCCGTCCGCCGGCGGTTACGGTGATTCTGGCGCCGATGCCGTCGCGGTTGCTGACCGTACCCTGTGTTGCGATGCGGAGCCAGTTGCCGTTCCAGGCGCAGCTGTTTCGGAAGAGTTTCGCCGATTGGGGGCCGTCTCCGGCCAGGCCCAGGTTGGCAACGTACAGGTCCAGGCAGCCGTCGTCATCGAAATCGGCGTAGGCCACCCCCCGGCCGACGCCCCGGTCGTCGGCGCCGCTCACCGACGACACGTCGGCGAAGGTCGCCTCGCCGGTGTTTCGGAGCAGCAGGTTGGGCTGGTTGCGGTGGTTGGTGAAGGGGTCGCTGTCCAGGTAGCCGCCGGCTGCGTAGAGGTCCTCCCAGCCGTCGTTGTCGTAGTCGAAAAACACCGTGCCCCAGCTCACGCGCTGGCGTCGTTGGAACAGGCCCTTCCCGGCTCCGGCGCCGGCGGCGATTTCGGTGAAGGTCATGCCGTCACCGTTGTTGCGGAGCAGCACGTTGTCCTCGATATTGGTGACATAGAGGTCGAAATCGCCGTCCCGGTCGTAGTCGCCGACGGCTAGGCCCATGCCGAACATGGCTGCGTCGGCGCCGGAAGGCTGGGAAATATCCTCGAAGCGCCAGGCGCCGTCTTCTCCCGGCCCATCGTTGCGCCAAAGGACGTTGGGCTGAATATCCTTGCCGAAGTCGTTGACCACGTAGAGGTCTGAATCGCCGTCGTTGTCGAAGTCCAGCCAGGCCGGCTGGAAGCCGGCGCCCCACAGGTTGCCGTACTCGCCCTGGGATCCGCTGGGCGCGGTGGCGTCGCCCAGCAGGTGGGTGACCTCGGTGAAGGTTCCGTCGCCGTTGTTGTGGTACAGCGCCAGGGGCCGCACGGCGTAGGCGTAGAAGCGGAGGTCGAAGGCTTCCGGGTCGTCCTCGGCCATGTGGCGAACCACCACGAAGTCCAGGAAGCCGTCCCGGTCATAGTCGCCCCAGGCGCAGCCCATGGAACGGTAGCTGGCGTCCGGGTCTCCCAATCCGGCCGGGCCGGTGACGTCGGTGAAGGCTCCCGCGCCGTTGTTGCGAAAGAGCTTGCTGTTGCCCCAATTCGTTATAAAGAGGTCCCGATCGCCGTCATTGTCGTAATCGGCGGCGCACCCGCCGTTGGTCTTGCCCGCCAGATCGCCGACGCCGGCCTCCTCGGCCACGTCGGTGAAGGTTCCGTCGCCGTTGTTTCGGTACAGGGCGTTGTTCACGTCGGTATCGGAGACCACGTCGCTGGTGTCCTCGGTGCGGGCCACGAAGATATCGGGCCGGCCGTCGCCGTTGTAATCAAACACGACCACGCCGGCCCCCAACGGTATGCGATCGGTCGGGTCCCGGTAGTGTTGGAAGTCAACGCCGGCCGCGGCGGACACGTCGTTGAAATAGGGCCGGTGGTAGGTGAAACCACCCGCTATCGTGCTGGATTGTCCATCGGGATTGGTGACCACCACGTCCGCCGCGCCGGCCGGGTGGGGCGGCGCGGCGATGGTCAGCGTATGGGAGTCGAGGAACTCCACCACCGGGGCCGCGACGCCGCCGATGGCAACCCGGCTATCCTCCAAAAAGCCCGTTCCGGTGATGGTCACCAGGCTGTCTCCCCGGGTGGCGGCAGCGGGCGGGTCCAAGTCCAAAACCAGCGGCCCTTCGGACTCGGCCGGCGGGACGCTTCCCGGACCCCAGGCCGGGCCCACGTCGGCGGCGGCGCTGGCGCTGAGGTTGGCCTGGTGGGACCCGTCGGCGTTCATCACCATGATTTCCTCGTTGCCGTAGCGGTTGCTGGTGAAGACGATCCTCGTGCCGTCGGGCGACCAGGAGGGCCAGTAGTCCTTGAAGGCGTTGGAGGTGAGCCGCACCGGGTTGGAGCCGTCGGCGTGCATCACGTAGATGGATCTCCGGCCTTCCCAGTCGGACGAGTAGGCGATCCGGGAACCGTCGGGGGACCAGGCGGGAAACTCGTCGCTGGTGGCGCTTTTGGTGAGGCGCGTCTGGTTGGAGCCGTCGGCGTCCATCACGTAGATTTCCAGGTTCCCGTCCCGCCGGGTGTTGAAAAGGATGCGTTTGCCGTCGGGCGACCATGAAGGCGAGGCGTCGTAGCCGGGATGGTTGGTCAGGTTGACCGGATTGGAGCCGTCGGCGTCCATGACGTAGATCTCCCGGTTGCCGTCCCGGTCGGAGGCGTAGGCAATCTTGGTGCCGTCCGGCGCCCAGGCGGGATAGGCGTTGACCGCGCCGTTGGCCCCGTTCTCAGATCCGGTGGTGAGACGCCGCGGGCGGGAGCCGTCGGCGTTCATCACGTTGATTTCCGTTGGGCCGTGGCGGTCGGATACGAAGGCGATCTTTTTGCCGTCGGGGGACCAGACGGGAAAGTCGTCGTAGGCGGTGTTGTTGGTGAGCCGCCGCAGGTCGGAACCGTCGGGCTTCATGGAGTAGATGTCAAAATCGCCGTCCCGGTCGGAGCGGAAAACGATGCGGGAATCGGAGACATTCAGGAAAAAGGGACCGATGAACAGCAGGCCCACGCCGGCGATCATGCTCAACGACCAGGTGCCGGCGGCAAATGCGGCCACCGCCTTTTTGGGCATAACGCGGGCCAGCCCCCAGAAGGTGAACGGACCGCCGGCCGCCGCGCCGAACAGCAGCGCCGCCGCCGGCGCGCTCCCCATGCCAACCAGCAGCAGCACGGCCACCAGGGGTATCTCGAAGAGCAGCGGCACGTTGATGAGGATGCCGAAGGTGGCGGCAATGACGATGCCCGAGAAATTATCTCCCAGGTAGGTGGCGACGGTATCGGGCGTGAGCCACTGGATGACCAGACCGCCGGCGAAACCCGCCAGGATCATGGCCGGCCCCAGACGCCACAGATAGCGCAGGCTGGCTTTGATCCAGTCCTTCACGCCCGTGCTCAGTGTCTCCCGCCAAGTGGCCGGTACGGCTTCATCGCCAGCGGTTCCGTACCCGAATATATCGGCGATGGGAACGCGACGACGGATGAGCAGGGCCACCAGCGGCCCCAGCAGCAGCACGCCCACGACGCTTACCGCGATGCGGGTGCTGGCCAGCATGGGAGTGAACACCAGCGCGGCCATCACCAGCGCGGGTATGTTCAGGGTGGAAGAGCCCTGGGTGATGGCGATGGCCGTTTCCACCGGCGCGCCCTGGCGTCGAAACGCCGAGGCGATGGGAACAATGCAGGCGGAGCACAGGTTCATGGAGGAGCCGACGGCGAAACCGCGCAGTACCCCTTTCAGTCCACCGCCGGTGAAGCGCGAGCCTTCGCCCCGGGGAAACAAGAAGACTTCCGTGATGCCCGCCGCCAGGAAGGCGAAAGTCATTCCCAGGCTGACCAGTCTCAGATAGCTGAGGGAGAAGTCCCACCACCGCTCGAAGAATCCGGTTTCAGGTTCCCGGTCGATGCAGAAGCCTTGAAAACACTCGGTCTGGGGGGCGTTGACGGCGGCCAGGTCTTCCTGCACCGTATCCAGCTTGGGGATACGGTTGAAGGCCAGGAACAGGCCCAGGATGACGGCCAGCAGCACGATACCGATGACACGCTTCTTTTTCAGCGCCGTATCAAACATCTGCTGCGCCCCGAGGGTTGCGACTATCGTCGCATAACGTCGTGATTGGTGGAGGGATCCGGCCACAGGTACGGGCGGATGTTATGCCCGGCCCCGGCCGCTGTCAACGGCGGGGGCTTGCCATACTCCCGCCGAAGGATCGTCAGAATCAGGATTGTCAGGATTATAGGATTGACAGGATTGAAGCCATTTGCGGCGGAGCATCCCCAATCCTGATAATCCATAAATCCGGCAAATCCTGCTTCTGACAATTCCCCCGCAGAGCGGTGGCGTGTCAGCGAGCCAAACGCGTTGACTCCTGTTAAATCCCGATGCTACGGTAGGCCAGCCTGACGGACCGGTATTGCGATGCGGCGGATAGATTATCGCTGGGTGATTCTGATCACGGGGTTCATGATCCTCTTCTTCAACGGAGGGTCTCGCTCCGCGCTGGGGTTGATGCTGAAGCCCATGGGGGACGATCTGGACTGGAGCCGGTCGGCGCTGTCGTCAGGCATCACGGCGTATATGCTGATCTCCGCCCTGGCGATGCCCTTTGTCGGGCGGCTGGCGGACCGCTACGACCTGCGCTGGATCATGGGAATCGGGGTGGCGGTGGGGGCGGTGGGCATTGGCCTGATGAGCGTGGTGTCGGCGCCCTGGCAGCTGTACCTGGTGTACGGGGTGGTGTTTGCGCTGGGCAACGCGGGCATTTCCAACCCGGTGGTCAGCGTGATGATCGTGCGGTGGTTCCCGCAACGGCGGGGCGTGGCCAACAGCGTGGCGGTGTCGGGCAATGCCACCGGGCAGCTGGTGATCGTGGGGTCGCTGGCGCAGTCGCTGGTGCGTTTCGGCTGGCGGCTGTCTTTTGCGGGGTTGGGGGTGGCAAACCTGGTGATCCTCGCGCCCATCGCGCTGGCCGCAGTGCGGGCGGCGCCGCCCCCGTCGCCATCGCCGGACGGGAGCGATCAGGCCCGGGAAAATCCGGCGGCGGCGAGTGCAGCGGCGACACCGGAAGGGTCGCTGCTGACGTCGGGACAGCTGTGGCTGCTGGGCGGGATCTACGCCGTCTGCGGGTTCCAGGACTTCTTCGTGGCAACCCACGTGGTGGCGTTCTCCCTGGACATGGGGATGGGCACGCTGTGGGCGGGGAACCTGCTGGCGCTGATGGGCGTGATGGGCCTGCTGGGAGTGCTGGCCTCGGGGTATCTGGCCGACCTGATGGGGCCGGGACGCCCGACACTGCTATGTTTCGTGATGCGGATAGGGATATTCTCGCTGATCATCCTGTCGCAGGGCATACCGGCGGTGATGATTTTCGCGCTGCTGTACGGGTTCACCTTCCTGATGACCGCGCCGCTGACGGTGATGTTTTCCGGCAACATCTTCGGGCAGCGACGACTGGGCCGGGTGAGCGGGACGATATCGGGCATCCACCAGATCAGCGGCGGCCTGGGGGCGCTGGCGGGGGCGCTGGCCTTCGACATCTGGGGCAGCTACGACCGGGCGTTCCTGCTGATGCTGGGGCTGTCCATCGCGGCGACGGTGGGGACCCTGCTGGTCCGCGACCGGACGGCGCGGGCGCCGATGCCATGGTTTGCCATGTGCGATTAGACGGCTCTCCCGGTTTTGGAGTTGGTTGCGGGGTCGGATGATTATTGTGTTGGGGTTGTTGGGCGGTGTTTTCAGTGGCGATGTCTCCTTTGGGGTGTGGTTCGTCATTCGACAGGCTCAGGATGATGGTTCGACAGGCTCACCATGAGCGGGGTTTTGGATCGGGAAGGCAGGATTTTCCGCCAGCGGCGGACCTTGCGGCACTTCGTTGTCAGCATACGGCCGGTTTTGGGTTACGCAACTATTTTTTCCCTACTTTTTCGTGTACTCGGCGCGCCAGAGGCGCACCTGCGCGCGGGCACGGACAGTCCCGGTGGTCCAGCCGGCAATCCTATTGAGGTGGTCGGGTCTAACAGAGCCTTGCCAACTGCGACCGGTTGCGATTTGGAAACTGACGGGGTTGGCCGTCGAAGTGAAATCCTGCCTTTCTGGATGAGATTGGATAAAACAGCTGTTTGCCCTAGGTGTAATTAGGATATATGTTCTGACACGATGTGGTCAAGGGGAGATTGTCAGAAGCAGGATTTGCTGGATTTTAGGATTTACAGGATTGGGTGGGTGCGGGCAGGCCGGGGGCGAATGATTATTCGCCCCTACGTTTTGTGGTCATGAGTTCGTCGATGCCCGGTGTTATACTGCCGGATCATGAGACGATGAATCCGCGCCAAGGGCGCCGAAGTAAGCGGAGATTTGCAATGGCGACGAAGACGAAAAGGAAGGGCGACGGCCTGCTGCTGGTTTACAGCGACGTGGCGCCGGAGAATGACGAGGAATACAACCGCTGGTACAACGAGGAGCACATTCCGGAGCGGTTGTCGATTCCGGGCGTATTGGATGCGGCGCGGTACGAGGCGGTGCAGGGCGGGCCGAAGTATCTGGCTTGCTATGAGCTGGACAGCCACGAAGCCTGGTATTCCGACGAGTGGCAGAAGTGGCTGCGGGAACCGACCGAGTGGTCGCGGCGGATGTCGCCCAGCGTCATCGGGACGGAATACATCCGCAACCTGTACCAGCGGGTGCATCCGGATGAATTATCGGAGGAAACGGCGCAGGCGGGGATGTCGCCGCTGATCCTGGTGGGTCGGATGTCGATCCCGGACCACCTGGAAGAGCGGTGGAACGATGCCTACAACAACGAGCGTCTGCCCATGACCCGGGACGTGCCGGGCTACATCCGCGCGCGGCGGTTCCAGGCGGTGATGGGCGAACCCAAGTATGCGACGGTGCATGAGATGGAGTCGCTGGAAGTGGCGCAAAGCGAGGCCTGGCAGAACTGGAGCCGGATCGTGACGCCGGTGTGGACTCACGAGGTGCGGCCGCACATGGTGCATGGGCCCGGGTCGCCGGGAGTGTACCGGCGGATATTCCCGGAGTAGGACGCGGCGGTTTGTCAGGCCGGCTGGTCGCCGGTATGATTAAGTCCGAGGGAGGCGCACCATGGCGACTACGGGCAGGGATAGCGGGAATCCGGAAACGGGGCGTTTGGCTGCGGGTGGGATTGTGGTAAATATCGGCGCCAGTGAAGTCCCTGGAGCGGTTGCGAAGCGCAACCGGGTATTGGACTCGGGCGGGCTTTTTTACACTTACGCGGGCGCAACGTCAGTCACTTTTCTGGGAGCGTTGTCGCTGATCTGGGGGAACCATCAAGACAGCGTTGTACTGCAATCTGTTGGAATGTGCCTCCTACTGGTTGGCTGCTTGGTCTGGACAGCGTCGTTCGCGGTTATGACTTGGTGGATGGCAAGGGACACTGGCCCGTTGCTTTGGCATGGGATCAAGCGGGCGCGCAAGGGCTTACCAAAAAAGGCTGCCGATGGCATAGAGAACCTTTGGTGCTAGTTTGAGACGATTTTGAAAATGCCACGAGGTTCCCCTATGCTGCGAGTTGAGAACACTCCGCAGCGAGGAACCCCATGAACATCTCCGATTTTA